>NZ_CP089925.1:2033710-2642421 GCF_021284745.1 Lysobacter sp. KIS68-7 | reverse complement strand
ATGCCTGGCGCAGCCATCACGACCGCACCGTCTTCACGGCGACGGCGCCGGCCGGTTTCGGCAAGACCACGCTGCTGCTGCAATGGCGGCGCTGGTGGCTCGACAGTGGCGCGATCGTGGCGTGGTTCAACGCGGGCGAGTCCGACCATCCCGCGCGCTTCGCGCTGGCGCTCGGCCACGCCTTCCGCGTGGGCGGGGTGCTCGACGAACTGCCGGACGAGGGCTCGGCCAGCACATCGGATGCCTACGCCGCGCTGACTTCGCTGCTCGCCGCCATCGCCGAACGCGGCACGCCGGTGGGGCTGGTGATCGACGAAGCCGAGCGCCTGCCCGAAGGCAGCGTGCGCGGCGCGCTGCAATACCTGTTGCTCAACGCGCCGGCGAACCTGCACATCGCCATCGGCACGCGCATCGCGTTGCCCTTGCTGCTGTCGGAACTCGCGGCGAAAGGCCAGTGCGGCACGCTCGCCACCGAAGACCTGCGGCTGCGGCTGGAGGAATCGATTGCGATCCTGGCCTCTGTGCTGGGCGATCGCATTTCGCTGGACGACCGCGCGCACTTGCACGACGCCACCGAAGGCTGGCCCATCGGCCTGCAACTGGCGATTTCGGCCATCGAACGCGAACCCGACGCGGCGCGCGCCGCGCGCGGGCTGTCGGCGCGCCACGGCAAGCTGCAGGAATACTTCGTCACCTCCCTGTTGTCGCGCCTGCCGCCGGATGTCGCCGATTTCCTCGTGCGTGCCTGCATCCTCGAGCACTTCGATTCCGACCTGTTCCAGACCGTGACCGGCTGCCGCCAACCGCGCGCGGTCCTCGAACGCCTGGTGCGCGAAACGCCGCTGATGACCACCGGCGAGCACACGCAATGGATGCGGCTGCATCCGCTCGCGCGCGACTTCCTGCTCAGCCGCTTCGAAGCGCTGTCGGCACGCGAGCGCTCGGGGCTGCACCTGCGCGCCTCGCGCTGGTACGCCGAGCGCGAACGCTTCCACGAAGCGGCCACGCATGCGCTCGCCGCCGGCGAAGAAACGCTTGCGCAGTCCTACGCTGCGCGCTCGTTGTGGGCGCTGGCCACGGCAGGCAAGGTCGCCGAAGCACGCGAATGGCTGGATCGCCTGCCTGCGCAGATGCTCGACGGCGATACGGACCTGCGCCTGGTCGCCGCTTCGGTGCTGGCGCTCGGCGATCGCAACGCCGAAGCCATCGTCATCGCGCGCGATGTCCTCCACGAGCGCGACACCACGCCGCAATCGCGGGCGATCGCGCTGCGCATCGGCGCGGGCTCTTCGATCTTCGCCGATCGCCTGGGCCTGTTGCCGAAGCTGCTGGAGCAGTGGCCCGGTCCCACGGAGGCAGGCGGCGGGCCGCTCTATGTCCTGGCCGCCCTCAGCACGCGCGCGATGCTCGCGCTGCACCACGGCGAAACGGGGCAGGTGCGTGCGCTCGTCGCGCAGCAGACGCCCTTCGGCGATGCCGGCAACCTGCGCCTGGCGGCCGCGTTCGGTCGCATGATCGGCGCACTCAGCCATCTGTGGGACGGACATCCCGCGCGCGCGGAAGCCTCTCTGCTGCCCGCGCTGCTGCACGCCGAGCGGGACAACCGCCGCGGCATGATCGCGAGCCTGCATGCGTCGATCGTGGCGCGTGCACGTTACGAACGCGGCGACATCGCACAAGCGCAGGCGCTGCTCGCCAATCGCCTCGACGTGATCGAGCGCTGCGGTTTTCCCGACAATCTGTTGTCGGCCTATCGCACGCTCGCGTCGGCCTCGCTCGCCCAAGGCGACGAGAACGCCGCGCTCGCGATCCTGCAAAGCCTCGATGCGCTCGGTGCGCGGCGCGACCTGCCGCGCCTGCGCGCGATCGCGCTCGCCGACCAGGTGCGCGTGCATGCCGCGCGCGCGCGCCGGGAAACCGTGGTGCGCCTGCTCGATGCGATCGATGGCCTCGCACCGGCCTTCGACCATGCGGACCTGCGTCCGCTGCGTGCCGAATACCGCCTGGCCACCGCCATCGCCCGCGCCCACGCCGCACTCGCGGACGATCGCCTCGACGCCGCCGAACTCCACCTGGCCGACGCCGATGCCATCGCCGAAGCGCTCAACTGCGGCAACGACATCCAGCGCGTGAAGGTGCTGCGTGGTGTCGCGGCCTGGAAGCGGGGCGACGAACGCACGGCGATGTCCTTGCTGCACGAGGCGCAGGATCTCGCCTCGATCGCCGGCCACGTGCGCCTGGCGGCCGACGCCCATCCGCTCGCCGCGCAGCTGCTCGCCGATGCACAGCGCAACGCGCGTCCCGAGCCGGCAGCGTCCGTGCGCAGTCCGCAGTCACGCATCGCGATGCTCACCTCGAAGGAGGCCGAAGTCCTCGACCTGCTGGGGAAGGGCCTGCCGAACAAAGCCATTGCACGCGCGCTCGACGTGAGCGGCGAGACCGTGAAGTGGCACCTGAAGAACCTGTTCGCGAAGCTCTCCGCCGGGTCGCGCCGACACGCGGTGGAGCGGGCCCGCATGCTCGGACTCGTGGCCTGAGGAGGCGCCGTCCATCGCCTCGGGATTGACAGCGGTTTTATTTCCTATCATTGATATAGGAAATGCTCACCAACAAGGCCAGGTACGGACTCCGGGCGATGTGCGCGCTGGCGGCGGCGCGTGGGCAGTGGTTGCAGGCGAGGGCGATCGCCACGCAGGCAGACGTGCCGCCGAAGTTCCTCGAAGCCATCCTGGTCGATCTGCGCCGCGCCGGTTTCGTGCAAAGCGCACGCGGCAAGGCCGGTGGCCATGCACTCGCCAAGCCGGCCGACCAGATCCTCGTCGGCGATCTGATCCGCGCCATCGACGGTCCGTTGGCCCCCGTGCGATGCGCGAGCGTCACCGCGTACGCGCCGTGCGCCGACTGCATCGATCCCGAGCGCTGCGCGGTGCGCGGCCTCATGCGCGAAGCGCGCGAAGCGCTCGCCTCCGTGCTGGATACCTGCACGTTGCAGGCATTGCAGGACCGGACACAGTCCCCCCAAGGCCCCGGAGTTTCCGCATGACCGTCGCCTCGCCATCACGTCCAGCGAACATCCCGCAGACGAGCCTGCCCGACCGTGCGCCTGCTGGAAGGAATCCGATGCTCCGTTCGCTCCCGTTGTCGCTCGCGTTCTGCGCGACGCTCGCCGTCGGCATGCTGGCCGGTGTCGCTTCGGCGAAGACACCGCCGCTGCTCAACGTGTCCTACGACCCCACGCGCGAGTTGTACGAAGACGTCAACGCCGCGTTCATCGCGCAATGGCGGCAGCAGACGGGGGAAACCCTGGAGATCCGCAGCTCGCACGGTGGCTCCGGCAAGCAGGCGCGCGCGGTGATCGATGGCCTCGGCGCCGACGTGGTGACGCTCGCGTTGTCGGCCGACATCGACCAGATCGCGAACAAGGCGAAGCTGCTGCCGGCGAACTGGCAGACACGCCTGCCGCACAACAGCGCGCCGTATACGTCGACCATCGTGTTCCTGGTGCGCAAGGGCAATCCGAAGCGGATCAAGGACTGGAACGACCTGGTGCGCCCGGGCGTCGCGGTGATCACGCCGAATCCGAAGACCTCCGGCGGCGCGCGCTGGAATTACCTCGCCGCCTGGACATGGGCCTCGCGCCAGTACCGCGACGGCAACAAGGTGCTCGGCTACATGAAGCAGCTGTTCGCCAACGTGCCCGTGCTCGACACGGGTGCGCGCGGTGCGACGACCACCTTCGTCGAACGCGGCATCGGCGACGTGCTGATTGCGTGGGAGAACGAAGCGCTGCTGGCGCAGGCCGATCCGCAGTCGCGCGGCAAGTTCGAAATCGTCGTGCCGTCGATCAGCATCAAGGCCGAGCCCCCGGTGGCGTGGGTCGACAAGAACGTCGATGCGCACGGCACGCGCAAGCAGGCCGAAGCCTATCTGCGCTTCCTGTATTCGCCGCAGGGCCAGCAGATCGTCGCCAAACATCACTTCCGGCCGTCCGAACCGGCGCAGGTGCCGGCGGCGCTGCTTGCGCAGTTTCCGAAGGTGCCGATGGTGACGATTGACAGCGCGTTCGGCGGCTGGGCGAAGGCGCAGAAGACGCACTTCGAAGACGGCGGCTTCTTCGATCGCATCTATCGACCGGGGGGTTGATGTCGACGATCGCGACCGACCTGCGGCGGCGGATGCGCAATCCGCTGCCCGGTTTCGGGCTGAGCCTCGGGCTGGGGATGGCCTGGCTCGGGCTCATCGTGCTGTTGCCGCTCGCCGCGCTGGTCGTGCGCTCGGCGGGGCTCGGGACGGCAGGGTGGCTGCACGTGTTGCACGATCCGCGCGTGCGGGCGTCGCTGGCGTTGAGTTTCGGCGCGTCTTCGATTGCGGCGGTGATCGCATCGATCGCAGGCGCGTTGGTCGCGTGGGTGATCGTGCGCTATCGATTCCCCGGGCGGCGGCTGATGGACGCGCTGGTCGACCTGCCGTTTGCATTGCCCACGGCCGTGGCGGGCATCGCGCTGACGGCGATCTATGCGCAGAACGGTTGGGTGGGGCGCGTGTTCGAGCCCTTCGGCGTGAAAATCGCCTATGCCACGCCGGGCATCGTGATCGCGCTGATCTTCGTCGGACTTCCGTTCGCGGTGCGCACGCTACAACCGGTGCTCGAAACGCTGGGGCGCGACCAGGAAGAAGCGGCGATGTCGCTCGGCGCCAGCCGCTTCACGACCTTCCGCCGCGTCGTGCTGCCGGAACTCGCACCTGCGCTGCTCACCAGTTTTTCATTGGCGTTCGCGCGTGCGGTGGGCGAATACGGTTCGGTGATCTTCATCGCCGGCAACCTGCCGTTCAAGACGGAGATCGCGCCGCTGCTGATCATCATCCGCCTGGAGGAGTACGACTACGACGGCGCGGTGGCGATCGCGGCGCTGTTGCTCGCCACGTCGTTCCTCTGCCTGCTGGCGATCAACACCTTGATCCCGCGTCTGTTCGCCAGGAAGCGCCGTGATGCGTGATCCCTTGCAAGCGCCGCGCTGGGTGCACTGGACCTTGATCGCACTCGCGATGCTGGTCGTCGCCTTCCTGCTCGTCATGCCGCTGGCGATGGTGCTGGGCGCCGCGTTTCGCGAAGGCGTGGGCGTGTGGTTCGCCGCGCTGGTGGAGCCGGATGCACGCGCCGCGCTCAGGCTGACGCTGGTGACGGCAGCCATCGTGATTCCCTTGAACGCGTTCTTCGGGATGGCGACGGCGTGGGCGGTCACGCGCTTCGAGTTCCGCGGCAAGCAGGTGTTGCTGGCGCTGATCGATCTGCCGTTCGCGGTGTCGCCGGTGGTGGCGGGCCTGTGCCTGGTGTTGCTGTTCGGGCGGGAAGGGTGGTTCGCCGATCTGCTGGCGCGCTACAACGTGCAGGTGCTGTTCGCGCCGCCCGCGATCGTGTTGGCGACCTTGTTCATCACCTTTCCCTTCGTCGCGCGCGAGCTGATCCCGTTGATGGAACAGCAGGGCGCGGAAGAGGAGCTGGCCGCGCGTTCGCTGGGCGCGGGCGCCTGGCATGTGTTCCGCCGCGTCACGCTGCCCAACATCAAGTGGGCGCTGTTGTACGGCGTATTGCTGTGCGGCGCGCGCGCGATGGGCGAGTTCGGTGCGGTGTCGGTGGTGTCGGGCCACATCCGCGGCCTGACCAACACGCTGCCGCTGCACATCGAGATCCTCTACAACGAATTCCATGCGACCGCGGCGTTCGCGGTGGCCTCGCTGCTGGCCGCGCTTGCGCTGGTCACGCTGGTCGTGCGCTTCTGGCTGGAGGCGCGGCATGGCGATGCGCTCGCACGCGCCCACCGGAGACACTGAGCGCGCATGGACCTGCACCTGCACGGCATCACCAAGCATTACCCCGGCGTGGCGGCGCTGGACGACGTCGACCTGCACATCGCATCGGGCGAACTCGTCGCGCTGCTCGGGCCTTCCGGATCGGGCAAGACCACCTTGCTGCGCGTGATCGCGGGCCTGCTGCATCCGGATGCGGGCACGCTGCACTTCGGCGACACGGATGCCACCGAGATGCGCCTGCGCGAGCGCAACGTCGGCTTCGTGTTCCAACAGTACGCGTTGTTCCGGCACATGACGGTGGCGGAGAACATCGCCTTCGGCCTGCGCAGCCGGCCGCGTCGCCATCGGCCGCCGCGCGCGGAGATCAACAAGCGCGTTGAAGAGTTGCTGACGCTGATCCAGTTGCCCGAGCTCGGCACGCGCTATCCCGACCAGTTGTCCGGCGGCCAGAAGCAGCGCGTGGCGCTGGCGCGTGCCTTGGCGATCCATCCGAGCGTTCTGCTGCTCGACGAGCCCTTTGGTGCGCTGGATGCGAAGGTGCGCGTGGAGTTGCGTCGCTGGTTGCGGCGCCTGCACGAGCAGACCGGGCAGACGACGGTGTTCGTCACGCACGACCAGGAGGAGGCGCTGGAGCTGGCCGATCGCGTCGTCGTCATGCGCGAAGGGCGCATCGAGCAAGTGGCCACGGTCGAGGAGATCCATCGCGCGCCTTCGTCGCCGTTCGTGTTCGAGTTCATCGGGCGTGCGAACCGGTTGGAAGGACGCGTGCGGGATGGGCGTTTCTTCCTCGAGGGCGATGCAGGCGGACTGCCCGTCGAAAGCGGCGACTTCGAAGGGCCTGCCGTGTTGATGACGCGGCCGCACGACCTGGAACTGGTGGGCGAGGGCGAAGGCTTCGAAGCGCGTGTCGTGGATTTCTTCCGACGCGCCGATCGCATCACCGCCGAACTGGAGTGCGCAGGGCAGGCGCGCACGCTGGAGATGGACCTGGACGAGGCGTCCGAACTCCCGCGGGTCGGCGACAGGGTGCATGTGCGGCCGTTGGAGGCATCGCTCTACCCCGACGCGGACGCCTGACGCGGCGCTTGCCTCGTGGACCCTCGCCGTGGCTGAATCGCGTTCGGGGATTCCATCGATCGACTGGGGACTACATGACGACGCGCACTGCCGCACCGTTTGCGGGCATTTCATGGCTGAAGAATTCGTTCCAACTGCTTGGCAAGCGGCCCAAGACGCTGATCGGGGCGGGCCTCATCGTGTTCCTGCTCTCGCTCGTGCCGACGTGCGTCTCGTTGCCGCTGCGCCTGGCCTACCCGAATTCCATGCCGGTGTTCTGGGGCACGCTTGCCCTGTCGCTCCTGGCCGGCATCGCACTCGCGCCGTTGATGGGCGGCTACCTGCAAATGGTCGATCGCATCGAGCGCGGTGAGCCGGCACGGGCATCCGACGTCTTCGGGCCCTATCGCCAAGGCTTGGCGCTGCCGTTGATCGGGTTTTCCCTCCTCCTGATGGCCCTGCTGACCGTCGCCGTCGTCGCTGTGATCGTCGTGGGTTTCGGTCCTGGAATCTTCGAGTCGTACGCGACGGTGGCCACGAATCCGCAGGCCGCTGGTCGGCTCGCCATGCCGACGCACTTCTGGCCGATGTTCCTGATGCTCTTTGCCTTCGCCCTGTTCTGGATGGGCGTGCACACCCTCGGTTACGCACAGGTCGCCATCGCAGGGCGCGGTCCCCTGGAGGGCATTCGCGACGGCGCGGCCGGCACCATCAAAAACGTCGTGCCGCTCGTCGTGCTCATGCTGGCGGGCATCGTGCTGGCTCTCGTCATCGGCATCGTGTTCGGGATCCTGGTGGCGATCGTGGGGACGCTCGCCACCCTGGTCGCCCAGAGCGCCTGGGCGCTGGTCCTGGTCATTCCGGTGTACGTCGCGTTGCTGCTGGTGATGTATCCGCTGACGACCGGCGTGATGTACTTCTTCTGGCGCGATGTCTGCGGCCAACCGCGTCCGCCCGCGATGGCCGAAACCTACGCCTGATCCCCGATCAGGCGCCCGGCGCGGCGGCCGCGATCTCCGCCGCGAAGGGTTTCGACAGGCGATGGAAGGTCTCGCCGGTCGGATGCATTTCGTCGAACCAGTCGCTTACGTTCGGCGCCTGCGTGCGCAGGTCGATGAAGCGGTAGCGGCCCGCGAAACGCGGGTCGCGCGCGAGCGGTTCCAGCACCAGTTCGACGAAGCCATCGATCAGCAGCCTGGCGAACTGGCGTTGCTCCGCGACGGTCGGCAACACGTGCTTCATCGGCGGTCCGATCCACGGGCCGATGTCGTCCTTCATCAATGCGATGGCGCCGATGTTGGCGAGCGTGAGTTCCGCGGCCACGCCCATGCGCAAGGGATACGCATAGGTGTGCCCGATGATCGGCGTGTTCGGACGCACCGCAAGCATGCGGGCGAGCCCGGACGCGTAAGCGTTGCGCACGTCGGCATAGCGCGTGGTCTTCGTACGCACCACGTCGAACGCAGCCTGCGGCGTCATCGGGCCGAGGCGCGCGAAGGTCTTCTCCAGGAACGTGCCGACGAAATCGTTGCCGCCCGCGCTGAGCAGGGCGATGTCGAAGTCGAAGCCGCCATACCAGCGCATCAGGTCGTTGAAGTTGCGCGGCTTGAAGATGTCCAGCGCCAGGTCGCCGCTGTGCTCGGCGCGGAAGAACAGGCCGCCTTGGCCCACGATCGGCACGCCGCGCGCTTCTTCCTGCGGCGTGGGGAACACCAGCCAGTCGAGCAGGTTCATCGCCAGCGGCGTGGAGAACCAGGAATCGCCTTCGCAGAACACCACCGGCGTGCGCGCGCGCAGCGCGGGTTTGTTTTCGAGCGCGCGCATGATCCGCCGGAATTCGCCGCGTCGCGTGGTCTGGACGGACTGGCCTGCGGGCATGGCGACTCTCCGATCAGGTATCGGGCATCACATACTTGGCGGGTGCGGGATTCAGATGCCCGCAGGATTTGCAGGTGCGGTGTTCGCGCGAGGAATAGAAGCGATCGAACACGGGCGGGAAATCCTGCTCGATGTTCTGCAGCGTGAAGAACTCTTCGTACAGCTTGGTGTTGCACTGCTCGCAGTACCAGAGCAGGCCGTCCTGTTCGTGCGGCAGGCGCTTGCGCTCGATGACCAGGCCGACCGAATCGGGCATGCGCTGCGGCGAGTGCGGCACGCGCGGCGGGAGCAGGAAGGTCTGGCCGGCGCGGATCGGGATGTCGCGCACCGCGCCGTCTTCCTGGATGCGCAGGATCATTTCGCCTTCGAGCTGGTAGAACCACTCGGCGCCTTCGTCCCAGTGGTAGTCGGTGCGTGCGTTCGGGCCGCCCACGACCATCACGATGAAATCGCCGTCGTACACGCACTTGTTGCCGACGGGCGGCTTCAACAGATGGCGGTGCTCTTCGATCCAGGCCTGCAGGTCGAGGGGGTTCGGAAGCATGGGGTCAGCCCTTGCGCAGTGCGGCCACGCACTTGAGTTCGATGGCGATCGGCGTCGGCAGCGCGGTGATGCCCAGCGTGGTGCGGCACGGCGCGGTCGCGGGATCCGAGAAATGTTCGGCCCACACGGCGTTGTAGGCCTTGAAGTCGCGGGCCATGTCGGTGAGGTAGACGGTCACGTCGACCAGGTCTTCCCACTGCGCACCGCTGGCTTCCAGCACGGTGCGCACATTGGCGAACACGGCGCGCGCCTGCGCCTGGACGTCGTACTTGCGCACGCGGCCATCGGCGAAATATTCGTTGCCGGCGATTGCATTCGTTGCGGGATCGCGCGGGCCGATGCCGGAGAGGAACAGCAGGTCACCGACGCGGCGCGCATGCGGATACACGCCGACGGGCTTGGGTGCGGACGACGCCTGGATCACATCGCTCATGCGCGGGCCTTCGAAATGCGGGTGCGGGCGATGGCGTTCTCGTACGCCGCCTGGAGTTCGTCGGGTGCGGCCACGCCCATGTCGAGGTCGTTCACGCGGCCATCGAGCAGCGAGTAGCACCAGCCGTGCACGGTCAGGTTCTGCCCGCGCGCCCAGGCGTCCTGCACGATGGTGGTTTGGCAGACGTTGACGACCTGTTCGATCACGTTGAGTTCGCACAGGCGCGCATGGCGCAGGCTTTCGAGCTCGACTTCTTCCAGCAGCGCCGCGTGCTTCATCGCGACATCGCCGACGTGCCGCAGCCAGTTGTCGGCCAGGCCCACGCGCGCGCCGGTCATGCTTGCATGCACGCCGCTGCAGCCGTAGTGGCCGGTGACCAGGATGTGTTCGACTTTCAGCAAATCGACCGCGAACTGGATCACCGACAGGCAGTTGAGGTCCGCGTGCACCACGACGTTGGCGATGTTGCGGTGGACGAACACCTCGCCCGGATCCAGCCGCATGATCTGGTTGGCGGGCACGCGCGAATCCGAGCAGCCGATCCACAGGTACTTCGGCGACTGCTGCGCGGACAGGCGCTTGAAGAAGGTCGGGTCTTCGCGGCGGACCTGTTCGGCCCACTCCTTGTTGTTCCGCAACAGGTCGTCCAGGCGACGGCTCATAGTGCGATTCCTACGTTGCGGGGTTCGGTGAAGAAGCGCATCGCCTCGAGCCCGCCTTCGCGGCCCAGGCCCGACTGACCCATGCCGCCGAACGGCGTGCGCAGGTCGCGCATCAGCCAGGTGTTGATCCAGACGATGCCGCAATGCAGCTGCGCTGCGAAGCGGTGCGCGCGCGCGAGGTCGCGCGTCCACACCGAGGCTGCGAGACCGTAATCGCCGGCGTTCGCGCGGTGCAGGGCGTCGTCGTCGTCTTCGAAGGACTGCAGCGTCGCCACCGGGCCGAAGATTTCGTCGCGGTTGGTCGCGCAATCGGGGCCGAGTCCGTCGATCACGGTCGGCGCGACGAACCAGCCCGGGCGCTGCAAGGCCTGTCCGCCGCAACGCACTTGCCCGCCTTCCTGCTTCGCGCGTTCGATGGCGCCGACGACTTTGTCGAAGTGGGCCTGCGAGACGAGCGGGCCCAAGTCGACGTCGGCTTCCATCGGGTCGCCGATCTTCAGCGCGGTGGCGCGTTCGACGAAGGCGTCGCGGAACTCGGCGTAGATGCGGCGTTCGATGAGCAGGCGCGAACCGCACAGGCAGATCTGGCCGCTGTTCTGGAAGGCCGAGCGCACGATGGTGTCGAGGTTGCGTTCCCAATCGCTGTCGGCGAAGACGATCGTCGGGTTCTTGCCACCGAGTTCGAGCGACACCTTCTTCAGCAAGGGTGCGGCGAGCGTGGCGATGCGCTTGCCCACCGCGGTGCTGCCCGTGAACGAGATGGCCTTGGTGCGCGCATCGATGACGAGCGGCTCGCCCACGTCAGGCCCGAGGCCGTGCACGATGTTCAGCACGCCCTTCGGGAATCCGATCTCCGCCGCGAGTTCCCCGAGCATCGCCGCCGAGGCCGGCGTGATCTCCGATGGCTTGGCGACCACCGTGTTGCCGGCCGCGAGCGCGGGCGCGATCTTCCAGGTGAACAGGTACAGCGGCAGATTCCACGGCGAGATGGTGCCGACGACGCCGAGCGCCTGGCGCAGGGTGTAGTTGAGGCCGGCCTGGCCGTGGTGCGATTCGCTGGCGAATTGCGTGGCGGCGTGCGCGAAGAAACGGAGGTTGCTGACGGCGCGCGGAATTTCGATGTCGCGCGCGAGCTTCAGCGGCTTGCCGCCGTCGCGCGCTTCGGCCTTCGCGAAATCATCCAGGCGCGCTTCGAGCGCATCGGCCAGGCGTTCCATCCAGCGCGCGCGTTCGCTGTTGGGCAGCGATGACCAGGCGGGGAAGGCGCGTTGCGCCGCGGCGATGGCGGCGTCCACGTCGCGCGCGTCGCCGGCGGCGACTTGCGCGTAAGGTTGCGCGGTGGCGGGGTCGTGCACATCGAGCCAGCGGCCGCTCGATGCGTCGCGCGATTCGCCGTCGATCCAGTGGGTGAGGCGCATCGCGTTAGCTTACAGCGACTTGGTGCGGCCGCCGTCGACCGGCACGTTGATGCCGTTGACGTAGCCCGCCGCGGGGGAACAGAGGAAGGCGATCACGGCGCCGAGCTCCGAGGCTTCGGCGAAGCGCCCCGCGGGCACCGTCGCGAGCATGCCCTTGGCGATCGCGTCTTCGGATTGGCCCGTGGCCTGTGCGCGGTCACGGAGGATCTGGTCGAGACGTTGCGTGCGCGTGTAACCGGGCAGCACGTTGTTGACGGTGATGCCATGGCCGCCGAGTTCGGCGGCGAGCGTCTTCGCCCAACTGGCCACGGCGCCGCGGATCGTGTTGGAGACGCCCAGGCCCGCGATGGGCTCCTTCACCGACGTGGAAATGACGTTGACGATGCGGCCCCAGTGCGCAGCCTGCATGCCGGGCAGCACCGCCTGCACGAGCGCCTGGTTGGCGAGCAGGTGTTGGCGGAACGCGCGTTCGAAGGCGTCGCTGTTGGCGAGGTTGGCAGGCCCGCCCGGCGGGCCGCCGGTGTTGTTCACCAGGATGTACACGGGCTTGCCCGCGGCGAGCGCCTGCACCTGCGAACGCAGGCGTTCGGTGTCGAGCACGTCGGAGGCGAGCCAGCCGTGTTCCTGTCCCGCTTTGCGCGGCAGTTCCTTGGCGAGCGCTTCGAGTGCGTCGGCGCGGCGGGCGAGGAGGGTGACGTCGGCGCCGAGCAAGGCGAGTTCGTGCGCAGCGGCGCGGCCGATGCCTTCGGAGGCGCCGCAGACCAGCGCGTGCTTGCCGTTGAGGGAAAGATCCATGTTCAGTCGTCCTGGACGAGGGTGTCGCGCATCAGGCGTGCGACGTCGCGCGCGTTGTCGCTCGCCTGCGCGGCGAGGCGCGCGATCACGGCCTCGCGGTTGTGCATCGGATGGTTCTGGCTGAGTTTCGCCTTGACGTCGAAGCGATCGACGACCATGCGGAAGCCGACGATGCCGCGCAGCTGGCTGCGATGCGCATCGTCGTCCACGTAGCGCCAGCCCTGGCCGACCTGCGGTTCGTTGTGGTCGCTCAGGTCGGAGACGATGGCGGCGAGCGACTCGGTGTCTTCGAGGAGTTCGAGCGTGCCGTGCAGGTGCGCCACGACGTAATTCCACGTCGGCACGCGCGACTGCGGAATCTTGTCGGGGTACCACGACGGCGACACATAGGCGTGCGGGCCATGCACGATGGCGAGCGCTTCGCCGGCGTGCGTGGCTTGTGGATTCACCTTGGCCCAGTGGCCACGCAACACGACGCGGTCGCCCTCGCGTGCGAACAGCACGGGGAGGTGGTTCACGGTCGGCGCGCCATCGCGCACAGTGATCAACGTGATGAAGGGATCGGCGGCGATCAGCGCATCGAGCGCTCGTGGGTCGTGCGACGCGTAGTGGCGCGGCAGGTACATGCGGGCTCAGTGCCTCGGCGAGAGTTGCCGGACCATCTGCATGCGCAGCGCGTCGTCGCTGTCGGCGCGCGGCGGCACGACTTCATCGAGGTCGAAGCCGCGGTCCATCGCATCCTCGCGGTCAAGGCCTTCGTACTCGATGAACTCGGCGTCCATCAACGCGGCGCGCGCACTGTCGGGACTGTCGTACACGAGGGTGTTGCCGTCGCTGTCGAACACTTCCGCCGTGCCGGCATCGCGCACGCGCATGCGGGCCCAGACGATGGTGCGGCCGAGCGTGGCCAGCCACCAGTGCGGGCGGCCCGCTTCTTCCAACATGTCGTCGTCTTCAACCATAGGCCTTCGCCCAAAGCCACAGCAGGCCCGCGAGCGCGAGGCCCGTCAGGATCACGATCAAGGAAATGCGCGCCGGCCCCGCGAGCCCGCTCAGCTGCGGATCGCGCGCGTCGCGATAGCCCTTGCGCAACAGCCAACCCAGCGCGTGCGGCTTGAGGAACGCGCCGGTACCGAGTTCCTCGGCGACCTGCGGATGGCGGTCGCGCACGTGCACCAGCGCGAGCGGCCAGAAGATGACGAAAGCAGTCGCGCCCGCGATGGCGATGGCGACGAAGAGGAGGGCGAAGAACAGGATCATCGTGCGGCGTCAGAACTCCGCATGGCCCGGCGTGCGCGGGTAGGGGATGGCGTCGCGGATGTTCGACAGGCCGCAGACGTACACCACCAGGCGCTCGAAGCCGAGGCCGAAGCCGGCGTGCGGCACCGTGCCGTACTTGCGGAAGTCGCGATACCAACCGTAATGCGCCGGATCCAGGCCGAACTGCGCCATGCGCGAATCCAGCACGTCCAGGCGTTCCTCGCGCTGCGAGCCACCGATGATTTCGCCGATGCCCGGGGCCAGCACGTCCATCGCGGCGACGGTCTTGCCGTCGTCGTTCAGGCGCATGTAGAAGGCCTTGATGTGCTCGGGATAGTTCATCACCACGACCGGGCGGCCGACGTGCTGTTCGGTGAGCCAGCGCTCGTGCTCGGTCTGCAGGTCCAGGCCCCATTCGACCGGGAAGTCGAACTTCACCTTGGAGGCCTGCAACAGGCGGATCGCTTCGCTGTAGTCGATGCGTTCGAACGGCGCGTTGACGAAGGTCTCCAGGCGCGTGATCGCGCTCTTCTCCACGCGCTCGGCGATGAAGGCCATGTCGTCCGCGCGCTCGGTGAGCACGGCGCGGAACAGGTACTTGAGGAAGTCCTCGGCCAGGCGCGCGTCGATGTCGAGGTCGGCGAAGGCGATCTCCGGCTCGATCATCCAGAACTCGGCGAGGTGCCGCGTGGTGTTGCTGTTCTCCGCGCGGAACGTCGGGCCGAAGGTGTAGACCTTGCTCAGCGCCAGGCAGAAGGCTTCGACGTTGAGCTGGCCGGAAACGGTGAGGAAGGTTTCCTTGCCGAAGAAGTCGCGCGTGAAGTCGACCGCGCCGGCGGCGTCCCGGGGCAGGTTGGCCATGTCGAGCGTGGAGACGCGGAACATCTGGCCCGCGCCCTCGGCGTCGGAGGTCGTCACGATCGGCGTGTTGACCCAGTAGAAGCCCTGCTCGTGGAAGAAGCGGTGCACGGCCTGCGCCAGGCAGTGGCGGATGCGGGTGACCGCGCCGAACAGGTTGGTGCGTGGGCGCAGGTGCGAGACCTCGCGCAGGAATTCCAGCGAGTGGGCCTTGGGCTGGATGGGGTAGGTCTCCGGGTCTTCGACCCAGCCGACCACTTCCAGGGACGTGGCCTGGATCTCGTAGGACTGGCCCTTGCCCTGCGAGGCGACCAGGGTCCCGCGCGCCACGACGGCGCAGCCGGCGGTCAGCTTGCGGGCTTCGCTCTCGAAATTGGGCAGGGCATTGGTGGCGACCACCTGGATGGGCGCGAAGCAGGAACCGTCGCTGACGTGCACGAAGCTGAGCGGACCCGCATCGCGCCGGGTGCGCACCCAGCCGCGGACCGTGACTTCGCCACCGGCGGGCATCTTGCCCGAGAGCGCGTGTTCGACGCTGACCACCGTCATGCCTTGATTCCTCTTTCGTGCGGGCGCACTTCCTGAACCGGCAAGTGTACCGGAGCGATGCCGCCGCCCGGGCACGATTACAATGCACGCACGTTGAAGGAGTTTTCCCGCATGGCCATCACCCTCGCTCCCGCCGCCCTCGAACGCGTCCGTGGCTTCCTCGACGCCGCGCCGGCCGCGCTGGGCCTGCGTTTCGGCGTGAAGAAGACCGGCTGTTCGGGGTGGGGCTACATCGCCGACCTGGCGAAGGACGCCCGCGAAGGCGACACCGTCTTCGAATCCGGCGGCGTGCGCATCTACGTGGACGCCGAGAGCCTGGCCTTCGTCGACGGCACCCGGATCGACTTCCTGAAGCAGGGCCTCAACGAGCAGTTCGTGTTCGACAACCCCAACGCGACCGCCGAATGCGGCTGCGGGGAAAGCTTCACGACGCGGGCCGACGCCGCCTGAGCGTCGGCGGGGTTGCCCTAACCCCCTGATTCCCCCATAATTTCGCGCCCTCGCAAACGGCCATGGCCGCCTGCGGGGACCCTTGCTCCACCGGGTGGCTGTCTCGCACCACTCCCCGGGGGGCTGTCCGGCCGTGCATATCGGCCACATCCACAAGGAACGACAATGCGTCATTACGAAATCGTGTTCCTGGTCCACCCGGACCAGAGCGAACAGGTGCCGGCCATGATCGAGCGCTACAAGTCGCTCATCGAAAACGGCAACGGCAAGATCCACCGCCTGGAAGACTGGGGCCGCCGCCAGCTGGCCTACCCGATCGAAAACCTCGTCAAGGCGCACTACGTGCTCCTGAACATCGAGGCCACCCAGGACGTGCTCAACGAACTCGTCGACACCTTCCGCTTCAACGATGCGGTGCTCCGCCACCTCGTCATGAAGCGCGACGATGCGGTCAGCGAGCAGTCGCTGATCATGAAGAACAAGGACGAGAAGGGCGACAAGCCCGAGCGTGGCGAGCGTCGCCGCCGCGACGACGACGGTGCCGTGGGCACCGCCGACGACGACACCGCCGAAGCCGCCTAAGGAACCGCACCCATGTCCAAGTTCTTCCGCCGCCGCAAGTTCTGCAAGTTCACGGCCGAGGGCGTCAAGGAGATCGATTACAAGGATCTCAACACGCTCCGCCAGTACCTGACCGAGACCGGCAAGATCGTGCCGAGCCGCATCACGGGTACGAAGTCCAAGTACCAGCGCCAGCTGCAGTCGGCCGTCAAGCGCGCCCGCTTCCTCGCGCTGATCCCGTACACCGACAACCACAACGCCTGAGGGAGGAAATAGAAATGGATCTGATCCTCCTGCAGAAGGTGACCAACCTCGGCAACCTCGGCGACAAGGTCAAGGTGAAGCCGGGTTACGGCCGCAACTTCCTCGTGCCGCAGGGCAAGGCCGTGCCGGCCACCGCCGCCAACGTCGCCGAGTTCGAAGCCAAGCGCGCCGAATACGAAGCGAAGGCCAAGGCCTCGCTGGACGGCGCCGAAGGCCGCAAGGCCAAGCTGGAAGGCGCGTCGGTGCAGATCGCCGCCAACGCGTCGACCGAAGGCAAGCTGTACGGTTCGGTCGGCCCGCGCGACATCGCCGAAGCCCTGACCGCCGCCGGCATGCCGGTCGAGAAGTCGGAAGTGGTGATGGGCGAAGGCCCGCTCCGCAACATCGGCGAGTACGACGTGCTGGTCCACCTGCACGCCGACATCGAAACGACCGTCAAGGTCGTGGTCGTCGCCGAAGCCGCCTAAGCCAGGCAGCAACGCAACACGAACGGGCGCCCACCGGGCGCCCGTTTTTTTTCGCCCGGATTTGCGAACGTTTCGCGCGATTGTGCGCAGAGCGCGCGCTTCCGTCTCAACCCGTGCGATTTGCACCGGTTATCCACAGAGTTGTCTGCAACGGTCGTCGCCCGTGCGCGACTAGCATCACCGACCAGGACAGGGGAGCAGGATCGTCGATGAGCGTACGCCAGGGCATGCGTTCGGATAGCGCGTTTGCAACGCGCAACGACCACAAGGTCGAACAACTGCGCGTGCCGCCGCAGTCGGTGGAAGCCGAACAGGCGGTGCTCGGCGGCTTGATGCTCGCCCCGGATGCCTACGACCGAGTCGCCGACGCGCTCGTCGAGAACGACTTCTACCGGCGCGACCACCAGCTGATCTTCCGCGCGATCCGCGAACTCGCCGAACGCAACCGGCCCTACGACGCGGTGACGCTTGGCGAATGGTTCGAGTCGATGGGCCTGTCCGAACAGGTCGCCGGCGGCGCGTACCTGATCGAACTGGCCAGCACCACGCCCTCGGCCGCGAACATCAAGGCCTATGCCGAGATCGTGCGCGACAAGGCCGTGCTGCGGCAGCTGATCGACGTCGGCACCGGCATCGTCAACGACGGCTTCCAGCCCGAAGGCCGCGACTCCGCGGAACTGCTGGCCAAGGCCGAACAGGACGTCTTCGCCATCGCCGAAGCCGGCGCGCGCGGCCGCACCGACTTCACCTCGGTCACCACCGCCTTGTCCGAAGCCTTCGACGTGCTGCAGAAGCGCTACGAGAACGGCGGCAGCGTCACCGGCCTGCCGACGGGCTACACCGAATTCGACGAAATGACCGCGGGCCTGCAGCCCACGGACCTTCTGATCCTTGCCGCGCGCCCCGCGATGGGCAAGACGACGCTCGCGCTGAACATGGCCGAGTTCGCGGCCATGAAGACGAAGAAGGCGGTCGCCGTCTTCTCGATGGAAATGTCGGCCTCGCAGCTCGCGCTGCGCCTGATTTCCTCCTGCGGCCGCGTCAACGCCACGCGCCTGCGCACCGGCCAGCTCGAAGACGAAGACTGGAGCCGCGTGACCAGCGCGATCCGCCTGCTGCGCGAAGCGAAGATCTTCATCGACGACACGCCGGGCCTGTCGCCCGACGTCCTGCGCGCCAAGGCGCGCCGCCTGAAGCGCGAGCACGACCTGGGCCTGATCGTCATCGACTACCTGCAGCTGATGGCGGTGCCGGGCAACAACGAGAACCGCGCGACGGAAATCTCGGAGATCTCGCGCTCGCTCAAGGGCCTGGCGAAGGAACTCAACGTCCCGGTGATCGCGCTCTCGCAGCTCAACCGCTCGCTGGAAACGCGTACCGACAAGCGCCCGGTGATGGCCGACCTGCGCGAATCCGGCGCCATCGAGCAGGACGCGGACGTGATCGTCTTCATCTACCGCGACGACTACTACAACAAGGAAAACTCGCCGGACAAAGGCCTGGCCGAAGTGATCATCGGCAAGCAGCGTAACGGTCCGACCGGTTCGATCAAGCTGAAGTTCTTCGGCGAGTACACCCGTTTCGACAACCTGGCCCACGATTCGGTGGGCAGCTTCGAGTAGCGAACGTTTTTCCAGGGGCTCTGTTTCCACACGAGGAGGCGCCGGCGATGGCACACGTGTACACGGTCGAATTCCTGTTCGATGCACCCCATGTCTCGGATCCGATCCGAAAACACATCCTCGCCGACGACCGCTACGAGGCGGTCGAACTCGCGCGCCAGCTCCTCGCCTTGCAGGACCCCTTCGTCGATGCCGAACGCATCGACCTGTGCAAGGTGGTTCGGCTCGACGTCTAGGCGCCGGTAGAATTGCCGGATGGCCAGACCCACCTCCGCGACCATCCACAACGACGCCCTCCGCCACAACCTCTCGCAGGTGCGCGCCCGCGCGCCGCGCAGCCGGGTGATGGCGGTGGTCAAGGCCGACGGCTACGGCCACGGCCTGGAGCGCGTCGCGCGCGCGCTGCAGGGCGCCGACGCCTTCGGTGTCGCCGCCCTCGGTGACGCCGAACGCCTGCGCGCCGCCGGTCTCTCGCAACCGATCGTCCTGCTCTCCGGCTTCGACGCCGCCGACGACATTCCCCAGCTGCGCCGGCTCAACGTCGACACCGTCGTGCACCACGCGACCCAGCTCGCGATGCTCGAACAGGCCCCGGAGGGCGATCCCGTCCGCTGTTGGCTGAAGGTCGACAGCGGCATGCACCGCCTGGGCTTCGCGCCCGAGGCCGTGCGCGATGCGTATGCGCGCCTGCAGGCGATGCCCTCGGTGGCCGACGACATCGTGCTGATGAATCACTTCGCCAGTTCCGACGAATTCGCCGACGGGCCGGGCGCCGGTGCGCAGACCAAAGCCCAGATGCAGGTGTTCACCGATGCGACCGCGGGCCTCGCGGGGCAGCGCTCGCTCGCCAATTCCGCGGCCGTGCTCGGCTGGCCCGATGCGCATGCCGACTGGGTGCGCCCGGGCGGTGCGTTGTACGGCATCTCCGTGGTCGACGGCACGACCGGCGGCGACTTCGGCCTGCGCCCGGCGATGACGCTCGGCACGCGCCTGATCGCAGTGAACCGCGTGCGCAAGGGCGAACGCATCGGTTATTCCGCGACATGGACGTGCCCGGAAGACATGCCCATCGGCGTGGCCGCGATCGGTTACGGCGACGGCTACCCACGCCACGCGCCCTCGGGCACGCAGGTGCTGTTGAACGGCAAGCCCACCGACATCATCGGTCGCGTGTCGATGGACCTGATGACGCTCGACCTGCGCGGCCAGCCCGACGCGAAGCCCGGCGACCCGGTCGTGCTGTGGGGCGAAGGCCTGCCGGTCGAATCCGTGGCCGCCCGCGCCGGCACCATCGGTTACGAACTCGTCTGTTCGATCACGCGGCGCGTGCGCTTCACCGAGGCCTGAGCCGGGCGCAACCGCGGGCGTGGTCGCCGCATCCGATGTCGCTTCCCACCGGATGGACGCGCCATGGGCTCGTACCGCTTTCCCTTCGATGCGCGGCACTTCGTCGCGCTGGTCGCACTGGCCTGGCTGGCGTCCTTCGCCCATGAGTTCTCGCACCACGCGAGCGGCGCGCTGATCTGCGGGCAGGTAGGGCGCATGAGCCTGTCGCTGTTCGCCAACGACGCGGACTGCGGGACGCGCTGGCCCTGGACGACCGCGGTCGGGCCCGCCTTGAGCTACCTGCTGATGTGGATCGGCATGGGCTGGGTGATCGCGGCCATGCGAAATGGGCGCGATCCCTGGTGGGGATTCGCGCTCGTGATCGCGAACAAACCGTTCCTCCGCCTGTTCACGGCGGCGATGGGCGGCGGCGACGAAGGTGTGTTGTGGGATTTGGTATCGCCGGATGCCGGACGTTGGATCGCGACCGCCACCGTCATCGCCTTGTCGCTGCCGCCGTGCATCGTGTGTTGGCGCGCGCTCGCGCCGCGCCATCGCGGCCGCGTCTTTGCGGGCGCGTTCCTGTTGCCGATGCTGCCCGTGTTGCCCGTGCCCTTCGTCGATCGCGCGCTCTATGGCGACTGGATCGCGGGCACGCAGTCCCTGCCGGCGTTTTTTGGCGTGCCGTGGTCGGTCTGGGCGGTGGAAGCGGGCGTGGCCGCGTTGCTCGTGCTGGCCTGCGGGTGGGCCGCGCGCCGGTCACGCGCGACCGCCGCGCTCGCCGCGACGCGTTGACCCTTATCGAGGCCCCGTGATCCACTGGCGGCCCCCACGTGAGGGCCCGCCGATGGCGAAGACAGCGCGCAGGCGCATGCGTCGCGAACCGATGTCGCGGGTCGACACCGCGTGGCTGCGCATGGAACGCGGCACCAACCCGATGATGATCACCGGCGTGCTGATGTTCGCCGAGCCGATGTCGCTGGCGGCGCTGCGGCAGGTGGTGAAGGAACGCTTCCTCGCCTACAAGCGCTTCCGGCAGAAGCCGATCGACACGCCCGCGGGCGCGTACTGGCAGCGCGACGAACACTTCGACCTGGACTGGCACGTGCAGCTCACCGCGCTGCCGGGCAAGGGCGACAAGCGCGCGCTCGAACGCTTTGTGAGCCAGCTCGCATCCAGTCCGCTGGATGCGGGCAAGCCGCTGTGGCAATTCCATCTCGTTGAAAAGTACGACGGCGGTTCCGCGCTCATCGCGCGCATCCACCACAGTTATGCGGACGGCATGGCCCTGGTGCAGGTGTTGCTCTCGCTCACCGACACCGCGCCGACCAGGGGCAAGGAATTGTCCAAGGCCTGGCTGAAGGAACAGGCCGCGCCCGTCGCGCGTCGCGTGGGCGCAGCCGAGCGTGCGATGAAACTCGGCGGCAAGCTCGTGGGGCAGGGCATGGCGATCTATCGCGATCCTTCGCTTGGTGCCTTGCTGGCGAAGGAAGGCGGCGAGATCGCGCGCGAACTGTTGCAGGCGCTCGCCTTGCCGGACGATCCGCCGTCGTTGCTGCGTGGCGCGCTGGGCACGACCAAGCGCGTGGCGTGGGCCGAACCGCTCGACCTGGATGAAGTGAAAGCGGTGGGACGCGCCTGCGGCTTCACCGTCAACGACGTGCTGCTCGCCGCGGCCGCCGGCGCGTTGCGCAGCTACATGCTCGAACGCGGCGCGGACCTGCAGGGCGTCACCTTGCGCGCGACCGTCCCGGTCAACCTGCGCCCGCTGGAACACGCGAAAAAACTCGGCAACCACTTCGGTCTGGTGTTCCTCGACCTGCCGGTGGGCGAATCCAATCCGATTCGCCGCCTGGAGTTCGTCGGCGAATGCATGCACCAATTGAAAGCGTCGCGCCAGGCGATCGTCGCGTACGGACTGCTCGCCGCGCTGGGTGTCGCACCTCCGGCGGTGCAATCGCTGGCGCTGGAGTTGTTCAGCCGCAAGGCGACGGCCGTCGCGACGAATGTGCCCGGCCCGCAGCAACCGCTGTACATGGCCGGCTGCACCGTGCGCGAGATGATGTTCTGGGTGCCGCAGACGGGGTCGATCGGCCTCGGCGTTTCGATCCTCAGTTACAACGGCCGCGTGCATTTCGGGTTGATCGCGGATGCGAAGCTCATTCCGGATCCGGACGACGTGATCCGCCGGTTCGGGCCCGAGTTCGAAAAGATGCTGTATCTCGCGTTGATGGGCGATTGGGACAACGAGCTCAGCTCCGTCGCCGCGGATGCATTGATCGTGTGATCGTCGACTGACTCGCGCTTGAACGCGCGAGTGCGCGACCACTGCCTCTGCACGCACAACTGCATTAGCTTGGCGACCGTATTCAGCCTGTTCGAACAAGGGCACCCCCTCGCCAAGGAGTTACGTAATGAAGAAGTCCATGATCGCCGGCCTCGTCGCGGCCGGCCTTGCGATCACCATTTCCGGTTGCGCCAGCTATACCGGCCAGACCAATGCCCCGGACGATCCGAACCGCACGCAGCGTGGTGCACTGATCGGTGCGGCGATCGGCGTGGCCGCGGGCCTGCTCACGGGCGATGACGCAGTGGAACGCCGCCAGCACGCGCTCGTCGGCGCAGGCATCGGTGCCCTCGCGGGCGGTTCCGTCGGCGCCTACCAGGATCGCCAGGAAGCCGAACTGCGCCGCCAGATGGCCGGCACCGGCGTGGACGTGGTGCGCAAAGGCGACAACATCACGCTCAACATGCCGGGCAACGTGACCTTCGACTTCGACAGCGCCACGGTGAAGCCGCAGTTCCAGCCCGTGCTGGACAACGTCGCGTCCACGCTCACGCAGTACAACCAGACCGTCATCGAAGTGGCCGGCCACACCGACAGCGTCGGCTCGGATTCGTACAACCAGGCGCTGTCGCAGCGTCGCGCGAATGCGGTTGCCGGCTACCTCGGTTCGCACGGCGTGATGCAGCAGCGCGTGATGACGGTTGGCGCGGGCGAATCGCGCCCGATCGCGAGCAACGACACCGAGTCGGGCCGTGCGCAGAACCGCCGCGTGGAAATCACGCTGGTGCCGGTCGAGCAGGGCAGCTGATCGCACCTCGCGTCGAACGCGCCGAAACGAAAACGGGCCGCTCGCGCGGCCCGTTTTTTCATTGCCTGTCGCGTGCGATCACCACACCTGCACGCGATCCTCCGGCGCCAGGTACATCTTCTCGCCGGCCTTGACGCCGTAGGCGTCGTACCACGGCGTGATGTTGCGCACCGTCTGCGCGCGGTAGCGGGCGGGCGCGTGGCCGTCGCCGATGATGGCGGCGCGCAGCGCGGCGTCGCGCACCTTCGTGCGCCAGGCCTGCGCGAAGGCGAGGAAGAAACGCTGGTCGCCCGTCAGCCCGTCGATCACCGGCGCTTCCTTGCCATTGAGCGACTTCTTGTAGGCGATATACGAGGCGGTGAGGCCCGCGACGTCGGCGATGTTCTCGCCCAGCACCTGCTGGCCCTTGAGGTGGATGCCCGGCAGCGGCTCGTACGCGTCGTACTGCTTCACGAGGCGATCGGACGCGGCCTTGAAGTGCGCCATGTCTTCCTTCGTCCACCAGTTGCGCAGGCCGCCTTCGGCGTCGAACTCCGCACCGGTGTTGTCGAAGCTGTGGCTGACCTCATGGCCGATCACGGCACCGATCGAACCGTAGTTCGCAGCGGCGTCGGCCTTGGGATCGAAGAACGGCGCTTCGAGGATCGCGGCGGGGAAGTTCAGCGCGTTCTGCAGCGGCAGGTTCACCGCGTTGACCGTCTGCGGCGTCATCCACCACTCGTTGCGATCGACCGGCTTGCCGAGCTTCGCGAGCTGGTGCTCGTACTCGAACTTCTCAGCGCGCAGGCGGTTGCCCAGCGCGTCGTCGGGCTTGATCTCGAGCGTCGAGTAATCGCGCCAGCTATCGGGATAGCCGACCATCACGCGCATGTGCGTGACCTTCTCGCGCGCCTTCGCCTTGGTTTCCGGCGTCATCCAGTCAAGGCCCGCCAGGCGTTCGTCGAACGCGGTGACGATGCCCTTCACCATGCTTTCGACTTCGGCCTTCGACGAGGCGGGGAAGAAGCGGTCCACGTAGATCTTGCCGACCGCGTCGCCCAGGTCGTTGTTGGTCGCGGCGATGCCGCGCTTCCAGCGATCCTGCTGCTTCGGCGTGCCCTGCAACTGCTTGCCGTAGAAGTCGAACGAAGCATCCGCATAGGCCTTGGGCAGCAGGCCCGCACCGTGGTTGATCGTGTGGAAGCGCAGGTAGTCCTTCCAGGTCTCCAGCGGTTCCGACGCGACGAGCGCGGCGAGCTTCGCGGTCGCTTCCGGCTGCCACGCGTACACGATCGGCTGGCCCTTCAGGCCGGCGGCTTCGAAGAACACCGGCCAGTCGATGCCCGGCGCCTTCTTCGACCAGTCGGCCGCGGCCCAAGGATTATTGGCCTTGTGCACGTCTTCGCTGGTGATCAGGTCCGCCTGCGCCTTGGCGATCTTCATTTCCAGGGCGAGGATCGACTTCGCCTTGGCCGCTGCATCCGGCGTGTTGGAGAGTTCGAGCAACTTCTGCACGTAGGCCAGGTAGGCGTCTCGGTTGGCCTGCATCTCCTTGTCGGGTGCGAGGTAGTAATCGCGGTTGCCCATGCCGAGGCCGCCCTGCAGCACGTAGGGCACGACGGTGTTCGGCTCGCTCATGCTCTGCGCGACGAACACACCGAACAGGTGCTCGGTGTCGAAGTTGGTGGAGTTGAGCGGGTCGACGTCGGCGCGCACCTGTTCGCCGAGCACGCGCGAGAGCGCGGTCTTGTCGGCGATGCCGTCGATGGCCTTGAGGTCGGGGTCGATGGCGGCCAGGCCGCGCGATTCGATGGCGCCATCGTTCATGTAGGCGGCGTAGAAGTCGGCGATCTTGCGCGCGTCGGTGCCGGCGGCCGGATTGTCCTTGCCGATGTTCTGGATGATTTCGGCGTTGCGCTTCTCGGCCAGTTCGAACACGGTCAGGAAGGTGCCGGTGGCCGCGCGGTCGGCCGGGATCTCGGTCTTGTTGCGCCAACCACCGTTGGCGTATTCCTCGAAGTCGTCGCCCGGCTTCACGTTCTTGTCGACGCCGACGAGGTCGACGCCGATGGTGGGCGTGGCATTGGCGGTGGTGGCGGCCGCGGGTTTCGTGCCGCCTTCGGGCGCGGTGGGCGCCTTCTGGGTGCAACCCACGACGAGCGCGGAGGCGAGGACCAAGGGGATCAGCGGGGCATTGCGCTGCATTGGAGGAGCTCTGGGGTCGAGGAGGCGCCAACATAGCGCGCAGCGGCAGGGGAAATGCATGGACCAATCGTCATGGGCCGCATCGTTTCCCCAGTCGGGAATGTGAAGGGGGCGCCATGTGAACCCACTGGCGCTTTGATCGGCATGAACGTCACCTGACCTTTGCATTGCCGTCCCTAGATTCGGACCACCGACCAGCCCCCGGATCCCCCGAACCGTGGAAGTAGAGATGGCTGCGCCGCAGGACGCGGCGAACGACGCGCTGAGCCTGGCCCAGCGCGAACTGGCCGCGTGCCGGCAGCAATGCCGGTTCGCGGATGCCGCGCTGCGCGCGATTTCCGACGCCGTGGTCATCGTCAGCCTGGAGGGCAACGTCGTCCTGCTCAACCCGGTGGCGGCGCACCTGACCGGCTGGACCGAGGGCGAATCGCTCGAACGTCCGCTGGGCGATGTCGTGCGCATCGTCGACGAGCAGGGCAACGGCATCGACCCGCTGGCGCCCGACGCGAGCTGGCACTTCACCATGCTGCGGCGGCGCGACGGCCACGTGGTGCTGGTGGACGGCAGCGTGTCGAGCATCGTGGACGAACAACGCCGCGTGCTCGGGTCGGTGATCACCTTCCGCAACGTCACCGCGGCCAAGCGCCTCACCGACGAGCTCACGCACCAGGCGCACCACGATCCCCTGACGGGCCTGCCGAACCGGCGCGCCTTCGAATCCCGCCTGCGTCGTGCGGTGATCTCGGCGAAGGAACAGGGCTGCCGCCACGCCTTGCTGTACTTCGACCTCGATCACTTCAAACCGGTCAACGACACCGCGGGCCATGCAGCGGGCGACGAGTTGCTGCGCCAGCTCGCCAAGCTGTTGCGCACGCAATTGCGCGAACACGATGCCCTCGCGCGGCTCGGCGGCGACGAGTTCGGCATCCTGCTCGAGGATGCGACGGCGGAGCAGGCGGCCTACGTCGCCGAGAAGGTGCGGCGCGGCATCGCCAACTACCAGTTCGAATGGCAGGGCGAGATCTTCCGCATCGGCGCCAGCATCGGGCAGTTGGAGTTCGCCGACGGGAAGCTCAGCGCCTACGAACTGCTCTATCGCGCGGACGAGATGTGCTATCTCGCGAAGTCGCGCGGGCGCGATCGCGTCGTCGCGTTCGCACGCGAGCGCGAGCGGGGTGGGGCCTTGCCGAAGGCGGTGGCGGCCTTGCGCAGCAATCGCTCGCGCATCCGCCGGCCGCGCAGCCCCGCGCGCCCCTGACTTACTGCCTGAAATCGACTTCCATCGCGTCGGGGAGTTTCTTCGACGCGACCTGGACGATCTTCTCTTCGCCGGCCGCCTTGATGCGCAGCTGCGCCGTGCCCGGGCGATCGACGGCGATCTCGACCTCGCCATTGCTGCCCGGCGTGATGCCGACCATGTCCGGATCCGTCGTGGCCCATTGCGCCGTGTCCAGGTCCACGCGTTCGCCGGTGCTGCCATCGACGAGTTGCGCACGCGCGCGCACCACGTAACGGTCGCCTTCCTGCGAGAACGCATAGCTCGGTGGCGACACCCAACGATCGCCGAGGTACAAGCCGCGCGTGATCGCAGGATCCATCTTGAACGCGACGACCAGCTTGGTCGCCGGTGTCTTCGGCGTTCCCATGCCTGCGGCCGCGCCATCCTCGCTCCCTGCAGGCGACGCATCCTCTTCGTCGTCGTCCGTCGCCTGCAGTGGCGTCGCGCTCGTAATGGGCATTTCGTCCGACGCCGCCGCGCCGGTGCGCTCGTGCACGTGGCGCCAGGCCATCGTGGCCAGCAGTCCGACCAGGATCCCGCCCGCCAGGACCAGCGCTGCACGGTTCATTGGTCGAAGTGGTCGTTGTTGGTGCCGTTGCGCGGCGTGTTGCTCACGTTGAGGAAGGCAGGCAGGCGCGCCGCGTTGCCGCCGGCGCCGACCGGCACCAGGCGACGGAAGCACAGCGCCGTGCCGCAGGTGCTCGTGTTGACGCTCTGCGACAGCAAGCCGCTGCGGCCGCCGGTGTTGTCGGGCGCACGGCCGTCGACCGGCAGGAACAGTTCCGGACGATCGAACGGGGCCTGTTCGCGCGCCACGCGCTCATCGGTGAGCGCGAGCATGAAGGAGGTCAGCGACACGCGGTGGCGGGTCGAGAGCACCACGTCGCCGGAGCGGTCCAGGTCCATCGCGTTGAAATCGCGATGGTTGATGTTGGTGCGCGGGAAATCGGTGCCGTGCGCGTAGAGGTTCACCACCTGGCGCAGCGTCAGCTTGCCGCCGTTGTGCATGTAGGGGCCCGTGAGTTCGACGTTGCGCAATTGCGGGACCTTCGCGCTGCCCATCTCGCCGATGCGGTTGACGGCGGGGAAGGTGCCCAGCAGCGGACCTTGCGTTGCGTTGAACTGTTGGTTGAGCCGCGCGTTCGGATTGAACGGGCCGGTCTGGTCGAGCAGGCTGTCCATCACCGGCACCGAAGTTTGCGTGTTGAAGCCGCCTTCGACTTCGTCGAGTTCGGGATGTGCGCGACCCAGCGTCAAGGGTGGGATCCACGGCGCGAGCGAGGGCGGCAGCAGCGGACGCAGGATGCGCGCACTGGCGCCCGGATTGATGCGCTGGTCCTGCGCCGTGGGTGCGAACAGCCCGCCGGTCGTGCAACGGGGTGAGCACGCGGCACTGAAGTTCGGATTGAAGGTGGGCAGGCGCGTGCCAGGCACCATGGCGACGCCACCGAGGTTCTTCAGCCCCAGCGCGGCGAGCGACAAGGGCCAACCGAACGCGTCGTTGCCGCCGCGCAGCAGGTCTTCGTCGAACGGCCGCACGGAGATGTTGTACATCCCCATGTCGAAGAAGGCCGCGCCTTGCGGCGTCGACAGCCCGCCCGTGGCGAGGATCCGCGGCGAGATCAACTGGCGCTGTACCGCGCCCTGCGCGTTGCTGTTGACCATCGCTTCGAGCATGAAGCCCGTCACCACGCGCGGTTCGCCCAGCGGCTTGCGATCCAGCTTGGTGCCCGGCGTGCTGAACTCGCGTTCGAAGTCGGGCTCGATGATGCGCGAGGCCAGCGCGAGGGCATTGTTGGTGAGCGTACCGCCGGAATGGCAATTGCCGCAGCGCGCAGAGCGGAAGCTCGTGTTGCGGTTGCTCAGGTTGGTGCCGAAGAACATGTCCAGGCCGAGCAGGCGATCGGGCACGCCGTCGGGGGGCAGCGGCCGGTTGAAGCCTTCGACCTGCGTCAGGCACGGTTGGCGGTTGCCGGTGGTCGTGCACAGCGGCATCGCGGCGCCGCTGAAGGCGCGGAAGGCCTGCGGGTTCGCGTCGAGGAAGCGATCGAACGGCGTGTCGTCGGAAATCAGCAGGTCGGCATAGGCCTGCATGCCCAGCCCCGCGAACAAGCTGAAGTTCGCTTCCATCTGCGTGAACTGGTTGCGGTCGGTCGGCACCGCTGCGCCATTGGTGACTGCTTCGACGAAGCCGTCGAACGGATCGCATCCCGTGGGTGTCAGCACGCCGTCCACCGCGCTCGTGCACGGTGCCGCGAAGCCGGTCAGGTGTTGCGCGCCGTTCTGCCACAGCGTGGGGAAGTAGGCGTTCTGCACGAGCTCGCGGTAACTCAGGCACAGGCCGGGGCGGCCGACTGCGGTGGGGCGACCGAGCGCGACGCACTGCGAGCCGCCCTGGTTGGACCAGGGCCCGAGGATGCTGTCGCTGGTCGACACCAACTGGTTGGCGAGCGGCACCACGTTCGGACGCGCGGCGCTGCCGTCGCCCTGCAGCAGTTTCTTGCCGAGCTTGTCCCAGTTGCGCCCGCGGAAGGACATTTCGAAATCCGACATCGCCGGGCCGACCATCAAGGACGCGATGCTCGAGAAGCGGATGAGCTGGCGCGTGCGAACGAGTGCACCGCCGTTGTCGACGAAGACATGGAACTGCGGATCGGAGGCGCCGAACACGCTGCCGCCGTTGAAGTCGTGGCGCGCGCGGCCGTCCCAGAAATTGTCGTAGTTCAGGCTTGCGTTGATCATCGAGGGCGCATTGCGCGGTTCGACGCGACGGCGCCCGCGATAGATCGGGATCTCGTCGAGGATGAAGGCGCCCTGGTCCGGTAGCAGCGCGCGCACGCCGTTGTTCGCGCCGCCAAACGCAGTGGTGCCCGGCGTCGGGATGTCGATGAAACGGCGCAGGCGCACGCCCATCGAAGACACGACATCGTTGGTGTCGCGCGTGACGTTGCCCGGATTGAGCAGCGGTTCGCCGGGGAGGCTGTTGTTGGTCAGCCGGTGCGTGGGGAAGTCGCTCGCGGCGAGGTCGCGGTTGACGTCGACATCGTCGGTGGTGTTCGGCGGCGTATCCGGATGGCGGTTGCGGAAGATGCCGAGTTCGGTGTCGCCGGCGAGGATGCCCGGGTTGATCTGGTTGCGCAGGCGCGTATCGGCGCCGGCGGAGAAGTGGCAGGTCGCGCAGGCCTGCACGCCGTCGCTGCCCACCTGCATGTCCCAGAACAGCGCCTTGCCCAGCACCTGGGCAAAGGCGCGGTTGCGGATGTAATCGCTCGGGATGGACGGGCGCAGGTTTTGCGGCGCGGCGCCGATCTGGCCGGGCGAATTGAACAAATAGGCCTGTCCGATCGAAGGCTTGGCCAGGCGCAACACTACACCGCGCGGTTGCGTCGTGCCGGCGCGGAACGTCGGATCGAACAGGCGGCCGATGTTGTTTGCGCAGCCGGGGCGCGTTTCCACCCAGCCCAGGCGCGGGTCGTTGCCGCAAACCGCCGCCACCGCGTAACCGGCGGGTTCGCCCGGATCAGAGCCGTCGGAGGCGAGGGGACTGTTGTAGTCGATGGCAGGCATCGCGCCTGCGGCAATGCGCGAGGCACCGGAGGAAATCGCCCCGCGGTTCGCGAAGTTCGCCACGCCCGGGAAAGCAGGATCGAGCACGCGCAATTGCTCGCCGGTCAGCGGGTTGTAGTTGAGCGGATGCACCGCAAAGCGCGGAAGCAATGCATCGTTGCAGGGCGGCAGACCCGTCGTGGGATCGTAAGTACAGCCGTGCGGCAGGAAGGAGCGCCGGCGCGCCGCCGTCGAGCACAGTGCAGCGAAGCCCTGTCCGTTGCCGAGCGACGCTTGCCCGGAGCCATCCGCAGGGCAGGCGCCGACGGCATACGGGTTGTCGAGCATCTGCTCGATCTCGGGCCAGGTCGGCACGTCCTTCAGCGATTGCATGGGCACGTCCGCCTTGAAGGCGAACTCCGGCGCGATGCCCGCCGTCGGCGAAACGATGATGTCCCCCGCGGCGGCGAGCAACGTGCCCGACGCCACGCCGACCGCGAACAACACCAAACTACGTCGAGCGTTCATGCGGCACCGCCATTCAGCATCGTTGCAGTCGGTGTCGTCCGACATCCGATTCCTCGGGAGGCGACGCTATTCCGCTGCGAGTGAGCAATGTGTCGTCGTCGTGATACGACATGTCCTGATGCATGCAACGTCGGCGACGCGTTTCGTCGGTCAAAACGTAAAAAATTCGTCGCGTGCAATTCAGGGTGATCGTTGCGTCGTGACGATGTAGCGCTGCTGAGCAACATGAACACGCTGCGGGATTACTTCGCTCGCCAACCTGCACAACGTCGCGATCGTCTCGCTCGCGCGCCGCCTCGAGATGTGCGAAGTACTCGCGGTGGTCCATTCGAGTGCAGGGCGCAAGCGAAGCTCATCCATTCGCGGCGCCGTGTCCCGAACGTCCAATTGCCGCCGCCGCTTGCGCGCGCGACGCTTGCCCTCCCATCCCAGCCAGGAGGGCTCTGGCCATGTCCGACAGGAAGCGTACGAAGCATTCGCTGTGGATCGCCGCGTTGTTCGGTTTGTTGGCCGCGTTCTCCGCCCTCGCCGCCGATGGCGACAAGAGCACGGTCAAGGGCCTGATCACCGCGATCGACGGCAACGTCGTCACCGTGCGTGACGCGAACAACGTCGACCACAAGGTCACCCTGACCTCGACCACCGAGATCAAGAAAAAAGAAGGTCTGGCGGCCGTGCGTTTCGATCGCATGCAGCCGAGTTCGCTGATTCCGGGGCTGCCCATCGTGGCCGACCTGGTCGCGCAGGGCGAAGAACAGCAGGCCACCGCGATCTCGTTCCGTTCGGATGACTTCCGCACGGCGCAGCAGGTGCAGGCCGGCGTTGCGCCGACGTCGACGAAGGTCGATGCGATGGGCAAGCGCATGGACGACTTCGGCAAGCTCGAAGCGGTCGCCGAGGCCTCGGTGTTGTTCGACTCGGGCAGCACGAAGATTTCCTCGAAGGGCAAGTCCGACCTGGATGCGCTCGCGAAGAAAGCGAAGGACGTGAAGAACTACGTCGTCGTGATGCAGGGCTACACCGACTCCACCGGCAACGCCGCCACCAACCAGCGCCTGAGCAAGTCGCGCGCGGATGCCGTGGCGCACTACCTGCAGACCACCGGTGGCCTGCAGCCCGGGCGCGTGCAGCAGGGTGATGGCATGGGCGTCGCGGCCGATGCCGGCAGTGGCAGCAATGCCAATGCGCGCAAGGTGGACGTGAAGGTCGTCGTCAGCAAGGGCGTCGTTGGCGACACGAAGTAAGCTTCGCGCTTCGCTCGATGAAAGCCCCGCTTCGGCGGGGCTTTTCGTTGCGTCAGAGTTCGACCGTGCTGCGCATCGCCTGGTCGTAGGCTTCGTTGATCTGTCGCGATTTCGCTTCGGCGACGGCGCGGATCTCCGGTCCGAGGTTGGCGACGCGGTCGGGATGGTATTGCGCGATCGCGCGGCGATACGCCAGGTCGATCTCCGCGCGCGAGGCGTGCGGCGCGACGTTGAGCACGTCATGCCAGGCCGGTGGGGCCGGGGTGGGCGGGTCGACGTCGTCCGACGACGCATCCGACTCGTCGCGCACGTTCGGCAGGAACACCGAGATCAACCAATACCCGACGACCAGACCGCTCACGATCGCGCCGCCTTCGGTGAACGTCATCGCAGTGTCTCCTCGTTCGATGCATCCGGGTACATGCGCGCGTGGGCCGCTTGCAGCAGCGCCGCGCAATCGGTCGCGGGCAGCAGGCGACGCGCGAAATCCCCGGGCGGATTCGGCAAGCCGATGTGCAGGGTCAGTTTCATCACGATGTTGATCGCGAACGGCGGGCAGGCGAGCACGTCGAAGGCGAGTGCGGCGAAGGCCTTGCGGTCGAGGCCGAACACACGCCGGCATCGCCACGTCCACGCAACGCACGCCGCCGCGATGCCGTACAGGCCCACGAGGAGCGCGAGCATCCACCTGGGGCCCACCTGCAGGAACAAGCCGAGCGGCATGCCGACGAACAGCAACACGGCCAGCGTGCGGCTCGCCCATTGCAACGGACGCAGCGCCTGCAACACCGCGCGCATGGGCGCACGCGGGCGGTCGCGCGGCACCGTGTCCGACCAGCCTGCGCGAAAGATCGGCCGCCCGGGCGCCCATGCGCCCGGCACGACCAGGTAACGCCCGCCGAGCACGAGCCCGCTGCCCAGCGTGGCGCGCCAACCGCGCGCGCCATGCGTGAACACGACCTCGTCGCGGAACAACATCAGGCTCGCGTCGTACACGTACAACGCGATCGCACCGGCGACGAGCGCGAGCGCGGTGCCGTCGATCACTCCACCGTGCCCGGCTGCTTCTTCTGGAAGAACTTCTTCACGGCCGCGCCGACCGCCGCGATGCCGATGAGCGCCAGCTTCCACATCTTCAGCAGGAACACGCCGATCACGCCGAACAGTCCCTTCTTCGCGGCCACCGCCGCCGCGCCGCCGGTGACGAGCGCCGCGAGGCCGTACTCGGCGATGCGGTCACCGTCGCGGAACTCGGCGTACTTCTCGCCCGGATTGAAGGCGAAGCCAGGAAGCTTGGTCTTGAAGTCGGCCACGCTCGCCTGCAGGTCCTGTTCCGTAGTCAGCACCAACACCTCGATGACACCGCGGCGACCGAGCAGGCGCGTGTTGTAGTTGATGCTCTCGCCCGACTGGCCCTCGCCCTTGAGGCGGAACGCCCATTCGAGCGACTTCAGGCCCTTGTCGTATTGCGGCTTGAACGCCCAACCGGTGACGTGCACGGGGCGCCAGCCGTTCTCCTTGCGCTCCTTGTTGGACTCCTCGGTGCCTTCGGTCGTGCTCTTGAGCAGGTCGTCGGCGTCGAGCTTCTCGTCGTCCTTCACGTACCCCACGTCGCTGAAGGAGAAGAACGCGATCCACTGGTAGTCCTGCTTGGCGAGCAGGTACTCATCCACGTCCGGGCTCGGGTTCTCGGTGAGGCGGTTGAACTCCTTCGCGCCCGCCGGGCCGAGGAACTTGTAGCCCGCCGGCACCTCGATCGTGGCGTTGTTGCCGATCTTCCCCGTCATCGGACCGGCCTGCCACGGCAGCGCGTCGATGGGATTGCTTTCCTGTGCGGACACCGTGGACACGAACAGGCACGCAGCGGCCAGCGTGGCCGCCATCAAATGTTTGATCACCGGATTCCCTTCTTCGGCCGTCCCCACGGCCGGTGGAGGGATTTTAGCAGGACCGGTCCCACCGACGCGCCGCGTTGGAACAAGAGGCCGCCCGCGCCTGACCCGGGCCGGAGAGCGCGATGTCGCTGTTCGCGGAGCTGAGGCGTCGCAAGGTCTTCAAGGTCGCGGCGGGCTATCTGGTCGTCGCCTGGCTGGTCATCCAGGTCGGCGCGACGGTGGCGCCGCAGCTGGGCTTGCCCGACTGGGTGCCGCGCCTGATCACCTTGCTCGCGTTGCTGGGACTGCCGGTGGCGGTGGTGCTCGCGTGGCTGATGGAACTGACGCCCGGTGGCTTGCGGCTCGAGCGTGCGCCGAAAGGAAACAAGCGCGTGTTCGGCATTGCGGCCCTGCTGGTCGCCGCGACCCTTGGCTGGTTCGTGCATGTGCTGTCCGGCGACGTCGGCCTGCGCGGATCGCATGCGCGGCTTGGCGACGCGTCCACGGCCGTGCTGCCGTTCCTCAATCTGTCCTCGCGCCCCGGCGACGAATACTTCTCCGATGGGTTGAGCGAGACCCTGCTGCACAAGCTCGCGCAGGTGCCGAAGCTCAAGGTCGCTGCGCGCACTTCCTCGTTTTCCTTCCGCGGCAAGCAGGATGACGTGCGCCACATCGGCGGATTGCTCGGCGTGGCGACCGTGGTGGAAGGCAGCGTGCAACGTTCCGGCGAGATGGTCCGCATCACCGCGCAATTGGTGCGCACCGATGATGGCTCGGAAGTGTGGTCGCGCAGTTACGACCGCCGCATGTCCGATCTGTTTGCGATCCAGGACGAGATCGCCTCGGAGGTCGCCAGGGCGCTGGTGGGCGAGGTGCTGCCGGGCGAGCGCGCCGCGATCGTGCAGGGCGGCACGCATGACGTGGCCGCCTACGATGCCTACGTCCACGGCCTGCAACAGATCGCGATCGACAGTTTCGGTTCGCTCGACATCGCCGAGCGCGCGATGCAACAGGCACTCGCGCGCGATCCGAATTACCTGGACGCGATGGTCGGCCTGGTGCGCGTGTGGATGTCGATGGCGCAGACCGGCAAGATTTCGCGGCGCACCGCCGCATTGCGTGCGCGGCCCTGGCTCGATCGCATCGCACGCATCGATCCGGACAACGGCCAGTTGCTCGGATTCCGGGCCGTGCAGGCGGAAGAAGCGGGCGACGGCGACCTCGCGCGACGCCTGTTGGCGCAGGCGATCGCGCGTGCGCCCAACGACATGGGGCTGCGCATGTCCCAGGCGCGGCTGCACATGTACGACATGGAGTTCGAAGCGGCGCTCGCGGAGATCGAGTCGGTGGTGCGACTGGATCCGCTCAACGGTTCGCTGCTTTTCTTCAAGACCAGTGCACTGTCGTGGATGGGGCGGCTCGACGAGGCGCAGGCCAGCGCGCAGCGCGCCTGGGAACTGCAACCCCGGAATCCGAATGCCGCGACGTCCATGGGGAACGTCGCGGCATTCCGGAACGATCCCGCCGGGTTCGTCCATTGGTCGCTGATCGCCCATCGCATCGACCCGGACGACCACGAGATCGCCGCGGACATGGCGCCGTCGCTGGAGGACCTGGGGGAGCCCGCGGCCGCCGATGCGTGGCTCGCGCTGTCGCAGCGCCTCGCGCCCGGCAACCTGTTCGCGGAGAGCACGCGCGTGGTGCTCGATCACTCGCGCGGTCACGCGCAGGCGGCGTATGACGGTGCCATCGCGCTGATCCCGCGCGCCGCCGAAGAACGTCGCTGGGATTGGACCGACGCGGTGGGTGCTGGTTGCCTGGCATCGGTGGAACTCGGGCGGACGGAGGACATGCGCCAGGCGCTCGTGCGGGCGGGCGTGTTGCCTGCGCACTACGACGTGGCCGGCTTTCGTGCACTGGTCCCCAATGGCGTTTCGGTCAACGCCCAGATCCGGCGACTCTCGACGCTGGCGCCGTGCCTGGCCGATCCGGGCGACTGGAACGCGCGACGCGCCGAGTTGCTGGCCACCGTGACTGCGTTCAGAGGCGAGACGTGGATGCGCAAGCCATGGAATGCACGGTATTTCGCGTTCCTGGGTTCGGATCGCGAAGCGCTGGTCCGCGCCGAGATCGCCGCGCCGTACGCCGAACAAGTGGGTCGCGAAGCGCGGCAACGTTGGTTGGGGATCGCGGACGATCCGCGCATCGTTGCGCGGAATGCGGAGTTGCATCGGATGTACCGGGCGCAGCGGGAGGGGCTGGCAAAAACGTTGGCGGCAGAGCGCTTGTCGTTGATGCCTTAGCGCGGTGCCGTCGCTCACTCCACCGTGCCCGGCTTCTTCTTCAGGAAGAGCTTCATCACGATCGCGCCGACCGCCACGATGCCGATGAGCGCCAGCTTCCACGTTTTCAGCAGGAACAGGCCGATCACGCCGAACAGTCCCTTCTTTGCGGCCATCGCCGCCGCGCCGCCGGTGACGAGCGCCGCAAGCCCGTACTCGGCGATGCGGTCGCCATCACGGAACTCGGCGTACTTCTCGCCCGGATTGAAGGCGAAGCCCGGAAGCTTGGTCTTGAAGTCGACCACGCTCGCCTGCAGGTCCTGCGGCGAGGTCAACACCAACACCTCGATGACGCCGCGGCGACCGAGCAGGCGCGTGTTGTAGTTGATGCTTTCCTCCGATTGGCCTTCGCCCTTGAGACGGATCGCCCACTCGAGCGACTTCAGGTCCTTGTCGTATTGCGGTTTGAACGCCCAACCGGTGACGTGCAGCGTGGGCCAGCCGTTCTCCTTGCGTTCCTTGTTCGATACCTCGGTGCCTTCGGTCGTGCTCTTGAGCAGATCGTCGGCATCGAGCTTGTCTTCGTCCTTCACGTAACCCACGTCGCTGAAGGAGAAGAACGCGATCCACTGGTTGTCCTGCTTGGCGAGCAGGTACTCATCCATGCCCGGGTCCGGGTTCTGGGTGAGGCGGTTGAATTCCTTCGCGCCGACCGGGCCGAGGAACTTGTAGCCCACGGGCACTTCGACCGTGGCGTGGTTGCCGATCTTCCCCGTCGTCGGGCCGGGCTGCCAAGGCAACTCGTCGATGGGATCGCTTTCCTGTGCGGACACCGTGGACACGTACAGGCACGCAGCCGCCAGCATGGCCGCCATCAATTGTTTGATCATTGGATTCCCTTGCTCCGCCGTCCCCATGGACGGGGGAGGCACTTTAGGAGGACCGCTCCCACCGACGCGCGCGGAGATCGCCGCGTCGCTGCTACGAAAGCTCTCGACATGAATGCGACTGGCACCCTTGGCATCGCACGACGTGACCCATTCGGGCGATGCCTTGCGTCCTTCCTTAAGGCAGGGGCGCAAGGAGAGCTGCCATGTGCAAGCGCTTGAGGGTGAAGCAACTCGTCGTCGCCGCGTTCGCGCTGTGCGCAGCGAACGCGGCCTTCGCCCAAGCTGATCTGTACATTCGCGACACACCCGCCGATACCGGCGTGCAGCCCAATCCCGACAGCGGGCCGATGTGGGTCTCGCAGGACATCTGGGTCCGCAACAGCCCCGACCCCAATTGGCGCCCGACGCCGTTCAACCCGGCGTCGCCCCCTTGGACGCCTGCGGCGCACCAGAGTCCCGAGTATCGCAATCCACGGTTTGCCTTGCCGAACTACGTCTACGTGCGCGTGCGCAATCGTGGGACGTCGTCATCGGCGGGCACCGAGCAACTGCATGTGTACTGGTCGAAAGGTGCGGCGGGACCGGCCTGGTCGTCGGGGTGGGTCGATGCCTATCCCGTCGTATGCGGCGCCAATCGACTCACGGGCGCGGAGATCACCAAGCCGCGCGTCAACGCGGCTGCTGCGACGGACACGCAACGCACGCGCTTGCGCGATGCCTACATCGCGATCGCCACGACACCTTCCTTCGCGCTGCTCACCGGCTACGACTACTGGACGAAGCAACAGCAGATCCACGTGCGTGCGCCGGAGCACCACAACCCCGCATTCCTGCCGTGGCATCGCGAGTTCCTCAATCGCCTGGAGCTCCTGCTGCAGGAAGCCGATCCGCGGGTCAAATTGATGTACTGGCAATGGACGACGGATCCGACCAACAGCACGGGCGGGGTGAATCTGTTCACGTCGACGTTCATGGGCAACTCCGGTCGCGGGACCGGCGGTACGAGCATGGGGGCGCCGCTGTCGCCTGCGCTGGAACCCATCGCGTCGGAAGGCGCGAGCGTCGTGCGCAACCTGCGCACCGGCTCGCCCGCGTCGGTGTCGGATACGACGATGATGGGCTGGGCCAACTACCGCGGCACGAATGCGGCGGAAAACTTCAGCGTGCAGCTCGAAACCACGCCCAACCATGACGCGAACCACGGCTACATCGGTGGGACGGGTGGTTCGATGGCGGTCGTTGCGTCCGCGGCGCGCGATCCGTTCTTCTTCCTGCTGCATACCAAGGTCGACCAACTGTGGTCGCGTTGGCAACGCGGGAACACGACGCGCTTCGAAGCTGCCACCGCGTACGGGTCTTCCGCGACGAGCGCGGTGATGGTCAACGGCCTGCGCCCGTGGAGCGGTGTGGTGCCGACGGGATCGCCGATCGATCCGTGGAGCTCGGCGGGTGGTTTCATCGTGACGAAGAACAGCATGGATCGTTCGGTGCTCTCGCCGCCGATCTACGACGCCGCGCCGCTCACCATTCCCGTGCTTGCGCCGGGTCAGGCGACGATCCTCGAAGTCCCGTGGTACCCGCCGAATCCGGCGAACTATTCCTGCCTCGGAGACAGCCAGTACGGCCTGCTGGCGCGCATCACGCCGATATCGACCACCGAGGGAACGAACGTCACCACCAACGTGCGCAATGGCAACAACCTGGCATGGCGGAACATCCAGGTGGTCGATGCCTTCAGCGGCGCACAGGCCGCGATGGCGATGATGATGGCGAACGACACCGACGCACCGATGACGACAGCGCTGCAGTTCCGCGAAGTGAAGGGGTTTGCGCCGCTCGGGGAGGTCGTGGAAGCGATCGATGTGGGCATGCCGGCGGAGCTGTTCCGTCGGATCGCGGGGCAGGGGAGGGAGCCGCTGAAACAGGCGCAGCGGATGCAGCAGGACACAGTCGTGCTGCGTTTGCGCGGTTTCGACGATGTATTGGACGGCATCGTGCTGAAACCCGGAGAGCGATTCCCGTTGCAGCTCGTGTTTCACCTGCGTCCCGATTTCAAACCGGCGAAGGAGCCGCTACTGTTCGATGTCGTGCAGCAGCGCACGGATGGAAAGGCGCGCGATGTCGTCGGTGGCGTGCGGTTCGAGCTCGACGTCTCGCAACGCAACCTGGTCAAGGCGGGCAGCACGTGGCGGGTGAGCGACCAGGCACCGACCGGCTGGACCGCGCCCGACTTCGACGATGCGGGTTGGTCCGAAGCGCCTGCGCCGCTGGGCTTCGCGCCGAAGCTCGAAGCGATGACCGGCGTCGCCCCGGGCACGAAGGTCGCGTATTTCCGCCAGCGCTTCGACGTCCAGGACCCGCAACTGCTGCGCGATCTCACGCTGCGCCTGCGCGTCGACGATGGCGCGATCGTCTACCTCAACGGGCGCGAGATGCATCGCGAGAACTTCGACAAGCAAGTGTTGAAGCCGCGCTCGGGGGCGGAGGAACTCGCGTTTTTCCCCGTGCGCCTGTCACCGGAGGCGTTGCGCGCAGGCACCAACGTGCTCGCCGTCGAAGTGCATCAGTTCGAAGACAACGCGCAGGACGACCTGATCTTCGACGCATCGCTCGCGGCGAACCGCGCCGATACTTCCGAACCGCCGAGCGTGCGCATGGCGCTCGACGACGCGCTCGTCCACGCGGGCCAGCCCATGAAGTTGAACGTCGACGCGGTCGCCCCGAACGGCAAGGTCCGCAAGATCGCGCTGTTCGTCGACGACAAACCGGTGGAATCGCAGCCGGGCGCGTCCACCTTCGAATGGACCCCGGCCGTCGGTCCGCAGCGCCTGCGAGCCGTCGCCGAAGACGACGCAGGACGCACGAGCGTGGACGACCGCGAGGTGGTCGGTGTCAAAGACCTGCCCCCTGTCGTGAGCCTGCAGGCCCGCGCCGGCGACACCCCGGGCACCGTGATCCTGACCGCCGAAGCCACCGACGCCGACGGCAAGATCCGCAACGTCGAATTCTTCATGGCCGACAGCGATCTGTTCGAAGCGAAGTTCGTCCCCGTGGGCTCGCGCAGCGAGCCGCCGTTCGAAGTGACCGTCAAGGTTCCGGAAACGGAGCACCGCATCGTCACCGTGCGCGTGACCGACGACGGCGGGGAAGTCAGCGATGCGAGCACGCATGTGCATGCGGGCCCGCACCGAAGCGCGATGGCCAGGTAGGGCTTACTGCATCGAGGCAGACATCGAAAAAGGCTTCACCGCATTCGCCCCCGGCCACGCCCGGTTGGGCTGCGCCTGCATCGTGAAGCGCAACTCGCCGCCCGCCACGATCTCCTCGTGGCGAAGGAAGGCGCGATCCAGCGGCTTTCCGTTGAGCGTGGCGCTGGCGATGTAGGCATGCGCATCGTCCAGCCCGTCGGCGATCACGGTGAAGCGCTTGCCGTTGGGCAGGTCGAGCGTCGCGCGCGGCAGGAAGGGACGGCCGATGATGTACTCGTTGCTGCCCGGCGCGATCGGATAGAAGCCCAGCGCGGTGAACACGAACCACGCCGACATCTGGCCGAGGTCGTCGTTGCCGGACAAGCCATCCGGCCGCGGCGAGTACTGGCTCGCCATGATCGGCCCCAGGCGTTGCTGCGTGCGCCAGGGCTGGCCGGCCGCGGCATACAGGTAGGCGACGTGGTGGCTGGGTTCGTTGCCGTGTGCGTACCAGCCGATCAGGCCGGTGATGTCTTCCATGTGCGCGAAGGTTTTCGGATCGACCTTCGCGTCGAACACTTCGTCGAGTTTCGCCAGCAGTTTGTCGGCGCCACCATGCGCCTGTGCCAGGCCCGCCACGTCCTGTGGCACGTACCACGAGTATTGCCAGGCGTTGCCTTCGGTGTAATCGGAGCCGTAGCCGCTGGCGGTCGCGTCGAAGGGCTCGCGGAAGCTGCCATCGCGCTTGCGCGCGCGCATGAAGCCGGTGGCGGGATCGAAGGCGTGCTTCCAGTTCGTCGCACGCTTCCGGAACTGCGCTGCGACGTCCTGGCGGCCCATGGCTTCGGCCATGCGCGCGATGGTCCAGTCGTCGAAGGCGTACTCGAGCGTCTTCGAGGCGGCCTCGTCTTCTTCGTCGATCGGGACGTAACCGAGTTCCATGTATTGCGCGAGGCCGTCATAGGGCCCGTAACTGGCGCTCGCCACCATGGCCTTGAGCGCGGCGTCGGCGTCGTAGTCGCGGATGCCCTTCATGTACGCGTCGGCGATCACCGGCACCGCGTGGTAGCCGATCATGCACCACGTCTCCTGGCCATGGAACGCCCAGACCGGAAGCACGCCGTAGGGGCTCGCGCTTTGTGCGGCCAACAGCGAGCGGATGAAGTCGTTGTTGCGCTGCGCCGGTTGCACCAGCGTGAGCAGCGGATGCAAGGCGCGGTAGGTGTCCCACAACGAGAACGTCGAGTAGTTCGTGAACCCCTTCGCCTGGTGCACGGCGTTGTCGGGGCCGCGGTAACGACCGTCGCTGTCCATGAACAGGCTCGGTCCCATGAACGCGTGGTAGAGCGCGGTGTAGAAACTGCGCCGCATCGGCTCGGGCGCATCGATGTCGATGGCGCCGAGCGCCTGGCTCCATTGCGCCTTCGCCTCCGCACGCACGCGATCGAAATTCCAGTCGGGCATGCCGGCGTCGAGATTCGCCAGCGCGCTGTCTTCGCCCACCGGCGAGATCGCCACCTTCACCACCAACTGCTGTCCCGGTGCATCGGCGAAGTCGAGGGCACCGACCAATTGGCGCCCTTCGATCTGCGCGCGCTGGCGCGGATCGTCCTTGCCCGGCGGTGGGAAGCCCTTGTAGGGCACGTCCTGTTCCGTGTCGTTGAACTGATGTCCGCTGACCGGCAACGAGAAGCGCATCGCGAAGTACACCTGGCGGCCGGGCGCCCAACCGCGCGTTTCGCGGAACCCCGTGAGCGTGCCATCCGGATGCAGGCGCAGGCGCGACCACATCACCTTGCCGGGATAGTCGTACATGCTCGTGCGCAGATCGACGAGCACATGCGCGGGCGTGCCCTTGGGGAAGGTGTAGCGATGCACACCCACGCGCGCTCCTGCCGTGAGTTCGGCGCGGATGCCGTAGTCGTCGAGCGTCACTGCGTAGTAGCCGGGCTGCGCGACTTCGCCCTTGTGCGAGAAGCGCGAGGTGTATCCGCTGCCGGGCTTGTCGACGTCGCCGCGCTCGAGCTTCACTTCGCCCGTGATCGGCATCACCAGCACGTCGCCCAGGTCCGAATGGCCCGTGCCGGAGAAGTGCGTGTGCGAGAAGCCGACGATGGTCTTGTCGTCGTAGCGATAGCCGGCCGCCCAGCCATAGGCCTCCTTGCGGGGCTTGATCTGCGTGTCCGGGCTGAGCTGGATCATGCCGAAGGGGACGACCGCGCCCGGGAAGGTGTGGCCTTCGCCACCCGTGCCGATGAAGGGATCCACGGCGGCCCAGGCATTCGCGCCACGGTCCGCGGCCATGGCCTCGCTCCCGATCGCGCCCGCGGCGGCCGCTGCCAGGGCCGCCGCCGTCAAGGTGGTTCTTGCCAGGCCCGCCTTCGTCCGTCTCGTCATCTCTGCACCGTTTGGATCGTTCCAAGCCGGCAAATTAGCACTGTTCGTGCGGCCATCATGCTGCACTGCCGCATGTACTTTGGCACCGGGTGTGGTCTGTTTAGATCGATCTAGTCCTGGGCGGGGTAACGATGCACGTGGTGTTGGCGGCCGCTGGGGTATTGCTGGCGTTCTCGGCGGCCGCGCAGGCGGCGTCGGACAACGCGCACCTCGAGGCCTCGGTCAACACGTTCATCGGCACCCGGGACGAGGGCAATACGTTCCCGGGCGCGTCGGCGCCGTTCGGACTCATCCAGGTCTCGCCGGTGGGCGAGCACTACGCGGGCTGGCGCTACGACAACACGAAGATCCGCGGCTTCGGGCATTCCTTCATTTCGGGTGCCGGGTGCTGGGAACAGGGCGGGCAGGTCACCGTGCTCCCCGTGACCGGAACGTTGAAGTCCTACGACTATCGCGACTACGCCTCGACCTACACGCATGAAGGCGAAGTCGGCCAGGCCGGTTACTACCGCGTGCGGCTGACGGATTACGGCGGCATCGATGCCGAAGCGACCGCACTGACGCGCGCCGCCGCGGAGCGTTACACCTTCGACGCGCGCGAGAAGACCGGCCAGGTGCTGGTGAACCTCGGCCAGGCGAACGAAAAGCACGAAGTAGTCGGCAGCGTGGTGCATGTCGTCGGCGACCGCGTCGTCGAAGGCAAGCTGGTGACGAAGAGCTTCTGCGGCGGAACGCAATACACCACCTGGTTCCGGCTTGAGTTCGATCGGCCCTTCAAGGCCTTCGGCACCTGGGACAAGGACGGCAGCGTGCCGGGCTCGCGCACGAGCATGGGCGCGCAGTGGGAAGTGGCGAACGGCGCGTGGTTGACCTTCGACCTCGGCGCATCCCGCAGCATGACGGTGACCAGTGCGATTTCGCACGTCGACGCCGACGGCGCGCGCCGCAACCTCGAGGACGAAGGCAAGCGCGGTGGGCGACTCCTGGGGTTCGATGCGATGCGCGAGGCGGCGCAAGCGCAATGGCGCAGGGAACTGTCGTCGGTGCAGATCGAGGGCGGTAACGCCGACGACCGAACGGTGTTCTACACGGCGCTCTACCACGCCTTGCTGCAGCCGCTGACGGGGAGCGACGCCGACGGCCGCTATCGCGGCTACGACGACGCGATCCATGTCGCGCGTGGATGGACCTACCACGAATACTTTTCGCTGTGGGATACCTACCGCGCGCAGAACCAGTGGCTGGCGATGTTCCGGCCGCAACGTGCGCGCGACATCGCGCAGTCGATGCTTGCGATCCACGAACAGATGGGGTGGCTGCCGCGCTGGGGCTACGCCAACTTCGACACCAACATCATGACCGGCGATCCGGTGACGCCCTTCCTGGTGGATCTGTGGAAGTTCGGCGCACTCGCGGGTCGCGAATGGGAGGCATGGCAGGCCTTGTGGCAGAACGCCAACGGCCGTCCGCCCGCGATGTCGCGTGCGCAGGGCCGTGCCGGCAACGACAGTTACCTTGCACGCGGGTTCGTGGCCTACGACCGCGCATTTCCTTCGAAAGGCATGGACGTGGATCCGCACCACGGTGGTTCGGCCACGCTCGAATACGCAATGGCCGACTGCGCGCTCGCGCAGATGGCGACGGCCCTCGGCGAGCACGCTGCCGCTGCGACGCTGGGCGCGCGCGGCGGCAACTGGCGCAATGTCTGGGACGACGCCGTCGTGGACAAGGACACCGGATTCCACGGGTTTCCTCGCCCACGTACCGAAGACGGCACGTGGTATGCGACGCCGCGGGGCGATTACGACCCGCGTTCGCAGCACGGATTCCACGAAGGCACCGCGTGGCAGTACCAATGGCTGGTGCAGCAGGACGTGCCCGGGCTCGTCGCGGCCATGGGCGGGAAGGAGAACGCCGGCAAACGCCTCGATGCGTTCTTCGCGTACGACGCCTTGCGGGCGAATCCCGCCGATGCCGCGCGCAAGCAATGGGTCGTCGGCTCCTACGATTACTACAACCAGTTCCGTTACAACCCCAACAACGAGCCCGACCTCCACGCGCCGTGGATGTACACGCTGATCGGGGAGCCGGCGAAGACCGCTGTCGTCCTGCGCGCTGCGCAAGCGCTGTTCACCAACGCGCCCAACGGTGTCACGGGCAACGACGACCTGGGCACGATGTCGGCGTGGTATCTGTTCAGCGCGATCGGGCTGTATCCGGCGATGCCGGGCACGGGGCGACTGCTTTTGCATCCGCCACGCTTCGAACGCGTCGCGCTGGATCTCGGCAGCGGAAAGACCCTGCGCATCGAAGCGCCGGGCAGGGGCGGGGTGCGCTACATCCAGGACGTGGCGTTTAACGGCGCGTCCTCGCAACATGTCTGGCTCGATTGGGATGCAATCCGCGCGGGCGGCTCCCTGCGCTTCGCGCTGGGCGATGCGCCGGGGACGTGGGGCACGCAGCCCGACGATCTTCCGCCGCCCGCGTGCGCACTGCAGGCGCGATCGCCATGACGCGCCAGAAGCCCGTCACCGTCAACGACATCGCGCGCGCCTGCGATGTCTCGCGCGCCACCGTGTCGCTGGTGTTGCGTCGCAGCCCCTTGGTCAACGTCGATACGCGTGCGCGCGTGGAAGCCGAGCTCAAGCGCCAGGGCTACGTCTACAACCGTGCCGCGGCGAACCTGCGGCGTCGCACATCATCCAGCGTGGCCCTGGTGATCAACGATCTGTCGAATCCGTTCTTCGCGGAGTTCGCCGCGGGCGTGGACGAAGCGCTGGGGGTCGACGGCTACGTCACCTTGCTGGGCAGCACGAACGAGTCCCCCGAGCGCCAGCAAGCAGTGCTCGATTCGTTGCTGGAACACGGACCGGCCGGGATCATCCTGTCGCCGGCCGCGCACAGCGACGGTGCCGCGGTGCGTCGCGCGGTCGGCATCACACCGGTGTTGCTGTTCAATCGCGCGCTCGCCGGCGGCGACTGGGATTTCCTTGCGCTGGAGAACGAACGCGGCGCGCGACTGGCCACCGAGCACTTGTTGTCGCTCGGCCACCGGCGCATTGCCTTCTTCGGGGGACATGGCGATTCCAGTTCCTGGCGACACCGCCGTCAGGGCTACACGCAGGCGATGTCGGCGGCCGGCATGCCGCCTGAGTCGCGCTGGCTCATCGAATGTGCACCGACCCGCGTGGCCGCCGCGCACGCAACGCGTTTGCTGTTCGAAGGCGATCCGAATCTCACCGCGGCCGTCTGCTACAACGACACCGTCGCGCTCGGACTGATGCTCGGCCTGCAGGCGCGCGGCACGCGTCCGGGCATCGATTTCGCCATCACCGGCTTCGACGACATCCCCGAAGCCGCATTGTCCACGCCGTCGCTGACCACCTTGTCCGTCGACCCGCGCGCACGCGGCCGCCAGGCCGCCGAACTGCTGCTGCAACGCGTGCGATCGCCGGACGCTGCCCCCTGCAACGTGGTGGCGCCGGTGCAGCTCGTCGTGCGCGGCAGCAGCGGGCCGACCACGCATTCCCATTCGCAAGAGGACACCCCATGAGCACACCGTTGGCCGCATCGCGCGCCGCACCTGTCGTCAACACGCGCGTCGCGCTGGTGGCGATGACGGCGATCTTCTTCATGTGGGGCTTCATCACCGAGCTCAACGGCGTGCTGATCCCGCACCTGCAGTCGGTGTTCGAACTGACGCACGCGCGTTCGATGTTGCTGGACTCGGCGTTCTTCGGTGCGTACTTCGTGATGGCCGTGCCCGCGGGCAAGGTGGTGGGCCGGTTGGGATTCAAGATGGGCATCGTGGTCGGCCTGCTCGTCGCAGGCGCCGGTGCGCTGCTGATCCTGCCTGCGGCGCGGATGGGATCCTTCGAACTGTTCCTGCCGGCCTTGTTCATCCTGGCCACCGGCATCGTGTTGTTGCAGGTGTCGGCCAATCCTTATGTCAGCCTGCTCGGCGCCCCGGAACGCGCGGCGAGCCGCCTCAACTTCGCGCAGGCGGTGAACTCGCTGGGACACACCATCGGGCCGTACGTCGCGGGCGTGCTCATCTTCAGCGCCACGCTGCTCAGCGCCGAACAGCTGGCGGCGCTGCCGGCCTCCGAACGTGCGTCCACGGTCGAGCCCCTGTACGTGGGCGTGGCGATTGCGCTGATCCTGCTGGCGCTGGCCGTCCATCTGTTCCGCATGCCGCCGCTCACCGAAGCGACGGAGCGTGCCGAGGTCCGCCACCACACGTTCGCTGAACTGCTCGCGTTGCCGCATGTGCGCTGGGGCGTGCTCGCGATCTTCTTCTACGTCGGCGTGGAAGTGACCGTCGCGCACTTCATGGTCAATTACGTGTCGCGGCCGGAGATCGGCAACATGTCGCCGGAATCGGCTTCGGCGTACCTGTCCTTCTACCACCTGTCCGCCATGATCGGCCGGTTCATCGGCGCGTTGTTGCTGTTGCGCGCCAATCCGCGCCGCATGCTGCCCGCTGCTGCCGCGATCAACATCGGCCTGCTGCTGGTGACGATGAACACCACGGGGAGCTTGGCGACCTGGAGCGTCGTGGCGGTCGGGCTGTTCAACTCGATCATGTTCCCGACGATCTTCACCCTCGCGATCGAACGCCTGGGGTCGATGACGGAAAAGGCGGCGAGCCTGTTGGTCATGGCCATCGTCGGCGGTGCGGTGATTCCGCCGCTGCAGGGCCTGGTGGTCGATGCGCTCCAGGGGGCACACGGCGAAACCCGGGCGCTGCAGCTCGCGTTCGTCGTGTCGGCGCTCTGCTACGCGTACATCGTGTGGTATGGCTTGCGTGGTTCGCGCGTGCGGATGGCAGGCGCTGCATGAAGATCGTTTGCTTCGGCGAAGCGCTGATCGACTTCCTGGCCCAGCCCGGCGGCGCGCCCGATGCGCCGCGTGCGTTCCTGCAGCATGCGGGCGGTGCGCCGGCCAACGTGGCCGTCGCGGTCGCGCGGCTTGGTGCGCAGGCGCAGTTCGTCGGCATGCTCGGCGCCGACATGTTCGGCGACTTCCTGCTGGAAAGCCTGCGCGATGCGGGCGTGGACACCTCGCACCTCGTCCGCACCGACGCGGCGCGCACCGCGCTGGCCTTCGTCCAACTGGACGCGGACGGCGAACGCCATTTCAGTTTCTATCGTCCGCCTGCGGCCGATCTGTTGTTCCGCGATGCGCATTTCCACGAGGCGTCGTTCACGCAGACGGCCGTCTTCCATGTGTGCTCCAACAGCATGACCGAAGCCGACATCGCGCAGGCCACGCTGCAAGGCATGGCGCGCGCGCGCGGCGCGGGCGCGGTCGTCAGCCTGGATCTCAACCTGCGCCCCGCGTTGTGGCCGGAGCACGCAGACCCGCGACCGCGCTTGTGGAGTGCGCTCATGGAAGCGGACATAGTGAAGCTCGCCCGCAACGAACTCGACTATCTTGCCGATGCCACGCCCGGCGGTGAAGAGGCGGTGGTGCAGCGCATCCTGGAAGGCCATGCGCGCCTGCTGGTCGTGACCGACGGCGCCGCCACGCTGCAATGGCACACGCGCAAGGGTCGCGGCGAAGTGCCCGCATTCAAGGTGCGCGCCGTGGACACGACAGCGGCGGGCGATGCGTTCGTCGGCGGCGTGTTGTTCCACCTCGCGCAACGCGGCATCGATGGCGCAAGTTTTCCGCAGTTCGCCGCCGATGCCGCCGCCATCACGGAGGCGCTGCGATTCGGTGCGGCCGTCGGTGCACTGGCGGTGACGCGCCAGGGCGCGTTCGCCGCGATGCCCGCCCACGCTGAAGTCACTGCCTTGCTGGGTAACGATCCATGACCACGCCGGATTTCCGCTCGCCCGAGTTCCTGCGCGCGCACATCGCACGCACGATGGCCTTCTACCACCCGCGTTGCATCGATCCCGACGGCGGGTTTTTCCATTACTTCAAGGACGATGGCACGGTCTACGACCGCAGCCATCGGCACCTCGTCAGCAGCACGCGCTTCGTTTTCAACTACGCGATGGCCGCGAACGAGTTCGGCGAAGACGGCGCCTTGCGCGCGCAATACCTCGATGCCGTCCGGCATGGCCTGACCTACCTGCGCGACGTGCACCGCAATCCGACCACCGGCGGCTACGCGTGGACGCTTCGCGACAGCCGCGTGGAAGACGCGACCAACCACTGCTACGGCGTGGCCTTCGTGCTGCTGGCTTATGCGACTGCACGGAAAGCGGGGATCGCAGAAACCGCCGCATGGATGGACGAGACCTGGGCGCTGCTCGAGGCGCGCTTCTGGGACGCAGAGGCCGGCTTGTATCGCGACGAAGCCGATTCTGTCTGGCACTTCAGCGACTACCGCGGCCAGAACGCCAACATGCACATATGCGAAGCGATGCTGGCCGCGTACGAAGCGAGCGGGGAGGCGCGCTATCTCGAACGCGCAGCCACGCTGGCCGACAACATGACGCGACGCCAGGCCGCAAAAGCCGATGGCCTGGTCTGGGAACACTACGATTGCCAATGGAACGTCGATTGGGATTACCACCGCGACGATCCGAAACACCTGTTCCGCCCATGGGGCTTCCAGCCGGGGCACCAGACCGAATGGGCGAAGCTGCTCGCCATCCTCGACGGACACCTGCGCGCGCGCGGCACGCCTGTCGCGTGGGCGCTGCCCACTGCGCGGCACCTGTTCGACATCGCGATGGTGCGCGCGTGGGATCCGGAGTTCGGCGGCCTGTGCTACGGCTTCGCACCGGACGGCAGCGTCTGCGACGACGACAAGTATTTCTGGGTGCAGGCCGAATCGATCGCAGCGGCGGCGCGGCTGGGGTCGTGGGACTGGTACGACCGCCTGTGGGATTACGCGTGGCGGCATTTCGTCGACCACGAGCATGGGGCTTGGTATCGCATCCTCGATCGCCGCAACCGCAAGTACAGCGACGAAAAGAGTCCCGCCGGCAAGACCGACTACCACACGATGGGTGCATGCCACGACGTGCTGCACCTGTTGCGCCACTCCACCTGAGGCAACCCCCATGTCGAAAGCGCGTGCGCTGTTGTTGTCCCTCCTGTTGATGCCCATGCTCGGCGTCGCCGCGGAGAAGCCGGCCGTCGTCGACGATGCCGAATCCGCGCGCCTGGCCAACCAGGTCAAGGCGGAGTTCCTGCATGCCTGGGGAGGCTACAAGCAATATGCGTGGGGGCACGACGCGCTCAAGCCACTGAGCAAGGCGCCGCAGGACTGGTACGCGCAATCGCTACTGATGACGCCGGTCGATGCGCTCGACACGATGGTGGTCATGGGGCTGGACGATGAAGCGAAGGACACGCGCGAACTGATCGCGACAAAGCTGTCCTTCGACAAGGACATGGACGTCAAGCATTTCGAAGTCGTCATCCGCCTGCTCGGCGGGCTGCTCTCCGGCTACCAGCTCACCGGCGACGAACGCCTGCTCAAGCTGGCCGAGGATCTCGGCAAGCGCCTGCTCCCGGCCTTCGACACGCCCACCCGCCTGCCGTACGTGAACGTCAACCTGCGCACGGGCAAAGGGCAGGGCGTCGACAGCAATCCGGCGGAGGCGGGCACCTTGCTGCTGGAGTACGGCACGCTGAGCAAGCTCACCGGCAACCCCGTGTATTACGACAAGGCGAAGCGCGCACTGGTGGAAACCTACAAGCGCCGCTCGAAGCTCGACCTGGTCGGCGAACGCTTCGACGTGGTCACCGGCAAATGGACGAACACCAGCAGCCACATCGGCGCGCGCATCGACTCGTATTACGAGTACCTGTGGAAGTGCTGGAAACTGTTCGACGACAAGGACTGCCTCGCCATGTGGACGCCGAGCGTGGCGGCCGCCAACCGCTGGCTGGCCGAAGACGTCGACGGCGCGTTGTGGTTCGGCCAGGTGGAGATGCGCACCGGCAAGCGCACGGGCCACGAGTACGGTGCACTCGACGCGTTTTATCCCGGGTTGCTCGCGTATTCCGGCGACATCGATCACGCGCGACGGCTGCAGGCGTCCTCGTTCGCGATGTGGAACCTGCATGGCATCGAGCCCGAGGCCTACGACTATCGCAAGCACGCGATCACCGCGCCCGGCTATCCGCTGCGTCCGGAGATCGTCGAGTCCACCTGGTACCTGTACCGCCTCACGGGCGACCCGCAGTACCGCGTCATGGGCCGCAAACTGTTCGAGGACTTCGTTCGCCATTGCCGCACCGAGGCGGGGTATGCCGCCATCGACGACGTGACGACGATGAAGCAGGCGGACGACATGGAAAGCTTCGTGCTGGCGGAGACGTTCAAGTATTTCTACCTGTTGTTTGCGCCGCCGGAGACCCTGGACCTCGACAAGGTGGTGCTCAACACCGAGGCGCATCCGCTGCGTCGCGCCGGGGCCGCGAAGTAGGGCATGCTGTTGAACAGGGGGCAGGACGCCCCTTCGGGGGGACTCCAACCAATGGATACCACCATGCACCTGCGTCAACGCTTGATGTTCGTGAATTCCGTGTTCCTCGGCATGTTCGCCGTCGTGTCGTTCTTCATGCTCGACATCCGCGGCATCTGGTTCGGTGCGGGGCCGCTCTCGCACGTGGTCGGCGCGCAGCCCGTGTCCGGCCTCGGCTTCCTCGAAGCGCACGGCCTCGCCGCCATCCTGGCCTTCTGGTTCCTCCGCGTGAGCCGCACGCCGCCCGAACGCGCGTGGCATTTCACTGCGTCCGCGGTACACACGCTGCTCGGCAGCGCGAACATCGCGCTCTGGCACATCTTCACCGTCGGCGATGCGATGGTGCTGGGGTATGTGTCGACGGGCATGCACATCGTGTTTGCGGTGCTGCAGTTGTTCGCGGGCCTGCGGGCAGGGCGCGCGTAGACCGCAAAAAGCAAAGGCCCGCTCGAGGCGGGCCTTTGCTTCAACTGGTGGAGGTGGGGGCTACTGAAAAGGGCGCTGCAATGGCTCTATTCCGCGATAGAGGTGGTCTGCATTTGTAAAGTTACCGTCAAACCTACCGTCATAGGCCATAGGCCAAACACTAGGGTGTCTAATGGTGGGGCACCCTGAGCGGTCGGGTGGGACGGGTGGCGCTGCTATCCTCGTCATACAAAAGGACTTGGACCAATTCATGCTGCTACTGCACGTTTCGGACATTCACTTTCGATCCCCGGATTGCCTCGATTCCAACTTGGATCCTGAGCGCCCATATCGAACGCGGCTTCTGCAAGACGTGAGAGCCAGGGTGGCCGAACTAGGGCCTGTGGGCGCAATTCTCGTCGGCGGAGACATCGCATTCAAAGGTGCTGCCGACGAATACCAAGTCGCGATGACTTGGTTGCGGGAGTTAGCTGCTGTTGCTGGGTGCCCCATCGAAAGGGTGTTTGTAGTGCCTGGCAACCACGATGTCGATCGGGCAATCGCTCAGCGGCCAGCAACTCGCAATGTCCGCGCTGCAATTTCCCAAGCAGGTGCTGAGAGACGAGATCGGGAACTGCGCGCTCAGATCATGGACTCTGACACGGGTCGCGCGCTGTTGGCCCCGATCGGCGCCTACAACGAGTTTGCGAAAGATCTGAACTGCCAAGTTTATTTTCCCGAGCGCTTGTACTGGAAGCAGGACCTGGAACTCGATCACGGCGTGACGTTGCGAGTTCATGGGCTTACGTCGAGCCTGCTGTCAGGCACGGACGGCAACGACACTAGAGAAAGCCTTTACCTTAGTCCGCTGCAAACTGTGCTCGATCCCGTAGACGACGTCGTCAATCTTGTGCTGTGCCATCATCCGCCCGACTGGTTGATGGACCAAGATGACGCGAATGATGCCATTTGTGGTCGTGCCTCAATCCACATGTTTGGCCACAAGCATCGTCAACGCATACAACGAGATCCGCAGTACATCCGGTTCAGCGCTGGCGCAGTAAATCCGGACCGCCAAGAGCCGGGCTGGCTGCCTGGGTATAACTTGGTGGATGTCCGCGTTGCCGGCGAGGGCAAGGATCGCGTCTTGCGCATTGAGGCGCACCTTCGGCAATGGCAATCAAATCCTGATCAGTTCAGGGCCGTTTTGGATGCCGGTGGAGAGGACGTGTTCCGCCATGAAATCAGGATTCCAAGTTCGACGCTCTCGGGTGTTAGTGTGGTTGACGATGCTGGAATCGGAGGCTCCGAAAGCCTTTACCAACCGGCGGATTCGGCCGATGCGGATAGTGAGGCGGCTATGGGTGACCCCATTACGCGCAACCTCGTTTTTCGATTCTGGAAATTGCAGTCAAGTCAACGTCGCGAAATTGCTTTGGGCCTTGACCTGATTACAGAGGACGAGATGCGAGTTCCCGAGCCTGAGCGCTATGGGCGCGCTTTGATCAGGGCCAGCGAGCGCGGGAAGCTTGACGAACTAGCGCGACAAGTGGCGCAAAAGGAAAGCCAATGACGGTGCAAGGGGGCGACGAGATGCATCAAGACTTTGCGCGATGGTACTCGGCAGTTAATTTAGGGGATGACTCCTCGCGACGAACTGCCCGCTGGAATGGAGTGATGGCCGTAGTTGAAGAGACGGACGCCAAATTGGTGGAGGCGCTCGTGCGCCTGGCTTTCGGTGGTCGTGCCCTTCCTTCCCCGCAATCAGTTCAGACCATACGGCAATCGATTCGGAGCAAGGACGATACGTTTGAAATGAGCGGCAACGATCGAGAGCTTCAAATACTCTCTGCGGTGACGCTGGTTGTGCTTATGGAGGACGTGACGCTCGACGCAGATTTGGCGTCGCTCGCGGCGCTTGCGATTTCCACCGCTTCGTTTAGCGAGGCTAGGAAGCCAGAGCTTCCGATGAACCTGGTATCCATTGCGGAGAACGCAATCGTTCGGCTTTCCGATGAGAGGCGCGAGCGACCTGTATTGGATACGCTCATGTCGAGTGATCCACCGAAGCTCGATTTTGAGAAGGCCGCCACGAAGGTTCGTGAGCAGCCGAATTGGGATGGTGTTGCGCAGGCCTTTGAGTTGGCCGCTGAGGCCTCGCGAATCGCAATGCGAACTTCGGCTCAGCGAAGCTCTAAGGCTTTTCGCGCCTTTGAGCGCTTCATCAGCATTCAAGATGAAGAGTTGGAGATGCTGTGGTGGCTCACCGGACTGCGTAGCGAAGATTACAACTGCTCCTTTGACGCAGTTCCTTTGGACGCAAGACCGTTCGTACTTGCGGGTGAGCTCGCTCGCGCAACTTGGGCGCTGCCCGGGCCTCGTTCGATTAGCGCGCTGCTAAGTCGCGCTGGTCTGGACAAGCAAAAACCCATGACTGTTCCGGCAGCCCTCAACGGTATCCGCGTAGAGTGGTTGGCCGAGCAGGTCCGGGACATGGACCCCTCCGCGCTGACGGAGCCGCTGCACTTTGCCATTAAACGTCTGATAGAGACGGGGCCTGGGGATGCATGGATTGCGGGCTGGGCGGCTGCCACAGAAATCGATGCGTCCCGCAAGATGAACCCGCTAACACTGGCCGAGCTGTTTTACCGCGAGCGCTTGATGCTTCTCCTGAGGTGAATCATGGAACAAGGGTCGGATGCGGTTTCGGAACCGGTTCTGTGCGCCAATATTGATTGCCGTATCGCTGAGACAGGTCGGTGCGTTGAAGGCCTATCGTTAGAAGCTTGTCCGCATTATGGGCGGGCGCCAGTGCAGTCAGCGCTGGGGGAGCAGGCTCTAATTGAGGAGCGAGACGAACGAAACGTCGGTTTGCGGTCGGCCAGAGCGTTGGAAGCCAATGATGCATCCCGCGTTCTGCGCAGGGGGCCCGGTCGCGTCGTTGCCATCATTGGCTCAAGCGACTCTGGGAAGACAAGTTTGATTGCGAGTCTTTATGATCTATTCCAAGAAGGCTCGGTTTCGGATGTGGAGTTTTGTCGCTCTGAAAGCCTGCATGCTTTTGAGCAGGCTTGCCACGATGCCAGGGCTGCATCGCGTCGAAGTGTTCCCCACATGGCTAGAACTCCGCGTGGCGAAGTTCGCTTCTATCACCTCGAAGTAGCGGGTGGTTTGGCCGGCGAAGGTCTCTCGTTATTGCTCGGCGATCGTGCTGGCGAGGAGTATCGCGAAGCTGCTGATGATGCGTCCAATGCCAAAGGGTTCTTTGAAGTCGAAGCAGCGGACACAATTTGCGTCTTGGTTGATGGACATCGCCTCCTAACTGGCGGGCGCCATAATTTGCGCAGCGAGATTCTAATGATTCTTCAGGGGATGCATGACGCGAACGTCGTGCGCCACGGCTGTCAGTTTGGGTTCGTTCTCACCAAGCTCGATGAGGTGCGCTCCTCCCCGAAGGGCGACCAGGCGATCCAATTCTTTGAGTCACTAGTGGCGGATGCGCAAAAGATTTTCCCCCATAGCCTTGAAGGCGTCCGGACATTTCAGGTGGCTGCTTCGCCGAAATCGGAGGCTGTGATTAGAGGTGTAGGGGTCGGTGATCTCCTCCAGTTTTGGCTTGGGCCACGCAAACCTGATCTCGAAGTCGCCGCAGAGTTGCCCGTTGCGCGCCGGGCATTCGGTCGTCTCACAGGCGCTGTTGCGGTTACGGGAGAGCGGTCATGAGTAATGATCGCTCGGTAGTCGTTATTGGCTTGCCGGCATCCGGAAAAACCACGTTCCTGGCAGCTCTGTGGCACGTAATTACCGCCAGGGATGTGGAAACGCTGCTGAGATTCGGGGGCCTTCGTAACGGCGACGTTTCATACCTAAACGAAATCGCTGCTCGGTGGCGAGATGCAAGGGTTCAGGATCGCACCGCGCTAGTTGGCAACCGTCTGGTGAGCATGACGTTGCTTGATTCTGAGGACGAGACTGTCCGAGTGACGTTCCCAGATCTTCCCGGCGAAGCGTACCGGCGCATGTGGGAGGATCGAGACTGCGAACCTGAAGTGGCCGAAACGCTTCGCGCAGGAGGCGTCCTGCTCTTCGTCCACGCGGACACGATTCAGGCTCCTAGCTGGGTTGTGGATGAGGTCGCGCTTGCCAAGAAGCTTGGTTTAGTTGCCGGCGACGATGAAATCGTTGAGTGGCACCCGAGACTTTCGCCGACGCAAGTGCAACTTGTTGATTTGTTGCAGCTCTTACGTGTGCCGCCTCTTGATCAGGGTGCACGTCGCTTGGCTGTCATGTTTTCAGCGTGGGATAAAGCGAAAGGCGAGAGGCTCACTCCGATTGAGTACCTTGAGCAGAAGATGCCGCTACTCGCTCAGTACCTGCGCCGCAACGCTGACGGCTGGGATTGGAGAGTGTTTGGCGTAAGCGCGCAGGGCGGTGACTACGAGCAGGTCAGCGATGATGCGGCGCCTGTTCCTGAGGCGGAGAGACTTCGGAATTTGGATTGCGCGTCAGTCCGGGTGCAGCTTGTGAGCGCCACGGGCGAGTCGCATGACCTGACGGAGCCGCTCCAATGGCTCATGGGGTAACAAATAGACTCGTCGTGCACCAAGCCCTTCACGGATATGCCGAAGGCCATAGGCAACTTGCTTTCTCCAAACAGCTAAGTTCGCGCGATCAGAAGACCCTTTTGGCGCTTAGCGATATTTCTGGCGCCGGGGCTCGGCTCGACCCGCACGGCTACCTGACAGGCTATCCATTAGTCGATTCTGGTGTTTATGCGCTCGCACGAACCTGGCCGGCACCCGAGATGTCGCGCCCAGGCTGTGTTTGGACGCATACGTTGCTGGTGGACTTCGCCGATCTGGCCGTCTGCCAATCGTTGACTGCGCTCAACACGATGTTCAAGCGCCCGAATGACAGTGGCGATCTCAGCATCTACAGAAGTCCTCTCGCGATGCACTCCAATAGCGGCGAACGCGCAGCTAGTTGGCCCGATCCGTGGGTAAGGCAACTTATTTCGGCGGTGTACGGCCAGCCGAAGAACCGCCTCGTGATTGGTCGGGCTTGGCCCGATATAGAAGAACTAATTTTGGAGTTGTGGTCGCAGCAGTGGCCACGGCTTAGGAGGGGCTTCCGGTTTTGCACATTTTCTGCGGCAGATCGATCAGTCGAAAGCACGCCGTTTGACCTGCAGATACTTCCTAGCTTGGATCGCTCTGCTCGCATGCGATTTGCCGGGGCTATTGATGTGGAGAGCATTGCTCCGCTGTACGAAGCATGGGTCGACGATGCAATTGAAGACCTCCGCGAGCCAGATCGAGAAGGCCTGCGCTCATTCTTTCGCAGGCTGGGCTCGGACGTCCTGACCGGTCGCGAGGCTTTCAAGGCGCTTTGCCAATTGCACGTAACGATGCACTCCTTCAGCAGTGATCCTGCTGCGTTTGGAAGGGCGTACAACTTGATCCAAAGTAGTCTCGGGGCTGAGGCGGGAACGGCTCGTTCGCTAGTTGCAAAGGCTGCCATTGAGCGCGTCGATCAGGTTGACGATCAAACGTTTGAAATTTTGTGGTCTGGGCTTCATTCGATCGACGAGACTGACCTTGCCGATGCTGCAACCAGGTTAGGCAGAGCCGCGTGGAGGCGAGAGCCGCAGCTACTTGCCAACATTCGACACGACGAAAGGCTCGTTCGCCTAGTAGTGGCTCCAACACTCGCGACACTCGCAACAGAGGAACTGCTAGAAGGGGTGTGGCGCGTGCCGGATCTCTTGCCGCAAGTTCTCTCGATTCGGCCAGAACTTGCTTCGGAGCCTGAGTTTTGGCGGAGCGTTGGTGACGTCGAGCAAGGTTTCGCTGCCGCGCGATTGTCCGGCCATGAAATGCAAGCAATGGAGGCAATGATCGAAGCGGGAAGAAGCGATCTTTTCGGCAGGGCGGGGCGCGAGTTCGGCTACAAATATTTGTTGTCGGCGATGGAGAAGTCATTCCATGACGCACGCGAAACCGTCGTAAAATGGCTCCGTTCCGCTCCGTTGGATGAGTCCGCAGTCGCATCTTATCTGCGAACAGCCGCTAGCGTTGATAAAGAGTTCTTGGTTGCCTTGATGCGGCAGTTGAGACCGGATGCCCTGACGGGTGAGATTGACGACGATCCTTTGCTTAGCGCTTGGCGACGTTCTCGCGGGGCCTTGAGTGGCGACGATTCGCTCTATGCGGCTGCGTTCTTCTTTAGCAGGGCTTTGACCTATCGATCGCGCTTCTCGGCGGAGTTGGCGCAACTTGGTTTTGAAAGTGCCTACGAGGCTGTAGAGCGGAATCAATTGTCGGATAGTGCCTGGCGACTGCTTGATAGCCGCTTGCCGTTCCCTATCTTTTGGTTTCAAGAGAATCGCGCCGAGCGAATGAGGATGGGGGTTGTCGAGCTATTTGTGCGACGAGACCTGTCGCCTGAAACGTTTGGTCGGTTGGTTCGGGATGGAAAGCTATTTATATCGCTCGCCGAGAGTCTCGCTGAATCATCGCGAGGGCGGGGGTATTTGAAGCGCGTTCGCCAATCGTTGATCAACGATCGCGCGGATGGCATGCAGGCTCGGGTCAAAATAATTGATCGACTGCTCAAATGAGATTTCGGCGAAGGGGGCCTCAGGCAAGGGCTCCCCTCGTTGTACGAGCTTCTACTGACGTGGTGGCGGGGTGTGCTGCGGTATCAGCGACGTCGCGTCAACGTATTGCGCCGCGTCAACAATTGCTATCAGCAGTGCTTTTTCAGCGGGATGAAACTCAGAAACAACTCCCGCAAATTTGAAAGAATATTCCGCGGTAGGCGATCTCATGATTTCTAGGCACGGACCGCCGCTCATGCCGTGCAGATCCGGCAGTTCCACGGGGCTGCCGTCTGATCTCTTAATGTTTTCTGGGTCATAGCTCAGCGCGAAGTAGTCGATAAGCTTCGTCTTGCGAGGTCTCTCGTTGCTCGGCGTGGCAAAAACACGGACTTCGTTTCGATCGGCCTTCCCGAAGCCTGGTTTCAATTCGTTTCTCGTGCTTGGATACCCTATCGCGACGAACACTCCGGTTGACGTCCAGTTCGACCAATCCCAGTCAAGCTCGTAGTGCTTGAAATCGGTCGGCGCTAGTAGCTGGTGCGGAAGGGTCGCAACAGCGCAGTCGCGAGATTCGTTGCGAGAAAATCGCAGCAAACTGAGATCGAACGATCTGCCAGCGATGTTTGCGACGGCGACCTTGAATTTCGAGAAATCGTCGACAACGTGATCGGCCGTTATGAAGAAGAACGTTGTACCTCGGCTGGCTATGAAGCCGCTGCCGAAGCCGGCGGCGTGGACGTAAGTTTTGGGTGAGTCTCCGAAAATCGGCGCAACTACGTCCGCCAAGACCTCAGCTTTCGCTTCGATCTCTCTAAGAAATGCAAGCCCGTCATCCATCGCTTCGCCTTTGGCGTCAGGTTCAAGGAGAGGACAATAATCGCATTTGGCCACGGCAACTCGTAGGTGCGTGACTTTCGGCGCTGACTGGTAGGCGGGACTTCATCAATTGCAAGCAGCGAATGGATGAGAGGGCTATCCGCGTTGGTCCCGTAGTCGCGTCGCGGGCAGGTGCCGTGACCGCTGCGGCGCCCAATGGGCCGCGCAGTGAGCGGGGACAATACGCGCCGCGCGGGCATTGCGCACGAGGGACGCAAGAGATCCGAGCGCAAAACACCATCATGCGAGTGGCTGAAGCGCGCGTGCACCTGCCCCCAAGGACAATAGGCACGCGCGGTCGATGCCGCCATCCTGCGCGTCAACGATCAGGGGGAGGTGACATGAACTTGTCGGAGTTTGGATGGCACCTCATGGGCTCGGCAGATGGCGAGCATTCCGAGCTGCACCTCCGCCGTGGCGGCGCTTCGGGCGTCACCTTCGCCAAGATCGGCGCGCGCAAGGGAAAGGCGCGCATCGCGGTCATCGGCCTTCACCGCTCATGCGACGACCGCGCGCGAATTTGGTGCGAGTCCGAGGACGCGGCCATCAACGTCGTCGAGGAGTGGCTGGTTCGGTTGTTGAACGGGACTAACATCGAATAACCCAGGTCGGTCAACGCGGCGACGGGCGCATACCGAGCCATAATTTTTCCGCAGGGCATGAAGGTAGCCGCTACCCCCTTTGCGTTGGAGGCCCGCATTCGCGGGCGCAGCTCGAACACGAGCTCAGGGCACCCCGATAGAAGCCGCTCCGCATCGCAGCTCACCAGCACCCCGGGCAGTGGTGCCTGGTGCCCCCTCCTTACGTGCTCGCTATGAGCCAAGATCGCCTTAAGGTCGCCTCTTCCGTTTTTTCGGAACGCTATCGCTGATGCGAAGCGCATCGACTACGAGAGAGAAGGCTGGCGACGGCTGTCGGCGACTGGGATAGTAAAGGTGATAGCCAGGAAACGGCGGACACCAATCTTCGAGCACGCGCAACAAGCGTCCCTCTTGGATATGGGGAGCGAACTCTTCTTCCGGTAAGAATGCGACGCCGAATCCATCGAGCGCTGCCGCGACGATGTGGTGCGAATTATTGAAGACGAGTTGCCCGTCGACGCGCACGTTGAGTTCGCGACCGTGGCGCTCGAACTCCCAGGCGTACAAGCCACCGTGCGTCGGGAATCGCAAGTTGATGCAACGATGCTCCATCAAATCCCGTGGTGCCTTCGGTGGCGGGTGACTCGCAAAGTAGGAAGGCGAGGCGACGGCAGCCATTCGCAGCTTCGGGCCGATCGGGATCGCGATCATGTCCTTCTGTACTTGCTCGCCCATCCGCACGCCGGCATCGAAACGATCCGCGACGATGTCGCGCAGCCCGTAGCTGACGTCGAACTCCATGTTGATATCAGGATAGTCGCCCAGGAGCGGCGCGAGTTTCGGCCACAGAGTCGTCCGCAGAACGTGGTCACCGCATGTGATGCGCACCGTTCCTGCCGGCTTGTCGCGTAGCTCGGTCAGCGCATCAAGTTCGGCTTCGATTTCGTCGAAGCGATGCCCGATCGCCTGCACCAAACGTTCGCCGGCCGCGGTCGGGGAAACACTGCGCGTGGTTCTGGTCAGCAATCGGATGCGTAGTCGCGTTTCCAACCCACGAATCGCTTGACTGAGCGCTGATTGGGAGACGCCCAAATGTGCGGCGGCCCGGGTAAAGCTGCCTTCGCGAGCTACGGTCACGAACGCGAGCAGATCGTTGAGGTTTCGCTTGGCCATGGCCCCAGTCTCGCAGAACGATTAATTAGTTTACCTAATAGACCATTTAAGCATTAATCATCTAATCAAAGTCTCGCGCAAGGTGCAGACTGGCCGCACTCCGGAGACCACAGATGAATGCCACCGCATATTCAAGGCTCTCAACGCGACGTTTGATCCTTCCTTTCCTGGTCGTAATGGCGCTTTTCGCAACTGCGTGCAGCCCCGCAACCTCCAACGCCGCGACCGCAGCGCCTTCCCAAGAACTGCCGGAGTCCACCCCCGTGAAAATTCGCATGGACGTCTATGGACATGAAGTTATTGCCACGCTGGAAAACAGCGCCGCTGGTCGCGATTTCGCAGCATTGCTGCCGTTGTCGCTCACTCTGACCGACTACGCTCAGATCGAGCGCATCTCTGACCTTCCGAAGAAGTTGTCCATCGAAGGCGCTCCCGATGGCGTGGCAGGTCGCGCGGGTGATCTGACCTATTACGCGCCCTGGGGGAATCTGGCGATCTTCGTTGGAGACGGCAAGCACGCGCACGGCTTGGTGCGTCTGGGACGAGTGGAATCGGGACTACAGGCCTTGCAGCGTCCAGGCCCGCTGAACGTCAGGATCGAGCGCATTGAAAAATGACCGCCCGCCGGTCCTCAACCCCTCAAGTCACCGCAGGACACCTGTCATGAACACCGACCTAGCCAACAGCCAACAGAACACAAACGGCGAATCTGTCGTGACCACCGGACGGCGTCAGTTCCTGCAAATAGCGGGAGGCGCCGTCGCCGGAGCCGTGCTGCCGTTTGGAACGCTTTCCTGGGCCAGTTCGACGACATCGGGAACTACGGAACGGATTGAAGGAGATCGCGCCATGAAAACCCGCAAGCTGGGCGGCCTCGAAGTTTCCGAACTCGGCTTCGGCTGCATGAGCATCACTGCCAACTATGGGCCGCCGGCAGACCGCGCCCAAGGTATTCGCGTAATTCGAGATGCCTTCGAGCGTGGCGTTACGTTCTTTGATACCGCCGAAGTCTACGGCCCGTACATCAACGAGGAACTCGTTGGCGAAGCGCTTGCACCCGTTCGCGACAAGGTCGCCATCGCCACCAAATTCGGCTTTGCCATCGATGGTACGAACGGGTTAGACAGTCGCCCGGAACGCATCCGGCGCGTCGTCGAAGAGTCGCTCAAGCGGCTGGGGACCGATCGCATCGATCTCTACTACCAGCATCGCGTCGACCTCACCGTTCCGATTGAAGATGTCGCAGGGACGGTCAAGGACCTGATCCAAGAAGGGAAAGTGCTGCACTTCGGTCTCTCGGAGCCGAGCGCACGGACCATTCGGCGTGCGCATGCCGTGCAACGCGTTGCTGCAATCCAGACGGAGTATTCCCTGATGGAGCGGAGCCCGGAACGCAACGGCGTCCTTCAGGCGTGCGAGGACCTTGGCATCGGTTTCGTTCCGTGGGGCCCACTGGGCCAAGGCTTCCTTGCCGGTAAGCTCAATGCTCGCTCGGCGTTCGATCCGAAAACTGATCTGCGTTCCGGGTTCCCGCGGTTCAGCGCAGACGTGATGACGGCCAACCAGCCGATCATCAGCTTTCTCCAAGCGTTCGGTGCTAAGACAGGCGCGTCGCCTGCGCAGATTGCCCTGGCATGGCTAATGGCGCAGAAGCCGTGGATCGTGCCGATTCCGGGCACACGCAGCCTGGCGCATCTGTCGGAGAACCTAGGATCGGTGAACGTGGAGCTTAGTCCCGACGACCTCCGCCAAATCGAGACCGCGTTCGCGAAGCTCACAGTGCATGGAGGTCGCATGAACGAATTGCAGATGTCGCAGATCGGTAAGGACTGATCGCGGCATAGCCAGAGGGACATCGAAGTACCGACGCGCTGAGACTTCCGCGCGTCATTCGACTTCCCATGAATCATGACGTTTGTCGACCTGCCGATCGGCGGGACGGGCACATCTTGCCCGACATCCGAGAGACGTCGCAGACCGGCCAATCACAGAGACCAGATCCATGAAGAAACTCATCGCTTTACTTGGACTCTTGACCATCGCGTTTTCCGCAACAGGTGCCGACATGTCGAATGGTGCTGACAATTTCTACAAGAGCGAGAAGGTGACCACTCAAAAGGTGACCTTCAAGAATCAATACAACATGCGCGTCGCCGGAAATCTCTTCATTCCGAGGGGCGCGAACAGCAGCGCTCGAAATCCCGCAATCGTCGTCGGCCACCCCATGGGCGCGGTGAAGGAGCAAAGCTCGAATCTGTACGCCCAGAAGCTGGCGGAACAAGGATTCGTGACTTTGTCCATCGACCTGTCCTTCTGGGGCGAGAGCGAGGGCCAGCCGCGCAATGCCGTCTCGCCTGACCTCTACGCCGAGGACTTCAGCGCCGCGGTGGATTTCCTTGGCACACAGCCGTTCGTCGACAGGAACCGCATCGGTGCGCTTGGCATCTGCGGCAGCGGCAGCTTTGTAATCAGCGCCGCCAAGATCGACCCGCGAATCAGCGCGATCGCGACGGTCAGCATGTACGACATGGGCGCGGCCAACCGCAATGCGCTCAAGCATTCCCTGACGCTGGAACAGCGCAAAGCGATCATCGCGGACGCGGCGGAGCAGCGCTACGTCGAGTTCCAGGGCGGCGAAACCAAATACACCAGCGGCACCGTGAACGAATTGAACGCGAACTCCACCGAGATCGAGCGTGAGTTCTATGACTTCTACCGCACGCCGCGCGGTGAATACACCCCCGCTGGCTCTTCTCCGCAAGTTACGACGCATCCCACACTGACCAGCAACGTGAAGTTCATGAACTTCTATCCGTTCGCGGACATCGAGACGATTTCCCCGCGCCCGATGCTCTTCATCGCGGGTGAGAACGCCCACTCCCGGGAGTTCAGCGAAGACGCTTATCGCCTCGCGGGACAGCCCAAGGAACTGGTGATCATTCCCGGCGCCGGGCACGTCGATCTTTACGACCGCGTCGACCTCATCCCGTTCGACAAGCTCGCGACCTTCTTCACCCAGAACTTGCGCGCGAAGTAAGGAGTTTCCATGACCACGACAACTCTCGCGGGGGACGCCGTCAAGGCATCCCCATGGGGCGCCGTCGGCTCGATGGCTATGTGTGTCGCCCTACTGATCGCATCCGAGTTCATGCCTGTCAGCCTGCTGACGCCAATCGCCAGCGACCTGCACGCGACCGAGGGCATGGCTGGCCAGGCGATCTCTGTGTCGGGTCTCTTCGCAGTGGCGACCAGCATCCTGATCTCGCCGATCGGAGGCCGCATTGATCGACGCCATCTCCTGCTCGGCTTGACTGGCGTCATGCTCGCATCGCTCGTGTTGATCGCAATGGCGCCGAACTTTTTCGTATTGATGATCGCGCGTGCATTCTTGGGCGTGACAGTTGGCGGCTTTTGGGCGCTCTCAACGGCGACGGTCATGCGCCTCGTGCCAGCCGAATCCGTGCCCAAGGCACTCGGCATTCTCTTCACGGGCAACGCCGTCGCCACAGCATTCGCCGCCCCGATCGGCAGCTATCTCGGCGGGCACATCGGTTGGCGCGGCGTGTTCTGGGTCATGGCACCGCTGGTGCTGATCAACCTCGCGTGGCAGTGGATCAGTCTGCCCACGATGCCGTCCACCGGCTCCAGTTCGGTGTCGAACTTGGTCGCGCTGATGAAGCGGCGCAACGTCGCGATTGCGATGCTTGCCGTCATGCTCGCGTTCGCGGGTGCGTTTTCAACGTTCACCTATCTGCGCCCGTTCTTGGAAGCGCGCGCCGGCGTCACCCTGCCTCAGCTTTCGATGCTGTTACTCGGCCTCGGATTGGCGGGCTTCATCGGCACGTATGCGGCCAGCAAGCTCGTTGGTCGACATCTCCGTCGACTGCTCGCATGGCTGCCATTGGCGTTGGCCGCCGTGACGCTCGCGATGCTGGGAACGGGCCACCTGCTTTGGCTCCTCGCCGCCGTCATGGTGTTGTGGGGAACGTTGAACTCCGCAATCCCAGTCGCGTGGTCAACGTGGCTTAGTGAAGGCATCAAGGATGACCCGGAGAGTGGTGGCGGCCTGATGGTCGCGGCGATTCAACTCGCGATCATGGCGGGCGCGGCGCTGGGCGGACTGCTCCTCGATCACGTTTCCCTTTCCGCGACGTGGATCGGTGGCGCTGTGCTCCTGGTGCTGGCGTCCCTTGCAGCGGGAAATGGACATCGACTCCTCGCCCGGGAGGAATCCGCACCGTGAAGACCTTGGCCCGGAAGAGAAGGCTGCTGTATTGGTTGATGTTGCCGTGTCTGGTCGCTGGCGCTATCGCAGTCAGTGGATTCGCTTTTCTGGCGCCGAGCATCGGCAGCCTGCCGGAAGGCGATCGCCTAAGACGCATTGAACGATCGCCGAACTACCACCTCGGTGAGTTCCGAAACCAGGTTCCGACGTCAGTGATCGTCGATAAGTCTGCGGACCCGGAACCGGAAGCGCGGCTCAAGCCCTCACGTCCGCTGCCCATGATCAAGACAGACCTGCACGCGCTGGATCGCAACCGCGACCTGGTCGTCTGGCTCGGTCACTCGTCCTATTTCATCCAGCTTGGTGGCAAGCGAATCCTGATTGACCCGGTCTTCAGCGAACACCTCTCACCGATACCTCTTGTCTTCTCGGCGTTCGACGGCGATTACCCGTATTCGGTTGCTGACATTCCAGAGATCGATGTCCTGCTGATCTCCCATGACCATTGGGATCATCTGGACCGGCCGACGCTTCTCGGACTGCAACCTCGAATCAAGCGGATCATTTGCCCGTTGGGCGTGGGCGCGCACTTGGAGCGTTGGGGCTTCGCGTCATCCGTCGTCACCGAAGCAGATTGGAATCAGAAATTCGAGCTCGGGCCTGGATTTGCGATCCATGTGCTTCCAGCGCGGCATTTCTCCGGCCGTGCGCTGACGAGGAACAAGTCGTTATGGGCGGGATACCTGCTCGCCTCGACGCAACGCAAGATCTTCTACAGCGGTGACAGCGGATACGGCCCGCATTTCGCCGACACAGGCCGCAAGTTCGGGCCGATCGATCTGGCCATCATGGACAACGGCCAGTACGACCCGCGCTGGGCGCAAATTCACATGGCGCCTGAAGAAGTGTCCAAGGCGACTTCGGACTTGAAGGCGCGCGCGCTGTTGCCCGGGCATTCCGGGCGCTTCTCCTTGGCAAATCACGCGTGGGATGACCCCTATCGCCGCGTGGAGCTTGCCAGCCGCGACAAGCCGTTCACGTTGATGACGCCGCGAATCGGCGACCTGGCGTGGCTGGACGAACCGACACAGTCGTTTGCGAAGTGGTGGGAGCAATCCGGCCCCCGCGACGCGGAAGCGCAGCGTTCGCTCTCGCTGGGCCTCTTGATGCGGCGGCCCCAATCCAATCAGGAGTGAATGTACCCATGCCCCAGAACATGAAGTCCAACCTTCGCAGCTTTGCCGCACCGGCCGCGCTGCTCTCTGCGGCCATCGCGGCGCCGCCGGCCATCGCGACTGAAGCCGCCGCGACACCGACCATCACTGTCACACCTGGCGATGCCCGCAGTTCGATCTCTGGACCGTCCGACTGGTTCACCGGGAATGTGCGTGTGACCCCGATGTTCGCGGCGGAGGGAGATTCGCGGATGTCGGGCGCGAGCGTGACGTTCCAGCCGGGCGCGCGCACCGCGTGGCACACGCATCCGCTTGGCCAGACGCTGATCGTGACCGATGGCGAAGGCTTCGTGCAGCAGTTCGGGCAACCCGCCCAGCGCATGTCGCGTGGCGATGTCGTCCGCATTCCCGCGGGCGTCAAGCATTGGCATGGCGCCTCGACTACCACGTCCCTCACGCACGTCGCGTTGCAGGAAGCCCTCGACGGCAAGGTCGTCGATTGGCTCGAACATGTAAGCGATGTCCAGTACCGACAGAACGACTGAACCAGGAGTGGAAATGATCGTCAGAGCCTACGGCGCGCACGCCGCCGACAAACAGGTCGAACCGATGGACATCTTCCGTCGCGACCCGCGGACCCACGATGTCCAGATCGACATCGCGTATTGCGGCGTATGCCATTCCGACTTGCACACCGTGCGCTCCGAGTGGGCTGGCACGCTCTTCCCCTGCGTGCCAGGCCATGAAATCGTCGGGCGGGTGACGGCGCTCGGACCGGGCGTCACGAAGTTTCGAGTTGGAGACACGGTCGGCGTCGGTTGCCTCGTCGGCAGTTGCCAACACTGCGGCAGTTGCGACGAAGGGCTAGAACAGTATTGCGAGAAGGGGTTCGTCGGTACGTACAACTTCCCGACCGAGGACGCACCCGGGCATACGCTGGGCGGCTACTCAGGGCAGATCGTCGTCAACGAGGATTTCGTTCTGCGTATCAAGCATCCGCCGCAGCAACTCGCGGCGGTGGCGCCGCTCCTGTGCGCGGGCATCACGACGTATTCGCCGCTTCGGCACTGGAAGGCTGGCCCTGGCAAGAAAGTCGGTATCGTCGGCATCGGTGGTCTCGGCCACATGGGGATCAAGTTGGCAGACGCGCTCGGCGCCCATGTCGTCGCCTTCACCACGTCCGAGGGGAAACGCGAGGATGCGAAGGCGCTGGGCGCGGATGAAGTGGTCGTTTCCAGGAACGACAACGAAATGCAGCAACACGCAGGCAGCTTCGACCTGATCCTCAACACCGTCGCAGCCAGCCACGACCTCGATCCTTTCGTTGGCCTGCTCAAGCGCGACGGCACGATGTGCCTCGTGGGCGTTCCCGAGCACGCCCATCCAAGCCCAAACGTCGGCCAGCTCATCTTCGGGCGTCGATCAATCGCCGGTTCGCTGATTGGCGGCATCGCGGAGACACAGGAGATGCTCGACTTCTGCGCCGAACGAGGCATCGTTGCCGACATCGAGCTGATCCCAATCCAGCAGATCGAGCAGGCATACGACCGCATGCAACGCGGCGACGTGAAGTACCGCTTCGTCATTGACAACGCAACGCTGGACGGCAGACCGCGCGGTTAGAACCAGCGCCGCATTCCGGGAGCCCACCTGGATTCGCTGGGTGCATAGACGGGCCAAAACTTCCCGTGCGGCATGAAGGTAAGCCGCCCCCCGCTTCAACTTGGCGGGGGCACTGTCGCGCATGTGCTTAGGGCACCCCCTGAAAAAGCCCCCGGGTTCGCTAACGGTTCAAGCTATACGTCCCCGGGGCACGGCGATCTGGGGCCCCATCGGCTCGTCGTCGTTAGGCAATGCTTGCCTATTTTCTGTTCGACGCGACCCACAACGTCAGGCCACGCTGCTATCGGACTGGTTCGCGCTTACCGAACTCATACGCGCGCGCCTACGCGCGAGGTTTCCCAAGTGACGTGAAGCGGAACTGCCGCAAGTTGGCAAGCGAGCGCGCTTTGCCGGCTGGCGTTCGCGGCCCGGTCGAGCGCCCGCCATGGAATCGACAGCGTTGCTTGCCAGGCTCGCTCAGCGCTTCACACGGTTGTCCATCCCGATGTCGTCGCGCTCCGCACCGCACGCGATTTCCGCTGGTCGACGAACGCGCCATTTTCTTTTTCTCCACCGAGACACCGAGACACCGAGACCAGACGGTCCCGGCGCCTCTGCGCCTGACCCTACAACTCCACCTGCCAGATCGCCGGCGTGATCCGGTAAACGCGCACGCGGCGATCATCGGGCAAGCGTTCCGTCCGCGTCGCGACGCCGTCGGCGTCCGGCATGAGCGCACCGCACGCGATCAGTACACGCACCGCTTCGCGCGCATCGAAGCCGCGCAGCACCTCGCTGGTGAACACCTCGCGCTCGATGTAGTACTCCGGCCCGTCGGCCGTCTGCCTGCGGAACCCCGCTCGGTTCACCGTCTTGGCATACGGGTCATTCCACACGGTGAAGCGCGACTCGCCGTGGAGTTCAAGGAACTTGCGCACTTGGGCCAGCATTGCCGCCGGCTCGGCATTACCCTTTCCTCCGCGCGCCGACTGCCAGTCGTTGAAGCACACGGCCACGGCGTGCTCCGCTTCCCCGGGCTCCCAGCCCGTGAGTCCGAAAGCCGTTGCGAGTTCGCCGGCGGCCCCGATCAGAGCGAAGCGCTGCGCAACGCGCCGAACTTGGCCATCCGCAGTCTCGTCGGCCAAGGCCCGCGCGAGCCGTTCGCTCGTCGCCTTGATCGCCATTCGCGCACCGTCGAGGTCGGCGGTGACCGTTTCGAGGAACGCGATCAACGGCCATCCAAACTGATCCGCCGAAGCAGCCTTCAATCGGTCCGCGAACGCGCCGGCGGTGATGCCTTCCGGCAGCAGGTCGAAAATACCCAGGCCGCTCCCCGCGTCGGCGGGAACGTCGATGACGCGCACTTCCTGGCCAGCACGGACCTTCCCGCCGACCTCGGAGATCAACTCGTGCAAGCCGATCTCGCCGGAACTAAGGAACAGCACCCGGAAGACGGCGGCCGATCGCGGCGAACCATCACGACGCGAGCGCCCCTTTCCTTGGCCGTTCGCGAGCAAGTACGCGCAGGCACCGGCGTGCTTCGGATCGAGTTGGGCAATCTCGTCGAGGATCAGGAGTAGATCGCTGTGCATCGATGCCACGCCTTCGATCGCGTTGTCCGTTTGCCGCCAGGTGCGGGCGAAGCGCGGAGGGCCGAAGACCGAGGCGGCGACGCTGAGCGCCGTCGTTTTGCCGACGCTGGAACTGCCGCGAAGGTGCAGGCCCCCACCTTCGGCGCCCGCAAGACCAAGGCAAGGTCCGGCGAACGCGCAGGACAGCGCCAGCACCAACCGCGAATTGCCGGCGCACGGAAGGGCGATTCGCGATCGCCATTCGTCGAGCGTGCCCCGCTGCGACAGCGCAATGCCGTCCGGCGTGCTGGTCTGGAAGATGACCGGCCCTTCCGTGCAATCGCCATAGGTTCGGTCGGGCAGCGCGAAGACGTCACCGTCCCATCCGGTCCGGGTCACGCAACGAGCGCTGATGCTCGGGTTCTCACGTTGGATGAAGTCCGACAGGCGTCCTCGCAACCGCGGATTGCTGGTGATTTCGAGACCCTGACGGAGGAGCTCCGAGCGGAGCGCGTCGCCGGTCCCGGCCAGCATCTCCATCGGCATGGCCCATCGATGCTCCATGCCGGCGCGGTCGACGAAGGTCAGCAAGCGGCCCCAGTTGTTGCCCGATCCGTCCTGGGTGGTCGCTGCTATCCGCAGCGGCGAGCACACCCACTCGGGATCGAGCTCCACGAGCTCGTCAGCCTTGCGATCGCGTTCCACGCCGATCCAGTGCACCCCGTCTTGGAGTCCACGGACACCCTCGTACAGCTCGAACCGGGCACCGCGCGGCACGAAGACACGGTCCTGCACCTCGTCGGATTGCGTTTGCTCGATGTCTCGGCTGTCTCGGCTGTCTCGGTCGACTTCGAGCGAGCAGTTGGAGACGCCGCCATCGCGAGCGGCTTCCGATTCGACGCTATCGGCGAGTGCAGTTTCGTCACCATCCGAGCGATCGGTGGGAGGTGCGTGCAAGCGCCCGTGCTGCTTGTAATCTGCCGGCGCACGAGTACCCTCACTCGTGTCGCGCCCCGTGCCCATGGCGGCATCGACATTCACGACCCGCAGGTTGCCGCCTGCGGGTTTTTCGTTGCTGGTCATCCTTGTTCTCCATTCAACGCATCAGCCGCCGCGTCTAACAGGTCGGCTGCTTTCACGATGAGCGAACCGTCAATGCAGTCGGGCGAGTGCGCATCCGTGCAACAGAAGTAGCGTGCCAGTTGGTCGCGTGCGGCGGCGATGAGCGACTTGGCGAAGTTGAGGTGACGATCGGGGCTCTGGAAATTCATGCCGCCGCCTTCGGCGCCGCAGCCTCGACCAGGGCGCGAATATCCTCGGCGCGCCATGCGGTAATCCGCGGACCCAGCGCACGCGATGGCTGTGGATATCTGCCACTGCGGACGCCTGCCCACCAGGTGGAGGCGCTCACCGGAACGATTGCGGGAACTGCGGGACGGGTGGGGGTCGCGCGTCGGCCGATGATGTCGGCCAGACGGAGGTAGCCGGTTTCAGGGAGCGTGTGCATTGCGGGCGATTCCTGTGTGGTTGGACACGGAATCAGCCTAGGAAGTACGGCTCACGACCGGGGAGGGGCGCAAGCAGCTTTTTCTATGCAGCGATGTCCCCCTCCTCGCGAGCAACCATCGATCCCATCTGGCGTTCCTGGTCCCGCAAGTCCATCACCAGCGTGCGGATGTCGGCTTTGTCGATGGGCTCCGCGAAAACCGCATCACTGACGTGGCTCAGGAATGCCCGTCGCCGATCCGCGATGACGGTGCGGGCGAATACTCCGTAGATTTCGCGGAGGAACTGGCCGCGCGGTTCGTGCTTGCTCACGGGAGCACCTTCAGCTTCAGCGAAGTGTCGTTCGAGGGCCGCCAGCAGATCGATCACGGTTGGATGGGGATAGGCCGGTCTGGGAATCTCGATGCACGCAGGGCCGTCGATCCTGACGTACTCGCTGAGGCTTTGGCCCCGCTGCTGCATCTGGCGCAGCAGTTCAAATTCCTTGAGGCTTCGTTGCAGGTCTACCGACTTGACCGCATCCGCGTAGTCCACGAATCCCGCGCTGCGCAGGAGTTCAGCCAGACCGGGTTGATGGTTCGTCACCAGTTTGTCCTTCTTGAGCACACGCAACATGCGAACGACTCGGTTGCGGAGCTGCTCGAACGCGCGCTTGGGCGAAGCGATCATTTTTCGAGCCTTGGTGTCGCCTGCACGGTTGTTGGGGGTGGGCTTACGTCGCGGCATGGCTTCGATCGCGCTCTTGACGGGACGCATCATGCTGATCGCGAGATAGAGCCACTCCATGTCCGTGCAAGCCACCTCCATCAACATCTCTCGCGTACGCGGCGCTCGCATCAAGGCGACAAGCACCCATCGGTGGATCACATTGGAGCGATCGGGCTCGTTCAGCCGGGCCGTCAAGTCCACCGCGTCGTAAAACGTCATCGCGTCCTCGGCGATGAGGACGCTGGGCGAAAAAAGGCTCAAGACCTTGGCGAACGGCTCGGGGAAATCGTCGCTCGTCATGCTTCATCCCGTGCAAATTGCCGGTGCGGCGGCATCGGCTATGTGGTGAACGCGATACACGAAGTTATCGCATTTTGGACGGGCAGGGTCGACGGCAATACGGCTCCGCGGCGGGCGTCGTAGGTTGAACTGAAGTTCGCAATAAGGTTGAACTGAAGTTCGCAATAAGGTTGAACTGAAGATTGCGACAAAGTTGTACTTAACTCCGCGCGAAAGATTTACTTAACACCGCCTTGCGTCGTTGCGCGTGGCCGCACTCGATTGGACGACGGTCCACTAGTCGGCGATCACCAACTCGTCGAGGTAGTTCGCCCATTTCTGGACCATCTTGCGGCGTTCGGGCAGGAACGAGGTGCGGTTATATGCGCGTCCGTTGGGGTCGCGAACGGCGTGCGCGAGCTGATGTTCGATGTAATCCGGACGAAACCCTAGCGCCTCGTCCAGGAGGGTGCGAGCCATCGCGCGAAACCCGTGGGTGGTCATTTGCTCGCCCGTGTAGCCGATGCGCTGCAGCGCAGCGAGCAAGGCGTTCGTGGTCATCGGTCGTTGCTTGTCGTTCGGGTACGGCGTTCGTGCGCTGGGGAAGACGTAGCGGCCACGGCCGGTGAGCAAGTGCAAATCACGAAGAACCGCGACGGCTTGAGCTGGGAGAGGCACATGGTGCGGCTGGCCGGTTTTCATCCGCGCAGCAGGAATATCCCATTCCCCAGCGTCGAGGTTGAACTCAGACCACTCGGCAGAGCACAGCTCGTTTGGCCGCACGAACACCAGCGGGGCGAGCTGCAGCGCCGCCTTGACAACCGGCGTCCCGGTGAATCCATTTATCGCCCGAAGCAGGCCGCCAACTTCCTTGGGGTTCGTAATTGCAGCGTGGTGGCGTTCGGCGGGCCGGATGAGCGCGCCTTTCAAGTCTGCCGTGGGATCGCGATCGGCGCGCCCGGTCGCGATGGCATAGCGCATCACCTGGCCGATGTTCTGCTTGATGCGGTGCGCGGACTCATGCGCACCACGCTCTTCGATCCGTCGCAGGACACGAAGGACATCGGGAGCGGTGAGTTCGGCGACGGGTTTCGCGCCCACATACGGGAACACGTTCTTGTCGAACCACGCTGCGACCTTGATCGCGTACTTCGGCACGAACCTCTGCTTCGAGAGCCATTCACGCGCGACAACTTCAAAGCTATTCGCTGCGCGGTCGGTACCTGCTTCCTTTTCCGCTTTGCGATGCTGCCCGGGATCGATCCCCGCTGCGAGCTGCGCGCGGGCGGCGTGATTCTTCGACCGTGCGTCAGCGAGTGTCGTGGAGGGATATGTGCCGAGGCTGAGGGTGTTGCGCTTACCGGTACCGGGGCGTCGATAGTCGCAGCGCCACCAGCGCGCGCCGCTGGGTTGGACCAAAAGGTACAAGCCACCTCCGTCCGCGAGCTTGAACGGTGTGCTCCTGGGCTTCTCCGACTTGATCTTCGCGTTCGTCAGCATGACGGTAGGCCATGGGCGAGATAGGGGAGTTCCCGTCAAACCTACCGCCAGTTACCGCCTGATTGCAATGCTTGGAATTGCATCTTATAGGACACAAAAAAGGCCGGAACCCTTGATTTCTCTGGATATTCCGGCCTTCGTTGGACTTGCTGGGACAACTAAATGGTGGAGGTGGGGGGAATTGAACCCCCGTCCGAAGGCACTCCATCCCCGGCACTACATGCTTAGCTCGCCGTTCGTTCTCGGCCCCTGGCAACACGACGTGCGAAGCACACCAGGGGACACACCCGCTTTAGGTTAAGTCAGAGCTGACGGGTCGCCACTCCAACCGATCCTGTGATGATGACCCTACATCCACGAGCACAGGCACAAGTGGGTTCGGGGCTAGGCCTTAAGCGGCCAGAGCGTAGACGTCGTCGTTCGCGTCTAGGTTTTTGCAGCTGGATTAACGAGGAAAGCTACCCCCTCGGCATGCGCCAAGCGATTTCGCAACCCCCGTCGAAGCCAGTGCACCCCCGGGAGACATCGATGTCGCTGACCGGGGGAGTATAGGCCCATCTCCCTTGATATGGTTGAACCATGCCGCCGCTCGCTCCACGTGCTCCGCGCCATGCCGACGACCGGGCCTCCCCCGGCCTGAGCGGCTTCGCGCTCGCCGTGCTGGTGCTGGTGGCGTCCACGCTGCTGGTGCTGATGGCCTGGCGCGCGGCGCGGCAGAACGCGATCGATTCCGCGCACGCGGAGTTCGACGGCTCCTGCGATGAAGTGGTCGAGCTGCTGCGGCAGCGGCTGGTGAACTACGAGCTCACCATCCGCGGCGGCGCGGCCCTGTTCGCGAGCGTGGCGCGGCCGAACCCCTCGCAGTGGCGCGCCTATGTCGACGGACTCAACCTCGGCCAACGGTTTCCCTCCATCGCGGGGCTCGGCTTCGCGGCGTTCGTGAGCCACCACGGCATGGAGGAACTGCAGCGCGATGCGCGTGCGCAGGGGCGCGGGCTGTTGAGCGTCTGGCCGCGCGGCGTGCGCGAGTACTACGGCCCCATCCTGTACCTGGAGCCGCGCACGGCGGAGAACCTCAACGTCATCGGCTACGACATGTACGCCGAGCCCGTGCGCCACGCCGCGATGGAGTCGGCGATGCTCGATGCCGTGCCGCACGTGACCAATCGCGTGAAGCTCGTGCAGGACCTGGCGCCGGACATCGCGGCCTTCCTGATGTACGTGCCCGTGTACCAGGGCGGCGCACCGCCGGCGACCGCGGTGGGGCGACGCGCGGCCCTGAACGGTTGGGTGTACGCCCCGGTGCGCGTGAAGCGCTTCGTGGACGTCGCGCTGCGTCCGATCCGGCGCAACGTCGTCTTCCGCGCGTTCGACATCACGCACGGCCAGCCCGCGCTGCTTTACGAGGATCCCGGGTTTGCGGGACATGCCGATGCGGCCTTCACCCAGTCGCGGGTGGCGACGGTGTACGGGCGCGTGTGGCGCTTCGACTTCGCCTCCGCGCCGATCGAACAGGCGGTGCCCACGCTTGCGCCCTTGAGCACAGCACTCGCGGTGGGCCTGTTGGCCTCCTTGTTGTTGTTCGGCATCGCGTGGTCGCTGGCGGCCACCGAGATGCGTGCGCAACGACTCGCAGCGCGCATGAGCACCGCGGCGCGCCGCAGCGAAGCGCGCGTGCGCGCCCTCAATCGTTCGCTCGAAGCCCGCGTGGAAACGCGCACGCGCGAATTGAGCGAAGCCAACCGCGAGCTCGAGTCCTTCGCCTACAGCGTCTCGCACGACCTGCGCGCGCCCTTGCGCTCCATCGAAGGCTTCAGCCGCGTGCTCGGTGACCGTTACGCCGCCGTGCTCGACGACACCGGCCGCGATTACCTGCAGCGCGTGCGCAACGCGGCCTCGCGCATGAGCGAGCTGATCGAAGCACTGCTCAAGGTCTCGCGCGTGGGGCGGGGCGACCTGGTGCCGGAAGACCTGGACCTGTCGAAGATGGCGCAGGACATCGTGGCCGAACTGCGCACGGTGGAACCGCAGCGCGATGTGGAAGTCGACATCGCCCCGGGCCTGCTGGCGCGCGGCGACCGCGTCCTCGTGCGCAGCCTGCTGCAGAACCTGCTGGGCAATGCGTGGAAGTTCACCCGCGATCGCGACAACGCGCTGGTCGAGTTCGGGCAGGAAGACGACGGTATCACCTTCTACGTGCACGACAACGGCGCCGGTTTCGACCAGGCCTACGTCGACAAGCTCTTCCGTCCGTTCCAGCGCCTGCACGACGACGCGCGGTATGCGGGGGAGGGGATCGGGTTGGCGACGGTGAAGCGCATCGTCGAACGCCATGGCGGCACGATCACCGCGTCGGGTCGCCCGGGGCGCGGTGCAGTCTTCACGTTTACGCTGGTGCCGCCACCCGACGAGGACTGAGCCTCACGCGTCCTTGTTGTGCCGGCGCATCACGCGCTGCTTCTCGCGGTTCCAGTCGCGTTCCTTGCTGGCCTCGCGCTTGTCGTGCGTTTGCTTGCCGCGTGCCAGCGCGAGCTCGGCCTTGATCTTGTTGCCCTTCCAGTACAGCGCGGTGGGCACGAGCGTGTAACCGTCGCGCTGCACGCGGCCGACCAGCGTGTCGATCTCGCGACGGTGCAGCAGCAGCTTGCGCGTGCGGTGCGCGTCGGCGATGACATGGGTGGAGGCGGAGATGAGCGGCGTGATCTGCGCACCGAAGAGGAAGAGCTCGCCGTCCTTCACGATCGCGTAGCTCTCGCCGATGTTGGCGCGCCCGGCCCGGATGGCCTTCAGTTCCCAGCCCTGCAGGGCCAGGCCGGCCTCGACCTTTTCCTCCAGGTGGTACTCATGTTTGGCCCGCTTGTTGAGCGCAATGGTCTTCTGCGCCGGGGCTTTCGCGGCCTTCGCGCCCGCCTTTCCCGTATCCTTGGCCGCTTTCTTGTTCATGGTCCTATTCTCGCATTACATGAGCACGGCATTGACATGAGCGTGATCCAACGAAGCGCCCTCGTCGAACACTCCGCCGCCCGCATGTTCGCGCTGGTGAACGACGTGGCCGCCTATCCACGCCGCTTCGACTGGTGCGAATCGGCGGAGGTGCTGGAGCAGGGCGAATCCCGCCTGGTCGCGCGGCTGGACCTCGGCTACGGCGCGCTGCGCACCTGGTTCACCACCGAGAACACCCTCAAGCCGCCGCACCACATCGACATGCAGCTCAAGGACGGGCCGTTCAAGAAGCTGCACGGGCGCTGGCAGTTCCATGCGCTCGACGAGTCGGCGTGCAAGGTGACGCTCACGCTCGACTTCGAGCCGAACAACAAGTTGCTCGGGCCGGCGTTCGCCATTGGCTTCCAGGGGCTGGCCGACCGCATGGTCGACGACTTCGTGCGCGCCGCCGACCGCGGCGCGGAGTGAGCGCATGCGCATCGGTATCGTCCTGGCGCGTGCGCGCAGCTTCGAGGAATGGGCGGTGACGGTGCCGCAGGGGGCGACGATCGATGACGCGCTGGTCGCCGCCGGGCTCACGGCGGAATGGCGGCAAGGGCAGGGGATCGACGGCCTGGCGCTGCATGGCGTGCGTGCCGAAAGCGACGCGCGCCTGAACGACGGGGACCGGATCGAGTTGCTGCGTCCGCTGGTGGCGGACCCGAAGGACGCGCGCCGCAAGCGCGCGGCGGCGCGGAAACCCGACGCGCCTTAGTGGCGCTTGTTCTTGTCCTTCTCGCGCGGCAGGTTGCCGAAGCGACGGCGGAGGTCTTCCGCCAGTTCCTTGTCCTGCTCGCCGAAGTACTCGCCTTCCCAGCTCGCGAGCTGCTCGCCGTTGAAGTTCAGCGTCAGGGTTTTGACCTGCGTGGTGCCGCGGCGGTCGATGCGCTGCGAAGCCACGTAGTCCCAGCGCGAGTGGTGGAACGGGTCGGCGACCGAGGGCGAACCGAGGAGCGTCATGACCTGGCGCTTGTCCATGCCGACCTGGAGCTGGTCGACGTTCGTCTTTTCGAGCAGGTTGCCCTGGTAGATCGGCTGCTTGTAGAGGATGCCGCAGCCCGCGGTGGCGAGGGTCAGGGCGAGGACGAGGACAAGCTTGCGCATGGAAAAGGCGGGTTCGCTGGGGGCGTGAAGGGGCCGATGATACACTCCGCGCCCATGGAACAGCAGGATCTCCGCAAGGCCGGGCTCAAGGTCACGCATCCCCGGATGCGGATCCTGGAGCTGCTGGAGCAGACCCGTCCCCGCCATATGACGGCGGAGGATATTTATCGTCAGTTGCTTGAGCATGGGGATGAGATCGGGTTGGCGACGGTCTATCGGGTCCTGACGCAGTTCGAGGCGGCGGGGCTGGTGCTGAAGCACAATTTCGAGGGTGGGCACGCGGTTTACGAGCTGGATCGTGGGGAGCATCACGATCACATGGTCGATATCGACACCGGGAAGGTCATCGAGTTCCAGAGCCCGGAGATCGAGGAGCTGCAGCGGCAGGTGGCGGCCCGGCACGGGTACCAGATCGAGGAGCATGCGCTGGTGCTCTACGTTCGGAAGAAGCGCTGATTTAGTTGCGGCTTCGGGTGGGCGGACCGTCCTGCGAGGGCTTATGTCCTCGGCCGGTGCGCTGTAGCTGCATCCCTGCGGACAGAGCACCGTGCGCACGGCCATCCATGGCCGTGCTCCGAGGACATAAGCCCTCGCATGCCAGTCCTCCACGGCAATTCACTAACGGCCTCTTCGGTACGGGGCTTGAGCTCAGCGCGCGGTGGGGAGGCCGGTCCATCTGGCCGATTCGACGATGCGGCCAAGCTCGCGACCGATCTGGTCGATCCACCATGTCATCGCATCCGGGCGCAAGTCGTCGTCGGTGAGGTTGGTGGCGGCGCCTGCTTCCAGGAGTCGCGCCATGTAGCGTACGTGTTCGCTGACCAGCGCCAGTTTGACGTGCGATTCGTCGGTGAGGATGAAGTGGGTGGGCATGGGGGCGTCTGACATGTGCTTCCTCCGGTGATCCGATGAAGTGCTTGCATCGCCGTCGGCGATGCAAGGTGTCGGGAGGTTGGAAACCGCGTTTGAACGGTGTGGCGTATTTCCCCTTGCGAGGTGTTGTATTGGCCACCCTCCCGACGCAATGGATCTACGCCGGTTCGACGACACGTTGACCGCATCGCCTCAAACGGGAGTTTCCAAACTCCGAAATTCAGCGTGAACCGTCCTCGCGTGCACGCATATCGGACGGTGGCGCAGGAAGCGAGCGATCAGTCCCGCGTTGTACAGGCAGCGTCCGCGCGATGTCCTGGACATGCCTCGGGATGTCGCGGATGTGCTTAAGGAAGTCGCGGAGGTCCTTCAGGATGTCGTGGACCTCCTGAAGCATGTCGCCGATGTCCTTAAGGATGTTTCGAACCTCCTTCAGCATGTCGCCGATGTCCTCAAGGATGTCCCGGACCTCCTCGAGCATGTCGCCGATGTCCTTCAGGATGTCCCGGACCTCCTTAAGGAGGTCGCGGATGTCCTGAAGGATGTCGTAGACCTCCTTGAGCGGGTGCGCCATGCAGCCAGCGGGATCACCGCAGATGCGGCATGCTCTCGGCATGGACGCCAAGCCCTTCGCGCCCGCTTGCGAGCGCAACCGTGATCCGATCCTCGCGGTGCTGCGGACGCAGTTCGCCGACCGCCGCAGCGTGCTCGAGGTGGGCAGCGGCACCGGGCAGCACGCTGTGTATTTCGCTGCCGCGATGCCCTGGCTGACTTGGCAGTGCGCCGATCTCGCCGTGCAATTGCCCGGCATCCGGATGTGGCTGGACGAGGCAGGCCTTCCCAACACGCCGCCGCCGATCGCGCTTGATGTGAGCGGGCCGTGGCCGACCGGTCCCTACGAAGCGGTGTTCATCGCCAACATCCTGCATATCGTCGGCTGGCCCGGTGTCGAGGCGTTCTTCGCCGGCGTCGGGCGGGTGCTTGGTGCTGCGGGCATGCTCGTCGTGTACGGCCCCTTCAATGTGGGCGGTCACTACACCAGCGAGAGCAACCGCGACTTCGACGCTTGGTTGAAAGCGCGCGATCCTCGCTCCGGGATCCGCGACATCGAGGCTGTGCAGGCACTCGCCACGCAGGCCGATTTGCACGCCGTCGACGACGTGGCAATGCCGGCGAACAACCGCTGCCTTGTTTGGCGGAAGGGTTGATGCGTTTGGACTCGCGGCCTCAGTGACCGCTTTCGACCCAAAGCGGACATTCGGTGTGCGACAGTGACTCTCCATCTAAGGCGGAGTCGACATGGACCACAAGCGCATTGCGTTGCCTGACGCCAAACCCGGTTGGTCGTTGGAGGGCCATCTGCGCTTGGTCAACGGCAAATGGGCACGCTTCCGGGTTGACGCTGAAGGCCCCGTCCACACCAACAAGTTTGGCGAGCTAAAGCGATGGCGCGAGATATTCGGTGGATATGACTGCGAGGAGAGTGCACGGCGCTACATGCAAGAGCACTACGGCCAAGACCCGTTCAAGGGAAGCCCTGAGACGTATTGAAAAACCCTGATGCTACCCGCGACGCTTGTAGTGGTTGGCGTAACGCTGGTCCTTCGCACGGGCATCGCGGTAGTTAACGTCTGAGCTAACGTCCGCCGGTCCTCTTCGGCGACTTCCGCGCCCCTGAGTGACCGCTAACGACCCCAAGCGGATGCTTGGCAGGTCCTGCTTGTATAACCGGACCTCGCGGTCCGTCCAATCAGCAGTCAGGCCTCATGAAACGATACGCGTGGTCGGAGGAATCATGCGCTTGACCGGATGGGGGAATCGAATCCTGGGTTCTGCCTTGACTCTGTGTCTTGGCATCTTTGTGATCACGCCCGCGCTGGCGCGGGCTGCGGACAATCCCGGATACGACCGTCCTGGCCTGGGGTTCACGCCTGCCGTACTTCAACCCGGCGGTTTCACGCTGGAACAGGGGCTGCCCGATTGGACTCGTGCTGACGGCATCTCGCTGTACAGCGCCGATACCCTGTTTCGACTAGGCATCGGTGATTCGCTGGAACTGCAACTCGGCACGGGTTGGAATCGACTCGAAGGACCAGGCCCCACCATGGATGGCCGTTCCGATACGTCGCTGGCGATGAAGTTCGCACCGGCCGCGACGGGTGATGTCAGCTGGGGACTGCTTGGCAGCGTTGAGTTCACCGACGGAGCGCGGGCACTTCGCGCCGAACGAAACCAATACCTGCTCGGGGCCAGCGTCAATTGGCAGCGCAGCGCGGATCATTCGCTCGGCCTTTACGCGGAAGCGGTGCAGGGAGACACCGATAGTCAGTTGCTGGCCGTCAACGACGGCTGGACATTGACCCCGGCGCTGGGCATGTACGTGGAACTTGCGGCACAACACCTTGACGGGATCGGTGATGGCAGCATGGGCGGCGCTGGTCTGACCTGGCAGGCGACGCCGCGTGTGCAACTCGACATCGGTGTTCGTCATCGCCTGGGCGGCAATGCCGATACCTGGCAAGGCGGCGTCGGCTTTGCCGTTTTCTTCGACAACTGAAGTCAACGGACTGTGATCTGACGCGCTGGTGAATTTATTCGCATGACGCCGACTGGGCGATAGCGGACACTGGCGCACCACGCCTTGTCGCGCGCATCGCAGCGCTCTCCCATGCCTACCGAAACGCGCGGCCCCAATGCCGGCAGCAAGGATCGCCGGCAGTTGTTCCTCGAAGGATCGATCACCCGCGCGCTGACGGTCCTCGCGATTCCGATCATCTTCGGCAACATCGCGCAGACGGGTTACCAACTGACGGATGCGTTCTGGGTCGGCCGCCTCGGCGCGAGCGCGGTCGCTGCGGTTTCCGTCAGCTTCCCCGTCACCTTCCTCGTCATCGCCATGGGCTCCGGGCTCGCCATGGCCGGCGCGGTGCTGACCGCGCAGTACATGGGGGCAGGGCGGCAGGACATGGTCAACCACGTCGCGGCGCAGACGATGATCATGGTGGCGCTCACCTCCGTGGTGCTCGGTGCGATCGGTTACGCGTTGTCGCCGCACCTGCTGCGTTTGCTCGGCGTCGCGGCCGATGTCTACGGCGGTGCGCTCGCTTTCATGCGCGTGTCGTTCATCGGCATCATCTTCGTGTTCGTGTACGCGATGTTCCAATCGCTCATGCGCGGCGTGGGGCAGGTCCGCATTCCGCTGCTGATCGTGCTCGCAACCGTCGCGTTGAATTTCGTGCTCGATCCGCTCTTCATCTTTGGTTGGGGGCCGATCAAGGGCCATGGCGTGGTGGGTGCGGCGCTCGCGACGCTTGTCACGCAGGCCATCGCCGCGGCTGCGGGCATCGTGATCTTCCTGGGGGGGCGCCACGGGATCCACATCGCCCCTTCGCATTTCCGCATCGACCTGGCTTACGTCAAGCGGGCCTTCCTGCTGGGCCTTCCGGGCTCGATCGAGCTGTCCACGCGCGGCTTCGGCCTCATCCTCATGCAGTTCCTCGTGGCGGCCTTCGGCACCGTGACCATCGCGGCGTACGGCGTGGGCTCGACCATCCTGCAGGTGATCACGATTCCCGCGATGGGCATCGCGATGGCCGTTTCGACGCTGGCCGGGCAGAACATCGGCGCCGGCAAGTTGGATCGGGCAAGTCGCGCAACGCTGCTGGGTGCGGGCCTGTCGTTCGCCGTGTTGTCGGTGGCCGGCGTCCTCGTCTTCGCATTCGCGCCGCATGTCGTGGCGTTCTTCATCCCGGGCGACCCGCGCGTGATCGAGGCCGGCACCGCGTTCGTGCGGATCATGTGCCTGGCCTGGGGCGCGATGGGCGTGCAGTTGTGCGTCGTCTCCGCCTTCCGCGCCTCGGGCAACATGCTGATGGCGATGGTGCTCGCCATCGTGTCGCAATGGGTCCTGCAGTTTCCACTGGCCTTCGTGTTGTCGCGCCATACGGCGCTGCACGAGACGGGCATCTGGTGGTCGTTCCCCGTCACCAACATCGCCATTGCGCTGGTGTCGCTTGCCTGGTTCGCGCGTGGGTCCTGGAAGACGGGGCGGCTCACTGAAGACGCGAAGCTGGAAGTGCGCGTGGCCGAGGATGCGGTGGTGGACGAAGGGCTTCGCTGATTGTGAGGTCTGGTTAACCCCACCCGTTCGGGGGAGCCGGAACGGGGGATTACTCCGTTTGGGTTAGTTGGAGCCGTCGCGTTTCCTGGCTCCGACCTGACCCGGCCTGCGGCAAACGGAGAACCCTATGCACATCAAACGGACGCTATGGCTGCTCGCCCTGGCCCTCGTCTCGACCGCGGCGATGGCCGCCACCCATTTCCTGCGCGCCCCAAGCGCGAGGCTCGGCTCGCCGCATGTCGTGGTGAATTGGTCGGAAGTCGGGCTCGGCAACACCGGGAACGGCATCACTTATGTCGCGAGCGCAACGGCCGGCGCCCGCTATCAGTGCGTCAAAGTCGGCCAGGTTTGCCCGAAGCATTGCGCCAAGGAAGACGTGCTGCACAACGTTTACGTCAGCAGCACCTTCTCGGTCGACAAGAATGGGAAGATCACCGGGGACATGACCATTCCGGCGCCGGAAAGCTCGCTGGTCTGCCCGAAGGGTCAGTCTGCGAGCATTGTTTCCGTGGTGTTTACCAACATCAAACTGACGGACACGAGCAACGGGATCTCGTCGATGGCCAATCCGTCGGCGCTGTCGTACAACGGGCCTGAATGTCCATGACGATTGGAAGGCCGCCGTGAGGTGGCCTTCTTTTCTGGAGCGGTGAAAGCCTCGGCTCCGGAGGGGGCGGACCGCCACGCCCTCGGTTATCGCGCCTGTCGGAGCGCCTACAAGCCGCATCCATGCAACCGGAGCTCCGCCCGGGTGGCCATCCATGGCCGCCCTGCAGTCGCGACAACCGAGTGCGTGTCGGTCCTACACCGCGATTTGCAGGCGTGCTGCGTTCGCTTGGTGGTGGTCGATTGCTTCTCGAAGGACGTTGAAGCTTTGATTGGGAGGCTCGAACGGTGCAGCCAAACGACGCGATCATCTCGGTCATGCTCGCCGTTCCGAACGCGGCGGAAGCCTCGGCGTGGTATCGCCACGCAATGGATGCGGAAGAGTTATGGAACCTCGGTTCGGTCGTCGGCCTGGAGATCGCGGGCGCGCCGGTGTTTCTCGGTGAGCCGGCGAATAACGGTTGGGACTATCCCGCGAGACTCGGAATGCCATCGGTCCGGGTTGAAGTCTTTTGCGACGATCCGGATACATTTCTGAGTCGCGCGATCGCCGCCGGAGCCGTCGGCCGCACGTATCCGGCGCGCGTGCACGACATGCCGTGGGGCCCGCATCGCCAAGGCAGTCTGGTGGACCCATTCGGGCACATCTGGTTCGTGGGAGATCGATCGCCGCTGCGGCGATACAGCGGGAACGATGCTGTTGAACGCTGATAGCGCTTCCGTTCCCGCCCGCAACGACGCTCCGCGGTTCGGCTTGATTCTGGCCGATACCCAGCGAGTGGTCGCGTTCACTCCGTACAAGGAGGAACGACCATGCCCCACACCGAACAGTTGGACGACGTCGCCAAAGCACTTGTCGAGGCGATTACCGCAGTTGCGGCGTACACGGTGCCTTCCCCTGCGGTGCCCGCCTTCCTGCAGCACTTGGCCTCATTGGCTGAGTCTTATCCCGAGGGATCGCCCCAAAGGCAGGTCCTGGTCTTGATCCACTCCCGCATGGGACCGCTGATGGAGGAGTGACCCACTCGCCGGAAGGGGAAGACATGAATGAGACCCGCAAGCGCAAATACGATCAGCTCATCGAGAGCTGCAGTGCACTCCCGCCCATGCCCACGGCCGTCGCGCATCCATGCGACGCGTCTTCGCTCTCGGCCGCGATCGACGCAACCCGCCTCGGCCTCATCGCGCCGATCCTCGTAGGTCCGCAGTCACGCATCCACGGCGCTGCGAAGGCGGCAGGCCTCCACCTGGACGGCATCGAAATCGTCGACAGCCCGCACAGCGTGGAATCGGCGGTGCGCGCCGTCGCGCTGGTGCGCGAGGGACGCGCCGAGGCGCTGATGAAAGGGAGCCTCCACACCGACGAGCTCCTGGGCGCGGTGGTCAAGCGCGAAACCGGGCTTCGCACGGCGCGGCGCATCAGCCACTGCTTCGTGATGGACGTGCCGGGGCACGAGGACACGCTGATCGTGACCGATGCGGCGGTGAACATCGCGCCGACGCTCGCGGAGAAGGTGGACATCGTGCAGAACGCGATCGACCTCGCGCATGCGCTCGGCGTCGCCGAGGTACGGGTCGCGATCCTCTCGGCCATGGAGACCGTGAACCCCGACGTGCCTTCGACCCTGGAAGCGGCGGCGCTGTGCAAGATGGCGGATCGCCGCCAGATCACCGGCGCCATCCTCGACGGGCCGCTCGCGCTCGACAATGCGATCGACCTCGAGGCGGCGAAGATCAAGAATCTCGATTCCCCCGTGGCCGGCCGCGCGAACGTGCTGGTCGTGCCGGATCTCGAGGCGGGCAACATGCTCGCCAAGAGCCTCACCTTCCTCGCCGGCGCCGACGCCGCCGGCATCGTGCTGGGCGCCCGCGTACCGATCATCCTCACCAGCCGCGCGGACTCGGTCACCGCGCGCCTTGCCTCCTGCGCCGTGGCCGTACGCCTCGCGCATGCACGACGCCTCGACGCCGGGCGCGCGGTGAGCGGATGACCGGCGCGATCGCGGTCGTCAACGCGGGCTCCTCGAGCCTCAAGTTCTGCGTCTACTTCCATCGTGCGCAGGGCCTCGAGCCCGCACTGCGCGGGCAAATCGAGTCGATCCACACCGAGCCTCGTTTCAAGGCGCGGGATGCCGCGGGCGCGGAGCGCGGGACGAAGTCATGGCCCAAGGGCACGGCGCTCGGCCACGAAGGGGCGCTGCACCACGTCGTCGATTTCGTGCGCGCGCAACTCCCCGACGAACCCTTGCTCGCAGTGGGCCATCGCGTGGTGCACGGCGGAATGGAATTCGCCGCGCCGGTGCGCATCGACGCCAACGTTCTTGCGCGCCTGGACGCGTTCATCCCCCTCGCTCCGCTGCACCAGCCGCATAACCTGGCGGCCATTCGCTCGCTGCTCGCGGCGCGCCCCGATCTTCCGCAGGTCGCCTGCTTCGACACGGCCTTCCATCGTTCCATCCCCGAGGTCGCGCAGATGTTCGCGCTGCCGTACGCGCTGCACGTCGAGGGCGTGCGCCGTTTCGGCTTCCACGGGCTGTCCTACGAGTACATCGCCTCGCGGCTGCCGCATGTCGATCCGGTCGCCGCTGCGGGCCGAACTGTCGTGCTGCACCTGGGCAACGGCGCGAGCATGTGCGCGATGCAGGCGGGGCGCAGCGTGGCGAGCACGATGGGGTTCACTGCGGTCGACGGCCTGCCCATGGGCACGCGATGCGGCTCCATCGACCCGGGCGTGATCCTCTACCTCATGGACGAGCGGGGCATGGACGCGCGCGCCATCGAGAAGATGATCTACAACGCGTCGGGGCTGCTCGGTGTTTCCGGCGTGTCGAGCGACATGCGAACGCTGCTCGCCTCCGCCGAACCGGGCGCGAAGCGCGCGGTCGATCTCTATGTCTACCGCATCGGGCGCGAGTTGGGCTCGCTTGCGGCCGCGCTCGGAGGACTCGACGCGGTCGTCTTCACCGGTGGCATCGGCGAGAACTCGACCGTGATTCGCGAGCGCGTTTGCCGCGACGCGGCGTGGCTGGGCGTGGATCTCGATCCCGAAGCGAACGAAGCCGGAGGCCCGTGCATCTCGGCCGCCGGTTCGCGCACGCGGGCCTGGACCGTGCCCACCGACGAAGAGCTGATGATCGCGCGGCACACTCTCTCGGCCATTGCGGGATGAGCAACGCTGCGCGGGCTACGCCGCCATGTCGAGGACGATGCGCCCCTCGATCTCACCCTTGTGCATGCGGGCGAAGATGTCGTTGATGTTCTCCAGCTTCTCGGCGGCAACGGTCGCGGCGACCTTGCCCTGCGCGGCGAACTCCAGCGACTCCTGCAGATCCAGTCGCGTGCCGACGATCGAGCCTCGCACCGTGATGCCGTTGAGCACCATGCCGAAGATGTCCAGCGGGAAGCTGCCCGGCGGCAGGCCCACCAGCGACACCGTGCCGCGACGTCGCATCATGCCCAGTGCCTGCTCGAACGCCTTCGGCGACACGGCGGTGACCAGCGCGCCATGCGCGCCGCCGATTTCCTTCTTCAGGAATGCGGCCGGATCGGTGCTGCGCGCGTTGACCGTCACGGTGGCGCCCAGGTGCCGCGCGAGTGCGAGCTTGTCGTCGTCCACGTCCACTGCGGCCACGTTCAGGCCCATCGCCTTCGCATACTGCACCGCCATGTGACCCAGGCCGCCGATGCCGGAGATCACGACCCAATCGCCGGGCTGCGTATCGGTCATCTTCAGGCCTTTGTAGACCGTGACGCCGGCGCACAACACCGGCGCAATCTCGACAAAACCAATGCCCTTCGGCAGGTGGCCGACGTAGCCCGCGTTCGCAAGCGCGTACTGGGCGAAGCTGCCGTTGACCGAATAGCCCGTGTTCTGCTGCCGCTCGCACAGCGTTTCCCAACCGCCGAGGCAGTGTTCGCAGTAGCCGCAAGCCGAATGGAGCCACGGAATCCCGACGCGGTCGCCTTCCTTGACGTGGCTGACGCCGGCGCCGACCGCGACCACCGCGCCCACGCCCTCATGGCCGGGAATGAAAGGCGGCGACGGCTTCACCGGCCAATCGCCCTCGGCTGCGTGCAGGTCGGTGTGGCATACGCCGCAGGCTTCGATCTTCACCAGCACATCGCCGGGCCCGGGCCGCGGGACGGGGACCTCCTCGATCACGAGCGGCTGGCCGAATGCGCGGACCACCGCGGCCTTCATGGTCCTGTCCATCGCGATCTCCTTGGGGGGAAGGGTCGGATGCAACGTTACGCCGGTCTCGCGGGCCGTGTATTGACGAGGTCGGACGTAGCGACGCCAAAGCAGTGCGTATAGCCGTCGTCATCCACGACGAAAAACTCCGTCTGCCCGTAATCCCGATCCTCGATCCCGGAGGCCTGGAAACCCAGCCGCAACAGCCGCTCCCTGATCGCATGGAGGTCGCCGGGCGACCAGTACAAGCTGAGTCCGTGGTAATCGTCGGGCTTGATCGGCGTGCCTGCGCGCTGGTTGAGCCAGAAGGACAGGCGCTCGTTGTGCACCATGCATCCGATCAGACGGCCGTCCTTGCGCATCGGGCGATCCATGGTCAGGCCGAGGCCATCGGCCCAGAAGCGAAGGCTCTTTTCGAGGTCGGCGCTTGGAACGACGGGAATGCAGGATTCGACGAGCATCGATGTTCTCCCTGCTGCAAGTCACACCGCGTACAAGACTTCCGTCTTCTGCGCATCCGTTCCCCACGGCCAGATGCGGAAGCGCTTCGAGTAGATCGTCGCATGCAGGTCGCGGGGCATCGAAATCCATGCCGTGACTTCGAACGGCCCAGTGATCTGCGCGTGCACGGCGTCCCGTGTCAGCAACACGCGATCGCCGTGGAGGGTGCGGCCGCGGACATCCTGTGCGCTGGCTTCCTCGTAAAGGGCGTCTGCGCAGCGCGCCGTCGCGGACCAGGCCAACCCGTAACCGACGAGCTCGATCGAGAGCGCGGCGATGATGGCAACGAGCGCGATGGTGTCGATCGTCGAGCGTGGCTTACGGGAAAATGCCATTCGTCGCGGCCCCAGGAAGATCAGTCGACGTCCGCCAACAAGCGCCGCGCCGCCGCCCGCGCTTCCTTACTGACATCCACGCCGCCGAGCATGCGCGCGAGTTCTTCTTCGCGATCCTTCGCGCCGAGCTTCGACACCGCGCTCTGCGTCATGCCATCGCCCGAGGCCTTGCTCACGCGATAGTGCGCGTGGCCCTGCGCCGCGACCTGCGGCAGGTGGGTGACACACAAGGCTTGTCGCTTCGCACCGAGGGCGCGCAGCTTCTGGCCCACGATATCGGCGACTGCGCCGCCGATGCCGGAATCGACTTCGTCGAACACCATCGTCGGCACTGCATCGAGTCCCAATGCGGCCACTTCGATCGCAAGCGAGATGCGCGAGAGTTCGCCGCCGGAGGCGACCTTGCGCAGCGCACGTGCCGGTTGCCCCGGATTCGCTGCCACGAGGAATTCGACGCGCTCGGCGCCTTGCGGATCCGGATCGCCGTCGCCGTTGGCTTCCAGCGCCACGTCGAACTTGCCGCCGCCCATACCGAGCTCACCAATCAGCGCGGTGGTCGAGGCGGACAAGGACGCAGCTGCCTGCTTGCGCGCCTTCGTCAACACCTGCGCCTTCTTCGCCCACGCCGAACGCGCCGCTTCGATCTCACCGTCGAGCACGCGCACACGCTCACCCGCACCACGCAGCAATTCGAGCTCCGCCGCCAACGCATCGCGATGCGCGGCAAGTCCATCCGGCGTGACCCGATGCTTGCGCGCCAGGTCATGCATCCGCCCGAGCTTGCGATCGAGCTCGTCGAAGGCTGTCGGGTCCACGTCGAGGTCCGCGCGCACGCGTTCCAGCAACGAAGCTGCTTCATCGATCTGGATCGCCGCGGTGTCGAGCATCGCGTCGATCTCCAGCAGCCGCGGCTCATGCTCCGCCTGCCGCGCGAGCTCGTTGCGCACCTGCTGCAACAATCGCCCCAGCGCCGGGCCTTCGTCGCCGCCCAACCGCGCGGACGCCGTATCGCAGGCCGCGATCAACCCGGCTGCATGCGCATGCCGCTTGTGCGTCGCCACCAACTCCGCAAACGCTGCAGGTTCGATCGCATCCCGCGCCAATTCGTCGAACTGATGCTGCAGGAATGCAATCCGATCCGCCGGATCGCCGCGCTGGGCGAGGGCAGCGCGCTCGCGCACCAGCGCATTCCAGTTCCGCGCGGCGGTCTGCACGTCGGCGAGCAACGCGTCATGCCGCCCGAATGCATCGAGCAAGGCCAGCTGGCTCGTCCGCGACATCAGCGCCTGGTGTTCGTGCTGCCCGTGGATCTCGACCAGGTGACCGGACAGTTCGGTGAGCTGCGCGATCGTCGCGGGCCGCCCGTTGATCCACGCCTTCGAACCACCGTCCGCACGCAGCGTGCGGCGCAGCTGGCAGGCGCCTTCCTCGTCGTCGAGTTCCGCGTCGCGTAGCCATTCGGCGGCGGCGGGGGCGTCGTCGAGCGTGAATACGGCCACCAGTTCCGCCCGTTCGGCGCCGTGGCGCACCACGCCGCTGTCGGCGCGCGCACCGGACAGGAAGCCGAGTGCGTCGACCAGCAAGGACTTGCCGGCGCCGGTTTCGCCGGAAATGACGGTGAGGCCGGCACCGAAGTCCAGTTCGGCCGAACGGACGACGGCGAAGTCCTTGATCGCGAGATGGCTGAGCATGGTGATAGCGTACCGTTTCATGGCGATCAGGAAACCCGATGCCGAGCTCGATCCGCGCGCCCGCCAGCTGTTGCGGACGCTGATCGGGCGTTACATCCGCGACGGCGAGCCGGTCGGTTCGCAGACGCTGGCCCGCCACGCGGGCCTGGACATCAGCGCCGCCACCATCCGCAACATCCTTTCGGACCTGGAGGAGGGCGGGTTGCTCGCCTCGCCGCATACCTCCGCCGGGCGCATCCCGACCACGCAGGGGTATCGCGTGTTCGTGGATTCGCTGTTGCAGGTGCGGCCCTTGCCTGAGGGCGAGGTCGCGCGCCTGCGGCAGGAACTGCCGACCGGCTCGGGCACGCAGGCCTTGCTCGGCAGCGCATCGGAACTGTTGTCGGCGATGACGCACTTCGTCGGCGTGGTCGGCGTGCCCAAGCGCGAGCAGTTCGCCTTCCGCCACATCGACTTCGTCCCGCTGGACGCGCAACGCGTGCTCGCCATCCTGGTGTTCGCCGACAACGACGTGCAGAACCGCATCCTGCACACGCGCCGCGCCTACGACGCCATCGAGCTCGAGCGCGTGGCCAACTATCTCAACCAACATTTCGCCGGACGTCCGCTCGCCGACATCCGCGCCACGCTCCTGCAGGAACTGCGCGCGGCGCGCACCGAGATGGAAACCCTACTCGCGCACACCGTCGAACTCGCCGAGCAGGCCCTGGTGCCCGGCGGCGGTGACGACGTGGTGCTCGCCGGACAGACGCGACTGATGGGCTTGCAGGAGTTGTCCGACCTGGACCGCCTGCGCGACCTGTTCGAAGCCTTCGCCCGCAAGCGCGAGATCCTGCAGTTGCTGGAGCGCACGGCCCGGGCGCCGGGCGTGCGGGTGTTCATCGGGGAAGAGTCGGGCATCGCCCCGCTGGAATCGGTCTCGCTGGTCACGGCCCCGTACGTCGCCGGCGGGCGCGTGCTCGGGGTCCTCGGCGTGATCGGCCCCACGCGCATGGCCTACGACCGCGTGATCCCGGTGGTGCAGGCGGCTGCGGATGTGCTCGGCGCCGCACTGGATCAGCCCCCGGGGGGTTGAAAGGGTCCGGGGCAGCCCGCATCGCTGGGGTTCAGGCGGTTGGATGCCGCCGTAAACCGGACCGACGCATGATCCACCAGCACCAAGACCCCGGCGCCGAGGGCGCCGATGCCGCGCTCGACGGCGACACCCCGCAGGACCAGCTCGAAGCGCTCAAGGGCGAGATCGAACAGCTCCGCGCGGAGGTCCTGCGCGATCGCGCCGACCTGGACAACCAGCGCAAGCGCCTGGCCCGCGATGTCGAGCAGGCCCGCAAGTTCGCCAACGAGCGCCTGCTCAGCGAGTTGCTGCCGCTGTTCGACAGCATGGAGGCGGGCCTCGCCGCCGCCGAGAAGGCCGACCCGCTGCGCGCGGGCATGGAGCTCACGCTCCGCCAGTTGCATCGCATCGCCGAGACCAACGGGCTCATCGAGGTGGCCCCGCAGCCGGGCGACGCCTTCGACCCCGAACGCCACCAGGCCATGAGCATGGTCGAAGCCGGCGCCTTGCCGCCGGGTGCGGTCGCGCAGGTGTTCCAGAAGGGCTACGTGCTCAACGAACGCTTGTTGCGCCCCGCGCTGGTCGTCGTCGCGCGACACGACTGAACGAACGCGATCGCCCCGCCTCTTGAAGCCACGGCGGCGGCCCTTACATCGCAGGCATTCCGGCGGAACACCGCCAACGACATTCGAAATTGATTGAGGGAGCTAGGACATGGGCAAGATCATCGGCATCGACCTGGGCACGACCAACTCGTGCGTGGCGATCATGGAAGGCGGCAAGGCGCGCGTCATCGAGAACAGCGAAGGCGATCGCACCACGCCGTCCGTCGTTGCGTATTCCAAGGACGGCGAAGTCCTCGTGGGTGCCTCGGCCAAGCGCCAGGCGGTCACCAACCCGAAGAACACGTTCTTCGCGGTGAAGCGCCTGATCGGCCGCAAGTTCAAGGACGCCGAGGTGCAGAAGGACATCGGCCTGGTGCCGTATTCGATCGTCGAACATGAAAACGGCGATGCGTGGGTCGCGACCGCCGACGGCAAGCGCCTGGCCTCGCAGGAGATCTCCGCGCGCGTGCTGGAGAAGATGAAGAAGACGGCCGAGGCCTATCTCGGCGAGACGGTCACCGAAGCGGTGATCACGGTGCCGGCGTACTTCAACGACAGCCAGCGCCAGGCCACCAAGGACGCCGGCCGCATCGCGGGCCTGGACGTCAAGCGCATCATCAACGAGCCCACCGCGGCCGCGCTGGCCTACGGCATGGACAAGAAGGGCGGCGACCGCAAGGTGGCCGTGTACGACCTCGGCGGCGGCACGTTCGACGTGTCGATCATCGAGATCGCCTCGGTGGACGGTGAAATGCAGGTCGAAGTGCTTTCGACCAACGGCGACACCTTCCTCGGCGGCGAAGACTTCGACAAGCGCGTCATCGATTACCTCGTCGAGGAGTTCCTCAAGGACCAGGGCATCGACCTGCGCAAGGATCCGCTCGCGCTGCAGCGCCTGAAGGATGCCGCCGAGCGCGCGAAGATCGAACTCTCCTCGGCGCAGCAGACCGAAGTGAACCTGCCGTACGTCACGGCGGATGCCTCGGGCCCGAAGCACCTGAACATCAAGCTCACGCGTGCCAAGCTCGAAGCGCTGGTCGATGACCTCGTCAAGAAGACCATCGAACCGTGCCGCATCGCGCTGAACGACGCCGGCCTGCGCGCCAGCGAGATCAGCGAAGTCATCCTCGTCGGCGGCCAGACCCGCATGCCGAAGGTGCAGCAGGCGGTGGGCGAGTTCTTCGGCAAGGAACCGCGCAAGGACGTCAACCCGGATGAAGCGGTCGCCGTTGGCGCGGCGATCCAGGGCGGCGTGCTCGCAGGCGACGTCAAGGACGTGCTGCTGCTCGACGTGACCCCGCTCAGCCTGGGTATCGAAACCCTGGGCGGCGTGTTCACCAAGATCATCGAGAAGAACACGACCATCCCCACCAAGGCCTCGCAGGTGTTCTCGACGGCGGACGACAACCAGTCCGCGGTGACGGTGCACGTGCTGCAGGGCGAACGCGAACAGGCGCGCTTCAACAAGTCGCTGGCGCGCTTCGACCTGGCCGGCATCGACGCCGCGCCGCGCGGCATGCCGCAGATCGAAGTCTCCTTCGACATCGACGCCAACGGCATTCTTCATGTGAATGCCAAGGACAAGAAGACGGGCAAGGAGCAGAAGGTCGAGATCAAGGCCGGCTCGGGCCTGTCGGACGAAGAGATCCAGCGGATGGTGCAGGACGCCGAATCGCATCGCGAGGAGGACAAGAAGTTCCATGAGCTGGTGCAGGCCCGCAACAATGCCGACGCGTTGATCCATTCGGTGCGCTCTGCGATCACCGAGCACGGCAGCAAGGTGCCGGGCGATGTGATCGGTCGTGTCGAAGGTGCGCTGGCGGATCTCGAGACCGCGATGAAGGGCGACGACAAGGGCCAGATCGAAGCCAAGACGCGGGCGCTGGAAGAAGTGGCGCAGACGCTCGCGGCGGCCGCTTCGGGTGGCCAGGGCGGCGGCGACGCCGGCCCGCAAGGTGGTGCGCCGCGCGGCGAGGATGTCGTCGACGCGGAGTTCACCGAAGTCAAGGACGACAAGAAGTAAGGCACGGCCCGCCTTCGATATGAGGATCGGGGCTCGGATCCCGGAATGGCGACACCACGCCGCACCGGTCCGGGCCCCTTCTTTTAAACTCCCGCCCCTTTGACGAAACCTCCGGCTCCATGAGCAAACGCGATTACTACGAAGCCCTCGGCGTGGAACGCAACGCCAGCGACGATGACCTGAAGAAGGCCTATCGCCGTTGCGCGATGAAGCACCACCCCGATCGCAATCCCGGCGACCACGCCGCGGAAGCCGCGTTCAAGGAGTGCAAGGAGGCCTACGAAGTCCTCTCCGATCCGGCCAAGCGCCGCGTGTACGACCAGCACGGCCACGCCGCGTTCGAGCACGGCGGCATGGGCGGTGGCGGCGGTGGCCCCGGCTACGCCGACATGGGCGACATCTTCGGCGACATCTTCGGCAACATCTTCGGTGGTGGTGCACGTGGCGGCCCGCGTCGCGGCGCCGACATCGGCTACGTGATGGAGCTGGACCTCGAGGAAGCCGTCGCCGGCATCGACAAGCGCATCGAGATCCCCACGCTCGTCTCCTGCCAGCACTGCAACGGCAGCGGTTCCGAAGACGGGCAGATGGACAAGTGCGAGACCTGCCATGGCCACGGGCAGGTGCGCATGCAGCGCGGCATCTTCCAGATGCAGCAGACCTGCCCGCATTGCGCCGGTCGCGGCAAGATCATCAAGAACCCGTGCAAGCCGTGCATGGGGCAGGGCAGGCTGGAAGAAGAGAAGGTCCTGTCGGTCAAGATTCCCGCGGGCGTCGACAACGGCGACCGCGTGCGCCTGCAGGGCGAAGGCGAAGCCGGTCCGCCGGGCACGCCACCGGGCGACCTGTTCGTCGAAGTGCGCGTGCGCCAGCACGAGATCTTCGAACGCGACGGCGACGACCTGCATTGCGAAGTGCCCGTGCGCATTTCGCAGGCGGCGCTGGGCGACACGATTCGCGTGCCCACCCTGGGTGGCGAGATCGAACTGCGCGTCCCCGCCGAAACGCAGAGCGGCAAGGTGTTCCGCGTGCGTGACCGCGGCGTGCGTTCCGTGCGCAGCCGCGCGCCGGGCGACCTGTACTGCAAGGTGTTCGTGGAAACGCCGGTCAACCTGACGGCCGAACAGCGCGAGTTGCTCGAGAAGTTCGAAGGGACGTTCGTGGGCGAGGGCGCACGCCGTCATTCGCCCAAGGCGAGTACCTTCCTGGATGGCGTGAAGGGCTTCTGGGATCGGATGACGAGCTGAGGGTTTACTGCCTCACCAGATCGATCTGCGCCACCATCGGGCCGGCATCCTTCATCGGGGTGCCGCCCGGAACGATCCGCACGAACAACGCATCCTGCGCGCCCACGCCCACCGGCTTCCTGGCGATGTTCTGCAGGTGCGCGGTGACGTCGAAACTGTAGAAGTTCTCGCCCAGCGCGGTGTCGAGCTTGCTGCCGCCGCCGTGGTCGTGGAACTCGGCGTCGAAGAAGTTGATGTTGCCGACGTAGCTCGCGGCATCCAGCGGCGCGTTCGGTGTCGCGCACAGGTAGACGTGGTACAGCACGCCCGGCTGCTTCCAGGTGTGCAGCTTGCGCAGCACGAGCAGCGAGCGGCGGCCGTCCGTATCCAGGCCGAGCACGTTCGTCGCTTTCGCCGTGGATTCGCGCACCAACTTCACCGTCGTGGCGCCCGCGGCGAGGTCGGCCATGGCATTGGTGGACGCGACCTTGGTCGACGTGGCCGCAAGCGATGCGAGGCTCTTCGCCGCTGGGGTGGTGCCGGCCGGCGGCGTCACCGGCGGCTTCGGGAAGAACGCGTCGTAGTCGTAGCCCAATGACAACGCGCTGTAGAGCGTCTTGATCTGGCGCGACACGCGCGTGCCGTTGGAATCGGCCATCACGAACGCCGTGTTGATCCACGGATACGCGACCGCATCGGTCGGATTCTTGTTGCCGTTCTTGTTCCAGCTCGCCCACATGCGGTCGATGTTGGCGTGGTGCACGAAGAACAGCGGATCGTTGCCGGCGTAAGGCACCGCGCCCATGCCGCGCGTGTTGCCCGTCAGCGTGTGGATGCGGCCGTGGATGCCCGAGTCGATCGTGCGGCAGAAGCCCATCTCGGAACCGACGGTGTTGTAGGCCGTCTTCGCCATCGCATCGTCGATGCTCATCGCATCGCCGACCTGGTTCTTGTGGATCGGCTGGCCCGTGTTGGCCAGCGTGCCGCGATTGGCGCGATACAGCACGCCGAACACCGGATCGTCGGGCGTGCGGAATTGCAGGGGCACCACGCCGCGGTAGGCGGGATCGCTGCTCGTGTAGTTCCAGTAGGGCATCGCGAAGTCGGTGCGGCCCGTGACCGCGCGGACCACGCGCTCGATGTAGTACGTGTACATCCGATGCCAGGGCAGGAAGTGGTTGCTGTTCTGCCCGGCATGGGATTGGCAGGTGTTCCAGCAGTCGTTGGCGAGCAGGCGCGTCGGCGAGGTCGTGTCGGCACCGAACACGCGCGTGAGCTCCGCGTCCTTGGTGGTCGCACCGTCGACGAAGTGCGTGTACCACCACCACATCCAGCTTCGCGGATCCTCGGCGCCCAATTGCTGCATGGCGCGGATCGCATCGGCGTAGATGGCGAGCATCTCCTGTCCGCCCGGGCTGGCGAGGTCGCAGCGCAGCGCAGTGGCGGCGAAGGCGGGCCGTGAGAACGAATAGACCACGGGAGTCGCGAGGAGTCCTTTCAGGACATGGCGGCGGGTGATCTCGTTCACGTCGAACCTCCGGGCATGCTGTGCAAACGACCGACACCGCATGCGATGTGGCTGTACTCGTGTTGCGTGGGAATGCTGCGATCACTCAGCAGCGTGCGACGAAAGCATCGCAAGGACAGCGGTGACGAGAGGGTCAACGCACACGCGGAAAAATTTGCCACGCCCCTGTTCATCCACTCCCCCCGGGACGCCGCGCGCCTGGTCGGCGCGCGGCGCGTGCGGTTCCATCCGCACTTTTTCCCTGACCGTTCCGTTGTCTGACTGCTTCCTTACTGGCGCACCAGTTCGACCGTGGCGACCATGCTGCCGGCATCTGCGCGCGGCTTGCCGCCCGGGACGAACGTGACGTTGAGCGAATCGCGCTGCACCGCACCACTGCGTTCGTAGCGGCGCAGCAGGTCGGTGACGTCGAAGCTGAAGAAGTTCTCGCCCAGCGCTTCATCCATGCCATGGCCGGTGCCGTGGTCGTGGAATTCGGCATCGAAGAACTGGATCGCACCAACGTAGGTGTTGCGGTTGATCGCGCCTTTGTTCGGCGTGAGGTACACGTGGTACAGCACTTCCGGCTGCTTCCATGTGTGCAGGTTCTTCACGACCAGGTAGGTGCGCTGCGTCGAGGTCGCAGGCGCCAGGCCCAGCACGGCGCTGGTCTGCTTGGCGGTGGCGATGCGACGCACCGGCAAGGTGGTGGCGCTCGCACCCAGCGAGGCCATCGCCGACGAGGCGGCCACGCGTTCCGGTTTGGAGACCATCAGCGCAGCGACCTGCGCGGCGATGCTCTTCTTCTTCGGCGTCGGTTGCTGCTGTTGCGGCGGCGGCGGCGGGGGCGGCGGCAGCCACAGGCTGTCGTACTGGTAGCCCAGCGCGAGCGTATCGAAGAAGTCCTTGAGCTTGCCGGACACGCGCGTGCCGGTGCGATCGGCGAACACGAACGGCGTGTTCAACCACGTGCCGGTCGTGGGATTCGCACCACCGTTGGCGTTCCAGCTGGCCCAAAGGCGGTCGATGGTGGAGTGGTGTACCCAGAACAACGGATCGCGTGCGGCGTAGGGCACCGCGCCCATGTTCTTCGCCGTGCCGACCAGCACGTGGATGCGGCCGTGGATGTTGGCATCGATCGAGCGGCAGAACCCCAGGACCGTGCCGACCGTGGTGTAGGACGCGGTCGCCATCGTGGCGCTGATGTCCATCTGGTCGGTCGGCTGCGCCTTGTCGATGCGCTGGCCGGTGTTGGCGAGCGAGGTGCGATCGCTGCGATACAGCACGCCGAACACCGGATCGTTCGGCGAACGGAACTGGATCGGCAGGATGCCGCGCTTGAGCGGATCGGTGGACGTGTAATCCCAGTACGGCAGGGTGAAGTCCGCGCGTCCACTGACTTCGCGGATGATCTGTTCGAAGAAGAACACGAACATGCGGTGCCAGGGGAGGAAGTGGTTGGTGTTCTGCCCGGAGTGCGACTGGCAGGTATTCCACATCTCGTTGGCGAGCGAGCTTTGCGGCGTGGTGGCGCCGGCCCAGATGCGCGTGATCTCCGCGGCCTTCGTGGTAGAGCCGTTGACGAAGTGCGTGTACCACTGCCACAGCCACGACAGCGGATCGGTTTCGGGACGCAGCAACATCGCGCGCATCGCGTTGGCGTACGTGGCGAGCATGTCGGCGCCTTGCGGCGAGGCGATGTCGTAACGCACGAGCGGAGCGGACTGGGCGAAGGCGTAACGCGACAGCCAGACGGAAAGCGGAAGTGCGGCGGTGCCCTGGAGGAAAGTGCGGCGGGAAAGCGACGACATGGGGAGGTTCTCCTGCGACTACTTCCACGAAAGCGCGAATTCCGTGACAACCCGGTCAACTCGTTGATGCGGTTAGACGAGTGGCGTGCGTGTTAGCTCCAACGGTGTAACCCGTGAAGCGCACGCTGATTTTCGTGAATTGGCGCGAACACGCGCGTTCGGCTAGCCTTTGGCTCTTCGCTGCACGCGCAACGCACACGCACATGACGACCACGACGACGCGTTTGCTCATCCACGGTGCTTCCGGTCGCATGGGGCAAGCGCTGCTGCGCATTGCCGCAGAACGTCAGGAACTGACGCAGGTGGTCGGTGCGATTTCGCGCAAAGTCGGCCAACGCGTGATCGATGGCGTGCCGCAGTTCGCGTCGAGCGAGCTCGGCGGCTTGCCCGAGTGCGATGCCATCATCGATTTCAGCCTGCCGGAAGCCTTCGATCCGCTGCTTGCGTACTGCATCGCGCACGGCCGTCCGCTGGTGAGCGGAACGACCGGCCTGTCGGCGGAACAGATCACCGCGCTCGATGCGGCGTCCGCGCGGATTCCCGTGTTGTGGGCATCGAACTTCAGCCTCGGCGTCGCGGTGCTCGTCGACCTGGTCGAGCGTGCGGCGCGTGCATTGCCGGGCTGGGATTGCGACATCGTCGAACAGCACCACACGCGCAAGCTCGACGCGCCTTCCGGCACCGCGCTCACCCTGGGCGAGGCGGCCGCGCGGGGCGGGGCGCAGGCGCGCTTCGCCGCCATCCGCGCCGGCGACATCGTGGGCGAGCACACCGTGCAGTTCGCCACGCTCGGCGAGCGCATCGAGCTGGTGCATCGCGCGACCAACCGCGACATCTTCGCCCGGGGCGCGCTGCACGCCGCCGCCTGGCTGGCCCGGCAGGCGCCGGGGCGCTACCGGATCGCCGACGTCCTCGGCTAGCCCGACCGCGGCCTAACATCCGGAATCGTTTGGTAATCCGGCCTCGGATCGGTACAATCCCGGCTCGCCTGCCCACTGCCAGCACGGACCGGAACCAACGCCGCGTCCGCGCTTCGCTGCAACCTGCGTCCGGACGGACGCCGGCCTGCCAGCCAGGGGCATCCCCCCAAGCAAAGGCGACGTTCCGTGACCTTACCTGCACTCCTCGCACTCGAAGACGGCACGATCTTCGAGGGCGTTTCCGTCGGCGCGCCCGGCCTTTCGGTCGGCGAAGTGGTGTTCAACACCGCCATGACCGGTTACCAGGAAATCCTCACGGATCCTTCCTACGCGCGACAGCTCGTCACGCTGACCTATCCCCACATCGGCAACACCGGCTGCACCGAGCAGGACGACGAGGCCCGCCAGGTCTGGGCCGCCGGCCTGATCGTGCGCGACGTCCCGCGTCGCCCGAGCAACTGGCGCAACCAGCAGGCGCTGCCGGAATGGATGCGCCAGCGCGGCGTGGTGGCCATCGCCGACATCGACACCCGCAAGCTCACCCGTTTGCTCCGCGACCGCGGGGCCATGAACGGTGCGCTGGTCGCCGCCGCCACGCCCGGTGAAGTCCTCGACGCCGACAAGGCGATCGAAGCCGCGCGCAAGTTCCCCGGCCTGAAGGGCATGGACCTGGCCAAGGAAGTCACCACGCGCACGGCCTACGGCTGGCGGGAAGGGCAACTCGACCTGGACAGCAACGTGTTCGTCGAGACGCCTGCGAAGTTCAAGGTCGTCGCCTACGACTTCGGCGTGAAGCAGAACATCCTGCGCATGCTCGCCGAGCGCGGCTGCGACGTGACCGTCGTGCCGGCGCAGACGCCCGCCGAGCAGGTGCTCGCGATGAACCCCGACGGCGTGTTCCTCTCCAACGGCCCGGGCGACCCGGCGCCGTGCGACTACGCCATCGAAGCGATCAAGACCTTCGTCGACAAGAAATTGCCGACCTACGGCATCTGCCTGGGCCACCAGTTGCTCGGCCTGGCCGTCGGCGCGCAGACGCAGAAGATGAAGTTCGGCCACCACGGCGCGAACCACCCGGTCATCGACCTCGACACCGGCCGCGTGATGATCACTTCACAGAACCATGGCTTCGCCGTCGACGAAGCGACGCTGCCGAAGAATGCGCGCGTGACCCATCGCTCGCTGTTCGACGGTTCGAACCAGGGCATCGCGCTCACCGACGCACCGGCGTTCTCCTTCCAGGGCCATCCGGAAGCGAGCCCCGGCCCGCACGACGTCGCGCCGCTGTTCGACCGGTTCATCCAGGCCATGGAGGCGCGCGCGAAGTGAAGCGTCCGGGTCGTCGCCTGCGCCTGATCGCCGCTGCCTTCCTCGTGCTCGCGGCGTATCCGGCGTTCGTGCTCGGCACGGTCTACGCCCACTGGTTCCGCATGGATTTCCCCGGCGGGCGCAACGGCCCGTCGGACGCATATCGCCATTCGCTCGCAAGTGCGACCGTCGCTTACACGACGTCGCCGCGCCTGGTGGCCCTCGTCACGTCCGTGATGGAAGACGACGGACAGGGCAACCCCATGCGCGCGATGGACGCACACAACAACCGCATCGGTGCGCAGATCGGCGCGACGGCCACGAGCTGGAACGACATGCAGGGCAAGGTCCTGCACGCGGTCCAGTCCGGCACCGTCGACGCGACCAGCACCGACCAGATCACCTGGCTGCCGCAATCGTGGTGGCGGGATCGCATGTACTGAAAGGCTTATCGAGCATGCCCAAGAGAACCGACCTCAAGACCATCCTCATCATCGGCGCCGGCCCGATCGTCATCGGCCAGGCCTGCGAGTTCGACTACTCCGGCGCGCAGGCGTGCAAGGCGCTGCGCGACGAGGGCTATCGCGTCGTGCTGGTGAATTCCAATCCGGCGACGATCATGACCGACCCGGAAATGGCGGACGCGGTCTACATCGAGCCGATCAACTGGCAGACGGTCGAGAAGATCATCGCCAAGGAAAAGCCCGACGCGCTGCTGCCGACGATGGGCGGCCAGACTGCGCTGAATTGCGCGCTGGACCTGGCCGACAACGGCGTGCTCGAGAAATACAACGTCGAGCTCATCGGCGCCTCGCGCGACGCCATCCGCATGGCCGAGGACCGCGAACTGTTCCGCGTGGCGATGTCGGAAATCGGGCTGGAATGCCCGAAGGCCGCAGTCGCCCGGACCTTCGACCAGGCCGTCGCCATCCAGACGACCGTGGGCTACCCGACCATCATCCGTCCGTCCTTCACGCTCGGCGGCACCGGCGGCGGCATCGCCTACAACAAGGAAGAGTTCGAAGAGATCGCCAAGCGCGGTCTGGAACTCTCGCCGGTGCACGAAATCCTCGTCGAGGAATCGGTGCTGGGCTGGAAGGAATTCGAAATGGAAGTGGTCCGCGACAAGGCGGACAATTGCATCATCGTCTGCTCGATCGAAAACCTCGATGCGATGGGCGTGCACACGGGCGACTCGATCACCGTCGCGCCGGCGCAGACGCTCACCGACAAGGAATACCAGCGCCTGCGCGACGCCTCCGTGGCCGTGCTGCGCAAGATCGGCGTGGACACCGGCGGTTCGAACGTGCAGTTCGGCATCAACGCGCAGACCGGCCGCGTGGTGGTGATCGAAATGAATCCGCGCGTGTCGCGTTCCTCCGCGCTCGCCTCGAAGGCCACCGGCTTCCCGATCGCCAAGGTCGCGGCCAAGCTCGCCGTCGGTTACACGCTGGATGAGTTGCGCAACGAGATCACGGGCGGCAAGACGCCGGCCTCGTTTGAACCGACCATCGACTACGTCGTCACCAAGATCCCGCGCTTCGCGTTCGAGAAGTTCCCGGCTGCCGACGCGCGCCTGACGACGCAGATGAAGTCGGTGGGCGAGGTGATGGCCATCGGCCGCAGCTTCCAGGAATCGCTGCAGAAGGCGTTGCGTGGATTGGAAACCGGCAAGGTCGGGCTCGATCCCACCGGCCTGGATCTCGCCAGTGACGACGGCATGGCGCAGCTGCGTCGCGAACTCAAAGAGCCGGGACCGGAGCGCATGTTCCACCTGGGCGATGCGTTCCGCGCCGGCATGTCGGTCGAAGACGTGCACGCGCTGTCCTTCGTCGATCCGTGGTTCCTCGACCAGATCGAAGAACTCATCGCGATCGAAAAGGACGTCGCCGCGGCGGGTCTCGACGCGCTCGATGCGCGCAGCCTCCGCCAACTCAAGCGCAAGGGCTTCTCCGATGCCCGCATCGCGCAGCTGGTGAAGACCAATGAATCGGCCGTGCGTGCGCTGCGCAAGGCCTTCGGCGTGCGCCCGGTGTACAAGCGCGTGGACTCCTGCGCCGCGGAGTTCGCGACCAGCACGGCCTACCTGTATTCGACCTACGAGGACGAATGCGAAGCCGCGCCGACCAACCGCAACAAGATCATCGTGCTCGGCGGCGGCCCCAACCGCATCGGCCAGGGCATCGAGTTCGACTACTGCTGCGTGCACGCGGCACTCGCGCTGCGCGAGGATGGTTTCGAAACCATCATGGTCAACTGCAACCCCGAGACGGTCTCCACCGACTACGACACCTCCGATCGCCTGTACTTCGAGCCGCTCACGCTCGAAGACGTGCTGGAGATCGTCGAACTCGAACAGCCCAAGGGCGTGATCGTGCAGTACGGCGGCCAGACGCCGCTCAAGCTCGCGCAGGCGCTGGAAGCCAACGGCGTGCCGGTGATCGGCACCTCGCCGGATTCGATCGACCTGGCCGAAGACCGCGAGCGCTTCCAGAAGCTCGTCGAGAAGCTCGGCCTGCTGCAGCCGCCGAACGGCACCGCGCGCACGGCCGAGGAAGCCCTCGCGATCGCGCACCGGATCGGTTATCCGCTGGTCGTGCGCCCGAGCTACGTGCTGGGCGGCCGCGCGATGGAGATCGTGTACGCCGACGCCGACCTGTCGCGCTACATCCGCGACGCGGTGAAGGTGTCCAACGATTCGCCGGTGCTGCTGGATCGCTTCCTGGACAACGCGGTGGAAGTCGACGTCGACATCATCGCCGACCACACCGGCGCGGTGCTGATCGGTGGCGTGATGGAGCACATCGAGGAAGCGGGCGTGCATTCGGGCGACTCTTCGTGCTCGCTGCCGCCGTACTCGCTGTCGAAGAAGACGCAGGACCGCCTGCGCGAACAGGTCGTCGCACTGGCGCGCGCGCTCAACGTCGTCGGCCTGATGAACACGCAGTTCGCCATCCAGCAGGACGAGGAAGGCGAAGACACGATCTACCTGCTCGAAGTGAACCCGCGCGCCTCGCGCACCGTGCCCTTCGTGTCGAAGGCCACCGGCATGCCGCTGGCGAAGATCGCGGCGCGCTGCATGGCGGGCAAGACGCTGGCCGAGCAGGGCGCGACGAAGGAAATCGTGCCGGGCTACTTCTCGGTGAAGGAAGCCATCTTCCCCTTCGCCAAGTTCCAGAACGTCGATCCGATCCTCGGCCCGGAAATGCGTTCGACGGGCGAGGTGATGGGCGTGGGCCGCAGTTTCGGCGCCGCGTTCGCGCGCGCGCAGGAAGCCGGCGGCATCAAGGCGCCGCCGATCGGCAAGGCCTTCATTTCCGTCCGCGATCCGGACAAGCGCCGCGTGCTCGGTGTTGCGCAGGACCTGGCCAAGCGCGGCTATGGCCTCGTGGCCACCGGCGGTACGGCCGATTACCTGCGCGCCAACGGGCTTGATTGCGACCGCATCAACAAAGTGATCGAAGGCCGTCCGCACATCGTCGACCTGATCAAGAACGGCGAGATCGTGTATATCGTCAACACGACCGAGGGCAAGCAGGCGATCGCCGACTCGTTCTCGATCCGGCGCGAAGCCTTGCAGCAACGCGTCACGTACTCCACCACCATCGCGGGCGCGCGTGCGCTGCTCACTTCGCTGGACCATCGCGGCCGCGGCGACGTGAATGCACTGCAGGCGCTGCACCAGGAATTGACGCAGAAGGATTCGACGCTGGCATGAGCACCACGCGGGCACCTATGACGGCGAAAGGCGCGCAGCGCCTGCGCGCCGAGCTGGAAGAACTGAAGTCGGTGAAGCGGCCGGCGGTGATCCATGCGATCGCCGAGGCCCGCGCGCACGGCGACCTGAAGGAAAACGCGGAGTACCACGCCGCGCGCGAACAGCAGGGCTTCATCGAAGGCCGCATCAAGCAGCTGGAAGCGGAGCTCTCGCACGCGCAGGTGATCGACGTGTCCGGTCTCAACGCCGGTTCGCGCGTGGTGTTCGGCGCGACGGTCGAGCTGGCCGATGCCGACAGCGGCGAAGAGAAGCGCTACCAGATCGTCGGCGACCTGGAAGCGGACATCAAACAGGGGATGATCGCGATTTCCTCGCCGGTGGCGCGTGCGCTGATCGGCAAGCACGAGGGCGACACGATCACCATCGACGCGCCCGCGGGCCAGCGCGAGTACGAAATCGTCGCGGTCTCCTACGAGGGCTGAGGCCGTGGCCGCGCCGACGACGGCGTCTGCGACCCTGCTGCTGCCGGCACGCGCGCGTTTCGGTGCACAGGCGCTGACGCCGGAAGTCGCCAGGCCGCTCGGGCGCGCGGATCGCCAGGCGCGTGAAGCCGGCGAGCGCGCGCAGTTGGAACGCCATTTCGACATGCTGCCGCGCGGTTGGCCCGTCGCGGCACTCACGCGTGCGTTCGATGCGGACGATGCGCCGCTGTCCACGTGGTTGCGCGCGGATCCTGCGTACGTGCGGCCCGACATCAATGGTGCGCGGCTGCTCGCCAGCGGCGATGCACTGCAATTGGACGTCGTGGAAGCCGAAGCCTTCATCGCGGCCTTGCGTCCGACCTTCGGGGATGCGGGGATGCCGATCGATGCGCCGCGCCCCGCGCGTTGGTACCTGCGGCTGCCGCGCGAGGCGAAGATCGCGCCGATGACGGCACCGTCCGAAGCGCTGGGCGGGGACCTGTTCGAGCATCTGCCGGACGGCCCCGAAGGCCGTCGCTGGCGCGCCTTGCTGAGCGAAGCCCAGGTGCTGCTGCACCAGCATCCGATGAATGCCGAGCGCATGGCCGCCGGCAAGCCGCCCGTGAACTCGTTGTGGTTCTGGGGTGGCGGCGTGCTGCCGGACCACGTAACGACGAACCACGCGATCGTGCATTCGAACGAGATCACCGTGCGTGCGCTGGCGCAGGTCGCGGGCTCGCACGGCGAGGATCTGCCGACGCGGTTTGCGGGTACAGGCCTGTTCGACCTGCGCGAGATGCGCGACCTGCGACAGTTGTGCGATCTCTGGCTCGATCCAGCATTCGATGCCGTGCGCGACGGCGTACTGGCCTCGGTGCACGTGGATTGTGAAGACGGCACCGACTGGACGCTGTTGCGTCCGCAACGCTGGCGCTTCTGGCGCAAGCCGCACGGCGCCTTCGACGCATGACGCTGCAACGTCGCATCGTGCGTCGCACGCCGGTGGTGCCCGGCGGCGATTGGCCGGAACACGTGCCGATGTTGCTGCGTCGCCTGTATGCGATGCGCGGTGCTTCCAGTTATGACGACGCACAACCGCGCCTGGCGCGCCTGCATTCGCCCGATGCGATGGGCGGGATGGACGCGGCGACGGCCTTGCTCAGCGATGCGATCGCACGCGATGCGCACATCGTCGTCGTCGGGGATTTCGATTGCGATGGCGCGACGGCGTGTGCGGTCGGCGTGCGCGGGCTGCGCATGCTGGGGGCCAAGCACGTCTCGCATGCGGTGCCCAATCGCGCCGTGCACGGATACGGCCTGTCGCCGGGTCTCGTCGACGACCTCGCCGCGCTGCAACCCGACCTGCTGGTGACCGTCGACCACGGCATCGCATGCCATGCAGGCGTGGCCGCGGCGCGTGCGCGCGGTTGGCAGGTGCTAGTCACGGACCACCACCTGCCGGGCGAAACGCTGCCCGACGCGAACGCGATCGTCGATCCCAACCTGCGCGGCGACGATTTCCCGAGCAAGGCGCTCGCGGGCGTGGGGGTCATGTTCTACGTGCTGCTCGCCTTGCGCCGACGCTTGCGCGATGCGGGCGCCTTTGCCTCGGGCGAGCCGGACCTGTCGACGCTGCTCGACCTCGTTGCCGTCGGCACGGTGGCGGACCTGGTCTGGCTCGACGCGAACAACCGCGCCCTGGTCGGCGCCGGCCTGCGGCGCTTGCGCGCAGGGCAGGGCTGCCTGGGCCTGCGCGCCCTGGTCGAAGCCTCCGGTCGCGACATGCGTACGCTCACCGCCACCGACATCGGTTATGCACTCGCGCCGCGCATCAACGCAGCCGGTCGCCTCGAAGACATGGGCGTGGGCATCGCGCTCCTGCTCAGCGAGGAGGCGACCGAAGCACGTGCGCTCGCGTCCACGCTGGATGCGATCAACGCCGAGCGCAAAGGCGTGCAGCAGCAGATGACGGACGAGGCGGAGGTGGCGATTGCGCGCGTAGCGCTCGACGGCACGCTGCCGACGGTGCTGTGCCTGTTCGATCCGCAATGGCATCCGGGCGTCGTGGGGCTGGTGGCCTCGCGGATGAAGGATCGCGCGCATCGGCCTGTCGTTGCGTTCGCACCCGCGGAACCGGGCAGCGATGCCTTGCGCGGGTCCGCGCGTTCGATCCCCGGGCTGCACATCCGCGACGCACTGGCGGCCGTGGATGCCATGCACCCCGGGCTCATTCCGCGCTTCGGCGGCCACGCCATGGCGGCGGGCCTGAGCCTGCCGCACGCCTCGCTCGACGCCTTCTCCGAAGCGCTGCACGCGCAGGTCGAACGCATGCTCGATCCCGCGTTCCTGCAATCGGAACTGCTCAGCGACGGCGAACTGCAGGGCGAGGAGTTCCATCGCCGCAACGCCGATTGCCTGCGCGACGGCGGGCCGTGGGGGCAGGGCTTTCCCGAGCCCTTGTTCGATGGCGTGTTCGACGTGGTCGGGCACCGCGTCGTCGGCCAGCGTCACCTCAAGCTCTCGCTGCGGACACCCGGCCGCGCGACGCCCCTGGATGCCATCCACTTCGGCGCATGGACGGGCACGCCGCCGCCGGCGCGCGTGCATCTGGCCTATCGCCTGTCGGTGGACGACTACCGCGGCGGCGATGCGATCCAGCTGATCGTGGAGCACATGGCGGTCGATTGACCCCGGGGCGCAACCCCATTGCCGCGCGACGCGCGTTGCAAGGGGCACACCGGCCCACTGAAGGGGACATCGCATGCCACGCATCCTCGTTGCCGCCGCGGTCTGCGCGCTGACGCTCGCGCTCGCCCCAAGCGGATTCGCCCAGCGACAGCCCAACCCGAAGCAGCACGTCACTGCGCCGCCCTTGATCCGGATCGGAGGCGAGGACACGCGCTCGCTGCAGCCGATCCGATTGCGTCAGGCACAGGTCGACGTGGATGTCGCCGGCCACCTGGCGCGCACGACCTACACGCTGGTGCTGCACAACCCGAACGCACGGCAACTCGAAGGCACCCTGGAATTCCCCTTGGCGGCGGGCCAGCAGGTCACTGGCTTCGCGCTCGATTTCAACGGCGCCCTGCGCGAGGCCGTGCCCGTGCCGAAGGACAAGGGGCGCGCCGTGTTCGAAAGCATCGAGCGGCGCCGCGTGGACCCGGCCCTGCTCGAAAGGACGGCCGGCAACCACTTCCGACTGCGCATCTATCCGATTCCCGCGCGTGGCGAGCGTCGCGTGCGGATGATCGTGGACGAATCGCTGCGCAGCGAAGGGGGCGACGGCGTCATGGAACTGCCGATGCAGCTGCTGGCGGGTGCAGACGAAGTCGCGTTGAACGCACATGGCCCGCTGTCGCGCCGCGCACCGCGAACCGACGGCCCGCTGGAACTGCGCTTTCCGCTGGCGAAGGGCCCCGCGCATTACACCGCCGCGTTCAACGGCGCGCGCTATGTCCTGGCCGAAACGCCGCTGCATGCGAGCGCGCCCCATGCACGCGCCTTGCCCCATTCGGTCGGCCTGCTGTGGGATGCCTCCGCCTCGGCGCGCACGCGCGACCGCGATGCGGAGTTCGCGCTGCTGGATCGCTACTTCAAGGCCATGGGCGAGGGGCGGGTGACGCTGCGCCTGCTGCGCGACGTCGGCACCGACGGCGGCGTCTTCGCGATCCACGGCGGCGATTGGTCGGCGCTGCGCAACGTGCTGGCGCGTGCAGTGCACGACGGCGCGACGAACCTGGCCGACTGGCAGCCGCGCGCGGAGATCGGTGAATACCTGCTGGTGAGCGATGGCATGCAGGACTACGGCGATGCACGCTTCCCCGCGTTGTCGGCGGACCAGCGCCTCTATGCGATCTCCACTGCGGGTTCGGACGCCGATGCGACACGGCTGGCGACGCTCGCGCAGCAACGCAACGGGCGCCTGATCGCCTGGCAGGGCCGCGCGGGGCTGGATGCCGCAACGAAGGCCTTGCTGCAGGACGGCATCCGCATCGTGTCGCTGCAGGGGCGTGAGGCGACCGACATCGAAGTGCCGTCGCGTTTCATCGACGACGGCGTGCTGCGCATCGCGGCGCGCGCGTCCGGGCCGAACGCGTCCGTGCGCGTGCGCCTGTCGGACAACGGCGTGATGCGCGAGATGGACGTGGCCTTGCCCGTCGATGACACCTTGCATCCGCAGGTCGCGCAGCTTTGGGCAGGTTGGCGCGTCGCCGTCCTGTCCGGCGATCCGGAACGCAACCGTGATCGCATCGCCGAACTCGGGCAACGCTTCGGCATCGTGACGGCGGGGACCTCGCTGATCGTGCTCGATGCCGCTGCCGACTACGTGCGTTACGGCATTGCGCCGCCGGCGGAACTGCGCGGCGAAGCGGATCGGATCCGCACCGCACAGGTCAGCGACCAGGGGCATCGCCGCGCCGCACATCTCGACGCCGTGGCGTCGGAGTTCGCCCAACGCGTGGCGTGGTGGGAGACGAAGTACCCGAAGAACACGCCGGTCTCGGTGGCGAAGCAGGGCACGCGCGAAGAAGCGATCGCTGCTGCCGATGCAGCGGCGGCGGCCGCAGATGCCGCGACCCTGGATGCCGATGCTGCGGAAGAGCGGGAAGTCGCCGGCACGCCCGCCATGAGGCAAATGATGATGCCGCCGCCTCCGCCCGCACCTGCGGCAGCTCCGGTGATGGAGCGTGCGCGAGGGCAAGTCGCGCTTTTGAAAGTCGCAGCCCCGGATGTCGCCAGCGCGCAGGCCACCATCGCGCTGCAACCCTGGAACCCGGACACGCCCTATGCCCGCCGCCTCCGCGACGCCGCACCCGGGGAGCTCTATGCGCGCTACCTCCAGATACGCGACGACAACGCCGATAGCACCGCCTTCTACCTCGACGTCGCCGACCTGTTGCTGCGCAAGGGCCGCCGCGCCGAGGGCCTGCGCGTGCTCTCCAACCTGGCCGAGATGCAACTGGAGGATCGCCACGTCATGCGAGTGCTCGGCTATCGCCTGATGCAGGCGAAGGAAAACGCGCGCGCCGTGCAGGTCTTCCGCACGGTGCTCTCCCTCGCGGGCGAAGAACCCCAAAGCCACCGCGACCTCGGCCTCGCACTCGCCGCCGCCGGCCAGCGCCAGGAAGCGATCGAGCACCTGTACGAAGTGGTCGCACGCGAATGGGAGGGCCGCTTCGCCGAAGTGGAACTGGTTGCGCTCAACGAACTCAACGCGATCATCGCGCGCAGCCCCACGCCGCTGGACACGTCCTTCATCGACAAGCGCCTGCTGCGCAACCTGCCGGTCGGCCTGCGCGCCGTGCTCGCCTGGGACAGCGACAACAGCGACATGGACCTGTGGGTGACCGATCCGAACGGCGAGCGCTGCTACTACGGCAATCGCAATACCTACCAGGGCGGCTTACTCTCCGACGACTTCACCGGTGGCTACGGCCCAGAGGAATTCCTGCTGCGCGATGCCAAGCCCGGCAAGTACAAGGTGCAGGCGCATTACTTCGGCGACCGCCAGCAGATCGTCACCGGCGCGACCACGCTCACGCTGATGCTCAGCACGGGGTGGGGCAGGGCGGGGCAGAAGGACCAGTCGGTGACCTTGCGCCTGGCCGGTGGTGACGAGGCCGTGCTGGTCGGCGAGTTCGAAGTGCGCTGAGCCTTCACGGGCCTGTCCTATCCTCCGCGTCGTCGGCCGAGCGACGCGGAGGACGCGATGGACAAGCGCACCACCCTGTTTGTGTTCCTGGCCCTGGCCAGCGCCGGATGCGCGGCCGCCGCGCCGAAGGCGCCCAAGGCCACCTGCAACGTCGAAGGGCTCCAGTGGGCCGTGGGCAAGCCGGCCAACGAGCTCAACTTCCAGAAGCTCTATCGCGACAGCGGCGCCGGGCTGTGGCGGATCATCAGCCCGGGGCAGGCGGTCCAGCGGGACAAGAAGACCGATCGCCTCACGATCTACGTGGACAAGCAGAACACGATCACCCGCCTGGTCTGCGAGTGACCCGCTGAACCTGCGTTCCGCCGGCCGCTCCGGCGCATCGGGCCGCGCTCGGCTATCATGCGCGGCCACGCATTTGCACGATTCCGCGCCACATGATCGAACTCAATCCCGTCCGCCAGCGCATCGCCGACCTCACGGGCCGGCTGGATGCGCTGAGGGGGTATCTTTGACTACGACGCCCGCAAAGAGCGTCTGGAAGAAGTCAACCGCGAACTAGAAAGCCCGGACGTCTGGAACGACTCCGCGCGTGCGCAGGCCCTGGGCCGCGAACGCTCGTTGCTCGACAAGACCGTCAACGGCATCCGCGAGCTCACCGAGGGCCTCGCCGGCGCGGACGAGCTGCTCGAACTCGTCGAAATGGAAAACGACGAGGACACCGCGAACGCGATCGTCGCGGACGTCGAGCGCTACGCCAAGCGCGTCGAACAGCTGGAATTCCAGCGCATGTTCTCCGGCAAGATGGATTCGCATTCGGCCTTCGTCGACATCCAGGCCGGCGCCGGCGGCACCGAGGCGCAGGACTGGGCGGAAATCCTGCTGCGCATGTACCTGCGCTGGGCCGAATCGCGCGGCTGGAAGACCGAATTGCTGGAAGTCTCCGGCGGTGAAGTCGCGGGCATCAAGTCCGCCACCTTCCGCGTGGAAGGCGATTACGCCTACGGCTGGCTGAAGACCGAAACGGGCGTGCACCGCCTCGTGCGCAAGTCGCCGTTCGATTCGGACAACCGCCGCCATACCTCGTTCACATCGCTGTTCGTTTCGCCGGAAGTCGACGACGAGATCGACATCGACATCAATCCGGCCGACCTGAAGACAGACGTGTATCGCTCCTCGGGCGCCGGCGGCCAGCACGTCAACAAGACCGAATCGGCGGTGCGCATCACGCACGTGCCTTCGGGCATCGTCGTTGCGTGCCAAACCGAACGCAGCCAGCACGCCAACCGCGACCGCGCGATGAAGATGCTGGCCGCGAAGCTTTACGAACTCGAAGTCCAGAAGCGCAACGCCGAACGCGATGCGGTGGAAGCCACCAAGTCCGACATCGGCTGGGGCAGCCAGATCCGCAACTACGTGCTGGACCAGAGCCGCATCAAGGACCTGCGCACGGGCATCGAACGCAGCGACACGCAGAAGGTGCTGGACGGCGACCTCGACGAATTCATCGAAGCGAGCCTGAAATCCGGCCTGGAAGCGGGTTCCAAGCGCAGCGACGCCGCATGACGCACACGACGAACATGACCGAACACGACAGCACTGCCCAGCAGCACGACGAAAACCACCTGATCGCCGAGCGACGCGCGAAACTGACCGCGCTGCGCGCGCAGGGCATCGCCTTCCCCAACGACTTCCGCCGCGAAGACCACGCCGGCGACCTGCAGGCCGAATACGCCGACGCAGAAAAGTGGACGGGTGAAGCGCTGGAAGGCACGGGCCGCCGCATCGTCATCGCCGGCCGCCTGCTCGCCAAGCGCGTGATGGGCAAGGCCGCGTTTGCGCAGATCCAGGACGTCACCGGACGCATCCAGCTGTTCCTGCAATCCACGGCGCTGGGCGAAACCTACGACGCGTTCAAGGGCTGGGACGTCGGCGACATCATTGCCGCCACCGGCACGCTGATGCGCACCAAGACCGGCGAGCTGTCGATCAAGGCCGACACGCTGCGCCTGCTCACCAAGTCGCTGCGGCCGCTGCCGGACAAGTGGCACGGCCTGAGCGACGTCGAGCAGCGTTATCGCCAGCGTTACGTCGATCTGATCGTGACGCCGGAAGCGCGCGAAGTCTTCGTCCAACGTTCGAAGGTGATCGCCTCGATCCGCCGCTGGCTCGACGCGCGCCGCTTCCTCGAAGTGGAAACGCCGATGATGCATTACATCGTCGGCGGCGCGACCGCCAAGCCCTTCGTCACCCACCACAACGCGCTGGGCCTGGACCTGTTCCTGCGCGTGGCGCCGGAGCTGTACCTCAAGCGCCTGGTGGTCGGCGGTTTCGAACGCGTGTACGAGATCAACCGCAACTTCCGCAACGAAGGCGTGAGCACGCGGCACAACCCGGAATTCACCATGCTCGAGCTGTACGAGGCCTACGCCACGTACGACGAGGTCATGGACCTGACCGAAGACATGATCCGCCACGCCGCGCAGGATGCGATCGGCACGACGGCCGTGACCTGGGAAGGCAACGCGATCGACCTCGGCCCGCGCTTCCGCCGCTGGCGCCTGGAAGAAGCGGTGCGCGAGCTCAATCCTGAAATCAGCGTGGCCGACTGCCGCGACCGCGACGCGCTCGCCGCGCATTGCGCGCGCCTGGGCATCCACGTCAAGAAGACCGAAGGCTGGGGCAAGCTGCTGCTCTCGATCTTCGAGCACACCGTGGAGGCCGGCCTGACGCAGCCGACCTTCATCACCCACTATCCGGTGGAAGTCTCGCCGCTGGCGCGCGAGTCGGACACCGAGCCGGGCATCACCGATCGCTTCGAGTTGTTCGTGGGCGGCAAGGAGCTGGCAAACGGCTTCTCCGAGCTCAACGACCCCGAAGACCAGGCCGCGCGCTTCCGTGCGCAGGTCGAGGCGAAGGAAGGCGGCGACGACGAGGCGATGCACTACGACGCCGACTACATCCGCGCCCTCGAAGTCGGCCTGCCGCCGACCGGCGGCCTGGGCGTGGGCATCGACCGCCTGGTGATGCTGCTGACGGACTCGGACTCGATCCGCGACGTGCTGCTGTTCCCCTACATGCGCCCGGAAGCCCACCCAGGCTAAATCGGCGCTGAGTCGAGACTGGCGGGGCGGCCGGACCGCGCCCGCCGCCGCGTTCACACGGTCATGACGCAGCTCATGGCCCAAGCCGACTTTCGACGCTCCCGTGTCTCGCTGGAAGGCGAGGCCGTCATCCGCGACCCCAACGGGGACTGGCGGGCGCCCTTGGGCGATGTCTCGATCACCGGTCTCAACCTGCCGCGCCCGCCCGGGTTCAACCTCCGGGTGGGGCAGGCGCTCGAGGTCGAACTGCATTGCGGCCCGGGCCAGGAAGGCATCGACCTGTTCCTGCTGGCCCGCGTGGCCCGCATCGACGCCACGACCGTGGGCGTGCGTTTCGCCCCGATGCCCGACCGCCTGGCCAGGGCCTTCGAACAGGTCCTGGCGCGCCATGGGACCCTGCGGGGCGGCGCCCGCGAACCGGTGGTCGGAAATTGAGTCGTTTCGTTGCGGACGCGATCGCGTTTTCCACCGTGATTTCGTGCTTCCTCCCGCAAGTGCGGGGTATGCTGCCGCCCAACGCCGAGGAAGGACTCCAGGGGGCGCCACTCGATGCGGGTTAATGAAGTGAACGTGGTCATCGTCGACGACCAGACCTCGGCGCGCACAATGTTGCGCCACATCCTCGAGGACATCGGTCCCGAGCTGGCCGTGCACGACTTCGGCGACCCGAGCGCGGCATTGGCCTGGTGCGAGAGCAACCGGCCCGACCTGCTGCTCCTCGACTACCGCATGCCTGGCATGGACGGGCTCGAATTCGCGCGCCGCTTCCGCCGCCCGCCGGTGCATCGCGACGTGCCGATCGTGCTGGTCACCGTGGTCGGCGACGAACCCGTGCGCCAGGCCGCGCTGGAAGCCGGCGTCATCGATTTCCTGGTCAAGCCCGTGCGCCCGCGCGAACTGCGTGCGCGTTGCCGCAACCTGCTGCACCTGCGCCAGCAGGCGGAGACCGTGAAGCAGCGTGCGCTCTCGCTCGAGCAACGCCTGCTTTCAAGCATGAACGAGGTGGAAGAGCGCGAACGCGAAACGCTCTCGCGCCTGGCGCGCGCCATCGAATACCGCGACATCGGCACCAGTGCGTATCTCGAACGCATGGCGCATATCGCCGGCCTCATCGCCGAAGGCCTCGGCCTGAGCGAAGAAGAAGCGCGCCTGATCGAACTCGCCGCGCCTTTGCACGACATGGGCAAGATCGCGATCCCCGATGCGATCCTGCTCAAGCCCGGCCCGCTCACCGAGCAGGAAATCGCGATCATGCGCCGCCATCCGCGCATCGGGCACGAGCTGCTGAGCGGCAGCCAGAGCCGTTTCATCCAGACCGGCGCCACCGTCGCGCTGCGCCACCACGAACGCTACGACGGCAGCGGTTATCCGGACGGCCTGATGGGCGAGGCGATTCCGCTGGAAGCGCGCATCGTCGCGGTGGCGGATGTCTTCGACGCGTTGATCTCGCCGCGTCCGTACAAGGAAGCCTGGTCGATCGATGCGGCGCTTGCGTACCTGTACGCGCAGCGCGGCCGCCTGTTCGATCCGCGCTGCGTCGAAGTGCTGGTGCGTGCGCGCGATCGCGTGGACGACATCTGCCTGCGCTTCTCCACCGTCAGCGCACGGCCGGCCCTGGAGGCGTGATCGTGGCGTTCGCCACGCTCCGGCAACGACTCTCCAACCGGCCCGACAGCGAGCACGGCCAGGCATTGGTGCGCCTGGCGGTGTTGTCGGTGGTGCTGGTGTACCTGCTGGTGCGCGGCCCGGATCCGGACGAACCGTTCTCGCAATATCGCGACGTGTTGTTCATGGTCGCCACGGGCTTCGCCATCGGCCTGGGCCTGGTGCTCGGCATCGTGGCGAAGCCGGGCGTGTCGCACGTGCGCCGTGCGATCGGCATGGTCTCCGACTACGGCCTGATGGGCCTGGCCATGGTCCGCATGGGCGAGCCGCTCGCCTGGGTCTACGTGATCCTGATGTGGGTGACGGTCGGCAACGGCCTGCGCTTCGGCAATCGCTATCTCTATTTCGCGGTGATGGGCGCGGTCACGAGCTTCGGCGCCACGCTGCTCTTCAGCGATTACTGGCACACCAACCGCAGCCTCGGCATCGGCCTGCTGGTGGGCCTGATCGCGGTGCCGCTGTATCTGTCGGGCCTGCTGCGCGCACTGACGCGCGCGACCGAAGCGGCACGCAAGGCGAACGAGGCGAAGAGCCGGTTCCTCGCGAACATGAGCCACGAGTTCCGCACGCCGCTCAACGGCCTGGCGGGCATGTCGGAGCTGCTCGCCACCACGCGCTTGGACGCCGAACAGCGCGAGTGCCTCAACACGATCCAGGCCTCTGCGCGCTCGCTGCTGTCGCTGGTCGAGGACGTGCTCGACATCTCCGCGATCGAAGCGGGCAAGCTCAAGCTGCACACCGTCGAGTTCTCGCTGCCGGAGCTGCTGGAAGGCGTGGGCGCGATCCTGCAGCCGACGGCGCGCAACAAACGCATCGAGTATCTGTCCACCATTGCGCCCGACGTGCCCGAGCGCGTGGTCGGCGACGCGGGCCACGTGCGCCAGGTGCTGATCAACCTGGCGGGCAACGCGATCAAGTTCACCGACGAAGGCTCGGTGCGCCTGGAAGTGGCGATCGCCAATGCCGAAGACGCGCGCGTGCGTTTGCGTTTCACGGTCATCGATACGGGCATCGGCATTCCCGCGGCGGCGCGTGCGCGCTTGTTCGAAGCCTTCGAACAGGCGGACGTCTCGCTGTCGCGCCGCTACGGCGGCACGGGCCTGGGCACCACGATCGCCAAGGGCCTGACCGAAGCGATGGGCGGCAGCATCGGGTTCGAAAGCTCCGAGCGTCGCGGCAGTCGGTTCTGGGTGGAGTTGCCGTTCGATCGCGTCGCCGAAGCGACCGCACCTGCCGAAGCACCGCGCGAAGCGGCAGCGAAAGTCGCCTTCAACCAGGAGCCGGCGGCCAACGTCATCGCCTTCGGCGATCCGTTCCTGCGCCATCGCGCGCGCGTGCGCTCGCTCGAACTGCTGATCGCCGACGACCACGCGGCCAACCGCATGGTGCTGCAACGCCTGCTGCAGAAGGCGGGGCATCGCGTGGTGAGCGTGGAGGATGGCGAGCAGGTGCTCGATGCGCTCGCCGCGAACAACTACGACGCAGCGATCGTCGACCTGCACATGCCGGGCGTCAGCGGCCTGGACCTGTTGCGCGAATTGCGGGTGATGGAATCCGGTGGCGGCAAGCGCACGCCGGTGATCGTGCTCACGGCGGACGTCACGCCCGAAGCCATCCAGCAATGCGCGCAGGCCGGCGCGCGGGCGTTCCTGCCCAAACCGGTGGTGGTCGCGCGCCTGCTCGACACACTCGCCGAAGTGGCGATCAGCGGCCAGGCGAGCAACGTGCAGCCGATCAGCGCGCGCGTGGAGTTGCCGGTCGGCGACGAGGACTTCGACCCCGGCGTGCTCGAGGAACTGGGTGCGCTCGGCATGGGCGAGACCTTCGTGCGCGAGTTCATCGCGCAGTGCCTGCGCGACGCCGAGGGCTGCCTGGTGTCGCTGGAGAAATCCGGCGAGGCGGGCGAGTGGGCGGCGGTGCGCGACCATGCGCACGCGCTCAAGGGGGTCTCCAGCAACCTCGGCCTGATCCGCGTGGCCGCGGCCAGCAGCGAATGGATGCGCCTGCCCGAGTGGCAGCTCACGCGCGAATGGCGGCCGCGACTGGCCGCACTGCGTGAGCGCATGGCGCAGGGGCGCGCTGCGCTGGACGCGCGCGGGCACAAGGCCGCGCGCGACAACGAAAACATCTGAAATCCGGCGTTCCGCCGAACTTCCCCATCAGCAGCTTCGATCAGGCAGCGACTTCGGCGCCGGAGCGGCGTTCCTGCGCGCGGACGATGCGGTCCATGGTCTTGAGCGAGCGATCGCCCAGCGCCAGCGCGGAGTCCACCCACACTTCGGTGATGCCCATCAGCTCGTCGTAGCCCACCGGCTGCGCGATCTGGCGCACCTGGTTCAGCGCGAGGTGCGAGTGCGGCGAACGCTGCTGCGTGCGGATCAGGTCCTGCACGGCGGCCGGGCCTTCGCCCTTCTTCGCCAGGATGTCGACGACGCCCATGCGATACAGGTCTTCGGCCGAATAGATGTCGCCGCTGAGGATCATCTTCTCCGCCTGCTGCGGGGAGACGCGCTTGCACAGGAAGGAGTAGGCGCCCATGCCCGGGAACAGGCCGAACAGCACTTCCGGCAGGCCCATGTTCGAACCCTCTTCGGCCACGATGGTGTGGCACGACAGCGCCAGTTCCATGCCGCCGCCGAGCGCATCGCCCTGGACCAGCGCGATCGTGCGGACGTCGCCGCCGAGGCCGCTGTGGATGTGGTGCACGCCATCGACGCAGCGACGCGCGTAGGCGAGGAGTTGTTCGCGGTTGTTTTCACGAATCAGGCGCGCGAACAGTTCCAGGTCTCCGCCGAGGTTGAACGCGGGGGCGTCCGAGGCGATGACCACGTGGCGCAGGTTGCCGGGACGGCGCTGGCCCTTGGGCAGGGTGATGCTGTTGAGGTAGCGCCACATTTCGTCCATCAGCTCGGTACGGAAGCACGGGCGGATGCCGGAGGACGCATCGGCGTGCATGTAGAGCCAGTGGCAGGCACCGGAGGGTTCTGCTTCCACGCGCAGCGTGGGGTAACGAAGGCTGCGCTGCAGCTTCTCGATGTTGCTCATGTTGTTCCCCTTTGAACCCGTCCGCAGAACAGGGGTGGGCGGCAGACGGGCAATCGCCCACGCGGGGGATGCTACACCCGCGTGAAGGTGGAGTCGGGGTGAAAAATCAAGGGGTGCAAGTCACAGGGCGACGAGCGGTAGCGGATCGAGATCGATCCGCACTGTGCGCGCTATGCGGCGCGTTTCTTGCAGGCGGGGCTGCAGGCCCCGAAGCCGCGGCCGTCAGGCCGGCGGCGGGGTGGGGCCGCGCAGCTCTCGACGCAGGATCTTGCCCACGTTGGTCTTGGGCAGCTCGTTGCGGAACTCGACGTACTTGGGCTGCTTGTAGCCGGTGAGGTTTTCCTTGGCGTGGGCCTTCACCTCCTCGGCGGTGAGGTTCGGGTCCTTGCGCACGATGACGACCTTGACCGCCTCGCCGGACTTCTCGTCCGGTACGCCGACCGCACCCACTTCGAGCACGCCCGGCAGCATCGCGATCACATCCTCGACTTCGTTCGGATACACGTTGAAGCCGGACACCAGGATCATGTCCTTCTTGCGATCGACGATGAAGAAGAAGCCCTTGTCGTCCATCTTCGCCATGTCGCCAGTGTGCAGCCAGCCGTCGGCGTCGATGACGTTCGCCGTCTCGTCCGGGCGCTGCCAGTAGCCGCGCATCACCTGCGGGCCCTTGATGCACAGTTCGCCGACTTCGCCGTGCGCGACCACCTGGCCATCGTCGCCCTTCAGGCAGGCATCGGTGGAGGGGACGGGCAGGCCGATGGCGCCGTTGTACTCGGCCAGGTCCATTGGATTGATGCACGCCGCCGGCGAGGTTTCCGTCAGGCCGTAGGCTTCCACCAGCGTGCAACCGGTGACCTTCTTCCAGCGCTCGGCCACCGCACGCTGCACGGCCATGCCGCCGCCGAGGGTGAGGTGCAGGCGCGAGAAGTCGATGGTGTCGAAGCCCGGCGTGTTGAGCAGCCCGTTGAAGAGCGTGTTGACGCCGGTGATCGCGGTGAACGGGGTCTTCTTCAGTTCCTTGACGAAGCCCGGCATGTCGCGCGGATTGGTGATCATGACGTTCAGGCCGCCGAATTTCATGAAGACCAGGCCGTTCGCCGTCAACGCGAAGATGTGGTACAGCGGCAGCGCGGTGATGATGACTTCCTCACCCATGCGCACGTTGACGCCGACCCACGCGGCGGCCTGCTGCATGTTCGCCACGAGGTTGCGGTGCGTGAGCATCGCGCCCTTCGCAACGCCCGTCGTGCCGCCGGTGTACTGCAGGAAGGCGAGATCCTGCGGATCGATCTCGACCTGCTGCAGCGGATGCAGCTGCCCGAGCGTGAGCGCGGCGCGGAAGCGGATCGCGCCCGGGATGTCATGGGGCGGCACCATCTTCTTGATGTGGCGCAGAACGAAGTTGACGACCGCACCCTTCGGGAAACCGAGCATGTCGCCCAGGCCCGTGGTGATCACCTGCTTGACCTGCGTCTCGGCGAGCACTTCCTGGACCACGTCGCCGAAGTTGTCGAGCACGAGCAGCACGCTCGCGCCGGAGTCGACGAGCTGGTGCTTGAGCTCGCGCGCCGTGTACATCGGATTGGTGTTGACGACGGTGAGGCCCGCGCGCAGCACGCCGAAGGTGGCGATGGGGTACTGCAGGCAGTTGGGCATCATGATCGCGACGCGATCGCCCTTCTTCAGCTTGAGCTCGCCGAGCAGGTAGGCCGCGAACTGCTGGCTCAGGCGATCGACTTCGGCGTAGGTGAGCGTCTTGCCCAGGTTCGCGAACGCGGGGCGGTCGCGGAACTTCTGCAGCGAGGTCTGCAGGACATCGACGATCGAGCCGAATTCATCGACGTCGATTTCGGCTGGAACCCCTGCCGGATAACTGGCCAGCCAAGGACGCTCGGATGCCATGCGATCTCCCCATATATCGCTTGTGGCGCCGATGCGGCGCCGTACGGATCGGTCGATTGGAGCATAGGCACTAGGGGCTGGCAAGGCGGCGCGCTAGGGTGTGCATGCATCCTTCGGAGCCAATTCGGTGGCGAGATTCCTGTCGGTGGTGGCCTTGGCGTTGTTGCTGCTCGCTGGTTGCAAGCATGCGGCGCCGGAAGAGGCGTTGCGGCGCAACATCGCGCAGATGCAGGAGGCGGTGAGCGAACGCGACGCAGGTGCGTTGTCCGACGGCATCGCGCCCGATTTCATCGGGCCGAACGGGATGGGTCGGGAGGACGCCGGGCGCATGGCGCGGATGGTGTTCCTGCGCAACAAGCATGTCGGTATGACGCTGGGGCCGCTGGACGTCGCGATGCAGCAGGGCGGGGCGACGGTGAAGTTCACTGCCGCGTTGACGGGCGGTGGCGGTGGGCTGTTGCCGGACAACGGGCAGGTGTACTACGTGACCACGACGTGGCGGCAGGATGGGGATGAGTGGGTTTTGCTTTCTGCGGAGTGGACGCCGAAGCTATGACAAAAAAGGCGGCCCGAAGGCCGCCTTTTCGTTTCACCTGAAGCGATCGCTTACGCCGCCGTCTTCTTCGAAGCCAGCTGGCGCAGCACGTAGTGCAGGATGCCGCCGTTGCGGAAGTACTCGACTTCCTTCGGCGTCAGCAGCAGCACGCGCACCTGGAACTTCTTCTCGCCGTCGCCGCCGCGCGCGACGACCGTCGCCGTGCGCGACTTGCCATCGTCGAGGCCGACGATGTCGAAGGTCTCCGAACCCGTCAGGCCCAGCGACTTCGCGTTCTCGCCGTCCATGAACTGCAGCGGCAGCACGCCCATGCCGACCAGGTTCGAGCGGTGGATGCGCTCGAAGCTCTCGGCCACGACCGCCTTCACGCCCAGCAGGTTGGTGCCCTTCGCCGCCCAGTCGCGCGACGAACCGGTGCCGTATTCCTTGCCGGCGAATACGACGAGCGGGGTCTTGTCGGCCTTGTACTTCATGGCGGCGTCGTAGATCGCCATCTTCTCGCCCGGACGGCCGGCCTTGTCGAAGAACAGCGTGTTGCCGCCTTCTTCGCCACCGAACATCAGGTTCTTGATGCGGATGTTGGCGAAGGTGCCACGCACCATCACGTCGTCGTTGCCGCGACGCGAGCCGTAGCTGTTGAAGTCGACCGGCTGCACGCCGCGTTCCTGCAGGAAGCGGCCCGCCGGCGAATCCTTCTTGATGTTGCCGGCCGGCGAGATGTGGTCGGTGGTGATCGAGTCGCCGAACAGGCCGAGCACGCGCGCGCCGTGGATGTCGGAGATGTTGCCGACATGCATCGTCATGCCGTCGAAGTAGGGCGGGTTCTTGATGTACGTCGAACCGCCGTCCCACTTGTACGACTCGCCTTCCGGCGACGCGATCTGGTTCCAGCGGGAGTCGCCCTTGAACACGTCGGCGTAGTTCTTAGCGAACAGCTCCGGACCCACGGTAGCGGCGATGGTGTCGCCGACGTCCTTGTTGCTCGGCCAGATGTCGCGCAGGAACACGTCCTTGCCGTTCGCATCCTTGCCGAGCGGCTCCACGTCGAGGTTGATGTCGACCGTGCCGGCGAGCGCGTAGGCGACCACCAGCGGCGGCGAGGCCAGGTAGTTCATCTTCACTTCCGGATGCACGCGACCTTCGAAGTTGCGGTTGCCCGAGAGCACCGACGCCACGACGAGTTCGTTCTCCGCGATGCCCTTGGACACTTCATCCGGCAGCGGGCCGGAGTTGCCGATGCACGTGGTGCAGCCGTAGCCGACGACGAAGAAGCCGAGCTTCTCCAGGTCGCCGAGCACGTTCGCCTTCTTGAGGTAATCGGTGACGACCAGCGAACCCGGGCCGAGCGAGGTCTTCACCCACGGCTTGACCTTCAGGCCCAGCCTGACCGCGTTGCGCGCGAGCAGGCCGGCGCCGAGCATCACGGCGGGGTTGGAGGTGTTGGTGCACGAGGTGATCGCGGCGATCACGACCGAGCCGTCGGAGAGTTCGCAATCCTGGTCGGCGATGCGGATCTTCGACTTCGGCTTGGCGGCGAGATGCTCGGCCTGCGGCTGGTCGCCGCCTTCGGCATCCATGCGCACGACTTCGGTCTTCTTCGCGGTGCGGCTGGCGGTGAGGCCTTCGAGGTTGGCGTGGAAGTTGTCCTTCACCTTCTCGAGCAGCACGCGGTCCTGCGGACGCTTCGGGCCGGCGAGCGAGGGCTTGACGTCCGACAGGTCGAGTTCGAGCGTGGCCGAGTACGTGGCGTGCGGCGTGTTGGCGTCATGCCACATGCCCTGCGCCTTCGCGTAGGCCTCCACCAAGGCGATCTGCGCTTCGCTGCGGCCCGACAGGCGCAGGTAGTTCACCGCTTCGGCGTCGATCGGGAAGATGCCGCAGGTCGCGCCGTATTCCGGCGCCATGTTGGCGATCGTCGCGCGGTCGGCGAGCGGCAGGTGCTGCAGGCCGTCGCCGTAGAACTCGACGAACTTACCGACCACGCCGAGCGCACGCAGCATCTGCGTGACGGTGAGCACGAGGTCGGTGGCGGTGGTGCCTTCGGGCAGCTTGCCGGTGAGCTTGAAGCCGACGACCTGCGGGATGAGCATCGAGGAAGGCTGGCCGAGCATCGCCGCTTCGGCTTCGATGCCGCCGACGCCCCAGCCGAGCACGCCGATGCCGTTGATCATCGTGGTGTGCGAGTCGGTGCCGAACACGGTGTCCGGGAACGCCTGCGCTTCGGTGCTGCCGTCGGGCAGCTGCACGTCGCGCTCGACGACCACGCGCGCGAGGTTTTCGAGGTTCACCTGGTGCACGATGCCGGTGTTCGGCGGCACGACCTTGAAGTTGTGGAAGGCCTTCTGGCCCCAGCGCAGGAAGCTGTAACGCTCCATGTTGCGCTCGAATTCGATCTTGCCGTTGAGGTCCAGTGCGTCGGCGCGGCCGAACACGTCGACCTGCACCGAGTGGTCGATGACCAGTTCGGACGGAATCAGCGGATTGATGCGCGAGGCGTCGCCGCCGAGCTTGGTCACCGCATCGCGCATCGCGGCGAGGTCGACCACGCAGGGCACGCCGGTGAAGTCCTGCAGCACCACGCGTGCCGGCATGAACGCGATTTCGGTTTCGGCTTCGCTCTTTGCGTCCCAGGTGGCGACCGCTTCGATGTGTTCGGCCGTGACCGTCACGCCATCTTCGTGGCGGAGCAGGTTCTCCAGCAGGATCTTCATCGAGAAGGGCAGTTTGGCCAGGTCGAAGCGCTGCGCGAGGCGCGGCAGGCTGTAATAGGTCAGGGACTTGCCGTTGACATCAAGTTGGGCGCGGGTGGCGAAGGAGTCGGCCATGCTTGGCTCCGTGGTGCGTGCGGGGTGGGGTGCGCGCGAGGCTTCCGGGCCAGGGCCGCGGAAGGGGCGCTGTAAAGCCTGTCAATTATGCCGGATCGGGGGCCTTCCCGCCCACCTCGGCGCCCCAACGAACGGGCTATGCGTGCGTCAAAGCCGCAGTTGCGACTGCACGCTGCCCACCAGCGCGCGGCGGCGGAGCACGAAATCCCACAGGCTCCCGCCGAGCTGGCGCCAGAGCACGGCCGAGCGCAGCGCGGCGAGCAGCACGGCGCGGATCTCCGACACGATCGCGGCCTGGCCGAGGTAATGCGGATTGCCCTGGACCATGACGCGCGGACGCAGGTGGCTGACGGTGTCGGAGTACAGGCTGCCCAGTGCGTTCAACACGTCCGGGTGCGTGCTGCCGAGCCGCTCGGCGGTGGGCGCGAGCGCGAGGATGCCTTCGTGGACTTTCTTTGCGGTGGCGTCTTCGCGCGCGAAGCGCCGTTCGAGCTGCATCACGGCAAGCGCGAGGCGGGGCAGGAGGTCGTCGCGCGCATCGCCGCCGCTGTTGGAGAAATAGTCGAGCAGCAGTTGCATGCCGGGCTTGAGCGCATCGGCGTGGCCGTAGACCTCTTCGGGTGAGGCGGCATCGATGCGGAACACGCTGTCGGTGGCGGTTCCGAGCACGGCGTTGTCCGCCTCGCCGGTCTCGGCGATGCGCCGGACCTGGCGCAGGGCCTGCACCATGCCGGCAAGGGCAAGCACGCGATCGTCCATGAAGCTCATGCGGGGTGGCTCTCCTGAAGCGGGGTCTGCAATGCGCCTTCCGGCGTCGCGGCCTCCAGCGGGGCGTCGGTGCGGGCGATCACCGCGCCGCCCAGGCATTCCTCGCCGTCGTACAACACCAGCGATTGTCCCGGCGTGACAGCGCGCTGCGGGCGCGAAAACGCGACATCCAGGGACCCATCATCGCGCACCCGCACGGTGCACGCTTCATCGTGCTGGCGGTAACGGGTCTGCGCCGTGCAGGCGAAGTGCGCCGCGGGTGGCGCGCCCGCGATCCAGTGTGCGCTTTCGGTCAGCAGCGTGTTCGATTGCAGGTAGGGCGAGTCGCTGCCCTGGTCCACCACGAGCACGTTGCGCGCCACGTCCTTGGCCACCACGTACCACGGTGCCGCCTCGCGGCCGCGCACGCCGCCGATGTGCAGGCCTTCGCGCTGCCCCAGCGTGAAGAAGAACACGCCCGGGTGTTCGCCCACGACGCGGCCCTGCGGGTCGCGGATCTCGCCGGGCTTCGCGGGCAGGTAGCGCGCGAGGAATTCGCGGAAGTCGCGTTCGCCGATGAAACAGATGCCGGTCGAATCCTTCTTCGCATGCGTCGGCAGCGCGGCGTCCTGCGCGATGCGGCGCACTTCTTCCTTGCGCAGGTGGCCGAGCGGGAACAGCGTGGACGACAGTTGCGCCTGGCCGAGCTGGTGCAGGAAGTAGCTCTGGTCCTTGTTGCGGTCGGCGGCGCGCAGCAGGCGCGCGCGTCCGTTCGAATGTTCGACGCGCGCGTAGTGGCCCGTCGCGATGCGTTCGGCGCCCAGCGCATGTGCCGCGTCGAGGAAGTGCTTGAACTTGATCTCGCGGTTGCACAACACGTCCGGGTTGGGCGTGCGGCCCGCGGCGTATTCGGCGAGGAAGTGGGCGAACACGCCGTCCCAGTATTCGCGCGAGAAATCGCGGAAGTGGATCGGGATGCCCAGTCGCCCGCACACCGCCACCGCATCGCGGCGATCCTCGTCGGCGCGGCAGTCGCCGCTGCCGTCGTCGGCCCAGTTCTGCATGAACAGTCCCGCGATCGGCTCGCCCGCCTCGCGCAACATCAGCGCGGCGACCGACGAGTCGACGCCGCCGGACATGCCGACGACGGTGCGAATGGAACGGTGTGCCTCCATCTTCGGAACGCTCAGGCGAGTTGCTGCACCATCGACAACGGATGGCGACGGCCCGCGAGGTGGTCGGCCACGACGCGCCACACCAGCGGGCTGCGATGGCGGTCGCGGATGGCGTCGAGTTCGGCGGGTGTCATCCACACGGCGCGTTCGATGCCGGTGTCCAGGGGACGCGTGGGATCGTGGCGTTCGGGCTCGGCGGCGAACGCGAAACGCAGGTAGTGGCGGCCGTTCTCCGCCTTCCATTGGTACGCGCCGATGAAGCCGGTGAGGCGGACGTCCCAGCCCGTTTCCTCGCGCGTTTCGCGCAACGCGGCATCCACCAGGCTTTCGTCGGGTTCCAGGTGGCCGGCGGGCTGGTTGATCACCAACGCGCCGTTCACGCGTTCTTCCACGACCAGCAGGCGCCCGTCGCGCACCACGACCGTGGCGACGGTGACATCGGGTTGCCAGAAACGGCCTTCGCGGTAGCTCATGGCCGCATTGTGCGGGCCGGCGGGCGGGGCGTCCACGACGGCGGCGGGGCCGCCTTCCGCGGGCGCCTCCGTATAATCCCGCGCCATGGCACGCAAGAACGAACACGATGTTCACAACGACCACAGCGCGATGGTCGAAACCAGCAAGCCCGAAACGGCGCGCCCGCCGCTGTATTCGGTCCTGCTCCTCAACGACGATTACACGCCGATGGACTTCGTCGTGGACGTTTTGATGAGGTTTTTCGCGATGAACCTCGAAAAGGCGACCCAGGTGATGTTGCACGTGCACACGCGCGGCCGGGGTGTGTGCGGCGTGTTCACGCGCGACGTCGCAGAGTCGAAGGTGGCCCAGGTGAATGAGTACGCACGGGTCAACCAACACCCCTTGCTCTGCACGATGGAAAAGGCGTAAACAAAACACAGGCCGCTGTCGAGTCGCCCTCGCGTTGGCCTCTGGAAAGGGTTGAATCACGTCCCCATGTCGGGGGCATCAACCAGGGCCAGACGTCGGAGGCCATCGCAACATGTTCAGTAAAGATCTCGAGCAGACCATCGGCCAGTGCTACAAGCGGGCTCGCGAAGCCCGTCATGAGTTCATGACCGTGGAGCACCTGCTTCTCGCGCTGCTCGACAACCCGTCCGCCGAGGCCGTGTTGAAGGCGATCGGCGCGGATTTCCCCCGCCTGCGCCACGAGTTGGACAAAGCCATCGAAACCTCGGTGGCCAAGCTCGCGGACGACGACGGGCGCGACACGCAACCCACGCTCGGATTCCAGCGCGTGCTCCAGCGCGCCGTGTACCACGTGCAGTCTTCGGGCAAGAAGGAAGTCACCGGTGCCAACGTGCTGGTGGCGATCTACGGCGAGAAGGATTCGCACGCCGTCTATTTCCTCAACCAGCAGGACGTCACGCGCCTGGACGTCGTGAACTACCTCTCGCACGGCATCACGCGCCAGGGCGAGGGCGAGGATTCGCAGGGCCAGGACGAGTCGAAGCAGGGCGAGGACGGCGAACACAAGGGCGATGCGCTCGCCGAGTTCGCGTCCAACCTCAACGACCTCGCGCTCGCCGGCAAGATCGATCCGCTGGTCGGCCGCGCCGATGAAGTCGAGCGCACCATCCAGGTGCTGTGCCGTCGCCGCAAGAACAACCCGCTCTACGTGGGCGAGGCCGGCGTGGGCAAGACCGCGCTCGCCGAAGGCTTGGCCAAGCGCATCGTCGAAGGTAACGTGCCGGAAGTGCTGGCCGATGCCGTCATCTACGCACTCGACCTCGGCGCGCTCGTGGCCGGCACCAAGTACCGCGGCGATTTCGAAAAGCGCCTGAAGGCCGTGCTCGCGCAACTGAAGAAGCATCCGGGCGCGATCCTCTTCATCGACGAAATCCATACGATCATCGGCGCCGGTTCCGCCTCGGGCGGCACGATGGACGCCTCGAACCTGATCAAGCCCGTGCTCGCCTCCGGCGAACTGCGCTGCATCGGGTCCACCACGTTCCAGGAATACCGCGGCATCTTCGAGAAGGACCGCGCGCTCGCGCGGCGCTTCCAGAAGATCGACATCGTCGAGCCGACGGTGGGCGAAACCGTGGAAATCCTTCACGGTCTGAAGCCGCGTTACGAATCGCACCACGGCGTGGTCTACGCCGACGAAGCGCTGCAGGCCGCGGTCGACCTGTCGGTGAAGCACATCGGCGATCGCCTGCTGCCCGACAAGGCCATCGACGTCATCGACGAAGCCGGTGCGCGCCAGCGCCTGTTGCCCGCCGCCGTGCGCAAGTCGCTGATCGACGTGGAAGAGATCGAGCACATCGTCGCCAAGATGGCGCGCATCCCGACCAAGCAGGTCAGCGCATCGGACAAGGACGTGCTGAAGAACCTGGACCGCAACCTGAAGATGGTGATCTTCGGGCAGGATCCGGCAATCGATACGCTCGTCTCGGCGATCAAGCTCGCGCGCTCCGGCTTGGGCAATCCGGACAAGCCAATCGGCAACTTCCTGTTCTCCGGCCCGACCGGCGTGGGCAAGACCGAAGTGACGCGCCAGCTCGCGCTGCAGCTGGGCATCGAACTCGTGCGCTTCGACATGTCCGAATACATGGAACCGCACTCGGTGAGCCGCCTGATCGGCGCCCCCCCGGGTTACGTCGGCTTCGACCAGGGCGGCCTGCTCACCGAGAAGATCGTCAAGACGCCGCACTGCGTGCTGCTGCTCGACGAGGTGGAGAAGGCACACCCGGACATCTTCAACATCCTGTTGCAGGTCATGGACCGGGGCGTGCTCACCGACACCAACGGGCGCGAAGCGAACTTCAAGAACGTGATCCTGGTGATGACCACGAATGCCGGCGCGGCGCAGGCCTCGCGGCGCACGATCGGTTTCACCAAGCAGGACCACAGCACCGATGCGATGGAAATCATCCGCCGCAGCTTCAGTCCGGAGTTCCGCAACCGCCTCGACGCGGTGGTGCAGTTCCAGGCGCTGGGCTTCGACCACATCCTGCGCGTGGTGGACAAGTTCCTGATCGAGCTCGAGGTGCAGCTGCACGACAAGAACGTCACGCTGTCGGCCACCCCGGCGGCGCGCGACTGGCTGGCGCAGCACGGCTTCGACCCGCTGATGGGCGCACGCCCGATGGCGCGCGTGATCCAGGAGAAGATCAAGCGGCCGCTGGCGGACGAACTGCTGTTCGGCAAGCTGGTGGGCGGCGGCCGGGTCAGCATCGACGTGGTGGAAGGCGAGCTCCGAGTGGAGGCCTCGCCGGAGCCGGAGAAGCTGCTACCGGTCACCGTGTAATCTGGCAAACGCCGGAAACGAAAAAGGCGACCTGCGGGTCGCCTTTTTCTTTCAATGACTTGCGTCGATCACTTCATGCGATAAGTGATGCGACCCTTGGTCAGGTCGTAGGGGGTCATTTCGACCTTGACCTTATCGCCGGTGAGGATGCGGATGTAGTTCTTCCGCATGCGCCCGGAGATGTGGGCAATGATCTCGTGGCCGTTCTCGAGCTTCACCCGGAACATGGTGTTCGGGAGGGTTTCGGTGACCGTACCCTCGAACTCGATGACGTCGTCTTTGGCCATGCTGTCCTGTAATCGGTGGCGGGGCGGCGTCGGGCCGCCCGCAAAGTCGCGCATTCTGGCATGGCGGCCATGCCTCCGGCAAAGCGGCCGGTTCAGCGAGCGAGGGCGGAGGCTTCCAGGCTTCCGAAACGCGTGGTCCATGCGCCGGGCGGTTCGGGGGTCTCCACCAGTGGGGCGATCCTTTCCAGGAATCCGGCCCGCGGCAGCGCCAGCGCCCCCAACGAGACCAGGTGCGGGTTCTCCACCTGCGCATCGATCAGGGGCCAGCCCCACGCGTGCAGGCGATGGGCGAGGGCGGCGAGGGCGACTTTCGATCCGCCCGATTCGGCGCTGAACATGCTTTCGGCGAAGAACATCGTTCCCACCGATACGCCGTACAACCCGCCCACGAGGCGCCCATCGTCGAACACCTCGATGCTGTGCGCGTGCCCGAGCCGATGCAGGGCGTTGTAGGCGCGCCGCATCGCGGGCGTGATCCAGGTGCCGCGCTGCCCGGCGCGCGGGATGTGCGCGCAGGCGTCGACCACGGCGTCGAACGCGGTGTCTGCGCGCACCTCCCACTGGGTGTTGCGCAGCCCGCGACGGAAGCGCGAGGACAGGTTCACGCCGTCGGTGGCGAACACCATGCGCGGATCCGGCGTCCACCACAGGATCGGCTGCCCGTGCGAGTACCAGGGGAACACGCCGGCGCGATAGGCGGCCAACAGGCGCGGTGCCGACAGATCCCCGCCCACGGCGAGCAAGCCGTTGGGTTCCTCGAGCGCACGCTCGGCGGGCGGGAACACGTAGGTGTCATCGAGGACGACGGGCATGCGCATCGTCATGCGCCCACGCGAAACGGGGAATGCGCCGCGAGGGCCGCCTCGTAACGGCGCACCGAAGCAGTCTCCTGCGCGCACCACTGTGCGATCGCGGAGGCGAACTCCGGATCGGCGATCCAATGGCGACTATGCGTGCGCGTGGGAAGGAATCCTCGCGCGAGTTTGTGTTCGCCCTGCGCGCCCGGTTCGAAGCGGCGCAGGCCTTCGCGCAGGCAATAGTCGATGCCCTGGTAGTAACAGGTCTCGAAATGCAGGCCGGGCGCGAGGACGCTCGCGCCCCAGTAGCGCCCGTACAGCGTGTCGTGGCCGCGCAGGCACATCGCGCCGGCGACGGTTTCGCCGCCGAGGTCGGCGAAGAACAGGACCAGCGCACGCGGCATCGTGCGCGCAAGGTGGCGGAAGAAGTCGAGCGTCAGCGCCGGCGTGTTGCCGTACTCGCGGAAGGTCTGCAGGTAGAAGGCGTGCATCGCGGCCAGGTCCGCTTCGCTCGCCTCATCCCCGTGGACCACGCGCATCCTGATTCCGAATCGCGCGACCTTCGCCCGTTCCTGCCGGATGTTCTTGCGGTGCTTGTGGTCCATCGCCGCGAGGAAGGCCTCGAAATCTGGCCACGCGCCGCGGTTCTCCCAGTGGTACTGGATGTCGATGCGCGGGATCCATGCGGCGTCGAAGGCGGCGGACTCGTCCTCGCGATGGAAGTTGATGTGCGCCGAGGACCATCCGTTGGCGCGCACATGCGCAAGGATGGCTTCGAGCAAGGCCTGTCGGCTCGCCGCGTCACGCGCCAGCAGGCGCGGCCCGGTGACGGGCGAGTAGGGCACAGCGCCCAACCACTTCGGAAAGTAGTCCCGCCCGTGCTGCGCGTAGGCATGCGCCCATGCGTGGTCGAAGACGAATTCGCCGTGCGAATTGCGCTTGGCGTAACCGGGCGCGGCCGCGACGAGCACATCGTCGTCGAACAGCACGACGTGGCGCGGCGTCCACCCGTAACTCGCGCGCAGGCAGCCCTGCGATTCCAGCCCTTCGAGGAAGGCATGCGCGATGAAGGGATGCGCCCCGTCGTGCAGCGCATCCCATTGGGAAGCGGGGATGTCGGACAGCGCGCCAACGATGCGCGCTTTCATCGACGACCCCCGCGCACCCTCAGCCTTCCTTGTCGAGGTACTTCTCGGCGTCCAGCGCGGCCATGCAGCCGAAACCGGCGGAAGTGACGGCCTGGCGGTAGACCTGGTCGGCCACGTCGCCGGCGGCGAACACGCCCGGCACCGAGGTCTGCGTGGCCATGCCCGACAGGCCCGAACGGATTTCCAGGTAACCGTTGTGCATGGTCAGCTGGCCTTCGAACAGCGAGGTGTTCGGCGTGTGGCCGATCGCCACGAACAGGCCGTGGATGTCGATCTGTTTGGTGGAATCGTCCTGCGTGGACTTGAGCTTCAGGGCGGTCACGCCGGCGTCGTTGCCGATCACCTCGTCCACCGTGTGGTGCCAGACCGGCACGATCTTGCCGGACTGGATCTTGGCGAACAGCTTATCCTGCATGATCTTCTCGGCGCGCAGCGTGTCGCGGCGATGCACGATGTAGACCTTGCGCGCGATGTTGGCCAGGTACAGCGCTTCCTCGACCGCGGTGTTGCCGCCGCCGATCACTGCCACGTCCATGTCCTTGAAGAAGAAGCCGTCGCACGTGGCGCAGGCGGAGACGCCGCGGCCCATGAACTTCTGTTCCGATTCCAGGCCCAGGTACTTCGCCGTCGCGCCCGTCGCGATGATGATCGCGTCGGCCGTGTATTCGCCCGTGTCGCCCTTCAGGCGGAACGGACGCTGCGACAGGTCGGCGGTGTGGATGTGGTCGAAGATCACTTCGGTGTCGAAGCGCTCCGCATGCGCCTGCATGCGCTCCATCAGGGCCGGGCCCATCAGGCCGTGCGCGTCGCCGGGCCAGTTGTCCACTTCGGTCGTGGTCATCAGCTGGCCGCCCTGCGCAAGGCCGGTGATGAGGACGGGCTTGAGGTTGGCGCGCGCGGCGTAGACCGCGGCGGTCCAGCCAGCGGGGCCCGAGCCGAGGATGAGCAAGCGGCAATGCTTTGCAGAGGTCATGCAGGGGTGTCCAGAGTTCGGTGGAGAGCCGGTTTCGCGTAAGATTCGCGTCCGGCGCGGGCCGCCACCGGTTGCGTGAGCGCAACAGCATGGCGACGCCCCCGCGACAACACAAGGCGCGCAACGCGCCGTCCCCCACACGCAGAGAATCGAGAACAGACATGCGGATCGGCGTACCCAAGGAAACCAAGACCCTCGAAGGCCGCGTTGCACTGGTGCCGGCCGCCGCGGGCGACCTCGTCAAGCGCGGCCACGAAGTGTGGCTGGAACAGGGCGCGGGCCTGAAGAGCGGCTTCAAGGACGAGCAGTACACGCAGCTCGGCGTGAAGATCGCGCCGGACGCCGCGTCGCTCTATGAGAAGGGCGAGCTCATCGTGAAGGTCAAGGAGCCCATTGAGGGCGACCTGAAGCACCTGCGCAAGGACCACCTGCTGTTCTGCTACCTGCACCTGGCCGCGGAACCGAAGCTCACCCGCCAGCTGCTCGACATCGGCCTGACCGGCGTCGCCTTCGAAACCGTCGAGCTGCCCAACGGCGACCTGCCGCTGCTGGCGCCGATGTCGGTGATCGCCGGCAAGATCGCGGTGCAGGTCGGCACGCACCTGCTGCACCAGCCCGAAGGCGGCAAGGGCAAGCTGCTCGGCGGCCTGCCGTCGACGGAACGCGGCAAGGTCGTGGTGTTCGGCGGCGGCAAGGCCGGCCGCGCCTCGGCCGAGCTCGCCGCGGCAGGCGGTTCGAACGTGGTCGTGTTCGAAATGCGCCAGGACCGCATGGAAGAAATGATGCAGCTGGGCAACAACGTGACCACGCTGTACCCGTACGCCGACGTCGTCGCGCGCGAAGTGGCCTCGGCCGACCTCGTGGTCGGTGCCGTGCTCGTCACCGGCGCCCGCGCCCCGCACGTGCTGACCCGCGACATGCTCAAGGGCATGCAGGACGGCAGCGTCGTGGTGGACATCTCGATCGACCAGGGCGGCTGCTTCGAAACCTCGCGTCCGACCACCTGGAAGGAACCGACCTACGTGGAAGAGGGCGTGACCCACTTCTGCGTGACCAACATGCCGGGCGCCGTGCCGCAGACCAGCTCGCAGGCCATCTGCGCGGCCATCCTGCCGTGGGTCAACAAGCTGGCCTCGGGTAACTGGCGTTCCAATGAAGCCCTCGTCCGCGGCATCAACGTCGAAGGCGGCAAGATCGTGCATCCGGCGCTGCAGGACATGAAAGTTTGACGTAGGATCAAGGCCCTAGGGGAACTCCTTAAGGCAGGATCGTACGGTGTCGGCAACGCCCCTCCCGGAGCGCAAACGAACGCGTCGAACCCCGGCGGCGGCTCAGGCCACCGCCGGCGGATCGCGTCGTCAGAAGATCTGGCGCGACCTGGCCCTCATCGCCATCGCGCCGCTGCTGCTGTACCTGCTCGCGAGCCTGGTGACCTTCTCGCCGGACGACCCCGGCTGGTCGCATTCGGGCAGCGTCACGGCGCCCTTGCACAACATCGGCGGCATCGTCGGCGCGTGGATCGCCGACGTGCTGCTGTATCTCTGCGGTTACGTCGCGTTCCTGCTGCCCGTGATGCTCGGGTTGATCGCGTGGATCGCGTTGTTCGGCATGGATATCGACGGCGATGGCGAGGCCGACCTCGGGCCCGCGCTGCGGCTCGTCGGCATCGTTGCGTTCATCGTCTCCGCGTGTGGCTTCCTGCAGATCCGCGTCGGCGGCGCAGCGGATTTCTCCGCAGGCAGCGGCGGCATCCTCGGGCAGCTCGTCGGCAACTCGCTGTACCACGGCTTCGGCCCGGTCGGCGCCAATCTCTTCCTCGTTGCGCTGCTGCTGATCTCCACGACGCTGGCCACGGGCCTGTCGTGGCTCACCGTCATGGACAAGCTCGGCGCGTGGGTGCTCGCGATCCCGCCGCTGTTCCGTCGCGGCCAGCAGCAGGCGGCCGAATGGCAGCAGGCGCGCGCGTTCCGCGAGGAGCGCGAAGAGACGCGCAAGATCGAAACCGAACTGCGCGCCAAGCGTGCGCCGGTGAAGATCGAACCGCCGCCGGCGCCCGTCGTCGAAAAGAGCGATCGCGCCAAGCGCGAAACGCAGATCCCGCTGTTCCATACCGGCGATGGCACCGGCATCCCGCCGCTCGCGCTGCTCGACGATCCGAAGCCGCAGCCGAAGGGTTACAGCGAAGAGACGCTCGAAACGCTCTCGCGCCAGATCGAATTCAAGCTCAAGGATTTCCGCATCGATGCGCAGGTCGTCGGCGCGTATCCCGGCCCGGTGATCACGCGCTTCGAACTCGAACCCGCGCCGGGCGTGAAGGTCAGCCAGATCTCCTCGCTCGACAAGGACATCGCGCGCGGCCTGTCGGTGAAGTCGGTGCGCGTGGTCGACGTCATCCCGGGCAAGTCGGTGGTCGGCCTGGAAACGCCGAACACCTCGCGCGAAATGATCTTCCTCTCCGAGCTGCTGCGCTCGAAGGAATACGACAAGAGCGGCAGTCCGCTCACGCTCGCGCTGGGCAAGGACATCGCCGGCCGCCCGACCGTCGCCGACCTCGCGCGCATGCCGCACCTGCTCGTCGCCGGTACCACGGGCTCGGGCAAATCCGTCGCGGTCAACGCGATGGTGTTGTCGCTGCTTTACAAGGCCTCCGCGAAGGACCTGCGGATGCTGATGATCGACCCGAAGATGCTGGAGCTCTCGGTCTACCAGGGCATTCCGCATCTCCTGGCACCGGTCGTCACCGACATGAAGGAAGCGGCGAACGGCCTGCGTTGGTGCGTGGCCGAGATGGAACGTCGCTACAAGCTGATGTCCGCGGTCGGCGTGCGCAACCTGGCGGGTTTCAACAAGAAGGTGACCGACGCCATCGCGTCCGGCCAACCGATGATGGATCCGCTGTTCAAGCCGAACCCGGAACTCGGCGAAGCGCCGCGTCCGCTCGAGACGCTGCCGTTCATCGTCATCTTCATCGACGAATTCGCCGACATGATGATGATCGTCGGCAAGAAGGTCGAAGAACTCATCGCGCGCCTCGCGCAGAAGGCGCGTGCCGCCGGCATCCATTTGATCCTGGCTACGCAGCGCCCGTCGGTGGACGTCATCACCGGCCTGATCAAAGCGAACATCCCGACGCGCATCGCGTTCCAGGTGTCGAGCAAGATCGACTCGCGCACCATCCTCGACCAGTCGGGCGCGGAAACGCTGCTCGGCCACGGCGACATGCTCTACCTGCCGCCGGGCACGGCGATGCCCGAGCGCGTGCACGGTGCGTTCGTCTCCGACGAAGAAGTGCATCGCGTCGTCGAACACCTCAAGCAGGTCAGCGGCGCGCCCGATTACATCGAAGGCGTGCTCGACGAGGTGCAGACGCTGGGCGACGGCGTGGTGGTCGGTGCGACCGGCCTGCCCGAATCCGGTGGCGGGGGAGGGGACGAGTCCGACCCGCTGTACGACGAAGCGGTCCGCATCGTCACCGAGACGCGCCGTGCTTCGATCTCCGGCGTGCAACGTCGCCTGAAGATCGGCTACAACCGCGCCGCGCGCCTGATCGAAGCGATGGAAGCCGCGGGCGTGGTCACGCCGCCGGAACACAACGGCGACCGCAGCGTGCTCGCGCCGCCGCCGCCGAAGTGACGGCCTCGTAAAAGCGTATTCAGGCACGGCGAGGCAGACTCGCCGTGTCGCCCAACCCATCGGACCCCACATGACCCGCGCCCTGCGCTTCGCTGCCGGCTTCGGCCTCGCCGTTCTCTTCGCCGCCCACGCGCACGCGGGCGGGCGCGAAGACCTGACGAAATTCACCAAGGGCCTGAAGGGGCTCGATGGCCAGTTCACGCAGCAGGTGTTCGACGCGAACGGCAGGAAGAAGGAAACCTCGACGGGGCGCGTGGCGATGTCCGCGCCGCGCTACTTCCGCTGGGAATACGCGAAGCCCTACGAGCAGCTGATCGTGGCCGACGGCAAGTCGATCTGGGTCTACGACCCGGACCTCAAGCAGGTCACCAAGCGTGCGCAGGGCGTGGAGGAACAGAGCTCGCCGCTCACCGCGCTGATCGATCCGACGCGCCTGGACCGCGAGTTCCAGGTCAAGGAACTCGGCACGATCGACGGGCTGGCATGGATCGAACTGCGCCCGCGCCAGGCCGAAAACGCCAGCTTCGAATCCGCGCGCCTGGGCTTCGGCGACGCCGGGCTGGTGCGCATGCGCGTGGTGGATCCGCTGGGCCAGCGCACGGAGCTGGGCTTCACGACGTGGAAGCGCAACCCGTCCTTCAAGTCGGGCACGTTCACTTTCGACCCGCCGAAGGGCGTGGATATCGTCGCGGGCGGTTGATCGCTCGCTAGAATCCTCGGCGTGGCCCGAACCAAAGCGCCGGCACTCCCCGAACACGACCTGCTGACGGTCGACCGCGACGCCTTGCGTCCGCTCGCCGAGCGCATGCGTCCGCGCACGCTCGACGACATGGTCGGGCAGCGCCGCCTGCTCGCGCCGAACACCGCAGTGCGGCGCGCGATCGAATCCGGTCGCGTGCATTCGATGATCCTGTGGGGCCCGCCGGGCTGCGGCAAGACGACACTCGCGCAATTGCTCGCGCATTACGCCGATGCGGAGTTCCGCGCGGTGTCCGCGGTGCTAGTCGGTTTGCCGGAAGTGCGGCAGGTGCTCGCCGAAGCGGGGCTGCGTTTCTCCGAAGGCCGGCGCACCGTCCTGTTCGTCGACGAGGTGCATCGCTTCAACAAGGCGCAGCAGGATGCGTTCCTGCCGCACATCGAGCGCGGGACGATCATCTTCGTCGGCGCGACCACCGAGAATCCTTCGTTCGAACTCAACTCCGCGTTGCTCTCGCGCTGCCGCGTGCATGTAATGGAAGCGGTGTCGCCGGACGACATTGCGATCGCACTGCAACGTGCGATGGACGACGAGGAGCGCGGCCTCGGCGGACGCGGCCTGCAGGTGGCGCCGGAACAACTGCAACTCATCGCACGCGCCGCCGATGGCGACGTGCGGCGCGGGCTCACCTTCCTCGAGATCGCAGCCGACCTGGCGGGGGAGGGCGGCGTCGTCACCGATGCGACGATCGAACAGGTCCTCGCCGACCGCACGCGCCGCTTCGACAAGGGCGGCGAGCAGTTCTACGACCAGATCAGCGCGCTGCACAAATGCGTGCGCAGTTCGAATCCCGATGCCGCGCTGTACTGGCTGGCGCGCATGCTCGACGGCGGTGCGGACCCGAGCTACCTCGCACGCCGCATCACGCGCATGGCGGTGGAGGACATCGGCCTGGCCGATCCGCGTGCCTTGCAGATGTCGATCGAGGCCTGGGACGCCTACGATCGTTTGGGCAGCCCCGAAGGCGAACTCGCGCTTGCGCAGGCGGTGATCTACCTCGCGACGACGGCGAAGTCGAATGCGGCCTACACCGCGTTCAACACCGCCCGCGACGACGTGCGCGAACTCGGCACGCTCGAAGTCCCGATGCACTTCCGCAACGCCCCGACGAAGCTGATGAAGCAGCTCGGTTACGGCAAGGGCTACCAGTACGACCACGACGCCGCCGGCGGCATCGCGCTCGACCAGACCGGCTTCCCGGATGCGATGGGCGAGCGCGTGTATTACACGCCGAGCGAACGCGGCCTCGAGGCGCGCTTCAAGGACAAGCTCGATGCCTTGCGCGCAGCCCGCGCCCAGGCGCGCGGCGAGGACGACGAGGCCTGATGCGCCGCGCGCTCGCCAGCCTCCCAAGGACGGTGTGGCTGCTGGGCGCGATCAGCCTGCTCAACGACGCCGCGAGCGACATGATCTATCCGCTCGTGCCGCTGTACGTGGCGAGCGTGCTGATGGCGGGGCCGAAGGCGATCGGCATCATCGAAGGGGTCGCGGAAGCCACGAGTGCGCTGCTGAAACTCTTCGCGGGTGTGCTCGCCGATCGCATTCGGCGGATCAAACCCTTCGTGGTGATCGGTTACGGGCTCGCGGGCATCGCGCGTCCGCTGATCGGCATCGCGACGAGTTGGTTGGGCGTCCTGTTCTTCCGCTTCGTCGACCGCATCGGCAAGGGACTGCGTTCGGCACCGCGCGATGCGATGTTGGCCTCCAGCGTCGCACCGGAACATCGCGGGCTGGCCTACGGCGTGCACCGCGGGATGGACAACGCAGGCGCGGTGGTCGGTCCGCTCGTGGCCGCGGCTTTGCTCGCATCGGGGATGTCGCTGCAGCACGTGTTCCTGTGCGCGTTCGTGCCGGCCGTGTTCGTGCTCCTGATGACGCTGCGCCTGAAGGAGCCCGCGCATCCGCCCGCGGCGCCGCACAAGCGCATCGACTGGCGCTGGACCGCGTTGCCGTCGCGCTATCGCCGTTACCTGGTCGCGCTGGGACTGTTCACGCTGGGCAATGCGTCGAACATGTTCCTGTTGCTGCGCGCCAACGACCTCGGGCTCGGCGCAAGCCAGGTCACCTTGTTGTGGGCCTCGTTCTCCGCGGTGGCGGCATTTGCGTCGACGCCGTTCTCCGCGCTCTCCGATCGCATCGGCCGCAAGCGCCTGATCCTTGCAGGCTGGGCGGGGTATGCGCTGTTGTACGTGCTGCTCGGCGTCGTGCCGATTTCGCCGGCGTGGCTGTGGGTGCTGTTCCCGGCTTATGGCCTGGTGACCGCGATGATCGAAGGCAGCGAGCGCGCACTCGTCGCCGACATGGTGCCGGCGGAAGCCGCAGGCACCGCGTTCGGTTGGTATTACCTCGTGACCGGCTTGCTGCTGTTGCCGGCCTCGGCGATCTTCGGCACCTTGTGGGAGAACGACTCGCCGATGTGGGCCTTCGGATTGAGCGCCGCGTTCGCGGTGGCGGCGGGCTTGGTGCTGGTCACGGGAAGGAAGGACGCATGAGTGCGTGGTGGCAGCAATTCGTGTTGGTGATGTGCGGCGGCGCGCTCGGCGCGGCGGGACGCTTCTGGTTGGGCGGCCTGTTGCTGCGTCGCATGGGCGACGGCTTTCCGTGGGGCACGCTTGCGGCGAACCTGATCGGCGCTTTCCTCGCCGGCTTCATCGCGATCTGGCTGGAGGCGCGCGGGCCTTCCGCGCTGTACTGGCGCGCGTTCCTGATCGTGGGCGTGCTGGGCGGCCTGACGACCTTTTCGGCGCTGATGCTCGAGTGCCTGTTGTTCTCGCGCTCGCATCGCAACGACCAGATCCTGCTGTACCTGGGCGTCTCGCTAGTCGCCGGGCTCACCCTGGTCTGGTTGGGCGCGCGCGTGGCGACGCTGTTGCGGCCTCCTTACTAACGGGTGCATCCTCGGCCCCGGCGGCCTGGGCCGCACAACCGGGGAGGAACGTCATGCGGATCTTCATCGCCGGCTTCATCGGCGCGATCGTGTTTTTCATCTGGGGCGCGGTGGCGCACATGGTGCTGCCCTTCGGCGAGATGGGCATGAAGGTGGCCACGAACCAGGAGGCGACTCTGGGCGCCCTGCAGTCGGCAGGCAACTCGGGCGCCGGCGTGTACATGGTGCCGGGCATGTCGGCGGAGGCTTATCGCGACGACGCGCAGCGCGAGGCCTTCATCGCGAAGTACAAGGACAGCCCCGGCGCCTTCATCGTCTACGACCCGTCGCCGAACCCGGTCGTGTCCAGCATGGCGCCGAACCTCCTCAAGCAATTCATTTCCGGCTACTTCGTCTGTCTGCTGGCCGCGTGGATCATGGCTTCGTCCGCCGCGGGCTTCGCCACGCGCGTGGCGATGGGTGGCGCGATGGGACTGCTCGCCTGGTTCGCCACGAACATCCCTTACTGGAACTGGTATCGCTTCCCGATGGACTTCACCGTCGGTGCGTTGCTCGACTACGGTCTCGGCCTGCTCATCGCGAGCATCCCGATGGCGTGGTGGCTGGGCCGCAGTCGCTGATCCTGCAAGGGAGCCAGGCTTCTGGTTGACGCAAGCAAAGCGGCCACGCCAGGGCGCGCGAATCCCGTCGCGCTCCTGGCCTTGGCTGCGATCGTCGGCGCGTCCACGTGGATCTCGATCGACCTGACACGCGCCGCGGGCAGCGTTTCGACGGTGTGGATCGTCAGCGGCATCGTGGTCGGGGTGTTGTTGTTCCAGCCGTTCGCGCGCTGGCCCGCGACCCTGGCCGCGGCGTTCGCGGCCGAACTCGTCGCACGCATCCTGCACGGCGACCCGATGGCGAGGTCGTTCGTCCCCGCGATCGCGAACCTGCTGGAAATCGTGCTGATCGCCGGGGCGATCCGACGACGTGTCCCGGACATCACCGATCCTGCGCGTTTGTTCACGCTCGCCACCACGGCGACGGGCAGCACGCTGGTGGCGTGCGGGATATCCGCGTTGCTGGTGGCCACGTACGCCGCGATCTTCCGTGATCGGCCGTTCGTCGAGATCCTGCTGACCTGGTACACGGCGCACGTCATCGGCATGGTGATCGTGGCGACGCTGGTGGTCGTGGCCAGGCGCGAGCGGAGCGGGCTGCTGGGCCGTCCCGGCAAGCATCTCGACTTCGCACTCTGCGCATTCGCGCTGCTCGGAATCTGCGCGGCGGTCTTCCTGCAGGATCGCGCGCCGTTGCTGTTCCTCGTGCTGGCACCGCTGTTGCTGCTCACGTTCCGGCATGGCTTCGCCGGCGTGGTGTCGGGCGTTGTGGTCATCGCGGTGACGGCAGGCATCTCGACGGCGCTCGATGCAGGGCCGTTCGCGCTGCTGAAGTCTTCGTCGCTGCTCGCGCATACGTTCCTGTTGCAGGCCTTCGTCGGCACGTGTTGCCTCGTCGCGTTCCCAGTGGCGACGGTGCTCTCGGAACGCAAGCGTTTCGCGGCGCGTTACCGCACGCTGGCCGATTACAGCCGCGACCTCGTCGTGCGCATGTCGGCGGAAGGTGCGCCGTCCTACGTCTCGCCGGCGATCCGCCATGTGCTGGGCTACGAGCCGGAGGAATTCCTGCGGGCGCGCTGGGACCTGGTGAATCCGGACGACATCGCGCAGGCGTCCGAAGCCTTCCAGCGCATCGCCGCCACCGGAATCTCGGAGCCGGTGACCTTCCGCATCCGCCACAAGGAAGGTCACGAGATCTGGGTGGAAGTCGCCTGCACGCGCGTGCTGGCCGTCGATTCGGATGCACGCTGGGAACTCATCGCTTCGGCGCGCGACATCAGCAAGCGAATGGAGGCGATCGCCGCGCTCGATGACAGCCGCGCGCGCCTGCGCGCGATCACCGACAACATTCCTGCGCTCATCGCGCACGTCGACGCGGACGAGCGCTACAGCTTCGTCAACGCGCAATACGAACGCATCTACGGCGTGCGGACGGAGGACCTGCTCGGGAAGACGGTGCGGGAGGCGAGGGGAGAGGAGGCGTATCGCACCTGGTCCACGCACATCCAGGCCGCGATCTCGGGGCGGGAACAGATCTTCGATCGCGAACCCGACGCATCGACCGGATTCCGCTATCTGCAGTCGCACTACGTACCGGACATCGCCCCCGATGGTGCGCGTCGCGGCTTCTATGCGCTGACATTCGACATCACGCCGCTGAAGGAGGCCGAGCGCGCCCTGGATCGCCTGGCGCGCGTGGACGCGCTGACGAGCCTCGGCAATCGCCGCGAATTCGACGAGCGGCTCGAGCGCGCCATTTCGCGTGCGAAACGCCACGGCACGCCGTTGCTGCTGATGCTGCTCGACCTGGACAAGTTCAAGGCGATCAACGACACCTTCGGGCATCCCGCAGGCGATGCGGTGCTGCGCTCGTTCGCGACGCGGCTGGCCTCGTGCGTGCGGGATGTCGACTCGGTGGCGCGGTTGGGTGGCGACGAATTCGCCGTGCTGGTCGAAGATGCCCAGTCGCCGGAGGCGGCCGAGGCGATCGCGAAGAAACTGATCGTCGCGATGCAAGAACCCGTGGATGCCGAAGGCCACGCGCTGCACGTGGGAACGAGCATCGGCATTGCGTACACGACGAATGTCGCGTCGGCGCGGGCCTTGACGGCGCTGGCGGACAAGGCCTTGTACGACGCAAAGGCAGGCGGGCGGAACACGTGGCGATTGATCGTGGATTGAGGAATTCCCTGACACCGGGATGCGGCGTTCCCCGATCGTCGTGCCGGATCGGCGCGGGCACTCTGGATTCGTAGGCAGCGCCGCGGTCGCGGCCATCCTCGACGGCCCCACGGTTGCGGCCGCGGCGCTGCCGCCACTTCAGGGACTGCAATGACACGGATGTCGATTTGCTGCGCGGTGGGATTGGCGGGCGTACTCGCCGCCGGGCCTGCGGCGGCCGGTGAGCTGTTCCGATGCGTGGCGGCCGATGGCGGTGTGTCCTGGCAGGACGCGCCGTGCGCCGACGGGAGCCGGCTGTCGCGGGCGGTGCCCATTCGGGTGGACGCCGCACCGGACCCGGTGAAGCCAGCCAAGCGTGGATCCATCCGGAAGCCCGTGGCGTCGTCGCGAACCAAGTCGACAACAACGGGCCGGCGCCATGGCATTGATTCGCGTGGCCAGCGCCGGCTCGAATGCGAAGCCGCGCGCAAGGAGCGACAGACGGCGCTGGATCGATTGGGGTTGAAGCGCACGTTCGCGCAGCTGCGGTCGCTGGACGATCAGGTCAGCGAAGCCTGCAAAGGCCTGTAGCGCCTCAGCCTTGGCCTAGGGAAGGGTCAAGGAGAAGGGTCTCCTTGACCTATAGGAAAGTGCGCATAATGCATCCAAGGCGACATCCGGCGCGAGCCGGAAAACACGGGAAATTCCCTAGAAAAGCGCCAATTGTCACGCCCGAGCAGTTCGCCACAGAACGCAAAAAATCGGGCTTTACCCGGGAGCAGGCCGCCGAATTTCTCGGCGTCAGCTTGCGCACCATCGGGCATTGGGAGACGGGCAAGGCGCGGCCAGCGTGGGCTGCGTTCAAGCTCCTGCGCGTGACCCGGAACGGGGATCTCAACGATCCCCGCTGGGAGGGCTATTCGCTCGTTCGCGGGCGTCTGGTGACGCCTGAGAACCACGCCTTCGAACCGCACGACCTGACGTGGCTGTCGCTGCTGGTGCGCCGCGCAGAGGCGTTTACGGAGTTGCGTCGCAAGCTGGAGGAAGGCGAGGGCGCGGCCTGCGCTGCGCGCGAGCGCAGCGTTGCCCGCGCCCCTGCCGTCGCTCCCAGCGCATCGGCATTTCCGTACATGCAACTGCGCCAATGGACCACCGTCGGGACAATCTTTCCGCGCGTCCGGGACTTTTCCCCGGTTACGACCGGTGAAAAGGGTCAGGCGGGGCGGGCGATTGGCCCACGTAGTAACACGGGCCAAAAGGGGGAGGCGGCATGAACGAGCCTATCGAAAGCGGCGACCCGATCGAAGTCGCGAGCCGGGCACTCGAAGACCTCAAGCCATTCGCGCGAACGATCAACGCGCTGATCCGTTTTCGAATTCGCCAGTGGGACGGCCTCGAAGACCTCAACGCCCAACACAAGGACGCGGACGTGCGTGTGCTCGACGCATGGGTGCGAGAAGTCGCAAGGCAGGACGGTAAGCGAGGCCCAAAAGTGCCGCGCGCTCTGACCGAACCGATACCAGGACGAGGTGATTCGAAATGACACGCCAGGTTGAAACTTGGGCCGCCGCGACGGCCGATCGTTATCCGACTCTCGCCTCGACCATCTTCATCGACGGCGACTCTTTCCTCGCGCTGGCCATGAAGGCCTATCTCGCTGCCGGCCACAAAATGGTGCCTCCGAACGGCGGACGCTGGCTCGTGGAGGACGACCCTTGGGGCAACGCCCGCGACTTCTTCGAGGCACTCACGTTCCAGATCGCCGAGCGCCTGCGCCTGCATGCGTTGCAGACGGGCCATCTCAGCGAGCGCCCATGGAGCGAGGACGAGGAACGCGAGCACGAGGACTTTCTGGAGGAGCTGGCGGGTGCAGGGCGGAGCCCTGCGGTGACCGCTCTTGTTCCTGCTGACCGCTTTGCCGAGGCTCGCGCCCGTGGCCAAAGGGCCGCCCGAAGGGCCTAGTAGAATCGGTCAAGCTCAGTGTCCGCTTTCGACCCATAGCGGACACTCGACTTGTTGTCCGAACCGCAGGTTGCATAAGCTCAAGTCGGCGCAGCTATGAAGTCAGGCGTACATGGGAACAATTTCGAATCTGATGGAGCGGTTCTCCAGAATTAGATCAAAGCCCGAGGTTGTCTCCGTGGCAGCCACTGCCTTTGGGTTCACTGTCGGCGGAAACGTTGTCGCCTGGCAGGCCGTTACAGAGATATGGGGCTTCAAAACCGACCTGATCACTACGGACGAGGCTTTTTTGGAGTTCTCATTTGGCGGCCAAGCAATTGTGGTTGGAGAAGATCAGCCCGGTTTCACTCTGTTGGAGTCGGCCATGGTTGCTGCCTTTCCGTCGACGGCCGGCTGGCGCCAAACTGTGCTGCAGCCTGCGTTCGCGCCATGCCGCACGCTGCTTTTCCGCCGGGTCTAGCAAATCGAAAATGTCCGCTTCTGGCCGAAAGCGGACACTCAGGGCAGGCGCTTAGCTGGCCTTTTTTTGGGCCCCGAAAGGCAGGATTTGCCATTCGGGGCGAGGTGGGGCATGGTCAAACGGCCCAACAGGGCCACTGGGAGGATACGTAAGTGCGCATAATGCATCTTACGTACAATGCTCATGCGCGTCGGTCTCCTAGTCGTGGTCGACGTTTGCAAGCATCGGGGCGACCGGCAAAGTCTGCCTCGATGCACCTGAAAAAGCGGGTTCTTCAGACGGGGTTCCGCGCCCCGTTTGAAGGCCCGTCAGCGCGGGTCCAACCGCTGGAACAGCGCCGCCATCCTTGGCGGCATATCGCAGGGGCTCCGCCCCTGCACCCGGAGTTTCATCCAACCCCAGCTCCGACACGTGCATCTGCCCGTAGGGCTTGCTGTTCGCCCATGCCAGGTAGCGCGCGTGGTCCGCCTCCACGCTAAAGCCTGCCATCGACGCCTCGTAACGCACCCGCAGGCCAAAGAAGTCGATCAGCGTGTCCATGAAGATTTCGGGGTCGGACCAATCCTGCGGATGCGGCTCGCCAATCGGCGCAGTCGCATCGCCCACGGCGCGGTAGTACGCAGCGAGCGCATGCCGCACCAGGTCATCCGGCCCAACGGGAAGACGGAACGCAGGCTGGCGCTTCATGCGTCACCCCCGACCGTCAGCAGTGCTCTGGATGGCAGTGCTTCGCTTTGCGTCCGCTGCCGCACGGACACGCGTCGTTGCGCCCAACCTTCGCCGCAGTACGCGTTGTTGATGCCGGAATGCTCCTCTGCGGCATCACTGCAGCTACCGTTGTCGGCGTGTGCGATTTCAGTTGCCGTGCCATGTACGGCACGAAGTTGCGCAGCGCCAGGATCATGTAGGAGTTGAAACTGATCCCCATGGCCTGCGCTTGTGCCTGTGCTTCTTCCATCAGATCCATGGGCAGCCGAAGGTTGAATTTCTGGACGGGAGTCTTGGGTGTGTTCATGGCCCCATTGTGGCCCCATGTTGGGGCCACGCACAACCCCTGCAAACCGCTCTGTTGAGCCATTTCCATAATCCGCGTCCGACTTGTTGAAGTAATAGACAAGCCCAAGGGCCGGCTTCGCCGGCCCGGCAGAGCCGGCGCGGGAGGTCGGCCACGTCACCACGAGGGGCGTCCCGGCCACGGCCGACGCGGCTGCCGCCGCGTTCGACCTCAGGCCGTCGCGCTCCCGCAGGAGGTCGGAGAACGCCTTGGCGCGGCGGACCAGCAGGGACAGCCATGCCAGGTCGCCGGGGTGGAACTCGTGCTCCTCGGGCGTAACCAGCTTGCCGCGGATGACACGAAAGCCCTTCCACGCGGCGTCGGGTAGCTCGCCCTGTCGAATCATGCGCAGCAGCTTGAAGGCGGAGAAGGCGACACGCGCCCTCCCCGTTTCCCAGTTGCCGATCGTTCGAAGGCTCACCCCGAGAAGTGCCGCTGCACTCTCGCGTGACATGCCGGTGGCGAGGCGTTCGCGCTCGAATTGCTCCGACGTAATGCGAACTGGCCTGCGGGGTTGTTTCGCCAGGTAGCCGGCGCGTGCCGACCCCCGGGAATGCATCTTACGGCCTAGGAGATATCCTAGGGCGACAGCCCCGGGCCCAGCTTGATCTGGATCAGAGCCGATCCCCGCGCGGTTTCGCAGGATGCCGGCCATGCAGAAACCCCTCGCCGTTGTTCGTGACACACCTTCGGAACCCACCGCATCCGGCGCGCCGTCCGATGCGCTGGGCCGCGAAGCACTGGATGCCTGCTTCCTCGGGCCGTACGGCGAAAACGACGCGCTGCTCGAACGCCTCGTCGTCGAGTTCCTGCGCGACCACGTGTACTGGCGCCGCAATTTCCACCCCGAAGATCCGCCGGCCATCCCGACGCGTGCCGCCCAGCAGCCGGGCTACCAGGCCTTCGAAGCCCGAATGCGGCGCGAACTCCATGCCTTGTCGGCATCCCTGAAGAAGTCGGTGCCGTTCCACAGCCCGCGCTACATCGGGCACATGGCGTCCGATCTCCTGCTGCCTGGCCTGGCCGCGCAGTGGCTCACGCTGCCGTACAACCCCAACAACGTCAGCGAGGACGCTGCGCCCGTCACCGTGGAACTGGAGATCCGCGCCGGGCTGCAGCTGGCCCGCATGCTCGGCTATCCGGACGATCCCGCCCGCAAGGACTGTGCTTTCGGGCACCTGACGTCGGGCGGCACGGTGGCCAACTACCAGGCGTTGCGGCTAGCGCTCGCGTTGAAGGCATTCCCGGTGGCGCTGCGTGCCGCGGGCGTGCGCGACATCGACGTGCCCGACAGCGATTCGGCCGCGTTCAACCTCGGGCGCAGCGACACGCTGGCCTTGCTGGACCGCTGGCATGCGTGGCTGGCGACGCAACACGCCGACCAGCGCCGCGCCTGGCAAACACGCGTGCGCAACGAGCGCATCGAAACCCGCGGCCTGGTCGGATTCTTTGCCCGACATCCCGCTTTGTCGCCCCCGCGCGTGCTCGCACCGGTCACTGCGCACTATTCATGGAGCAAGGGCCTGAAACTGCTGGGCCTGGGACGCGACCAACTCACGCTGCTGCCCGAACACGGCATGCGACTGGATGCCGACGCATTGCAGCACGTGCTCGAGGACTGCCTGCGCGAACGCCAGTCCGTCCTGATGGTCGTGGGTGTCTTGGGCACCACGGAATACGGCACGGTCGATCCCATCGATCGCATCGTGGCTGCGCGCGATGGCATGCATGCGCGTGGACTCGGATTCGACGTGCACGTCGATGCTGCGTGGGGCGGATATCTCGCCACGCTCTTCCGCAATGCCGATGGCTCGCTGCGTTCTCGGGATGAAGTGGCCACCGGTTTCGCACGCTTTCCGCAGCCCGAAGTCCATGCCGCCTTTGCTGCGCTCGGCGACACCGATTCGGTCACCGTCGATCCGCACAAGCTCGGGTACCTGCCCTACGGCGCCGGCGCGTTCGTCTGCCGCGATCATCGTGCGATGGCACTGCTCGCCGAGGAAGCGGATTACGTCTTTGACGGCGAAGGCGCCTCCGATTACATGGCCCGCTTCCGCCGCCTCGGCCAATACGTGCTCGAAGGTTCGAAATCCGGCGCATCGGCGGCGGCCGTGTATGTCACGCATCGCGTGCTGCCGCTCGACCACGCGCATTTCGGACAGCTTCCGAAACAGACCGTGCTCGCGGCCGAAGCTTTCCATGCGCGCGCGGAGCGCTTTGCGCGCGAACTCGCCGATGTCGTGCATGCCAGCGTGCCGTTCCAGCCTGACAGCAACCTGGTCTGCCTGGCCCTGAATCCGGCCGGCAATCGCGATGTCGCACGCGCCAACGCGTTCGTGCGTCGACTGCACGAAGACCTGCGTTGCGATCCGCATCGCCCCTTGCAGGTGAAGGAGTTTTTCGGCTCGATGACGACGCTGCGTCCGGAAGCACTGGGCCTGGTGGAATTGCACCGCATGGCGGCACGCCTGCAACTCGACCCGGCCACGTTCGACGGCGACGCCGACCGCCTGGTGATCCTGCGCCACACATTGATGAATCCCTACCTGATCGATCGCGAAAACGACATCAGCTACATCGACCGCTACTTCGACTACCTCGCCGCGCGGGTGCGCCAGAGCGCGGCCCCCTCCCCCGCCCCCACGGAGTGAACGCCATGAACAAAGCGACTTCCCTTCTCTTCGCGCTTGCGCTGCTCGGCGCCGCGCCGTTCGCGCATGCCTCGCCGAAGTGCACGCTGAAGCTGACCGGCGACGACAAGATGCAGTTCGACCTCAAGACCGCCACCGTGTCCGCGTCGTGCCCGAAGATCAGCGTGGAACTCACGCACATCGGCAAGATGCCCGCCACGGCGATGGGCCATGACGTCGTCATCAGCCTCACATCCGACATGAACGCGATCGTCGCCGCTGCCGCAAAAGCCGGTGCCGCCGGCGGTTACCAGGACAAGGGCGATGCGAAGGTCATCGCGGCGACGAAAGTCGTCGGCGGTGGCGAGTCGACAAAAACCTCATTCGCCGGCAGCAAGCTCAAGGTCGGTGGCGACTACACCTTTTTCTGCACGTTCCCGGGACACTCGGCGATCATGAAAGGCACGCTCGTCGTCGAAAAATGAATCGACGCGCGCGGACCCACATCCCGATTTCGTTTCGAACGTGAAAAAGTGGTTGACGCTTCCCGGAACCGCCCCTAGACTTGCGGGCTTTCCAGCAGTGGGGCCATAGCTCAGCTGGGAGAGCGCCTGCATGGCATGCAGGAGGTCGCCGGTTCGATCCCGGCTGGCTCCACCAATAAAACGCAAGCTGGAAACCGCTACTGTCCCCATCGTCTAGAGGCCTAGGACATTACCCTTTCACGGTAGCGACCGGGGTTCGAATCCCCGTGGGGACGCCAAACAAAACAGAACGGGCTGCCGAAAGGTGGCCCGTTTTGTTTTTGTCGTTCCGCCCTGCGAATCAGGCCGCGATCGGCGCTTCCGTTTCGCTGCCCACCGGCACCGGCACCAGCGTTGCGACGCCATGCCCCTGCTCCGCCAGGTACTGCAGCCACTTGCCCAGGAACGTGTTCATGCGCAGGCGATGGCCCACGACTTCCGCCGGCGGCGGATACATGCCGATGACATCCTGCCAGCGACGCCCGACGTAACAGTGCGTGGCTTCTACCTGCCGCGCGTCGCGATACAGGCGCACGTGTGCGGAGGGATCGAGCTCGCCGGTCACCGGATCGGCCATCGCGTAGCTCAATCGCAATTCCACTGTGTAGGCGTGGCGTTCGACGACATCCAGGATGACGTCCAATCCGTCGCCGACGCAGGAAACGTAACGGCCGACGGCGAGATCCTGCGGTTCGAACAGGCGCACGAGGCGCACATGGTTTTCCGCGTACAGCCCCATGAGCCAGCCGAAGCGGCTCAATTTCGGGATGCGCGCAGCGCGTGTCACTGCCTTGCTCATGGCCCGATCCTACACGGCAAGATGCATGGGCGGCAGCATTGACGCGCCCCGACAAGGGGCATAACGTGATTGCTCCCACAGGCGCGAAATTCCACACCCGCGCTTCACGCCGTCAGAACATTTCCCGGTGGATCCCCAGCGTCGTCAGCACCTTGCTGGCGATCTCCTCGATCGACGTGTGCGTGGTGCTCAGCGTCGTCAGGCGTTCGTTGCGGAAAATGTGTTCGGCTTGCGCAACCTCGCGCTTGCACGTGTCCAGTTGCGCGTAGCGCGAATTCGGCCGGCGCTCCTGGCGGATCTGGTGCAGGCGGATCGGATCGATCGTCAGCCCGAACAACTTGTGGCGATGCGGCCGCAGCTTCGCAGGCAGGCGATCGGCTTCCAGATCTTCTTCGGTCAACGGGTAGTTCGCCGCGCAGATGCCGTAGTGCAGCGCGAGGTACACGCACGTGGGCGTCTTGCCCGCGCGCGACACGCCGACGAGGATGATCTCCGCGTCGTCGAAATCCATGCTGATGCCGTCGTCGTGCGTCAGCGCGTAGTTCATCGCGTTGATGCGGCGGTGGTAGGCCTCGAAGTCGACCATGCCGTGCGCCTGGCCCACGCGCAGCTTGCGCGTCTCGCCGAGTTCGCGTTCGAGCGGCTCGATGAAGGGCGCGAAGATGTCGAGCATCAGGCCCCCGCCCTCGGCCAGGATGCGGTAGAGCTCGTTGTCCACGCACGAGTTGACGACGATCGGGCGCACCCCGGCGGCCTCCCCTGCCTCCCGGATGCGCTGGGCGGCCTCGCGCGCCTTCTCCGCCGTATCCACGAAGGGGATGCGGTCGGTGGTGAAGCGCGTGTCGCCGAACTGCGTCAGGAGGCTGTGGCCGATGGTCTCGGCGGTGATGCCGGTGCCGTCGGAAACGTAGAAGACCGGGCGCGTCGGGGTCATGTGGAGGCAACGGCTGTGCGGGGCCTGTAAAATACCGCGCTTCGCGGCCGGCGCCCGCCGTTGCCGCTTCCCCCAGAGCCTTTCGAGGCCTTTCGAGCATGGAGCCCCCGCCTTGAGCGCCAACATCCTGTGGCTGCACGACCTGCGACTGACCGACCTTGCGCAGGTGGGCGGCAAGAACTCCTCGCTCGGCGAGATGATCGGCAACCTGGCCCGGCTCGGCGTCTCCGTCCCGGGCGGCTACGCGACCACGGCCGACGCCTTCAAGGCCTTCATCGCGCACAACAACCTGCACCAGCGCATCTTCGACAAGCTCGCCACCCTCGATGTCGAGGACGTCCCTGCCCTCACCAAGGCCGGCGGCGAGATCCGCGGCTGGGTGATCGACGCGCCGCTGCAGCCCGACCTGGACCAGGACATCCGCACGGCCTACGCGAAGCTCTGCGCGGAAAACGGCGGCGGTGACGTCGCGGTCGCCGTGCGCTCCTCCGCGACCGCCGAAGACTTGCCCGACGCCAGCTTCGCCGGTCAGCAGGAGACCTTCCTCAATGTCACCGGTGCCGACGACGTCGTGCACAAGGTCAAGGAAGTCTTCGCCTCCCTCTACAACGACCGCGCGATCGCCTACCGCGTGCACCACGGCTTCAAGCACGAGGACGTGTTCCTCTCCGCCGGCGTGCAGCTGATGGTGCGTTCGGACGTCGGTGCCTCGGGCGTGCTGTTCACGCTCGACACCGAATCCGGTTTCCGCGACGTCGTGTTCATCACCGCCAGCTACGGCCTCGGCGAGAACGTCGTGCAGGGCGCGGTGAATCCGGACGAGTTCTACGTCTTCAAGCCCACGCTCAAGCAGGGCAAACCCGCGATCCTGCGCCGCTCGCTCGGCGCCAAGCAGATCCGCATGGTGTATTCGAACGTGCCGGGCGAACGCGTCCGCAACGAGGACACGCCGGCGAACCTGCGCAACACCTTCTCGATCAGCGACGAGGACGTGCATGAACTCGCACGCCAGGCGCTGACGATCGAACAACACTACGGCCGCCCGATGGACATCGAGTGGGCGAAGGACGGCGTGAGCGGCAAGCTCTTCATCGTGCAGGCGCGTCCGGAAACGGTGAAGTCGCGCGGCCATGCCACGCAGATCGAGCGCTTCACGCTGGGCCATCGCGGCGACGTCGTGTGCGAAGGCCGCGCCATCGGCCAGAAGATCGGCGCGGGCGTGGCGCGCGTCGTGCGCTCGCTCGAAGACATGCATCGCGTGCAGCCGGGCGACGTGCTCGTCGCCGACATGACCGACCCCGACTGGGAGCCGGTGATGAAGCGCGCCGCGGCCATCGTCACCAATCGTGGCGGCCGCACCTGCCATGCCGCGATCATCGCGCGCGAACTCGGCGTGCCGGCCGTGGTGGGCACGGGCAATGCGCTGGACGAAATCAAGGACGGCAGCCCGGTCACCGTCAGCTGCGCCGAAGGCGACACCGGCTTCATTTACGCCGGCACGCTGCCCTTCGAGCGCACGACGACGGACCTGGCGAACATGCCGCCCGCGCCGCTGAAGATCATGATGAACGTGGCCAACCCGGACCGGGCCTTCGACTTCGGCATGCTGCCGAACGCCGGCATCGGCTTGGCACGCCTGGAAATGATCATCGCCTCGCACATCGGCGTGCATCCCAAGGCGCTGCTGGAGTACGACAAGCAGGACGCCGCGACGAAGAAGAAGATCGACGAGAAGATGGCCGGCTACGCGAGCCCCGTCGACTTCTACGTCGACCGCCTCGCCGAAGGCATCGCGACGATCACCGCGTCGGTGGCGCCGCATCCGGTGATCGTGCGCCTGTCGGACTTCAAGTCCAACGAATACGCCAACCTCGTCGGCGGCAGCCGTTACGAGCCGCACGAAGAGAATCCGATGATCGGCTTCCGCGGTGCGAGCCGTTACGTCGATCCGTCCTTCAAGGAAGCCTTCGCGCTCGAATGCCGTGCCGTGCTGAAGGTGCGCGAGACGATGGGCCTGACGAACTGCTGGGTGATGATCCCGTTCGTGCGCACGCTCGATGAAGGCCGCAAGGTGCTCGAGGTGCTGAAGGAAAACGGCCTGCAACAGGGCAAGGATGGCTTGAAGGTCATCATGATGTGCGAGGTCCCCTCGAACGCCCTGATGGCGGACGAATTCCTCGACCTGTTCGACGGCTTCTCCATCGGTTCCAACGACCTCACGCAGCTCACGCTCGGCCTGGACCGCGATTCGGCGATCGTCGCCGGCCTGTTCGACGAACGCGACCCGGCGGTGAAGAAGATGCTGTCGATGGCCATCCAGGCCGCGCGCGCCAAGGGCAAGTACGTCGGCATCTGCGGCCAGGGCCCGAGCGACCACCCGGACCTCGCGCTGTGGTTGATGGAACAGGGCATCGAGTCGGTGTCGCTGAATCCGGACACCGTGGTCGATACCTGGCTGCAATTGGCGAAGGCGAAGGGCTGATCCGACAAACGCGGGGCGCTCAACCGACGATCCGGTTGCGCCCCGCCCGCTTCGCTTCGTACAACAGCTGGTCGGCGCGGCTGACCAGCTTTTCGTGGTGCGACAGGCCCGTTCGTTCGCACACGCCGCCGCTCACCGTCATGCGCCAGCCCGGCGCGAACGCATCGCAGTTCATGTGTTCGATCGCCTGGCGCGCCGCTTCGCAGCGCACGCGCGCCTGGTCGACCGTCGCCAGCGGGAACAGCACCGCGAACTCCTCGCCCCCCCAGCGCGCCAGCATCGCATCGTCCTCGAGCACGCTGGCCAGCACGCGCGCGACTTCGCGCAAGGCTTCATCGCCCGCCGCGTGCGAGTACTCGTCGTTGATGCGCTTGAAGTGGTCGATGTCCAGCAGCGCGAAGCTCAGCGGCTGCTGCATGCGCGTGGCGATGTCGAAGGATTGCGCGAGGCGTTCGTCGAGGCTGCGGCGGTTCTGCACGCCCGTGAGCGCGTCTTCTCGCGCCTGGCGTTCGAAGGCTTCCGACTTGTCCTGCAACTGGCGCAGCAGGCGCGTCTTCTCCTCGTCGGCGACGAGCAGGCGTGTGGTCTGTTCGCGCAGGTCGCGCGTGCGCTGGTCCACCACGGTTTCCAATTCCATCGCGCGCAGGCGCAGGCTGCGCGTGCGCCAACGGACGAACGCGTAGACCAGCAGCGCCGTCGCCACCGCGCACAACCCCGCAAACCATGCGTGTTGCCAGAAGCGCGGCTGGATCTCGATGTCGAGCGTGGTGGTGTCCGGGTTCCACCCCTGCCCCAGCCCGGGCGCAGACGACGAGACGAGGAATCGATACTTGCCGGGCCCCAGGTTCGTGTACTGCGCGATGCGTTGGTTGCCTCGTTCCACCCACGTGTCGTCGACGCCGAGCAGCCGATAGCGGTAGCGCAGCAGGCGCGGCGTCTGGAAGTTCAGGCCGGCGAAACGGAACTCCAGCTTGCGCGTGCCCGGGGGCAACACGAGCCGACCCTGCGACGCGCCGCGATCCTCGATGGCGCGTTCGTCCGCGAGCACCTGTTCGATCACGACCGGCGACAAGGCCCGGCGATAGCTGTGCAGCACGGTGGGATCCACCATGCCCGCGCCGCGTGCCGTCGCCACCCAGACGCGACCGCGCGCATCGCGGATCGCCGCGGGCCCGGAGCCGCCGTTGCACTGGCTGCTCGCCAGGCCATCGGCTTCGCCGAACTGATCGGGATTGAGCGTGCGCTGGCGACCGTCGAGCACCGCTTCCACGTCCTGGCGCGCCACGCGCAGCACGCCGCGGTTGGAGGTGAGCCAAAGGCTGCCCGCGTGGTCGTCGACGACCTGGAACAAGGTGTCGACCGGCAGGCCCTGCGCAAGCCCGAGCGCCACCATGCGGCCGTTGCGATAGCGCACCAAGCCGCGGTCGGTCGCGATCCACACCGTGCCGTCGCTGTCTTCGTGGAAATCGAACACGTCCTGCGCATCGTTCATCCGATGCAGGTCGATGGGCGCCACGCGCCCGTCGACGATGCGCGCCGCGCCGTTCGCCGTGCCCACCCACACCGCGCCGTCGCGCGCGACATGCAAGGCGAGGATGAAATCGCGCGGCAGTCCTTCGGCGGCGCCGAACCTGCGGAAGGCGCCGTCGCGCATCTGGACAAGTCCGCGCGACGTGCCGATCCACAACGCGCCGTCGGCGCCGTGCGCGAGCGCGCGCACCTGGTTGCCCGGCAGGCCGTCGGTCGTGTCGTGGTGCTCCACCACCTTGCCATCGCGCAAGCGCAACAAACCGCCGACATACGTGCCGACCCACAGGCTGTCGTCGTCGTTCACCAACAGGCTGAGGATCGAATCGCCCGGCAGGCCGTGGGCACTGTCGTACACGTCGATGACCTTGCCGTCGCGCCAGCGATTGAGCCCGCGGCTCGTGCCGATCCACACACTGCCGTCGCGTCCTTCCGCGAGGGCGCGCACGTAGTCGTCGCTCAGCCCTTGCTCGGTGTTGAACGTGGTGAACGGCGCGTCGCGCAGGCGCAGCAAGCCCGCATTGGTGCCGGCCCACAGGCTGCCTTCGCGATCGACGAACAAGGCCGCGACGCGATTGTTCGGCAGGCCTTTCTCGCTGCTCAGCGCATCCACGCCGTTGTCGTCCAGGCGCAACAGGCCATGGTTGACGGTGCCGACCCACAACTCGCCCGCCGCGTCGCGCGCCAGGCTCGGCACGCCGTCGGAAGGCAACAAGGTGGAGACGATCCCGAAGCGCTCGCCCACGCGATGGAACAGGCCGCGTTCGGTGCCGGCGAACAACTCGCCATTCGCCGTCTGTTCGAGATGGAAGATCGGCGCGTCCGGCAGTCCGCTGCCCTGGTCGTAGGTCGTGATGCGATCGCCGTCGAAGCGCACGACGCCTGATGCGGTCGCGAGCCACACCTGGTCATCGCGCGACCGCACCAGGCTGAAGGTGATGTTCGAAGGAATACGCGGTTGCGTGAACTGCGCGCGCCGGCCATCCGGATCCAGGCGCGTGACGCCGGCGCTTTCGGTGGCGACCCACAGGCGGCCGCGCGCGTCGAGCACCGCGTCCATGATCTCGTCCTGCGCCAGGCCCTCGCTCCGGCCATAGGTGCGCCAGCGACCGTTGCGCAATACGCTCACGCCGCCGCGCGAGGTCCCGACCACCAGCGCACCATCCGGCGCGACGCGGATCGAGCGCACGCCGTTGTCGCGCAGCGCCGGTGTGTTGCTGCGGTCGAAGACGTGGAATTCCAGGCCGTTGTAGCGGACCAGCCCTTCCCACGTGCCGAACCACAGGTACCCATCGGGCGTCTGTGCGATCGCATTGACCTGGTTGTGCGGCAGGCCCTCGCGCGTGGTCCAGGTTTCGCGGAAGTACGCGTTGACCGGCTTGCCTTGCGCAAACGCGGGCGTCGCGAGGTTCTGCAGGAACAACAGCATCGACGCCGCGGCGAAAATCCACGGACGGGCGGATCGAGTGGTTCCCCGTGCGCCCTGCGCTGCCAGCCCCTACCCCGTCGGCAGGCCCGCCAGGGGGCCCATGTGCTTTCGATAGTAGGCCAACTCGGCGATGGAATCGCGCACGTCGCTCAGGGCCGTATGGGCCGCCTGCTTGCGCAGGCCGTTGAGGATCGTGGGCGACCAGCGGCGGGACAGCTCCTTGATCGTGCTGACGTCGAGGTTGCGGTAGTGGAAGTGCTTCTCGAGCGCCGGCATCAGCCGGTGCAGGAAGCGCCGGTCCTGGCAGATGGAATTGCCGCACATGGGCGAGGCATTGGCCGGCACCCATTCGGAGAGGAACGCCAGCGTGCGCGCCTCGGCCGACTCCATGGAAACGCGGCTTTCGAGCACCCGCTGCCACAGCCCGGACTTGCGGTGCTGCGTGCGGTTCCACTCGTCCATCGACTCCAGGGCCGAGAGCGGATGCGCGATCGCAAGTTCGGGGCCTTCGGCCAGGACCTCCAGGTTGGAGTCCGTCACGATGGTCGCGATTTCGAGGATCGAGTCGCGGGCCGTGTCCAGGCCCGTCATTTCCAGGTCGATCCAGATCAAGCGGCCTTCACTTTCCATGTGTTTCGCCATCGGTCTCGCGGTGCCTGTAGGGACGGCGCATCATAGCCCAGCCTTTTCCCCGCCTTGCCGAGGTCCGGTTTGTTCCAGTCCGCGCTCGCCCATTACGCGATCCTGACCGCCATGCTCGCCCCCGCCCTGCTCATGGCGGCCACGGCCTCCCTGCTGACTTCGGCCAATGCACGGCTGGCGCGCGTGGTGGACCGGCTGCGGGCGCTGATCGTGAGCTGGGAATTCGATGCGCCCGACCGTGCCGAGCGCGACGACCAGATCGAACGGCACCGCCGCCGCGCGCACCTGGTGCTGCGCGCCTGCCAACTGCTCTATGGCGCGCTGGGTGCCTTCGTGGGCACGAGTCTGGGGCTGGCGGTGGATGCCTTCATCGGCTTTCGCCTCGGCTTCGTGCCGACGGCGCTGGCGATCGTGGGCGTATTGATGTTGCTGGCCGCGAGCGTCGTGATGGGCAGCGAAGTGAGCCTGTCGGTGCGCAGCTTCGATCTGGAGATGGACCAGGAGATGCGCCGCAAGCGCAACTGATCAGAGCGCGGGCTTGCCGCGTTTCTTGCGAAAGTAATTGGTGAGGCGCGTGCCCGCTTCGACGGCGAGCACGCCGCCGATCACTTCGACGCGATGGTTGTGCCGCGGATCGGCGAGCAGGTCGAACACACTGCCCGCCGCGCCCGTCTTCGGATCGCTCGCGCCGAACACCACGCGCGCCACGCGCGCATGCACCATCGCCATCGCGCACATCGCGCAGGGTTCCAGCGTCACGTAGAGCGTGCTGCCCAGCAGGCGGTGGTTGCCGACGCGTGCGCCGGCTTGTCGCAGCGCCACGATCTCCGCGTGTGCGGAAGGATCGCGCTCGGTGATGTTGCGGTTCCAGCCTTCGCCGATCACTTCGCCATCGGCGGACACCAGCAGCGCGCCAACCGGGATTTCATCGTCCTCGTGCTCCGCGCGCTCGGCGAGTGCGAGCGCGCGTTGCATCCAGGCGACGTCGGCGTCGGTGGCGGCCGCTCCGGTCATCAGGCGACGCCGAGCTTCCCGCGCTCGCCGCTGCGAGGCGCCGCGAGCTCTTCGGGGCTGACGAACTCGCCGAGGTCGGCGGCTTCGAAGAAGGGGCGGATTTCGATCTCGCCCTTGCCGCTCGTGGGGGAACGCTTCGCCCATGCCAGGGCCTCGTCCATGTCCTTGACCTCCCAGATCGAGAAGCCGGCGATCAACTCGCGCGATTCGGCAAACGGGCCGTCGGTGACGATCTGCTCGGCGCCGTCGTACGCGATGCACCTGGCGTCGGCGCCCCACTTCAGGCCCGCACCGGCCACGAAGACGCCGGCCTGGACAAGCTCCTCGTTGAAGCGGTCCATCGCCTCGAAGGCTTCCAGCGCTTCGGGCGTGGGCGGCGCGGTCATGTCGATGTCTTCGGTGATTTTCGCGAACACCATGACTCTCATCGTCTGTCTCCTCTTCGAGCAGGCCCCATTGGCCTTCTCATTGGACGACGAATGAGCGCAGGTCAAATCGACATCGTGCGGCTACCGTTCGTCGGACGGCGGCCGCCCTACTCCCACTCGATCGTCGCCGGCGGCTTGCCGCTGATGTCGTAGACCACGCGCGAAACGCCGCGCAGTTCGTTGATGATGCGGTTGGACACCATGCCGAGGAACTCGTGCGGCAGGTGCGCCCAGTGCGCCGTCATGAAGTCGATGGTTTCCACCGCGCGCAGCGCGATGACCCATTCGTACGCACGCGCATCGCCCACCACGCCCACCGACTTCACCGGCAGGAACACGGCGAAGGCCTGGCTCACCTTGTCGTACAGGTTCGCCTTGCGCAGTTCGTCGATGAAGATGTGGTCGGCCTTCGCGAGCAGCTCCGCGTACTCCGGCTTCACTTCACCCAGGATGCGCACGCCCAGGCCGGGGCCCGGGAACGGATGGCGATAGACCATCGCGTGCGGCAGGCCGAGTTCGACACCCAGGCGACGCACTTCGTCCTTGAACAGTTCGCGCAACGGTTCGACCAGGCCGAGCTTCATGTGCTCCGGCAGGCCGCCCACGTTGTGGTGCGACTTGATGACGTGCGCCTTGCCGGTCTTGCTGCCGGCCGACTCGATCACGTCGGGATAGATGGTGCCCTGCGCGAGCCACTTGGCGTTGCGCAGCTTGGCCGACTCTTCGTCGAAGATGTCGACGAACAGGTTGCCGATGATCTTGCGCTTGGCTTCCGGGTCCTGGACGCCGGCGAGCTTGGCGAAGTAGCGATCGGCCGCATCCACGCGCACGACTTTGACGCCCATGTGCTGGGCGAACATCGCCATCACCTGGTCGCCTTCCTCGAAGCGCAGCAGGCCGGTGTCGACGAACACGCAGGTCAGCTGTTCGCCGATGGCCCTGTGCAGCAGCGCGGCGACCACGGAGGAATCCACGCCGCCGGACAGGCCCAGGATCACTTCGTCCGAACCGACCTGCGCGCGCACGCGCGCGACCAGGTCGTCGATGATGTTGGCCGCGTTCCACAGCGTCGCGCAGCCGCAGATGTCGACGACGAAGCGGCGCAGCAGCGCCTGCCCCTGCTTGGTGTGCGTGACTTCGGGATGGAACTGCACGCCGTACCAGCGGCGCGCTTCGTCGGCCATCGCGGCGACGGGGATGCGATCGGTGCGCGCGGTGACGATGAAGTTCGGCGGCGCGGTGGCGACATGGTCGCCGTGGCTCATCCACACGTCCAGGCGCGGCGGTGCGCCCGGATGGTCCTTCAGGCCTTCGAACAGCGAATCGTGCGCAATGACTTCCACCGTCGCGTGGCCGAACTCGCGCTGGTCCGCGGCTTCGGTGGAGCCACCGAGCTGCGCAGCCATCGTCTGCATGCCGTAGCAGATGCCGAGCAGCGGCAGGCCGCTGTCCCAGACTTCCTGCGGTGCGCGCGGCGCGCCCGGCAGCGTCGTGGATTCCGGGCCACCGGAGAGGATGATGCCCTTCGCGCCGAACTTCGCGATTTCCGCCGGGTCGTGGTCCCACGCCCAGATTTCGCAGTAGACGCCGAGTTCGCGGATGCGACGCGCGATGAGCTGCGTGTACTGCGCGCCGAAGTCGAGGATGAGGATCTTGTCGCGATGGATGTCGTGGGTCATTGGGTCACGAGGCGCGGTAGTTCGGCGGTTCCTTGGTGATCTGCACGTCGTGCACGTGCGACTCGCGCGTGCCGGCGGCGGTCACCTTCACGAAGGACGGCTTCACGCGCATCTCTTCGATCGTCGCGCAGCCGACGTAGCCCATCGTCGCGCGCAGGCCGCCCGCGAGTTGGTGCACCACGCCGCTGAGCGGGCCGCGGTACGGCACGCGGCCTTCGATGCCTTCGGGGACGAGCTTGTCGGCGTCGCTCGCGTCCTGGAAGTAGCGGTCCTTCGACCCCTTCTCCATCGCGCCGAGGGAGCCCATGCCGCGGTAGCTCTTGTAGCTGCGGCCCTGGAACAGTTCGGTTTCGCCCGGCGATTCCTCGGTGCCGGCGAACAGACCGCCGATCATCACGCTCGACGCGCCGGCGACGATCGCCTTGCCGATGTCGCCCGAGTAGCGGATGCCGCCGTCGGCGATCAGCGGAATTCGATCCTGCAATGCTTCGGCGACCATGTCGATCGCGGTGACCTGCGGCACGCCGACACCGGCGACAATGCGCGTGGTGCAGATCGAACCGGGCCCGACGCCGACCTTCACCGCGTCGGCACCGGCGTCCATCAGCGCGAGCGCTGCATCGCCGGTGACGATGTTGCCGCCGATGACGTCGAGCTTCGGGAAGCGCTTCTTCGCCCATGCCACGCGATCGAGCACGCCCTGCGAATGGCCGTGCGCGGTGTCGACGATGATCACGTCCACGCCCGCGGCGACGAGCGCTTCGATGCGTTGTTCGGTATCGCCGCCGACGCCGACCGCCGCGCCGACGAGCAGGCGTTCGCTCGGGTCGTAGGCGGCGTTCGGATTGTCCTGCTTCTTCTGGATGTCCTTGACGGTGATCAGGCCGCGCAAGGCGAATTCGTCGTTGACCACCAGCACCTTTTCGATGCGGTGCTTGTGCAGCAGTTGCAGCACTTCGTCATCGCTGGCGCCTTCGCGCACGGTGATGAGGCGATCCTTCTTGGTCATGATGTGGCGGACCGGATCGTCGAGCTTCTTCTCGAAGCGCATGTCGCGCCCGGTGACGATGCCGACCAGCTGGCCGCCGTCGACGACCGGAACACCGGAGATGTTGCGTGCGCGCGTGAGGCGCAGCACTTCGCCGATCGTCGCGTCGGGCCCGACGGTGAAGGGCTCCTTGATGACGCCGGCTTCGAAGGTCTTCACCCGCGCGACTTCCGCCGCCTGGCGACCGACCGACATGTTCTTGTGCAGGATGCCGATGCCGCCGAGTTGCGCCATGGTGACTGCGAGGCGTGCTTCGGTGACGGTGTCCATGGCGGCGGACACGATCGGGAGGTTCAGGCGCAGGTTGCGCGTGAGGCGCGTGGCGAGCGAGACGTCTTTGGGAAGGACGACGGAGTGCGCGGGGACGAGCGAGACGTCGTCGTAGGTGAGCGCTTCGGCCTGGATGCGGAGCATTGGGCTACCCGTTTGCGGGAAGCGCGTAATGATAACCCGGATCAGCCGCCGTCCGATGCCTCTGCCGCCTCCAGAGTGTTCTGCATGAGTGTCGCAACGGTCATCGGCCCGACCCCGCCGGGGACCGGCGTGATCCAGCTGGCTCGCTGCGCAGCCGCTTCGAAGCCCACGTCGCCGACCAAGCGCCCGTCTTCGAGGCGATTGATGCCCACGTCGATGACCACGGCGCCCGGCTTCACCCAGTCGCCGGGGATCAGGCCCGGGCGGCCGACGGCGACGACGAGGATGTCGGCGCCCTGCACCGCGGCCTTCAGGACCTCCGGCGGGGTGAACTTGTGGCAGCAGGTGGTGGTGCAGCCGGCGATGAGCAGCTCCAGCGCCATCGGGCGGCCGACGTGGTTGGAGACCCCCACGATCGTCGCGCTCGCGCCGCGCACGGGGCGGTCGGTATAGGCCAGCAGGGTCGTGATGCCGCGCGGCGTGCAGGGCCGCAGGCCGAACTGACGCAGCGCCAGGTGGCCGACGTTCTCGGGGTGGAAGCCGTCGACGTCCTTGCGGGGGTCGATGCGATGGATCAGCTCGGTGGCGTCGCGCCGGTCCGGCAAGGGCAGCTGGAGCAGGATGCCGTGCACCTCGGGATCGGCGTTGAGGCGGTCCACGAGGGCGAGCAGCTCGGCGTCGGAGGTATCGGCCGGCAGGTCGTAGTCGATGGCCCGGATGCCCACCTTTTCCGCCGCGCGCCGTTTGTTCCGGACATACACCGCGGAGGCCGGATCGTTGCCGACCAGCACCACCGCCAGCCCCGGACGCGGCTTGCCGGCGGCCACCCGGGCCGCGACCCGCCCGGCGAGCGTCTCGAGGAGGTCCTCCGAGATGCGCTTGCCATCGAGGATGCGGGCTGCTGATGCGGTCGTCATGCGAGGGCCACCGGATCTGTGCTGGAGTGCGGCTGCGCATTATTGCCGACCCGTTGTAGCCTCGCGACATCGAATTTGGAATCGCCCCATGTCGACAGAGGATTTCGAAACCACCCAGATCGAGGCCGCGGCCTTCCGCCGCCTCATCGCCCACCTCGTGCACGAGCGGCCCGAGGTGCAGAACATCGACCTGATGATCACGGCCGGTTTCTGCCGCAACTGCCTGGCCGACTGGTACCGTGAAGCCGCCGAACAGCGCGGCATCGGCATGACGAAGGACGAAGCGCGCGAAGCCATCTACGGCGAGCCCTTCGCCCGCTGGAAGGAAAAACACCAACGCGACGCGACCGCCGAACAACTCGCGGCCTTCGAAGCCGCGCAACGCAAGGGAGTGCAGCCATGAAGAAGAAGTTGCTCGTCGCCGCGCTCGTGGCCACGCCCGTGCTCACCTACGCCGGCGTGTGCGGCTGGATGTACGCCAAGCAGCGCGACATGCTCTACCTGCCGCAGGAAACCAAGGCCGACGCGAAGCAGACGGACTTCGGCATCGCGCGCAACGGCGTGATGCTCAACGGCTGGCTGGTGAACATCGGACAGCCGGGCGCCGTGCTGTATTTCGGCGGCAATTCCGAGCGCATCGAGGATCGTCGCGAAGACTTCGCGAAGTGGTTCCCGAACAGCAGCACCTACCTCGTTCCCTACCGTGGCTACGGCGCAAGCGAAGGTACGCCGACGCAGGCGGACATCCTCGAAGACGCGCTCGCCGTGTTCGACCAGGTGCAGGCGCGGCAACCGCACGCGCGCATCGTGGTGATCGGACGCAGCCTGGGCAGCGCGGTGGCGAGCTATGTCGCATCGAAGCGGCCCGTCGCCAAGCTCGTGCTGGTCACGCCGTTCGACAGCATGGCCAATGTCGCGCAGGCGCATTACCCGTGGCTGCCCGTGAAGTGGATCCTGCAGGATCGCTACGACCAGGCCGACTATCTCGCGAAGTACCAGGGCCCGCTGCTGATCGTGCGCGCCGGTCGCGACGATGTCGTGCCCGCATCGAGCACCGACCAGCTCATCGCATCGCTCCCGCACGCGCCGCAGGTGTTGAACCTGCCGCGCGCGGACCATTCGACGGTGGCCACCGATCGCACCTATGCGAAGACGTTGTCGACGTTCGTCGGTTCGGCGGTCGCGCTGCCGTGATCAACCACGGCGAATGCCCGAAGTGCGGCAAGCGCGTGTTGCACGTGCGCATCGAAAGCGCCGTGGCCACGGTCGACGATCAGACCAAGGGGCGTTGCCTGACCTTCTCGTGCATCCACTGCAACGTCGTGCTCGGCGTGCAGGTGGATCCGCGCCAGAAGCCCCGGCCGAAGCACCGCGCGCCGGACGCCTGAGTCAGGGCGTCGTCGGCACGGCGGGCTGCACGAGCGGTTCGGCCGACGGCGTGACCGGGCAACGCTTCATGCCGGGCGGCATCGGCAGCGAGCAGGCCGTGCAGCACGGCACGCCCTGCGGCGCGGGCGCCGCGGCCTTCGGCTCGAGCTTGAGCAGCGCCACCCAATCCTGGCGATTGAACGTGCACCCAGCGTCGTCGCCGGGTTGGCACAGGAAGGATTCGCCCTTGCGGGGAAGCTGCCAGATCGTGCCGCTCTTGTTGACGTGCAGCGTGCGCAGCGTGACGCCCTGCAGCACGTTGCCGCCGATGGTGTACATGCGGCCATCGCCCGCGGCGTTCACGTCGACGACGATGTCGCAATGCATCGCCAGGCCACCACCGCCCTTCGCGATGTAATTGCGGATACCCGACGCGCCCATCGGCGCCGACAAGCCGCGCGTGAAGCACAGCAGGTCGCCCACGGCCGGTGCTTCGGTGTCGGGATCGGCGAAGCGCAGCGGCGAAAAGCCGTCATTGCGAAGCGCCTGCCGAACGAAATCGATGTGGCTCGCCGCCGGAGCAAACCCCGGGATGCCGGCGCGCAGGTAGGCATACGACACGAACACCGCCGACCAGGGCGTATCCACGACGAACGCGCGACATTCGGCCGACGTGGGCCATGCATCCGGTGCGTTGCAATCGGTCGCGCCCGGCCGCGCGGACATCGAGGGCAACAGGCCGCTCCCCTGCCAGTACTGGACGACGCGCCGCCACGCAGGCGTCTGCTGGTCGGCCAGGCGCGCGCTCTCCGCCTCGCCGATGGAGATGCTGGCCAGGCGACCCTTGTCGTCGAGGAAGGGCGAGAACCACAGCCGCGATTCGGCGCAGGCCGCAGCGGCGACGCGTTGGCCCCAGGTGGTGGCGGGTGGCGCGGCTGCATCGCAGGGTCCGGCCGCATGCGCCGTGCCCCATCCGGCGAATGCGAGCAACAACAGTACTGCTTGCCAATGCGTTACAACGACACGATCCATGTCGACCCCCTTCCCTCTCGGGGCCGATCAGCCCCCGGCGCAGAACCTCGCATAATCGATGTAACCGGGAAAATCACGCCCGGGCGGACACACCGGGCATTCGGGATCGGGCGACAGCCGCGTTTCGCGGAAACGCAGGCCCATCGCGTCGATGTGCAGCAAGCGGCCGCGCAGGCTTTCTCCGACGCCGAGCACGAGCTTGAGGACCTCGGTGGCCTGCAGCAGCCCCACGATGCCGGGCACCACGCCGAGCACGCCGGCTTCCGCACAATTAGGGGCGGCTTCCGGCGGCGGCGGTTCCGGGAACAGGCAGCGATAGCAAGGCGCCGAGCCGCGGTGGCGGCCCGCATCGAACACGCTCGCCTGTCCTTCGAACCGATGCACCGCGCCATAGACCAGCGGCTTGCCGAGCTTCACGCAGGCATCGTTGAGCAGGTAGCGCACGGGGAAGTTGTCGGCGCCGTCGACGACCACATCGACGCCTTCGAGCAGGCGCTCGACGTTCTCCGAGGTCACGCGTTCTTCGACGGTCTCGATGCGCGTGCGCGGATTGAGCGCGGACAGCGCGGCGTGCGCGGAGGCGACCTTCGGCATGCCGATGCGCGCATCGGTGTGCAGGATCTGGCGTTGCAGGTTGCTGCGCTCCACGACATCGTCGTCGGCGATGCGCAGCGTGCCGATGCCCGCCGCCGCGAGGTAATACGCCACCGGCGAACCGAGCCCACCGGCGCCGATCACCAGCACCGTTGCCGCTTCGAGTTGCTTCTGCCCGGCCAGTCCGACTTCGGGGAGGCGCAGGTGGCGCGAATAGCGTTCGCTGAAATCTTCGTCGAGCTGCGGCGCATCCATCGGCAGGCCCGCGTCCGACCAGGCCATCGTGCCGCCGACCACGGATGCGACGTTGCGATAGCCGCGCGCGCGCAGCGCTTCGGCCGCGAACTGCGAGCGGCGCCCGCTCTGGCAGATCAGCAGGACTTCGGCTTCGCGATCGGGGATGTGCGTGTCCGCATCGGCTTCCAGGTCCGCGCGCGCGATGCCGCGTGCGCCCTGCGCCATGCCGAGTGCGCGTTCGTGCGCGTCGCGGACGTCGATCAACTGCGCGCCGGCGCGTTGCCGTGCGAGCGCTTCGGTGGGGGTGCGTTCGTGCGTGGACATGCGGGGATTATCGCTTGGGCCGCGTGAAGCGATTCAGTAAGGCAGGACGTCGACGACGGCGCCGACGGGCAGCGATTGCGGCCCCTCCGGCACGACGATCAGGGCATCCGCCTGCGCGGCGGCATGGAGGCGGTGCGAGCCGGTGGCGGCGTCGGGTGCGACATGCAGCACGCCGTCCTCGCCCGCTTCGAGCCTGCCGCGCATGAATTCGCGGCGTGCATGCGGCTTCGCGATCGGCGTCGACAGTCGCGCGCGCCAGCGACGCCGCGGCTCACCGCGCCCCTGCAAACCGTCGAGCAGGCGGCGGCCCAACGTCGCGTACGTGGCGAACACGGACACCGGATTGCCGGGCAACCCCAGGAACAACGCGCGATCCAGCGCACCGAACAGCAGCGGCATGCCGGGCTTCATGCGCACCTTCCAGAAATGCACCTGGCCGTGCGCATCGAGCAGCGCGGGGATGTGGTCCTTTTCGCCCGCCGAGACCGCGCCGCAGGTGATCACGACATCGAAGCTCGATGCCGCATCCAGCAACATGGATTGCAGGCGCGCGGGATCATCCGGCAACACGGGCCAGGCGGTGGGCTCCAGGCCATCGGCGCGCAACAGGCCCATCAGCAACTCACGGTTGCTGTCGTGGATCTGTCCGGGCGCGAGCGGCATTCCGGGCGGGACCAACTCGTCGCCCGTGGTGAAGACCGCAACGGTGGGACGCGAGGCGACCGACAAGGCGTCGATGCCGAGCGAAGCGAGCGTGGCCACGCGCGCGGGCGTGAGCACGTGTCCTGCCTGGAGAACGCCGTCGCCCACGCGCACGTCTTCGCCCGCCAGGCGCACGTTGGCGCCAGAGGCGATGCCGGCGGGCACGACGACGCGATCGCCTTCCACGCGCACGACTTCGCGGACGACGACGGTGTCCGCGCCTTCGGGCATCGGTGCGCCGGTGGTGATGCGGATGCATTGCCCCTGCGCAGCGCGCAACCCGAGCGCGCGGCCGGCGAACTGTTCGCCCACCAGTTGCAGGGACGTGTCGCCTTCCCGCGCGAGGTCGGCGTGGCGCACCGCGTAGCCATCCATCGCGCTGTTGTCGAACGATGGCAAAGCGATCGGCGCATGCGCGTCCTGCGCGGCGATGCGTCCGTGGATGCGCGCGAGCGCCAGGCGCTCGGCCGGCAGGCGGCGCGCGTGCGCGACGCGGTCGATGATCGCGGCTGCGTCGTCGAACAGGAGTTGCGTGGGAATGTCGTCGCGCATCAGGGCAGGTTCGCGCCGGCGTGGGTGAGGTCGTCGAAGGTGTTGAGGTTGCCGAACCGCACGCCGGCCAGCTTGATGCGCGGCATGTGCAGGCGCGCTTGCAGGCCTTGCACCGAGAGGTCGTCGTCGAAGCGCAACGCATCGCGCAGCGCCGCAACGTTCCAGAGCGCGACGAGCGGTTGCGGCCCGTCTTCGTCTTCCACGCTCGCGCCCTGCCCGCCTGCGGCGACGAGCGTCGGCACGAGGCAGTCGTTGACGAACACGAGGTCGACGGGAACGGTGAGCAGCCACGGCGTGGTGCATGCGGCGGCCAGTGCGTCGAGGCCGCCGAGTGGCCCGTGGCCCGGCAGGCGGTCGGCGACGGCTTGCAGGCCGAGCGCCGCATGGCGTGCGGGATCACGGTTCGCACTCACCAGCACGCAGGCGACATCAGGTTCGAAGCGTTGCGCGAGCCGCTGCACCTGCGGAATGCCATCGCGCACGATCCAGGCCTTGTCGCAGCCGCCCAGGCGCGTTCCCTGCCCGCCCGCGAGCACGCCGAGCGTCAGGGCCTCGCGCGCGATGGCGGTGTTCACTTGCCGCGTTTGACGTGCCGCATCAGGCGGCGCTTCTTGGCGACCTGGCGCTCGGTCAGCGCGTTCTTCGGCTTGTCCTTGTACGGGTTGTCGCCTTCCTTGAAGACGAAACGCACCGGCGTGCCGACGAGCTTGAAGCGCTTGCGGAAGAAGTTTTCGAGATAACGGCGGTAGCTGTCCGACAGCGTGCGCAGGCGCGTGCCGTGGACGATGAAGGTCGGCGGGTTCTCGCCGCCCGGATGCGCGAAGCGGAGCTTGGCCACATGCCCGCGCACGACCGGCGGTGGATTGGTTTCGTAGGCGATCTCGAGCGCTTTCGTGATCTCGGCGGTCGCGAACTTGTGCGTCGCCGACGCATGCGCGCGGTGGATCGCCTTGAACAGTTCGCGCAGGCCCGAGCCATGCAGCGCGGAGATGCGCACCGCTTCGGCCCACTCGACGAAGGACAGCTTGCGCGCGAGCAGCGTCTCGGTCTGCTGGCGCTGGTAGTCGGTCTGGTGGTCCCACTTGTTCACCGCGACGACGAGCGCCCGGCCGGCGTCGAGCACGGCGCCCAGCACGGACGCGTCCTGCTCGGTCACGCCTTCGGAGGCGTCGAGCATGATCACGGCGACCTGGCACTGCTCGATCGCCTGCAGCGTCTTGACGATGGAGAACTTCTCCACCGCTTCCTCCACGCGGCCGCGACGACGCAGGCCGGCGGTGTCGATCAGGCGGTACTTCTTCCCGTCGCGTTCCAGGTCCACGGCGATGGAATCGCGCGTGGTGCCCGGCACGTCGGAGGCGATCATGCGTTCCTCGCCGAGGATGCGGTTGACCAGCGTCGACTTGCCCACGTTCGGGCGACCGACGAAGGCGATGCGCATGCGCTCCGGATCGTCGTCGAGGATCTGCGTGTCGCCGTCCTTCGGCAGCGCCGCGAGCGTGTTCGCCAGCAGCGTGTCCAGGCCGGTCCTGTGCGCGGACGACACGCCCAACACGTGCTTGATGCCGTAGCGCGCGAATTCGGCGAGCGCGGTCTGCGTGTCGAGGCCGTCGGTCTTGTTGACGACCAGGAAGGTCGGCGTGTCGACCTTGCGCAGCCACGCGAGGATGTCGTCGTCCAACGCCGACGGGCCTTCGCGGCCGTCGACGATGAACAGGATCAGGTCGGCTTCTTCGGCCGCGGCGCGCGACTGGCGCGCGGTGGCGCCGGCGAGGCCTTCGTCGACGCCCGCGATGCCGCCGGTATCGACGAGCACGAACGGGCGTTCGGGTTCCAGGCGGCACACGCCGTAATTGCGATCGCGCGTGACGCCCGGTTCGTCATGGACCAGGGCGTCGCGCGAGCGCGTCAGTGCATTGAACAGCGTCGACTTGCCGACATTGGGGCGACCGACGAGTGCGACGAGAGGAAGCACGACTGCGTTACTGCAGCCGGAACGCGGTGACTTTGCCGTCGATGTTCTGCACGAGCAGCACGCCGTCCGCGACGACGGGAGCCGCCTTCACTGCATCGCCGCCGACGCGCGCACGCGCGGCGATCGCACCGGTGTCCAGGCGCAGCCAGTGCACGTAGCCGTCGTAGTCACCGACGACCGCGTAGTCGCCCTGCACCGCCACGCCCGTCAGGCTGCGGCGCGCGAGCGCGGGCTGCGACCACAAGGCGCCGCCGCTGGACTTGTCGATCGCCCACACGGTGCCCGCCGGATCGGACACGACGATGCGATCGCTCGCATTGCCGACGCGGCCGGCGCCGCCGTTGTCCTTCTGCCACAGCGGGCGGCCGGTCGGGCCGTCGATGGCCATGGTCTGGCGCTTGAAGCTGGTGGCGTAAACCGTAGTGCCGTCGAGCACGGGCGTGCCGTCGACGTCGGCCATGCGATCGAGTTCGCTGCGGCCTTCCGGCTGCGCGACGGCCTGTTCCCACAGCAGGCGGCCGTCCTGTTCGGCGAGCGCGACCACGCTGCCGTCGTCGTTGCCGACGAACACGAAGCCCGGGCCGAGCAGCACGCTGTCGTTGCCGCGCACGGTGAGCGGCGGCAAATCGCGCTGGTAGAACCAGCGACGCTTGCCGTCTTCCACGCCGAACGCGGTGATGCGGCCGTCGATGCTGTGCACGAGGACCAGGCCATCGCCGACGACCGGCGCGGCGATCACTTCGGAGCCGACCTTCGCCTGCCACTTCAGCGTGCCGTTGGCGGCATCCAGCGCGATGACCTCACCGTCGAGGCCGCCGATGACGACCAGGCCGCCGCCGGCACCCGGACCGCCGGACAGGCGGATCGGATCCTTGTGCTTGACCTTCTCCGGTTCCCACGTCCACACCTTCGCACCGGTCTGCAGGTCGAAGGCGTGCACGCCGCCGCGGATCGCCGCTGCGTAGACATGGCCGTCGGCCACCACCGGGCCCTGGCGCACGCCGATCTTGTCTTCGCCCTTGCCCACGCCGACCGACCACATCTTCTGCACCTTGACGGTGGGCGTGATGTCGGTGAGTTCGGCGGGGTCTTGCGCATGCTTCGCGGGATCGGCGCCGAACCAGCCGCCGACGGTCTTGCAGCCGGCGAGCGCGACGACGCACGCAAACACGATGGCGGTGCGCTTCAAAGTGGTCTGGAACTTCATCAGCCGCGGGTCTCCGGACGGGCCGGGCTTCCGCCGACCTGGATGAGCTTGAGTTCGACGAGGCGACGCTGCGGCGTCGCGACATCCAGCTTGGACATCGCCTGCGTGTACGCAGTGCGCGCTTCATCGGTGCGGCCGAGCGCGAACAGCGCATCGCCGCGGGCTTCGATGGCGGCGGCACCGTCGGGCTTGTCGCCGAGCAGCGCGAGCGCGTCCTTCGGCTTGCCCGCGTCGAGCAGCAGGCGCGCCAGGCGCGCGTTGACGACGGCGGTGATGGCGGGATTCTTCGTCTGCACGCCACGCAGCGTGGCGATGGCGCCGTCGCGGTCTTCACCGTCGATCTGCGCGCGGGCGACCTGCATGGCCGCGAGCGCGGCGTAATCGGTGCCGGTGGAGGCGAGCGCGGAAGACACCGCCTTCGCCTGGCCGAGGTTGTTCGCCTTCAGGCTGGAAACGACGGCGGCGTACTGGAGCCCGGCTTGGGCCTGCTGGCCCAGCTGGCGCGCCTGCCACCACTGCCAGCCGGCGATGACGCCCAGGCCGAGCACCACGCCGGCGAACAGCCCGGCTCCGTTCTGTCGCAACCAACCGCGGACGCGTTCGCTTTGTTCGTGCTCATCGAGCAGGTCGTCGATCGCCATGCTGCCTCAAAGTGGGGGAATGCGGATTGCGCACGCAGCCGCGTGTCGCACCACCGTGCAGACCGGCTTGCGCGGCCCAGGTTCCGTTCGTCAGTCGCGAACCGGCGCCAGGGAGCCGTCAGAGGATACCGTAAAGCGCGCGACGTTCGCGCGGCGGAAGGGCGTCAGGTCCTGCGGGCGATCGCCCTGCTGCACCACAACGGCCGATGCATTGCCCAGCGTGACGCGGCCGACTTCGCCCGCGGCATAGCTGCGCGAGGTGCCCGCCGGAAGCAGGCCCTTCTCGAGCGTGCGCCCGTCGGGCGCCTGCACCTGCACCCAGCTGTCGCCCGAAAAACGCAGCACCAGCGCGGCGCTCGCGGAGGGGCGCGGTGCGAGGTTGGGTGTCATCGAGGCGACCACGGGGGCCTGCTCGGAGGCCGGGCGCACCGGCGTGGCCGGCTGCGCATCGCCGAGCTTGCGCACGGCATCGGCGGGGGCGTCGAGCGACTGCACGGTGGCCGGCTCGTTGTGCCCGGTCAGGTGCGGTTTGGTCGCCAGCCACACCGGCACGACGATCGCGGCGGTGAGCACGATATAGACGAGGCGGCGCGTGCCCTGTTCGAACAGGCGCGTCATGCGCGGCGTATAGCTGCGCGGTTCGAGCTTGGTGGGTTCGACGGGCGCCAGGCCCGAGGCGGCGATCGTGGTGGAGGTCACCAGGCCGAGCAGGCGCGAGTAACTGCGCAACTGGCCGCGCACGAACACCGGCGCGCCGAGGCGACTCCAGTCTTCGTCTTCCAACGACTGCACCACGCTCCTGGGCATCTTCAGGCGCGATGCGACTTCCTCGAGCGAAAGCCCCTGCTTCTCGCGCGCAGTGCGCAAGCGCTGGCCGACCCCGCTCTCGGACACGAACTCGTTCGAACCGGTCATGGCGACTTCGATCCCCGTGCATTCCCCTGCGAAGCGCCGGGGAACTCCTCCCTCAGGCGGCGAACGTAGCGTGCCGCCGCGGCACTGTCGCCGAGTTTGTCTTCGATCTGTGACGCAAGTTGTAGCGCTTCGGCCGTGGCCGGGGCCGCGGCGAGCCGGCGCTCGGAGAACGCGCGGGCATCCATGTACTGGCCGGCGCTGTACGCAGTGCGCGCAAGTGCATCGAGCGCCACCGGATTGGCGGGCTCCAGCGCAATCGCCTTGTGCAGGTCGCGCTGCGCCCGGTCGGCCTGGCCCGCGTCGAGCGCGCAGCGGCCCGCATTGGCGAGCGCGGCGGCCGGCGTGGTGTAGGACGGGTCGGTGAGCGCCTGGTCGAACCAGCCCAGCGACTCGGCCGAGCGGTTCTTCGCGCACAGCCAGGTGCCGTAATTGTTGTAGGTGTTGCCGCTGGGTTCGAGTTCGGTCGCGCGCTTGTAATAAGCACCCGCGGCGTCGTCCTTGCCCTGCTCGTCCGCGATGACGGCGAGCATGGTGTAAGCGTCGCCGGAATTCGGATCGGCTTTCAGCGCCTTGTTTGCGTAGTCCTCGGCGGCGGCCAGGTTGCCTTCGGACAGGCGCTGCTGCGAGAGGTCGAGCGAGGTGCGCGCGATATCGGCATTGCGGGTCTTGTCCGTGTCGTGCACGACGACCGGATCGGTGGTGCGCTCGAAGTCCCCGCGCGATGGGTCGGTCTTGATGAAAGCAACGCGCGAACAACCGGCCCCGCCCAGGGCCACGAGCAGAGCGAGTGCGACGACGTCAAGCCGCCGCATCGCCGATCCCCTGTTCGGCCAGGTGGCGGCGGAAGGCCGCCTGCCTGCGGGTGCGGTCGAGCACCTGCCCCTTCAATTGTCCGCAGGCGGCGTCGATGTCGTCGCCCCGGGTGCGACGCACGGTCGCGAGCACGCGCGCCTCCTGCAAGGTTTTCTGGAAGGCGCGGATGTCTTCTTCCGGCGAGCGCTCGAACTTCGTGCCCGGGAAGGGATTGAACGGAATCAGGTTGACCTTGGCCGCGTCCTTCATCTGCACGGCATTGTCGAACTTGTGCATCAGGCGCGCCAGCTGCTTGGCATGCTGCAGCTGGTCGTTGACACCCTTCATCAGCGTGTATTCGAAGGTGATCGAGATGCCCTTCTTGCGCGTGGCGTAACGCACGCACGAGGCCATCAGCTCTTCGATCGGGTACTTCTTGTTGAGCGGCACCAGCTCGCTGCGCAGCTCGTCGTTCGGCGCATGCAGCGAGACGGCGAGCGAGACGTCGCTCACCTCGCCCAGCTTGTCGATCATCGGCACCATCCCCGCGGTGGACAGCGTGACGCGCTTGTTGGCCAGGCCGAAGCCGAGGTCGTCGCGCATCACGCTCATCGCGCGCACGACGTTGTCGAAGTTCGCCAGCGGCTCGCCCATGCCCATCATCACGACGTTGGTGAGCTTGCGCTGGTGGTGCGGCACGTTGCCCAGGTGCTTCGCGGCCACCCACACCTGGCCGACGATCTCGGCGGTGGACAGGTTGCGGTTGAAGCCTTGCGTGGCGGTGGAACAGAACTGGCAGTTGAGCGCGCAGCCCACCTGCGAGGAGACGCACAGCGTGCCGCGGCCCTTGTCGGGGATGAACACCGTTTCGATGGCGTTGCCGCCATCCATGCCGAGCAGCCACTTGTGCGTGCCGTCGGCCGAAGGCTTTTCGAACTGCACCTTCGGCACGAGGATTTCAGCGTGTTCCTCGAGCTTGGCGCGCAGCGCCTTGCCGAGGTCGGTCATGTCGTTGAAGTCGGTGACGTAGCGGTGGTGGATCCACTTCATCACCTGGTGGGCGCGGAAGCGCTTCTCGCCGAGCGTGTCGGCGAAGAAGCGCTCCAGTCCCTCGCGATCGAGGTCGAGCAGGTTCTGCTTGGCGGCGATCGCGTTCACGGCGCTCAACGGGCGTAGACGTCCGTGGCCGGGAAGAAGTACGCGACTTCGATCGCGGCGTTCTCGATCGAGTCCGAACCGTGCACGGCGTTGGCGTCGATGGAGTCGGCGAAGTCGGCGCGGATGGTGCCCGGCGCGGCGTCCTTCGGATTGGTGGCGCCCATCAGGTCGCGGTTCTTCAGGACGGCGCTGTCGCCTTCCAGCACCTGGATCATCACCGGGCCGGAGATCATGAAGTTCACCAGCGCGCCGAAGAACGGACGCTCGCGGTGCACGGCGTAGAAACCTTCGGCTTCCTGCTTCGACAACTGCTTCATCTTCGCGGCGACGACCTTCAGGCCGTTCTTCTCGAAGCGGGAATAGATTTCGCCGACGACGTTCTTGGCAACGGCATCGGGCTTGATGATGGACAGGGTGCGCTCCAGCGCCATGGGGAAATTCTCCGGGCAAGGCGGGCAGCGCGACGTGCGCGCGGGCCCGAGGATAACAGAAAACCCGCGTTGGAACGCGGGTTTAGCCGATATGGCTGGCGGCGATTCTAACGTGCGCACGCCCACGATGCACGCGTGGAACGCATTCCGCATTTGACGATACTCAAGCGTACGGACTAGGATCGAACGGCCGTTTGAACCGGGTGTTTGAAATGCCTACGACCGTCCACTTCTCCACCAAGGACCGCATCCTCGGCGCCGCCGAGGAATTGTTCGCGCAGCACGGCTTCGCCGGCACGTCGCTGCGTCAGGTCACCAGCCGCGCGGACGTCAACATCGCCGCGGTCAACTACCACTTCGGCAGCAAGGAAAACCTCGTGAACGAGGTCTTCCGCCGGCGCATGGACGAAATGAGCGAGCGGCGGCTGACCGCGTTGAAAGCGGCCGTCAAGGAACATCCCGGCGAACTCGAACCGATCCTCGCCGCCTTCGTCGAACCGGCGCTGGCGATGGCGCAGGACCGCCATGGCGGGGGTGCGTTCATCCGCGTCGTCGCACGCGCTTACGCCGAGAAGAACGACAGTCTGCGCAAATTCCTGTCCGACCAGTACGGCCACGTGCTGCGCGAATTCGGCAAGGCGATCGCGGCCGCCATCCCGGGCCTGACGAAGGAAGCGTTGTACTGGCGCCTGGACTTCCTCTCCGGCGCACTCACCTATGCGATGGCCGACTTCGGCCTGATCAAGCGGCCGGCCGGCGTGTCCGAGGCCGCGCACCGCGAACACGCCGCGCACGAGCTCATTCGATTCGCTGCCGCCGGCTTCCGCCGCTGAAGTTCAAGCGGTTTATCAAGTCACGCTGGAATACGCTTACCTTTCAAGGATTTGGAACACATGTCTAAGAACTTGCTTGTGCGCCGCGCTGCGGTGCTCGGCGCCGGTGTCATGGGGGCCCAGATCGCGGCCCAACTGACCAATGCAGGCGTGGATACGGTGCTGTTCGACCTGGCCGCGAAGGAAGGCGATCCCAACGGCATCGCCGCCAAGGCCATCGCCAACCTCGCGAAACTCAGCCCCGCCCCGCTCGCCGACAAGGCCTTGGCCGATCGCATCGTCCCGGCGAACTACGACACCGGCTTGGAACTGCTGCGCGGCTGCGACCTGGTGATCGAAGCGATCGCCGAACGCATGGACTGGAAGCAGGACCTGTACAAGAAGATCGCGCCCTTCGTGCCGGAGCACGCCGTGCTCGCGAGCAACACCTCGGGCCTGGGCATCAATGCCCTCGCCGGTGTGTTGCCCGAAGCCCTGCGCCATCGCTTCTGCGGCGTGCATTTCTTCAACCCGCCGCGCTACATGCACCTGGCGGAGTTGATCCCCGCGACCACGACGGAGCCCGCCATCCTCGCGGGCCTGGAAACCTTCCTCGTTACCACGCTCGGCAAGGGCGTGGTCTATGCGAAGGACACGCCGAACTTCATCGGCAATCGCATCGGCGTGTTCTCGATGCTGGCGGCGATGCACCACACGGTCGAATGCGGCCTGGGCTTCGATACGGTCGATGCGCTGACGGGCCCGGCGATCGGGCGTCCGAAGTCGGCCACGTATCGCACGGCCGACGTCGTCGGCCTGGACACCATGGCGCACGTCATCAAGACGATGGCCGATACGCTGCCGAACGATCCGTGGCACCAGTACTTCGCCGCGCCCGCGTGGTTGGAGGCGCTGGTGGCCAAGGGCGCGCTCGGGCAGAAGACCGGCGCGGGTTTCTACACCAAGCGCGGCAAGGACATCCTCGTGCTGGATCTCGCGGCACAGGATTACCGGCCGAGCGCCGGTGAACTCGATGCCGAAGTCGCCGCGCTGCTGAAGGAACGCGACCCCGCGAAGAAGTTCGCAGCCCTGCGCGCCAGCGAACACCCGCAGGCGAAGTTCCTGTGGGCCTGCTTCCGCGACACCTTCCACTACAGCGCCTTCCACCTGGCCGACATCGCCGACACCGCGCGCGACGTCGACTTCGCGATCCGCTGGGGCTACGGCTGGTCGATGGGTCCGTTCGAAAGCTGGCAGGCCGCAGGCTGGAAGCAGGTGGCCGATTGGATCGCCGAGGACATCGTCGCCGGCAAGGCGATGAGCAATGCACCCCTGCCCGATTGGGTGTTCGACGGTCGCGACGGCGTGCATGCGCCGAACGGCAGCTACAGCCCCGCGCGCAACGCGATCGTGCCGCGCTCCGACAATCCGGTGTACGCGCGCCAGCGCTTCCCCGATGCGCTGCTCGGCGAGAAGTTCTCGCAGGGCCGCACCGTGTTCGAGAACGATGGCGTGCGCATGTGGGTGGACGAAGGCGACGACATCGCGGTGGTCGGCTTCAAGACCAAGATGCAGACGGTCAACGACCAGGTGCTGGCGGGCTTGCAGGAAGCGGTGGCGATCGCCGAACGGGATTTCCGCGGCCTGGTGATCTGGCAACCGAAGGAGCCCTTCTCCGCCGGCGCGGACCTCGCCGGTGCGCTCGGCCTGCTGCAGGCGGGCGACGTCGCGGGCTTCGAAGCGATGGTCGCGAACTTCCAGGCCACCAGCCAACGCATCAAGTATTCGCTCGTGCCGGTGGTCGCCGCCGTGCGGGGCCTCGCGCTTGGTGGCGGCTGCGAATTCCAGATGCATTCGGCGCGCAGCGTGTTTTCGCTCGAAAGCTACATCGGCCTGGTCGAAGCCGGCGTCGGCCTGCTGCCCGCGGGCGGTGGCCTGAAGGAACTCGCGGTGCGTGCGTCCGAGGCCGCGGGCCCGGGCGGCGATGTGTTCGCGCAGCTCAAGACCGCCTTCGAAAGCGTGGCGATGGGCAAGGTGTCCACGTCCGCGATGGAAGGCAAGCAGCTCAAACTCGCACGCGAGGACGACCTCGTCGTGTTCAATTCGTTCGAGCTGCTGCACGTCGCGCGTGCCCAGGCGCGTGCGCTGGCCGAATCCGGCTACCGCCCGCCCCTGCCCGCGCGCCGCATCCAGGTCGCGGGCGATGTCGGCATCGCGACCTTCAAGATGCTGCTCGTCAACATGCTCGAGGGCCGTTTCATCTCGCCCTACGACTACGAGATCGCCTCGCGTATCGCCACCGTGTTGTGCGGTGGGGAAGTCGACCGCGGTGCGCTCGTCGACGAGGACTGGCTGCTGCGTTTGGAACGCGAACACTTCGTCGCGCTCGCACAGATGCCGAAGACCCAGGAACGCATCGCGCACATGCTGAAGACCGGCAAGCCGCTCAGGAACTGACCCCATGACCAAGCAACTGCAAGACGCCTACATCGTCGCCGCCACCCGCACGCCGGTCGGCAAGGCCCCGCGCGGCGTGTTCCGCAACACCCGCCCCGACGACATGCTCGCGCACGTGTTGCGCAGCGTCGTGGCGCAAGCCCCGGGCATCGACGTGAACCGCATCGACGATGCGATCATCGGCTGCGCGATGCCCGAGGGCGAGCAAGGCATGAACGTGGCGCGCATCGGCGTGCTGCTCGCCGGCCTGCCGCATACGCTGGCGGCGCAGACCATCAATCGTTTCTGTTCGTCGGGCCTGCAGGCGGTTGCGCTCGCTGCCGACCAGATCCGCATGGGCCACGCCGACCTGATGCTCGCCGGCGGCACCGAATCGATGTCGATGGTGCCGATGATGGGCAACAAGGTGGCGCTGAGCCCGCAGGTGTTCGCGAAGGACGAGAACGTCGCGATCGCCTACGGCATGGGCATCACGGCCGAGAAGGTGGCCGAGCGCTGGAAGGTCTCGCGCGAGGACCAGGATGCGTTCGCCCTCGCCTCGCACCAGAAGGCGCTGGCCGCGATCCAGGCCGGCGAGTTCCAGTCGGAGATCTCGCCGTATGACGTGATCTCGCATCTGCCCGATGGGAACGTGATCAAGGAAACGCGGCGCATCGTGTCCGTCGACGAAGGCCCGCGCCTGGATACCACGGCCGAAGGCCTCGCCAGGCTCAGGCCCGTGTTCCGCAACGCACAGTTCGGCGGCACGGTCACCGCGGGCAACAGCTCGCAGATGAGCGATGGCGCGGCCGCGGTGCTGCTGGCGTCCGAACAGGCGATCAAGGATTACGGGCTGGTGCCGCTGGCGAAGTTCACGAGCTTCGCCGTCGCCGGCGTCGAACCCGAAGTGATGGGCATCGGCCCCATCGCCGCGATCCCGAAGGCGCTGCAGCGCGCGGGCCTCACGCTCGATGCGATCGACTGGATCGAACTCAACGAAGCCTTCGCCGCGCAGGCGCTCGCCGTCATCCGCGACAGCAAGCTCGATCCGTCGAAGGTCAATCCGCTCGGCGGTGCGATCGCGTTGGGCCATCCGCTTGGTGCAACCGGCGCGGTGCGCACGGCCACCATCGTGCACGGCCTGCGTCGTCGCCAGCAGAAGTACGGGCTGGTGACGATGTGCATCGGCACCGGCATGGGCGCGGCGGGTGTGTTCGAAGCGGTGTGATTCGCGCTTTGCGTGCCGCGCTCAGTAGAACCATCTGAGCGCGCGCACGCACGCCGCGAGGGCGTCGGCGGCGAATCCCGGCCGCAGGAAGGCGACAACGCCGACGGCCAGCACGACCGCGCCTACGACCCAGGTGGTCGCGACGACATTGAGCCTGCTTCCCACGACGAGCCAGTAAACACAAACGAGCGGGATCGACACGAAGAGCGAGGCCAGGGCCGCCGCGAACCGGTCGCCCACCGCAATTTGACGGCGATCGAGCGGATCCCGATGGGCGTCGTCCATGGTGTCCCCTATTTCAGTTCGACGACGCCGAGTTCGTCCAACGCGGTCTGCATCGTGCGTGCCGCGGCTTCGCTCAGCTTCTCGTGGTCGAGTGCGTAGCGGATCGTGGCTTCGATGAGACCGATGTGCGTGCCGCAGTCGAAGCGCGTGCCCTGGAAGCGGTAGGCATCGACCGTCTGCTCCTTCAGCAGCGCGGCGATCGCGTCGGTGAGCTGGATCTCGCCGCCGGCGCCGGGCTGGACCTGCTCGAGCAAGTCGAAGATCCGGCCATCGAGCACGTAGCGTCCGACGACGGCGAGCGTGCTCGGTGCGTCCGCGGGCTTCGGCTTCTCGACGATCGCGCTGATGCGCCCCTTGCGACCGGCGAAATCCTCGGTGGCCACGATGCCGTAGCTCGCGGTCTTCTCGGCGGGCACGTCCTGCACGGCCAGCACGCTCGCGCCTGTCGCTTCGGCGTGGTCGGCCATCTGCTTCAACGCGCCGGGACCGCGGTTCCAGATCAAATCATCGGGAAGCAGCACGGCGAAGGGCTCGTCGCCGATCACCGACTTCGCGCACAGCACCGCATGGCCGAGGCCGAGGGCTTCGGCCTGGGTGACGAACACCGCGCGCACATGCTCGGGGAGCACGTTGCGCACCAGTTCGAGCTGCTCGTGCTTGCCGGCGCGTTCGAGCTTCTGTTCGAGCTCGTAGGCCTTGTCGAAGTAGTCGGCCACCGCATGCTTGTAGCGGTTGGTGACGAACACCAGCGTGTCGCAGCCGGCTTCGATCGCTTCGTCGACGGCGTACTGGATCAGCGGCTTGTCGATGATCGGCAGCATTTCCTTCGGCACCGTCTTGGTGGCGGGAAGGAAGCGCGTGCCGAGTCCGGCGACCGGGAATACGGCCTTGCGGATGCGGGTCTTGGCGGTCATCAGGTCTTGCGCGCGTTGCGGGCGGGGAAAGCGACCACGGTGGCGTGCGAGGCGTGCACGTAGGGTGCAGGCGCGAATTCCGGCACTGCTTCGCGCAGCAGTTCGCCCAGGGCGACCAGGTCGTAGCGTGCGGTCGCTTCCCGCAGGCTGTCCACGGCCGAATGCGTGGTTTCGGCCGAGACGGCGCGGGCTTCGGCCTGCAGGATCTTCGGGTGCACCGTCGGGCGGTAGCGCTCGTCGGCGTGGAAGAGTGTCTCGTGCAGTTTTTCGCCGGGGCGCAGGCCGGAGTAGACGATGGCGATGTCGCGCCCCGGCTGCTTGCCGGCCAGGCGGATCATCTGTTCGGCCAGCAGGCGGATGGCGACGGGCTCGCCCATGTCGAGCGTGTACACCGCTTCGTGCGAACCGATCGCGGAGGCCTGCAGGATCAGCTGGCAGGCTTCGGGGATGGTCATGAAGAAGCGCGTGACTTCCGGGTCGGTGACCGTGACCGGGCCGCCCTTGCGGATCTGTTCGCGGAACAGCGGCACGACGCTGCCGGCCGAATCGAGCACGTTGCCGAAGCGCACGGTGACGAAGCGCGTCGAACGACGATCGGCCAGCGCCTGGCACGCCATTTCGGCCAGGCGCTTGGTGGCGCCGAGCACGTTGACCGGATCCACCGCCTTGTCCGTGGAGATGAGCACGAAGGTGCCCACGCCGCGATCGCGGCACGCATGCGCGACGGTCGCGGTGGCGAGCACATTGTTGCGCACGGCTTCGCGCAATTGGTCTTCGAGCAGCGGCACCTGCTTGTAGGCCGCGGCATGGAACACCGCGTCGGGTTCGGCCTTGCGCAGCGCGTAATCGATCACCGCGGGATCTCCGCAATCGCCCAGCACCGGGACCATCTCCAGGTCCGGGAAATCGCGCTGCATTTCCGCGATCGTGGTGGTGAGCGCGAGTTCGTCGATCTCCAGCACGGCCACGCGGCGCGCGCCATGCTTCGCGCACTGCCGGCACAACTCCGCACCGATGGAACCGCCGCCGCCGGTGACGAGCACCGAACGACCGCCGAGCCAACCGCGGATGGCCTTCCAGTCGGGCATCACCGGGCTGCGGCCCAGCAGGTCTTCGATCGCGACTTCCTTCAGTTCGCCGGGCAGCGAGCGCCCTTCGAGCATGTCGTCCAGGCGCGGCACCATCCGGAACGGCAGGCCCGTGCGTTCGCACGCGACCACCACCGCCTGCAACAAGGACGCATGCACCGACGGCATCGCGATGACGAGCAACCGCGCTGCGGTTTCGCGCGCGATGGTTTCGACTTCCGCGATCTGGCCGATCACGGGCACGCCCTGCACCTTGCTGCCGCGCAGCTGCGCTGCGTCGTCGAGAAAGCCCACGGGTTCGTAGGCACCGGTGCGACGCAGGTCGCGCACCAGCGCTTCGCCGGCGCGACCGGCGCCGAGGATCAGCACGCGCACGGCGGCGCTGTGGCTGCGCGCGAGCGTGTGTTCCTTCCAGGCGCGATACAGCAAGCGCGGCGCACCGAGCAGGCCGACCAGCGCGAAGGGATAGAGCAACAGGACAGTGCGCGGGACTTCGTCGAGGCGGTTGTAGACGAACAGCCCGAGTCCGATCGCGATGACGCCGAACAACCCGGCCTTCGCCAGGTTCACCAGGTCCGGCACGCTCGCGAAGCGCCACAAGCCGCGATACAGGCCCACGCGCCACAACACGAGCGCTTGCGCGGCGAGCACGACGAAGGTTTCCGTGGACCACAACGGCGGAAGGTTGGCAGGCGTGCCGGCCAGGCCATAGCGCATCAGGCGCAGGCCATTCCATGCCAGCCAGACCATGGCGAGGTCATGGAGGATGACAGCGGTGCGCGGAAGCGCGGACGCCCATCGCTGGCGCCAAGCCGTCATACGGTGCATTCCTTCACCGCGGTACTCCTTTATCCGAAGGCTTCTGCAGCAGAAACCAGATCCCTGTCCCCGTCATATACCACGAGGCGACGACACCCAACACCGCAAATATTCTCATAGGCACGGCCGCAAGCACGTTCATCAAGATGATCGCGACCAGGGTCCATGCAGCGTACGTACAGGTGACTTTCACATGCGACCCGCAGCGCTGCGCCCACTTCTGGTACGCGTGCAGCGCATGGGGTTCCCACCATCGCTCGCCCCGGCGCATGCGACCCAGCAGTGTCAGCGCCGCATCGATCAGGAAGGCCGAGGGCGGCAAGGCCCACAGCACCCAATGGATGGGCTGCGCGCCGATGAGCCCCTGCATCAGCAGCGCGGCCAGCGCGAAGCCCAGCGCCCCGCTCCCCACGTCGCCGAGGAAGACGCGGGCCTTCGGGAAATTGAAGGGCAGGAACCCGAGCGTCGCGGCGACCAGCGCCCAGGCCCACCACGACCAGGCGCCGGCCTGCAGCACTGCGATCGCCAACGCGACCAGGATCGCCTGCGTCGCGGCGATGCCGTTGATGCCGTCCATGAAATTCCAGACATTCGCCAGGGTCATCGCCAGAAGGAATGCCGCAAGGGCGAGGCCAGGTTCATGGCTCTGCCGGAACATCGCACAGGCGAGCAACGCGGCCGCGATGGCCTGCACCCCCAGCCGGAGCCAGGGCGACAAGGGGCGATGGTCGTCGACCAGGCCCACGAGGGCGACCAACGCAAAACCGGCAAGCATCGCGCCCATCGCGACGGGATCGGGCACGACGCGCAACAACCAGAGTCCTGCAAGCAGGAGCGCAACGACGATGCCCACGCCCCCGCCCCGCGGCGTGGGCTGCGTGTGCGCGCGACGTTCGCCCGGCGCGTCCAGCAATTGATGCCGCAACGCATAGCGACGCGCGAGCCAGGTTCCGCCCGCGCCGATCGCCAGCGAAACGCCCAGCCAGGCGGCGAACATCAGACCACCGCGTAGTTGAGCAACGGCTTGATCGACCCCCACTCCTTGCAGCTGGGGCATTGCCAGTGGTGCGCACGTGCGCCGAACCCGCAGCGGTTGCAGCGGTAGCTCGGGTTGCGCACGAGCAACTGGTCGGTGATGTGCTTGAGGTCCTGCAGGGTCGCGAGCGGATCGCCGCCTTCGGCCAGCGTGAGGTCGATGAGCGCCGCCTCGCCGCGCACCGACGGACGATCCTTCAGTTGCTGCGCCAGGTACATGCGCGCGGCGGGAACGCCTTCATCCGACTCGACCATCTGCGTCAGCGCGAGCACCGGTGCGACGCCGCGGTAGTGCTCGATCATCTCGGCCAGGAAGCTGCGCGCGCCCGGGCTGTCGCCGACGCGGTCGTAGCACGGCAGCAACTGCGGCAGGATTTCGGGGAGGTAATCGGGGTCGATGCGCGCGACGCGTTCGAAAGCGCGGATCGCGGCGGCGTCGTTGCCTGCGTCGAGTTCGATGCGCCCTTCCAGGATGCCGGCACGCACGGAGTTCGCATCGGCCTCGTAGGCGCGCGCGACGCAGGCGCGGGCCGCTTCCGTTTCGTTCGCGGCGCGATGCCGGTCGGCCAGTTCGCACTCGAACTGCGCCACCAGCTTGCCCATCGGTTCGGAAGTGATCTCTTCGTAACGCGTGGCGTTCTCGATCGCCTTCGCCCAGTCGCGTTCGGCCTGGTAGATGCCGATGAGATGCTTGAGCGCCTGCGGCGCGCGCATGTCCAGGCGCACGAGGTCGCTGAAGACCGTTTCGGCGCGATCGAGCAGGCCCGAGCGCATGTAGTCCTCGCCGAGCGCGAGCAACGCCTGCACCTTCTGCTGGTCGCTGAGGTCGGCGCGCTGCACCAGCGCCTGGTGCAGGCGGATGGCGCGGTCCACTTCGCCGCGCCGACGGAACAGATGGCCCAGCGCGACCTGCGTTTCGAAAGTGTCCTTGTCGAGCTCGGCGATGCGCAGGAAGACTTCGATCGCCTTGTCGGGCTGCTCGTTGAGCAGGTAGTTCAGGCCGCGGAAGTAGGTGGTGGACAGGCGGCTGACCTGCGTGTCGCTATGGCGTTCGCCACCGCGGCGGCCGATGAGCCAACCGCTGGCCGCGGCGAGCGGCAGCAGGAGGAAAAACCAGAACCATTGGTCGACGACAGCCAGCATGCGTCAGGGCCCTTCCTTGGGTTGGCGTGCATTGCGCACGTCGAGTTCCGCGCGGCGCAGCCGCTGCCGCAACGGCAGCACGACGCTCGCGGAAAGCGCGAGACCGCCCAGCAGCACGCCAAGCAACAACGCGACGAGCACGAGGACGCCGAGCGCCACCGGGACCTGCGTGAACCCGAGGTCGAGGACCGCGCGCTGCGGATTGAGCGCACCGACGACGATGCCGGCCGCAAGGCAAGCGAAGGCGACGAGGAGTCGAAGGGGGCGGATCATTCGGCGCTGCGGCTCCTTCGCGGGTGGAGGGATCGTCGTCCGGGGACGAGGCGTCCGGGACGAGAGCCGTCAGCTTAGCCGAGGGTCAGGCATCCGGTTCGACCGGAACGACGCTGCTCACGCGTTCGCGGAGTTCCTTGCCTGGCTTGAAGTGCGGAACGTGCTTGCCGGGCAGCGCGACGGAATCGCCCGTCTTGGGATTGCGGCCCAGGCGCGGCGGCCGGTAGTGCAGCGAGAAGCTGCCGAAGCCGCGGATTTCGATGCGTTCGCCCCCCGACAGGGAAGCGCCCATCATCTCGAGCAAGGACTTCACTGCGAGATCGACGTCGTCCGCCTTCAGGTGGCCCTGGCGCGCGGAAAGGATCTCGATCAGTTCGGACTTGGTCATGCGGGGCGGCTCGTCGGTCGCTTGCGGGACGTGCACAGGTATTCGTGGCTTGCGTTCGGCGGCCCGGGGTTGCCGGGCCGCCGACGCGGGTGTTGCTTACTCGGACTTGTTGTTCAGCTGCTCGCGCAGCAGCGCACCAAGCTTCGTCGTGCCGCTGGCGGCATCCGACGACTTGTTGTACTCGGCCAGGGCTTCGGCGGTGTCCGCCTCGTCCTTCGCCTTGATCGACAGCTGCAGCGTGCGGCCCTTGCGGTCCATGCCGATGAACTTGGCTTCGACCTGGTCGCCCACCTTGAGGTGCTGCGACGCGTCGTCGATGCGGTCATGCGAGATGTCGCGCGCGGAGACGTAGCCTTCGACGCCGTCGCCGAGGTCGATCGTCGCACCCTTGGCGTCGACTTCCTTGACGGTGCCCTTGACCTTCGAGCCCTTCGGGTTCGAGGCCATGTACTGGCCGAAGGGATCCTGCTCGAGCTGCTTGACGCCGAGCGAGATGCGCTCGCGCTCCGGATCGACGGCCAGGACCACGGCTTCCAGCGTGTCGCCCTTCTTGTAGTTGCGCGCCACGTCTTCGCCGGTGGAGTTCCAGCTGATGTCCGACAGGTGGATCAGGCCATCGATGCCGCCGTCCAGGCCGATGAAGATGCCGAAGTCGGTGATCGACTTGATCTGGCCCGACACCTTGTCGCCCTTCTTGTGGATCGCGGCGAAGGTCTCCCACGGATTGCTGGTGACCTGCTTCATGCCGAGCGAGATGCGGCGGCGCTCTTCATCAACATCGAGCACCATGACCTGCACTTCGTCGCCGACCTGCACCACCTTCGACGGGTTGACGTTCTTGTTGGTCCAGTCCATTTCGGACACGTGGACCAGGCCTTCGACGCCCGGCTCGATTTCGACGAACGCGCCGTAATCGGTGACGTTGGAGACCTTGCCGAACACGCGGGTGTTGGCCGGGTAACGGCGGGCGATGTTGTCCCACGGATCCTCGCCCAGCTGCTTCAGGCCGAGGCTGACGCGGTTGCGCTCGCGGTCGTACTTGAGCACGCGGACGTCGAGCTCCTGGCCGACTTCGACCACTTCGCTCGGATGACGCACGCGCTTCCACGCCATGTCGGTGATGTGCAGCAGGCCGTCGATGCCGCCGAGGTCCACGAACGCGCCGTAGTCGGTGAGGTTCTTGACGACGCCCTTGAGCACCGCGCCCTCGACCAGCTTCTCGAGCAGCTGCTCGCGCTCTTCCGAATGCTCGCTCTCGACCACCGCACGGCGGGAGACGACGACATTGTTGCGCTTGCGATCGAGCTTGATGAGCTTGAACTCGAGCTCCTTGCCCTCGAGGTACACCGGGTCGCGGACCGGGCGCACGTCGACCAGGGAACCCGGCAGGAACGCGCGGACGTCCTTGATGTCGACGGTGAAACCGCCCTTGACCTTGCCGCTGATGCGGCCGGTGATCGTTTCGTTCTTCTCGAGCGCCTGCTCGAGTTCGTCCCACACCATCGCGCGCTTGGCCTTTTCGCGGGACAGCACGGTTTCGCCGAAGCCGTTCTCGAGCGAGTCGAGGGCGACCTTCACTTCGTCGCCCACGCCCACGTCGATCTCGCCGGCGTCGTTGCGGAACTGTTCGATCGGCACGATGCCTTCGGACTTGAGGCCAGCGTTGATCACGACGACGTCGGAGCGGACCTCGACGACGACGCCCGTGACGATGGCGCCGGGCTTGAGCTTGGCGAGGTTCGCCTGGCTCTGTTCAAACAGTTCGGCAAAAGATTCGGTCATTGCAGCGGACATTGGGAGATTCTCAGGTGGCTGCTCCGGGATGAAGCGCCAGGGGGTTGGAGGGATGGAACCTTTCCCGTCGATTGACGGTCAGGCAGTTGTCCTGGTGCGCGCGTTCCGCGCTCAGCGGGCCGGCATCAACGCCAGCACCCGAGCCACGACCGCATCGATCGGAAGACCGGTGGTATCGATGCGGACGGCGTCATCGGCCGGCCGCAAAGGCGCCACCGCCCGGTTCGCATCGCGGGCGTCGCGGGCGAGGATCTCGCGCAACAGACCGGGCAATGTAACGGAAACTCCTTTTTCGCTCAACTGCTTATAGCGCCTTTCGGCCCTTTCTTCGGCACTGGCGGTCAGGAAGACCTTGTAAGCGGCGTCGGGGAAAATGACGGTCCCCATGTCCCGGCCGTCGGCCACCAGGCCCGGCGGACGACGGTAGGCGCGCTGGCGGTCCCGCAGGGCGGCGCGAACTTCGGGGATCGCGGCGATGGCCGAGGCGGCCGCACCGGCCGTTTCGGTCCGCAGCTCGTCGGTGGCATCGAGCCCGTTCACGATGATGCGGGGCTCGCCGCCGTGGTCTTCCTGGAAGTCGATGTCGGTATCGAAGGTGCAGCGCACCAACGCCGAGGCGTCGGACAGGTCGAGGTCGGCCCAGCCGGCGGCGATGCCGACGGCCCGGTACAGTGCGCCGGAATCGAGGTAATGCCAGCCCAGTCGCTGGGCGACCAGGCGGGTGATGGTCCCCTTGCCGGAGCCCGAGGGGCCATCGATGGTGAGGACGGGAACGTTGTCTTGGGTCATGGCGGTCGATTGTACGTGCAAGCACTTGAGCCGCCGAGGGAAAGGCGGCAGAATGTCGGGCTTCGCGCGGGGTCCATGTCGATTCCGCATCCCGTCCATACGATTCGTTGCCGAGGTTCTGTCATGAAGGTCCTGTCCTCCCTGAAGTCGGCGAAGGCCCGTCACCGCGACTGCAAGGTGGTCCGCCGTCGTGGCAAGGTCTTCGTGATCTGCAAGTCCAACCCGCGTTTCAAGGCGCGCCAGCGCTAAGCCGGGTGCCGCGCCAGCGCGGCGACTTGTTGCCACGGAAGCCGCCGAAAGGCGGCTTTCGCGTTTCCGGGGTTGCGGAACAGTGACGCACGCGTCATCCCCGCCCCTACGTGCTTGTGCTTACAATCCCGCCGACTTTCACGGGGAGCATGGTCATGAACCTTCGCATTGCCGCGGTCGCTACGTTCGTCCTCCTGGCTTCCGGCGCGGCCTTCGCGCAGGACGCCGCGCCTGCCGCCGACCAGAGCCAGCGCGTCACCGAGGGTGACACCCTCCTGATCCAGCGCGTGCAGCAGGAAAACACGGCCGCCATGCCGGCCCGCGGGATGTCGATGCAGGAAGTCGAAGCCAAGTTCGGCGCTCCGGCCGCCAAGCAGGACCCGCGCGGCGGCCAGAAGCGCGCGTGGCCGACGATCAACCGCTGGACCTACCCGGCCTTCACCGTCTACTTCGAGAAGAGCCGCGTCATCGACGCCGTCGCCAACAAGGCCGACGCCAACGAAGTCGGGCCCAAGCCCGCCATCCGCTGATGCCCGAAAATGCAATTCGCTTTCCCGCGGAATGGGAACCCCAGTCCGCGGTCCTGATCGCTTGGCCGCACGAGCACACCGACTGGGCCGAGCGCCTGGGTGAGGTCGAGGAAACCTACATCGCGCTGATCGCCGCGCTCGTGCGCTACACGCGCGTGGTGGTGTGCGTGGCCGACGAAGACCTGCAGACGTATGCCGAAGCGCGCTTGCGCTCGGCGCGCGTGGACCTGTCGCGCGTTCGCTTCATCGAAGTCGAATACGACGACACCTGGCTGCGCGATTCCGGTCCGATCACGCTGCGCGACGGCGATGGTTTCCGCCTGATGGATTTCCGCTTCACCGGCTGGGGCGGCAAGTTCGAAGCCAGCCGCGACGACGAACTGATTTCGCGCCTGTTCGAACATGGCCTGTTCGAACGCGCCGAACGCGCGCCGATGAACTTCGCCCTCGAGGGCGGCGCGATCGACACCGACGGCGCGGGCACCCTGCTCACCACGTGGCAGTGCCTGAGCGAACGCCATCCCGCGCTCGATCGCGACACGCTCTCTTCGCGCCTGGCCGACTGGCTCGTGCAGGATCGCGTGTTGTGGCTCGACCACGGGTATCTCGAAGGCGACGACACCGACGCGCACGTCGACACCCTCGCCCGCTTTGCGCCGAACGACGCCATCGTCTTCCAGGCCTGCGACGATCCGTCGGATACGCATTACGCAGAACTGCGCGCGATGGGCGACGAGATCGCCGCGTTGCGCACGAAAGACGGCAAGCCCTACACCTTGCATCCGTTGCCGTGGGCCGAGCCCATCGTCGACGACGGCCGCCGGCTCGCAGCGTCCTACGCCAACTTCCTGATCGTCGATGGCGCGGTGCTCATGCCCGCCTACGGCGACGCCGCCGACGGCGCCGCTGCGAACGTGCTTGAAAAAGCCTTCCCCGGCCGCGACGTGGTGCAGGTGCCGTGCCGCCCGCTGATCTGGCAGAACGGCAGCCTCCACTGCATCACGATGCAACTGCCGCAAGGACTCGTCCGATGACCCGCAAGACGACGCTCCCCGTCGCGCTCATCCAGGAACGCAACCAGGGCGATGCCGACGCCAACCTGGCGACCATCGAAACGCGCGTGGCCGAAGCCGCGAAGCGCGGCGCGAAGCTCGTGCTGCTGCAGGAACTGCACAACGGCCCGTACTTCTGCCAGCACGAAGCGGTCGACGAATTCGATCGCGCGGAAACCATCCCCGGGCCGAGCACGGAACGGCTCTCGCGCCTGGCGAAGCAACATGGCGTGGTGCTCGTCAGCTCGCTTTTCGAAAAGCGCGCGACGGGCCTGTACCACAACACCGCGGTGGTGTTCGAAACCGACGGTCGCGTGGCGGGCAAGTACCGCAAGATGCACATTCCCGACGATCCGGGCTTCTACGAGAAGTTCTACTTCACGCCGGGCGACCTGGGCTTCGAACCCATCGACACTTCCGTCGGCCGCCTCGGCCTGATGGTGTGCTGGGACCAGTGGTATCCGGAAGGTGCGCGGCTGATGGCCCTCGCCGGTGCGGAACTGCTGCTGTATCCGACCGCCATCGGCTGGGATCCCGACGACGCGCAGCCGGAAAAGGATCGCCAGCGCAATGCGTGGATCCTCAGCCATCGCGGCCACGCCGTCGCCAACGGACTGCCGGTGCTGAGCTGCAATCGCGTCGGGCATGAGCCTTCGCCGCTCGGGACCTCGGGCATTCGGTTCTGGGGTTCGAGCCATGTGCTTGGCCCGCAAGGCGAATTCCTCGCCGAGGCGAACCAAGATGAGCCGGAGATCCTGATGGCCGAGGTCGACATGGCCCGCAGCGAGCATGTGCGGCGGATCTGGCCCTTCCTTCGCGACCGCCGGATCGACGCTTACGCGGATTTGCTGAAGCGCTACCGCGATTAGGCGGTCCGACAGGCGGTCGCTCACAAACGAACGATCGTGCTATTGTCCGCCGCCATGACCACCCAGACCGCCACCTCCAAGGGCGCCGCCACCCGCGAGTCGATCGTGGATCGCGCCTACGAGATTGCGCGCGCTTCCGGCGTCGAAGGCTTGTCGATCGGTCCGCTCGCAGCGGCCGTGGGCATGTCGAAGAGTGGTGTGTTCGCGCATTTCGGTTCGCGCGAAGACCTGCAACTCGCGGTGCTCGAGGAAGCGGCGTTGCGTTTCGGCAACACGGTGCTGATGCCTGCCCTCTCGCAAGCGCGCGGATTGCCGCGCCTGCGCGCGATCATGCGGCACTGGTTCGAATGGATCCGCGGCACCACCGGCGGCGGCTGCGTGCTGCTCGCTTCGGTCGCCGAGTACGACGATCGCCCTGGCGCGTTGCACGACCAGGTCATGCACAACGAACAGCGCTGGCGCAACGAGATGCAACGCGCCGTGCAGCTTGCGATCGACTGCGGTCATCTCGTTGTCGGCGACGCCGAACAATATGTGTTCGAGCTCTACGCCATCGCCCTCGCCGTCCACCACGAAGCAGGCCTGTTCGGCTACGACAAGGCACGTCGCCACGGCGACGCCGCCGTCGAACGCTGGATCGCCGCTTACTCCCCCCAACGCTGATCGCTCCGGAGGCACCCCATGGCCAAGCACGTCTCCACAATTAGCACGACCGTTCGCACCTCATTGAAGCTCCTGTCGACGCGCACTGCGTTCCAGGTCCTGGGCGTGCTCAATCCGCGCAAGACGCTGCGCGCTGCGGCCAAGTTGTTCTCCACGCCCTTCCCGAGCAGCCGCGCCCGCGCGCAGGCCGCCCCCGTCGGCGATGCCGTGGTCGGCCGATTCGAACTCGATGGCCACACGATCGCGACCTACGTCTGGGGTGATCTGTCGCGCCAGCCCTACGTGTTGTTCGCGCATGGGTGGTCGAGCCACGGCACGCGCTTCCTGCCGTGGGTGCCGCGCCTGCGCGAACAGGGCTATGCCGTGGTCGCCTTCGACCAGCCGGCGCATGGCCGCAGCAGCGGCGACACCACCAACCTGCCGGACTTCGCGGCGACGCTGCTGGAAGTCGGCAAGCGCTTCGGTCCGGCCGCTGCGTTGGTCGCGCATTCGCTCGGTGGCGCGGCCGCCAGCGTCGCGCTCGCGCAGGGACTGCAAGCCGAGCGCGTCGTCCTGATCGCGCCGGCGGCCGATCCGCTCGCCGCCACCGAACGCTTCGCCCAACTGATCCGGCTGCCGCAACGGCTGCTGCGTGCGCTGGTGCGGTCCTTCGAACGCCAGGTCGGCGTCGCCTTCGACGATCTGCAGGCGCACCACACGGCCCCCGTGATCGCACGTCCCGCCCTGATAGTCCACGACGTCGAAGACCGCGAGGTCCCGTGGTCCGAAGGCGAGCGCTACGCCCGCTACTGGCCCGACTCGCATCTGCTGAGCACGCAGGGCCTGGGCCACAACCGAATCGCCGGCGACGACACCGTCATCGCCGCGGCGCTGCGCTTCCTGCACGGCGAAACCGTGGGTGAACGCGTGGTGTCCTCGCCGAACCTGCCTTACGGATTTGCGTGAGGTAGGCCGGGGACGGGCGAACGTCTATGCTGCGCGGCCGTCGAATGCATTTCGATGGCCGCCTTCCTTGACGCTTTTCCGATGACCGACTCCCTCGCCGTTCCCGCCCCCACCCTCGCCGACCAACCGCACGCCATCGTCGAACGCGACGGCGTCCGTTACACCCTGCTCGGCACCGCACACGTCTCGCGCGCCAGCGTCGACGCCGTGCGCAGCGAAATCGCCAGCGGCGCTTACGACACCATCGCGGTGGAGCTCGATCCACAACGCCTCGCGGCGCTGACAGATCCCGAAGCGCTCGCGCGCCTGGACCTGGTCAAGGTGCTGCGCGAAGGCAAGACGGCCCTGTTCGCCGCCAACCTCGGCCTCGCGGCCTACCAGCGTCGCCTCGCCGAACAACTCGGCATCGAGCCCGGCGCGGAACTGAAGGCCGCGGTGGCCGACGGCAAGGAACGTGGCTTGCCGGTGCATCTCATCGATCGCGACGTCGGCCTGACCTTCAAGCGTGCATCGCAGCGCCTGGGCTGGTGGGGTCGCGCGAAACTCGGCGGCGGGCTCGTCGCGTCGCTGTTCGCCGACGAAGAAGTCGGCCATGACGAAATCGAAAGGCTCAAGCAAGGTGACCTGCTCGAATCCAGTTTCAGCGAGTTCGCCGAAGACAGCCCGGTGCTGTACGAAACGGTGATCGGCGAACGCGACCGCTACATGGCCGCGCGCCTGCGCCAAAGCGCGACCGCTGCCGAAGGTGCATGCGAAGTGCTCGCCGTCGTCGGCGCCGGCCACCTGCAAGGCATGGCGAAGCATCTGCGCGAAGACACCGACTCGCCCGCCGCCGTGCGCGCCGAACTCGAATCGGTGAAGGAGAAGTCGTCCTTCCCGTGGTTCACGCTGATCCTCGCCTTCTTCGTCATCGGCGGGTTCGCATGGGGCTTCTGGCGCGGCGGCGTGGACGTCGGCGCGGACCTGATGCTGTATTGGGTGCTGATCACCGGCACGCTTGGTGCGATCGGTTGTCTGCTCGCAGGCGGACATCCGCTGAGCATCCTCGCGGCCTTCATCGCCTCGCCCGTCACACCGCTGCATCCCGCGCTGGCCTCGGGCACCGTCAGTGCCGTGGTCGAGGCTTGGGTGCGCAAGCCGACCTATGCGGACTTCATGGCGCTGCGCGACGACGTGCAAACAATCCGCGGTTGGTACCGCAACCGCGTCGCCCGCGTGTTGCTCAACTTCTTCCTCACCAGCCTGGGCACCGCGATCGGCGTGTGGGTCGGCGGAGCGAAGATGCTGGGACGCTTGCTCGGCTGATGCCGTCCCGGCGGAGGGTTACTCCGCCGAGATGGCCGTGACCGTCGCAGCCGGCACGCGGCTGCCGCGCGCCCGCTGGATCATTCGCACCGTGCCGTGGCGCAGGTCGTCGAGCATCGCGTAGATGGTCGGCAGGAACAGCAGGCTCACCACCGTCGAGAACGCCAGGCCACCGGCGATGGCACGCGCCATCGGGAAGTAGGCCGGGCCATCGCCCGCCATCTGCGTGTTGCCCACCGCGATCGGCACCATCGCCAGGATCGCCGTGCCCATCGTCATCATGATCGGGCGCAGGCGTTCCTTGCTGCCTTCCACCAACGCCTCCGTGCGCGACAGTCCGCGTCGACGCAGGTTGTTGATGTGCTCGACCATCACGATGCCGTTGTTCACCACCACGCCCATCAGCACCAGGATGCCGATGAAGGCCATGATGTTGAACTCGGTGCCGGTGATCCAGAACAGCCAGAACACGCCGAAGATGGAGAACAGCACGCCGCTCATGATGGCCGACGGGAACAGCAGCGATTCGAACACCGCGGCCATCACCACGTAGATCATCAGCAGCGCGATGCCGAGGTTGAACATCATCTGCTTCATCGCGTCGTCGTCGCTCATGAACTGCGGACGGTCGAACGAGAAGGAATAACCGGCGGGGAACGGAATGCCCTTGAGCGTGTCCTCGATCGCCTTGCGCGCATCGGGCTGCACGACCTTGTCGGCGATGTTGGCGGTGATGGTCAGCGTGGTCTGGCGGTTCGTGCGCTCGATCTCCGACGCGGCCGGATGCACCTGCACGTCGACCATCGCCAGCAGCGGGACGCTGCGGCCATCGGGCGCACGCACGGTGAAGCTGGCCAGGTCCTCGGTGCTGTAGTTATCGGCGCCCGCGAAGCGCACCCACACTGGCACTTCGGTGTCGCCGCGACGGAACTCGCGCAGCGGCGCACCACGCAGCGCCAGGCCGACGAAGGTGGCCACGTCGTTCGCGCTGAAGCCGAACGAGGCAGCGCGTTCGCGATCCACGTGCACCGAGAGCTCGCTGTTCTGGTCGCCACTGTCCACGCGCACGTCGCGCAGTTCCTTGCGCTGCGCCAGCACGGGCACGATGTCGGAGGCCAGGTCGTTGAGCGTCTGCGTGGAGTCGCCCACCAGCATCACCTGGATTTCCTTGCCCTTCTGGTCGCCGCCCGGACCGCCCTGGTCGCCGATGCCGATGGTCGCGCGCGCCGACTTCGGCAGACCCTCGCGCATCTCTTCGGTGATCTTGCGGACCTGTTCGCCGTCCTTGGTGTCGAGCTTGACGTTGGTCCCCGCCCAACCCTGCTCGCGGTAGCGCGAGAAGACCTGGTCGATGTGGAACTTCTTGCGGTTGGCGTCGAGATAGTGTTCGACCTTGAGGATCTCGTCGGACATCTGCTCTTTCGTGTACGCGCCCTTCCACTGGTAGAAGATGTCGATCTCGCCCACGTCGTCGCCGCCGAACATGTTGACCTTGGTCATCTTCAGCGGAACGACGCTGATGGCGACGATCAGCAGGATGCCGAGCACGCTCCAGCCGCGGTGGTCGAGCGTCCAGCGCAGCACGCTCGCGTAGCGGCGCTGCAGGCGCGGGATGAGGCCACGCTCGTTCGTCACCGCAGGCGGCGTCTTCATGCGGGCCGACAGCATCGGGATCAGGCTCACCGCCACCAGCCAGGAGGCCAGCAGCGAGACGCAGATCGTGATGGCGATCTGGCCCATGTAGATGCTGATCATGTTCTTTTCGCCGAACAGGTTCGGCACGAACACGATGCAGTGGCACAGCGTGCCGGCCGACAGGGCGATGGCCACGTGGCGCGTGCCGATGATCGAGGACAGCACGGGATCGCCGATGCGCTCGCGCTCCTGGTAGATGCTCTCCACCACCACGACGGCGTTGTCCACCAGCATGCCGATCGCCAGCAGCAGGCCCATCATCGTCAGCACGTTGAGCGTGATGCCGAAGAAGTACATGAAGCCCAGCGTCATCACGAAGCAGATCGGAATGGCGGTGGTCACCATCAGCGTCGAAGGCCAATGGCGCAGGAAGAAGTACAGCACGGCGACCGACAACAGCAGGCCGATGCCGCCGGCTTCGGCCAGGCCGAGCAAGGAACTCTTGACGCTTTCGCCGGCGTCGTTCTGCACGAGCATGTCCACGTCGGGCACGCCGCCTTCGGCGTTGATCGCGTCCAGTTCGGCGCGCACGCGGCGCGAGACATCGACGAGGTTGGCGTCGCGTTCCTTGTACACATCGATGCCGACCGCGGGGCGACCATCGAGGCGGCGACCGTAGGGCATCTTTTCCGGCTTCAGGCGAACGTCGGCGACGTCGGACAGACGCACACCACGCGCGAGCACGAGGTCGCGCAACTGCTGCAGGTCGTTGAGTTCGCCCACCGGCTGCACGCGCAGGCGCTGCACGCCATCGTCGATCTGGCCCGCGGAGACGGAGAAGTTCACCGCGCGCAGCGTCTTGTCCAGGTCGTTCAAGGCCAGGCCATGCGCGTTGAGGCGGTCCTGGTCGATCGCGATCTCGACTTCGTTCTGCGGCGCGCCCTCCACTTCCACCTTCGCCACGCCCGGGAGGCGTTCCAGGCGGCGCTTGTAGACGCGGTCGATGCGGTCGTATTCCTTCGTCAGGTCGAGCGACTTGCTCGTCAGGCGCAGCTCGATCGCAGGCTCGTCGCTCGTCGACCACTTCCACACGAAGTAGCGCTGCATGTCGTCGGGCAGGTCGCTGCGGATCGCATCGATCCGCTCGCGCGCCTCGGCCGCGGCGATCTCGATGTCGCGGTCCCAGTCCGAGAACATGATGAAGACGCTGCCCTGCTCCGACGTCGCGTTGCCCTGCATCGACTTCACGTCGGTCATCGTCGAGAGCGTTTCCTCGACGGGGCGCAGGATGTTGCGCTCCACTTCCTCCGGCGTCGAACCGGCATAGGGCAACTGCACGAACAGGAACGGCGCCGACACGTCGGGCATCGCTTCCAGCGGCAAGCGGACCGCGGCGATCAGGCCGACGACCATCATCGACACGAACAACATGATGGTCGTGACGGGCCGCTTGATGCTGAGCTCGGCGATGCTCACGGCTGGGCCTCCGAGTTCGCTGCGAGCGGATCCTGGTCGTGCTCGATCAGCGTCGCGGTGGCCTTGGCCTGCGCGCGCTGGCGGCGCGCGCGTTCGGCGTAGTACTCGTCGGAGCGGCGATCGAGCAGGTCGTACACGACCGGGATCACGACCAGCGTCAGCAGCGTGGACACCAGCAGGCCGCCGATCACGGTGATCGCCATCGGCGAGCGCACTTCGGCGCCTTCACCGAAGGCCAGCGCCAGCGGCAGGAAGCCGAACAGCGTGCACAGCGTGGTCATGATGATCGGGCGCAGTCGCGAACGCGCGCCTTCCACCAGCGCCTTGCGCTTCTCGACGCCTTCCTCGCGCAGCTGGTTCACCTTGTCGATCAGGATGATCGCGTTCTTCACGACCAGGCCGACCAGGAGGATCAAGCCGATGAACACCACCACCGACACCGGCGAGTTCGTGACGAGCAGTGCGAGCACGGCACCGACCAGCGCGAGCGGAATGGTGAACAGGATGACGAAGGGGTGCAGCAGCGATTCGAACTGCGAGGCCATCACCAGGTAGACCAGGAACACGGCCAGGCCGAAGGCGAACAGCAGCGAGCGCACGGAGCTGTCGAGTTCTTCGCCCTGCCCGCCGATGTGCATGCCCACGTCCGCGCCGAGCGGCGTGTCCCTCACCATCTTCTGCACTTCGGACACCGCGGTGCCGAGGTCGATGTCGCGCAGGTTGGCCGACACGATCGCCACGCGCACCTGGTCGGCGCGGTGGATTTCGCTCGGGCCCGTGCCGGCGATGACATCGGCCACCGACGACAGGCGCACCGGCGTGCTGCTGTTCGGGTTCACGATGAGATTGCGGATGTCGTCGACGGACGCGCGATCGGACGCGCGCGCACGCACCAGCACGTCGATCTTGCGATCGCGGAAGGAATAGCGCGTGGCGACTTCACCGCGCACCTTCTTCACCACGATGTCGGCGATCTGGCGCGTGGTCAGGCCGAGCGCGGCGGCGCGGTCCTGGTCGAAGTGGATCTGGATCTCCGGGAAGCCCTGCTCCACCGTCGAGGTCACGTCGGCGTAATGCCGGTTCGCGCGCAGCATCGTGGCGAGCTTGCGGCCGGCGGCTTCGATCTGCGGCAGGTCGGAACCCGACAGCTCGATTTCCAACGGCGTGGACAGGCTGAAAAGCTCAGGGCGGCTGAAATCGAGCTGTGCGTTGGCATGGCCCGCCATCGCACCGCGCAGCTTCTCGGTCAGCTCGGCTTCGAGCTTTTCGTTGCCACCGTTTTCCATCACGGCCGTGAGCTTGGCGATGTTCTCGCCGCTCTCGGTCGGGCTCGCGTCCAGGCGCGTGCCGCTGCCGCTCACGCCATACAGCGCGGCCATGCCCGTGTCCTTGCCGTGTTCGCGCTGCAGTTCCTGCACGACCTGGTCGGTATCGCGCAGCGGCGTGCCGGGCGGCAGCTTGACCGTCATTTCGAAGCGATCCTGCGCAAGCTGCGGGATCAGGTCCGCGCCGAGCAGCGGCACCACCAGGCACGTGGCGGCGAAGGCCAGCGCGGCGACGCCAACCACCTTGCGCGGATGCATCAGGGCATTCGGAAGCAGGCGCAGGTACATCGCTTCGGCGCGGCCGTACAGGCCCATCGCGAAGCGGCTCGCGGTGCGCATCACCGGGCCGACGACGGCGACGATGCCGCGCCACGCGCGCACGATCAGCCATGCGATGCCGAAGAAGAAGAAGCGCAGTGCGCCACCGATGCCGCGACCGGTGTAGGCAAGCGGCTTCTGCCACTTCGACTCCGGCTGCCACTTCGGATGCGGCGGCTCTTCGGGGAACGCCAGCGGTGCGCGGCCCTTCAGCGAGGACAGCATCGGGATCAGCGTCATCGACACGACCAGCGAGATCGCGATCGCGAGCGCGACCGTCAGCGCCTGGTCGCGGAACAACTGGCCCGCGATGCCTTCCACGAACACCAGCGGCAGGAACACCGCGATCGTCGTCAGCGTGGAGGCGACCACCGCCATGCTGACTTCGCGCGTGCCCTGGATGGCCGCATCGAGGATGCCCAGGCCGCGTTCGCGCGCCTTGGCGATGGATTCGAGCACGACGATGGAGTCGTCCACCACCAGGCCCGTCGCCAGCGCCAAGCCGCCGAGCGACATCACGTTGAGGCTCAGGTGGAAGCGGTCCATGAAGAAGAACGTGGTGATGATCGACACCGGCAAGGACAGGCCGACGACGAACGTGCTCCAGCCATCGCGCAGGAACAGGAAGATGATCAGGATGGCGAGCGCACCGCCGATCACCGCATCGATCTTCACGTCGGTGATCGCATGGCGGATGAACTGCGACTGGTCGTCGATCGTGGTCAGCTCGACGTCCTGCGGCATTTCCTTCTTGATCGAATCGATCTGCTTCTGGATCGCATCGGCGGTCGACACGGTGTTCGCGTCGCCTTCCTTGTAGATCGCCAGCTCAACGGCTTCGTGGCCGCCCAGGCGGATGATCGCTTCGCGTTCCTTGTAGCCCTGGCGCACATCGGCGATGTCTTTCAGGCGGATCGGACGACCGCCCGCGACGGACGAACCGCCCGACGACGCACTCTGCACCGACGCGGCCGCGGCCATCGCGCTCGCGTTGCCCGTCGCGGCCGCGACGCGTGCCATTTCTTCCGCCGCATTCTGCGCACCGCCGCCACCGGCGGCCTGCGTCGTCACGAGCATCTCGCGGATCTCGTCGACGTTGGCGAACTGGTTCACCGTGCGCACGAGGAAGCGCTGCGAACCCTCTTCCAGGCGCCCACCGGAGATGTTGATGTTTTCCTGCTGCAAACGCTGAATGACGGTGTCGATCGGCAGGTTGAGCTGCGCGAGCTTCTGCTGGTCGATGTCGACCTGCACTTCGTCTTCGAGACCACCGCCGACCTTCACCGCGGCGACGCCTTCGACCGGTTCGAGCTTCTTCTTCAGGTCATCGTCGGCGTAGCGGCGCAGGCGCGTGAGTTCGGCCTCCGAATCCTTGCCCTTGGTGGAGAGCACCAGGCGCATGATCGGCGCGGTCGAAGGATTGAAGCGCAACAGCACGGGCGGCTTGGCTTCCAGCGGAAGCGCGAGCGACTCCATCTTGTCGCGCACTTCCAGGCTCGCCTTGTCCATGTTGGTGCCCCAGGCGAACTCGAGCACGACATCGCTCTGCCCGGTGCGCGAGACAGACTTCAGCTTGCGCAGGCCCTTCACCACGCCGACCGCTTCCTCGACGGGCTCGGTGACCAGCGTTTCGATTTCGGACGGCGCGGCGCCGGTGTATTCGGTGCGCACGGTGAGCGTGGGATAGCTCAGGTCGGGCAGCAGGTTGACCTTCAGGCCCATCAGCGCGATGAAGCCGAACAGGACGAGGGTCAGCGTCGCCATCATCACCGTGACGCGGCGACGCGTGGAGAACTCGACGACGTTGAAGGAGGTGTTTTCGGTTGCGTGGCTCACGCGCGGTGCTCCGTGGTGACGCGGCAAATGGGGGGCTTGCGTGGTGGCGCGCGATGCGCGCCTGCGTCAGCGAGCGGCGGTCGCAGCCGTCGCATCGCCCGCGCCGACCTGCGACTTCGGCGCGTTGCCGCCCACGATCTGCACCGGGCTGCCTTCGCGCAGCGCGACCTTGCCCGCGGTGACGACCTGGTCGCCGACCTTCAGGCCCGAACGCACTTCGGCCCACTGCCCATCCAGGTAACCCAGCTTCACCGGCACGCGCACCGCCTTGCCGGCCTTCACGGCGTAGACCGCCGGATCGCCTTCGTCTTCCAGCAGCGCCACGCGCGGCACGACGAGGGCATCCATGCGCTGGTCGTAGTCGATGCGGATGCGGCCGAACATGCCCGGCTGCAGCGCACCGCCACCGGCGAACGTGCACACGACGCGGAACGTGCCGCTGCCGGCGTCCACGACGGGCGCGACGCGATCGATGGTGCCTTCGAACTTCTTGCCCGGCAGCGCGTCGACGGCGAGGTCGACCTTCAGGCCCGGGGCGAGCGTGGCGACTTCGCGCTCGGGCACGTTGAGCGTGGCTTCCAGGCGCGAGTTGTCGACGATGCGGAAGATCGGCGTGTTGATCTGCACGAAGTTGCCGGTCTTGATCTTGCGCTCGGCGATCACGCCGGAGATCGGCGCGACGACGTTCGCGTAGGAAACCTCGAGGTTCGCCAGGCGATTCACGGCGCGCGCGTTCTCCAGGTCGTACTTGATCTGGTCGATGTCGTTCGCGCTCATCAGCTTCTGCTCGGCGAGCGTGACCGAGCGCTGGTAGTTCGCTTCGAGCTTGCGCATCTGCGCGGCGCTCTGTGCGGCCTGCAGTTCGGCGCGCGCGGCGTCCAGGCGCACCAGCACCTGGCCTGCGTGCACCACCTGGCCTTCCTCGGCCAGCACCTGCAGCGCGACGCCGGAGGTCTTGGCGACCACCTGCGATTCGCCCTTGGCTTCCAGCGGCGCGGTGCCGGTGTAGCTGGCGGCGATCGGGCGCTTGGCGGCGGCCATCACTTCGACCGGGATGGCTTCCGGCCCCTTGTCATCCTTGCCCTTGGCCATGGCGTCGCCGTCCCCTCCCTTGTGGCAGGCGGCCAGGGCGAGCGTGCAGGCGATCAGGAGGGCACCGGCGCGCAACGTGCGGCCGTGGGAGGAGGAAGTGGCAGGCATGTGGGCGGACCCCTTGGGTGTTGTAGTCAAGTAAATCACCGCCGGTTCCGGACGCCATGCGCCATAGGTCATGGTGACTTCACGGTGGGAATCTGATCCGTGCGCGACGTTTCGCGCACTCAGCCGGACATTGTCTCTTGAAGATGCGTCGTCTGCGCGTTCGGTTGCACGCGCGTGCCCTGCACTGGCGGCCACATGTTTGCCGGTTCCATTCACGTGCGGGCTATACTTCGCCGCTTGCAAGACGCGGATGTGACGATGCGTCGCGCAACCGACCTTCCATTGCGGACTGACTTCATGATGCGACCGCTCACGATCGCTGCCGGCCTGTGGCTGGCGCCCATGCTCCTCGCTTCCGCGCAGCAACCTGCCGCGCCGACCACTGCCACTGCGCCTGCCGCTGCGTCGACCGCCGCCAAGCCTGCCGCTGCTTCGACGGCGACTGCGCCGGCCGCTGCATCGACGGCTGCCCCGGCGCCCGCCGCCACGGCCGCTCCCGCCAAGCCCGCCGAACCGAGCCCGGTCTCGCTCAAGGGCGACCCGGCGAAGGGCCGCACGATGACCTACACGTGCCAGGGCTGCCACGGCATCACCGGCTACAAGAATGCGTACCCGAGTTACCACGTGCCGCGCATCGGCGGCCAGTCCGCGCAGTACCTGGCCAGCGCGCTGACCGAATACCGCGAAGGCAAGCGCAAGCACCCGACGATGCAGGCCCAGGCGCAGAGCTTCTCGGCCCAGGACATCGCCGACATCGCTGCGTACCTGTCCACCGTCAAGACCGCGAAGTGAGCCACGCCATGACGAACAAGAAGACCACGCTCGCCATCGCCCTGCTCGCCCTCGCCCTGGGCGCGTGCTCGAAGGAAGAAGCCCCCGCGCACGAAGGTGCCGAAGCCGCCGATGCGGCGCACTCCTCGTCCGCCGGCCTGCCGGAAGGCCATCCCGAAGCCGGCAAGCTGCTGGCCTCGACCAAGAACGCCGAAACCGGCCAGGCCTGCGTGGATTGCCACGGCGCCGAAGGCAATGCGCCGATCGACCCGACGTATCCGAAGCTCGGCGGCCAGTACGCCGACTACATCGGCCATGCGCTGGTCGCCTACCGCAAGGGCGATCGCCAGCACGCGCTGATGAGCGCCCAGGCGAAGAGCCTCACCGACCAGCAGATCGCCGACCTCGGCGCGTACTTCCAGACGATCGAACCGCACATCGCCGACCTGCAGCACGTCGACGACGCCAAGTAATCGTCGCCACCGGTTGGAACGAAAAGGCCCGCAGTGATGCGGGCCTTTTTCATGCGCGGATGAACATCACGCGCCCGGCGGTTGCGCGCTCGTCGATGCAGGCGCGGGCGGCGGCGGACGCACGCTGCCGTTGTCTTCCTGCAGCCCGGGCTTGAACGGAATATCCGGCGGCGGGCGTGCACTCGCGGGCTGGTCGCTCTTGTTCGGATCGGTCAAACCGCACGCACCGCCGAACTGCAGGATGGAGATGGTGCAGGAGATGCTCTTGCTCGTGCCCGGGATCGGGATGCGGATGGCCTTGATGCCCTTGCGCACCCACTCCTGCAGCAGCGTTTCGCGCGGACGCCAATATTTGTCGAACGTCGTCGGCTCGTATTCGTAAGGCGGACGCTTGAGCCACTGGCCTGCGCGATCCAGGTCGGCGATGTGCGCTTCCACCGTGCCCGGTGCGTTCTGGCCCGGGTTCGGCGGCTCGCCGATGTTCGGCGTGCCGTTGTTGTTGAAGATGCCCGGCGCGGTGCCCGGCGCGCCCGGTTGGCCGCCCGGACGATTGCGCGTGCCCACGCCCCAGTCGTCGCCGCGTTGCAGCGTCGGGTTTGCGCCCGGCGGTGCGTTGGGCGTGGTGCCTGCGCCCGGCTGCGCACCCGGTGTGACGCCCGTTCCCGGTGCCGCTGCCGGCGGACCGCCTGCGACGGCCGAAGGCGGCGCAGTGCTCGTTCCGGGCGCGGTGGCCTGCCCGGGCGCCGTCGATGTTCCGGGTTGCGCGTTGGGCGTCGTGCCGCGCGATGGCATCGGGATCTCGCGCAATTGCGCGTTCACGGAAGGCACGTTGATTTCGCGCGATGGCGTTTGCACCGCCTGCACGGCCTGCGCTTGCGACAGCCGCGCCGATTCCTCTGCGCGCAAGGTCGACACTTGCGTGGGTTGCGTGGTGATGCGCTCGACTTCGATGCGCTCCTGCGTCGGACGCTGCACGCGCGAGATGCGTTCGGTGGGCGCGCGCACTTCGGGCACGGTGATTTCGCGTTCCGGCACGTTCGCTTCGCGCGGACGCGGTGGCGGCAGCACGAAGGTCGTATCCGGTTGCGGCACCTGCGTGACCTGCAAGGGTTGCGGCGCAGGCGGCACTTCCGCAGGGGGCGTGGGCTCAGGCTCGGGTTGCGCGGCGACCGGCGGTGGTTCGACCGGAGGTTGCGGCGGTTGCGGTTCCTGCGGCGCAGGTTGCGGTGGCGCGGGTTGCGCCGGTGCTTCGCGCGGCGTTTGCTGCGCCGCCTGCGGTGCAGCGGCGGGTGCCGGCGCGGCCTGCGGCTCGGGCTTCGGGCCTTGCGGCGCACCGCCTCCGGTTTCTTCCGGCGTGCCTACGCCGATGAATTCCGCCTGCACCACGTTCTCGCCCTGCTCCGCCGCCGGCGGCGGCACGTGCACGTACGCGAGCCACATCAGCAGGATTCCGAGGAACACATGCAACACCGCGCTGAAGGCCGCGGCGAACAGGCGGATCCCGCGTTCTTCGCGGATCGGCCCGTGCCATTCCTGGCGCCACAAGGTGGCGAAGGCCTGCCAGCGATTGAGGCTGCCGCTGCGCGCGGGAGGATGCGCCAGCTCGCGTTGCGCGAGTTCGGCGATCACCTCCTGCGGCAGCGCACCGCGCACCGCGTGGTGCGAGGTGGACATGCCCTCCAGCCACGACTTCCACCCGGGCGGCAGTTGCCCAGGCGTTTCGGGACGGATGGACTTGAGCCGACGCCGTTGCGTCAGCGCTTCGATGATGTCGGCGGCGGAGAACACGCGCGCCGGCGGCCGTCAGGCTGCGTCGCGGGGAATGTAGGGCGCCGCGCCGGTCGCATGGTCGGTCGCGTCGCGCACCGCGGTGACGCCGGGCACGCGCGTCAGCAAGGTTTTCTCGATTCCCTGCTTGAGCGTCACGTCCGCCATCCCGCATCCGTGGCATCCACCACCGAAACGCAGGTAGACGACACCATCGGCCGTCACCTCTTCCACGCCCACGTGCCCGCGGTGCTGCGCGAGTTGCGGATTGACCTCGTGTTCGACGACCCATCGGACGCGCTCGACCAGCGATGCGGTCTCCGCAGGCGCCTCGCCCTTGATCTTCGGGGCGCGGATCTGCAACTGGCCACCGGTGGCCTGTTGCACGTAGTCGATCTCGGCCGCGTCCAGGTACGACGCGCTCGCCCCTTCGATCCACAGCGTGAAGCCGTCGCAGTCGATCGCCCATTCGTCGCCGGTCAGGTCGGCCGGCTCGGCGAACTCCAGGCGCACGTCGGCGCGCGGCGTGCCGGGATGCATGGCAGAGAGGCGAACGCCGAGCCCCGGCAGGGCTTCGCGTTCGATGAGGCGGCGGAAATGCGCCTGGGCGGATTCGGAGAGCTGGATCATGCGGGCTATTCTAGACGCCTTGGGTGAAACCGCCGAGGCGGGTCCACCCGACCACCACGCCCGATGTGTTCTCGTTCATTCGCGCCGGATGGCGCTGCGGAGCTAGCACCCCATGTCCGATCTGATCGCACTCGCCGACGCCCACTGCACCCCCCGCAAGGGCAGCGAGCACAAGCTCTCCGAAGCCCGCGTGCGCGAACTCCTGCCGCAGGTGCCCGGCTGGGAGCTCGCCGAAGACGGCCATGCGCTGGTGAAGACCTTCAAGTTCCCCGATTACTACCGGACCATGGCCTTCGTGAACGCGCTGGCCTTCATCGCCAACCGCGAAGACCACCATCCCGACCTGGGCGTGCACTACAACCGCTGCGTCGTGCGTTTCTCCACGCACGATGTCGGCGGTCTGAGCGAGAACGACTTCATCCTCGCGGCAAAGACCGAAGCGCTCTCGGGCTGACGCTCAGCGCAAGCGATCCAGCACGTCGACGAGTTCCGACGCCAGCGGCGCATTGAGCAGGTACGGTGCGCGCCCGCCGTCGAGCGCGAATTCCAGCGTCGATGCGTGCAGGAACATGCGCTTGAGCCCGACCTGGTCGCGCAGGCGCTTGTTCGCCGCTTCGTCGCCGTATTTGTCGTCCCCCGCGATCGGATGGCCGATGTGCTGCGCATGCACGCGGATCTGGTGCGTGCGGCCGGTCTCGATGCGCACTTCGCAATAGGACATGCCGCCGCGCCGTTCGAGTGCCTTGAAGTGGCTCAGCGAGGGCTTGCCCCCTGCGTTCACCTGCACATGGCGTTCGCCGCCCTGGCGCAGGCCGATGTGCAGCGGTGCATCCACGCTCATGGTGCCGTCGGGCAAGCGGCCGACCAGCAGCGCGAGGTAACGCTTGGCGATGCCGCCCTCCTCGCGCATCAGGGCCTGCAACTCGGTGAGGGCCGAGCGCTTCTTTGCCATCACCAGCAGGCCCGAGGTGTCGCGGTCGAGGCGGTGCACCAGTTCGAGCGTCTCCTTCGGACGCAGGGCGCGCATGGTTTCGATCGCGCCGAAGCCGATGCCGCTGCCGCCGTGGCTCGCCACGCCCGAGGGCTTGTTGATCGCCAGCAGCCGGGCGTCCTCGAAGACGATGCTCGCCTCCATGGCCGCCAGCAGGCCCTTGGCCGGCGTGCCCTTGTCGGCCGGCGCGTCCAAGCGCACGGGCGGGATGCGGACCTCGTCGCCGGCCTCGAGCTTGCGCTCGGCCTTGGCCCGGCCGCCGTTCACGCGGACCTGGCCGGAGCGCACCAGCTTGTAGACCAGCGACCGCGGCGCGCCCTTGAGCTGGCCAAGCAGGAAGTTGTCCAGCCGTTGGCCCTCGCGGTCGTCGGAGACGCGGACGGTGCGCGCGGGCGCCGCGGGGCGACCTGGGGGGGTATCGGTGGGGTCCATCGTCGCCTTTGACCTGCTACACTCGCCGCGCGAAGTAAGGGTTTGATTTCGCAGGGAGATTGCGCCAATAGGCGCTTCGGGCCGAAAGCCCGCCTCCCACGATTCCCGGCGTCGTGCGCGACCACCGCCCCCGGGGCGGCCATGTTAGCGGCACGTCGGCAGGCCCTTCCATCGCCCGATGCGTCAGACATCGGCGCTGAACAACGACCCGTGCGACGCGAAAGGCACCCCCGCCCCGCGGCCGCCGGCCCGCAAATTTGGAAAAGCAACACAAGCGCTCCCGCGGCCTGCCGTGGTGTCGTAGCGCTGGCATACATCGAAGCGCGACGCGTGCCGCCTTGCGGACGCGCGACGCGTAGCGGTATCCAGAGGCGAACGCCCACGGCGTTCCGCGTGCGACAGCGCGCGAGGAACGCAAAATGAAGAGAATGCTCATCAACGCAACGCAGGCGGAAGAACTGCGCGTTGCGACCGTCGACGGCCAGACCCTATACGACATCGACATCGAACAACCGTCGAAGGAACAGAAGAAGTCCAACATCTACAAGGGCCGCATCACCCGCCTCGAGCCCTCGCTTGAGGCCGCCTTCGTCGAATACGGCGGCGAGCGCCATGGCTTCCTTCCGCTGAAGGAAATCTCCCGCGACTACTTCCAGTCCGGCGTCGACCCGAACAAGGCGTCGCTGCGCGAGCTGTTGAAGGAAGGCCAGGAGATCGTCGTCCAGGTCGACAAGGAAGAACGCGGCAACAAGGGCGCGGCCCTGACCACGTTCATCTCGCTCGCGGGCCGCTACATGGTCCTGATGCCGAACTCGCCGACCGCCGGCGGCGTCTCGCGCCGCATCGAAGGCGACGACCGCGCCGCGCTCAAGGAAGCGATGGACAAGCTGCAGATCCCCGACGACATGGGGGTCATCATCCGCACCGCCGGCGTGGGCCGCGATGCCGAAGAGCTGCAGTGGGACCTGGACTACCTGCTGCATGTGTGGAAGGCCATCGCCGAAGCCGCGCTGACCAAGCCCTCGCCGTTCCTGATCTACCAGGAATCGCGCCTGATCATCCGCGCCCTGCGCGACTACATGCGCGCCGACATCGGCGAGATCCTCGTCGACACCGACGAGATGTACGCCGAAGCCCGCGAGTTCGTGCAGCAGGTGATGCCGCACAACCTGCGCAAGCTCAAGCACTACACGGACGACACCCCGCTCTTCAACCGCTTCCAGATCGAATCGCAGATCGAGAACGCGTACGAGCGCACCGTCCGCCTGCCCTCCGGCGGCGCCCTGGTGATCGACCAGACCGAAGCGCTGACCGCGGTCGACGTGAACTCCGCGCGCGCCACCAAGGGCGGCGACATCGAAGAAACCGCGTTCCAGACGAACCTGGAAGCCGCCGAGGAAGTTGCGCGCCAGCTGCGCCTGCGCGACCTGGGTGGCCTGGTGGTCATCGACTTCATCGACATGGCGTCGAACAAGCACCAGCGCGAAGTCGAGAACAAGCTGCAGAACGCGCTGAAGTACGACCGTGCGCGCGTGCAGCTGGGCCGCATCTCGCGCTTCGGCCTGCTGGAGATGTCGCGCCAGCGGCTGCGCCCGAGCCTGGGCGAATCCAGCCAGCTGGTGTGCCCGCGCTGCGACGGCCACGGCCGCATGCGCAGCGTCGAATCGCTGTCGCTGTCCATCCTGCGCGTGGCCGAAGAGCACGCGATGAAGGAAAACACTGGCCAGGTGCTGGTGCAGGCGCCGACCGAGATCGCCAACTACCTGCTCAACGAGAAGCGTCGCGCCCTGGGCGAGATCGAACAGCGCCATGACGCGCCGATCGTCATCGTCGCCGACGACCAGCTCGAAACGCCGCATTACGAAGTCACCCGCATCCGCGAGAACGAACTCGGCGAAGAAAGCAGCAAGCCGAGCTACCAGCGCGGCACGCCGCGCAAGCTCGCCACGCATGCGTTGACCAAGGCGCACCTCAACATCCCGAACCTCCCGGCCGTCACCAACGTGCGTCCCGCGCAGCCCGCGCCGGTGCGCGAGGAACCGCGCGAGGAAGCCAAGCTCGCGCCGGCACCGGTCGTCACGCCGGTCGTGGCGCCGGTTGCCGCCAGCGGCGGCTTCACCGGTTGGCTCAAGCGCCTGTTCGGCGCGCCCGCGCAGGAAGCGCCGGCCCCGGCCGCGCGTCCGCAGGACGAGCGCCGCGGTGGACGCGAAGGGCGTCGCGACCAGCAGCGCGACCAGCGTGGCGGTCGTGGCCAACAGCAGGGCCGTCGCGATGAACGTCGCGAGCGTGGCCAGCAGCAGCCGCAACAGCAGAAGCAGCCGCGCAACGACGGCCAGCAGCAGAAGCAGCCGCAGCAACAGCAGAAGCAGCAGCAACAACAGCAACAGAAGCAGCCGAAGCCGCAGTTGACGGAAGAGCAGCGCCTCGAACAGCAGCAGCGGGCGGAAAAGCAGCGCGCCGAAGCGCAGGCCCGCAAGGAACAGCAGCGCCAGGCCGAGCAGCAACGCCAGGCCGAGAAGCTGGCCGAGAAGCAGGCGGCGGAAGCCAAGGCCGCAGCGGCACCGGCCGCTGCCACGCCGGTGGTGGCTGCGGCCGCAACGCAGGCTGCCGTGAACATCGACGCCACCCCGGCCATCGACGCCGCCCAGGCCGTCGATGCGGATGCCACCGCAACGCCGCGCACCGACGCCGCGACCGAAGGCGCCGAGGGTGATGGCACGGGCCGTCGCCGCCGTGGACGTCGCGGGGGTCGTCGTCGTCGTCGCGGTCATGGCGGCGCCGAGGGCGAAGTCGCCACCGACGCGCTCGCGCACGATCTGGATGCCGAAGCCGAAGAGTTCGAAACCGGTACGGTCGCCGCGCAGCATCGCTCGCAGCCCGAGTTCGATTTCGACGACGAAACGCTGCCGCCCGCGCCGCCGGTGAAGCAGGAGCGTGCCTCGCAAGAGCGCATCGCCCCGGCCATCGCCGCGACCGCGATCGTGGCGCCGGTGGTGGCCGCGATGCCTGCGTTCGACAGCATCGAGCCCTCGCCCACGCAGCCGGCCGAAGCCGCCGCCGCGCCCGCCCAGGCCGCCGCGCACGATGCCGACTTCGCGCCGGTGCCGAGCGACCACGACGTCGAACGCACGCCGTCGGGCATGGAAGGCAACGTCGAATCCGCCGCGCAGCGCGAAGACGAAGCCGCCGCGATCGCACCCGGCACGTGGGACGCCGCGCCGGTCGCGAACGAGCCCGTCGCCGCCACGAGCGAACCCGTCGTCGAATCGCCGGCCGCGCACGCCGCCTCGTTTGCATCGAGCGAGACCGAAACCGCGCCGGTGATCGACGCGATGTCGCGCAACGTCGAGTCCGACGTCGAAGCGCCGATGTCGCCGGGCCTGTTCGATGCGCTGCCTGCCGATCCTGCGCAGGCCGCCGCCGAAGCCGTCGCCGATGCGAATGACAACGAGGCTGCTGCCGACGAGGCAGAAGCAGACGCAGCCGCCACCGCCGCGCAACGTCACGACGCGTCGCAGCACGACGCTTCGCACAACGCGTAAGCCACCCTGGCCCTCCCCGTTCGCGGGGAGGGCCTTGCGTCACCACGCGAAGGCCGGATCCTCCACGCCGTAACGGCTCGCCATCCGCGCGAGCGCGATGGGATCGCGTACCCCGAGCTTCTCGAACAAACGCGCCTTGTGCGTGTTGATCGTCTTCGCGCTCAGGCTCAAGCGTTTTGCGATGTCCTCCTGGCGCAAGCCCTGGATCAGCAGCAACGCGACTTCCATTTCCCGCGGCGAAAGCGCATCGAACGGCGAGCGCGCGTTTCCGGCGATGCCTTCCAGCGCCATCTGCTGCGCGATGCCACTGGCGAGGTAACGCTTGCCCCGCGCCGCATCCCGCACGGCGCGGAGCAACTCCGTCGCATCGTGGGCCTTGCCGACGTAGGCCGATGCGCCGGCTTCGATCGCGCGCCGGGGCATCGGCCCTTCCTGCTGCGCCGACACCACGATCACGCGCGTGCCGTAGCCGCCGCGCACCACGCGCTCGGTGACTTCCAGGCCGCTGATGCCCGGCAGGTGCACGTCGCACAGCAGCACGTCCGGACGCAGCCGGCGCAACATCGGCAACGCGTCCTCGCCGCTCTCGGCCTGCCCCACGACATCGAGTTCCGGTTGCGTGCCGAGCAACATGCAGATGCCGGTGCGCACCATCACGTGGTCGTCGAGAACGAACACGCGGATCGTCATCCCTGATCCTCCGTTTCCTTGCGTGTCCCGCAAGCCTAAGGGCACGCGCGGAAACGGGCCTGCGAACCGCGTCAGCATTCGCCGGAAAGGCGCGTCGCCGATTCGGGGTCGAAACGTCTGCGTTCAGTGCGACGGGTAGACCGTCCCCCAATCGCGCGCCATGTCGATCACCACCCACTTGCGTGCCGGTGCTTCCGCGAGCGCGCGCTCCAGTGCACCCGCTGGCGCCCCCTTGTCGTAGGCGAACTCACGCTCGGCGTCGGTGTGGTGCAGGATGGCCGCGAAGCGCGGCCCCCGCCCCGACGTCGTCCACTCGAGCATCTCGAAATCGCCGTCGGAGTTGCCGAAGGCCATCACCGGCCGCCGCCCGAGGAACCTCTGGATACCGACGGGCTTGCCCGCGTGGTCGTCGACAAGCTCGGGTTGCGAGGTCTTCAGGATCGTCGGCGTATCGCCCGGCGCGTACTTGAGTCCCGCGTAGCTGCCGATCACCTGCTGCGGCGGAATGCCGTAGATGCCTTCCACCCATGCACGCAGGAACTCCTGGCCGCCGCCCGACACGATCCAGGTGCCGTAACCGTTCGCGCGCAGGTACTGCATCAGCGCCAGCATCGGCGCGAACACCATCGAATCGTAGCGGCGATGCTTGGTCGGATGGCGCGCGGTGGCCATCCAGTCGCGCACGATCTGCGCGAACTGTTCGGTGGTCATGCCGGCGTGGGTCGCCTCCACGATCGGCAGCAGCGAATCCGCCCCACCGGCGAGCGCCTTCTCCGGATGTCCTTCGAGCACGAAGCGGAAGGGCTCGGTGTGCGTCCACTCCGGATGCTGCGGCGCAAGTGCGCGCACGCGATCCAGCGCGAACAGGAACTGGAAATACAACGGCTGCTCGGACCAAAGCGTGCCGTCGTTGTCGAACACGGCGATGCGGTCCGCCGGCGCGATGAAGTCCGGCGAACCCGGCGTCGTGGTGCGTTCGACGAACGCCACGATCGCCTGTTTCGCCGGGCCCTCGCGCCAGGTGTCACCCAGCGCCATCGTCACGGTTGCGCAACGACCACGTACTGCACCGACGAACCCGCGTACTGCGGCTGGTACCACGTCGAACCGCATTGCTGGTACGCGATGCCGTTGACCACCGTGGTCACGCAGCTCGGTGGCACCGAATACACGATCGAGCCGATCGCCGCCGCGGTCACGGCGGCGGCCGTGCCGATCGCGGCCGCGGCCGCCACCGGATGGTCGAAGTGGTTGTCCCAGCCGTTGTCGACGTCGACGTTGATGTCGCGGTTGACGTTGACGTTGGTGTTCCGGTTGACGTTGGTGTTGTGGACGTTCGTCGTGTTGCGGTTGACGTTGGCGGTGTTGCGGTTGCCGCCCCCGTGGTTCTGCGGATGGTTGACCGCCTGGCCGCCACCCGCACGTGCGCCGCCAGCGTGTGCGCCGCCTCCGCCATGTCCCACGCTGGAAGGTGCACGCGCACCACCACCGCCGCGTGCGCGCTGCGCGTCGACGTCGAACGATGAGGCCAGGCCGAAGCATGCGACCAGCGCCGCACAAGCCAATGGCGTGATGAGTCGGATGGTGTTCATTTCGTGCCCTCCTGCGCGACCAGCGTGCCCGGGAAGAACAGGATTTCGTAGGCGTCGTTCGACGGCTTGAACGCGAACGTATCGTCGGCGAAGGTCGCCGTCGGCTTCCAATCGAGCGTCGCGGTGAATTCCGGCCGTTCGCTCGCGGTGTTGTCGACGATCACCAGCTTGCGCGGCATGTCCTGCTTGTCGAGCCACACCTGCCAGTCGACGTCGCCCTGCCGGAACACGTATTGCGCCACGGGCTCGCCATGCAGGAACGCAGGCCCGACATAGGTCGCGCTCTTGATCTCCGTCTTCGGCGCCTTCTCCGTGCCCCACCAGAACAGATCGGCGAGCGGCATCTCCAGCCCGTAGTCGTCCTGCGCTTTCTGCACCAGTCCGCCGATGGTGTCGGGCGCGGGCAGCGTGGCGTAGAACTGCGTGGACGGCGAATAAATCGTCAGCGTCTTGCCGTCGTAGTAGAACTCGCGATCGCGCCGGTCGCTCTTGAGCTTGGCGAACAAGCCGTTCGGGCGCCGCACCTTGTAATCGACGGTGCCGCCGAGTTCGATCTTGCGGCCATCCTCCAGCACGACTTCGCTGGTGGAATCGGCCGTCACTTCGAACTGCGACAACCCGCGCAGTGCCTTGCCCATCCGATCCAGCGCCTGCATCGCCTGCGGATCGACCGCAGGCGGTGTGGGGCCGGCATCCTGGGCGAAGGCCGGGGCGACGAGGCACAACAGGCCCGTCGCGATGACCACGTGGATGCGTTGCATAGAACCTCCGTGCTTTCAGTTGCTGCTGCCGTGCGTTGTTTCAAGAGAGTCAGAGGAAGATCAACCACGCCGCCGTGACGCCGCCGATCAGGATGAACAACAACGTGATGCCCTCCACCGCGCGATCCATCGGACGGAAGCTGGCGTTCTTGATGTCGGCGTTGACGTGCCAGTAGCGGTACAGCGACCACACCGCGAGGGCCAGGCCGAGCACGATCATGCCGGCGCCGACGTTTTCCGTGTTGTGCAACAGGCGCCGCGATGTCGTGGCGCCCAGTTGGTCGTGTTCGCGCAAGTAAACCGCGAAGCGATTGAGCGTGATGCCGAAACCTACCAACGACACGCAGGTGCGCAAATACGCCAGGTGGGTGCGCTCGTTCGCCAGGTGCGAGCGCAGGTCGGCCAGGCCGGTGCGCTTGACGGCCAGGTCGGTGGAGTTCGGCGGCGGTGTCGTGTTCATTTCACCGGCTCGTTCATTGCCTCGGCCGCGTCGAGGTCGCGTTCGAGGAAGAAGTTGAGGAAGGTGCGGATCACCGCGATCGCGGCGAGCATCCCGATGTCGTCCCAGTTGGGCGCGATGGCGGTGCGCACGATGTCCGCGGCGAGCATGAACTCGAGGCCGAGCAGCAACCATCGCGCCAGGCTCAGCCATGCCGCACGCCGGATGCCCTGCGTCGCGGCGTTGCGCAGCAAGGGCATCACGATCTGGCCGAGTGCCAGCACGGCGCCGATCGCGATCATCAGGACCGAGACGGCTTCCAGGCCAAGGGCGATCGCCTGGCTGACGGTGCGGAAGAGTTCTTCCATGGCGGTGCGTCAGGTGCGCACGACGCACCGGAATCCGAGGTGCGAAGTGGAAGTATCGATCGGCTGCGCCATGCGCGCCGCCGGGCGATAGCGTCGGCAATAGTTCGGTGCGCACAAATGCGAGCCGCCCTTCATCACCCGTCGCGGAATGCGGATCTGCTGCTGCGCGGGATCGAAGCTTTCGTTCTCCGGCCCGCCGCGCGGATTTTCTGGAATGCAGCATGCCTTCACGGCTTCGGCCGGATGGCGCGGGCGATACCAGTCCGCCGTCCACTCCCACGTGTTGCCGATCATGTCGAGCAGGCCGTAGGCGTTCGGCGGATACGTCGCGACAGGCGAGGTGCCGATGTAGCCGTCCTGGGCGAGGTTCTGCCAGGGGAATTCGCCTTGCCACGTGTTCGCGCGATGCAGGCCTTGCGGCGCGAACTCCTCGCCCCACGCGAACTCGGTGCCTTCCAGTCCGCCGCGCGCAGCGAGTTCCCATTCGGCTTCGGTGGGCAAGGCCTTGCCCACCCATGCGGCATAGGCTTCGACATCGCGCGCGGCGACATGCACGACGGGATGGTCGTCCTTGCCCTCGATCGAACTGCCAGGCCCTTGCGGATGACGCCAATCCGCGCCGGCAAGGAACTGCCACCACCGATAGTGGTCGTTCAAGGCCACGCGATGCGGCGGCGGCACGAACACGACGGACGCGGCGACGAGCATCCCGGGCAGCGCACCCGGATAGTCCTCGGCCTTCGGCGGGATCTCCGCCATCGTCACGTGCCCGGTCGCTTCGACGAACGCGCGGAACTGCGCATTGGTCACCGGCGTGGTGTCCATGAAGAACCCATCGACCGCCACGCGATGCGTCGGCGCCTCTTCCGGATAGTGATCGTCCGATCCCATGCGGAAGGTGCGGCCGGGGATCCACACCATGCCTTCGCGCGCGACGGGCGTATCCGTGGTTTCCAGCAGCGCACTCATTTCGCGGGCGCCGATCCGGGCGGGAAGTCCGCGAACATCTTGTCGAGTGCAGCCTGCACCGCAGTCGCGGTCTTTTCAGGCGAATCGGGCACGGTGCCGCTGGCGGTGCCGCGCCAGATGGCCTTCTTCGTCTTCGCGTCGAACATGTCGAGCACGAGCGTGCCGACCGTGTAGGTGTTCACGCGCGTGGTCGAAGTGGCCATGCCGCCGTAGCCCCATCCGGGGCCCCAGCCCCATCCGCCCATGCCGGTGCCGGTGTACATCGTGTCCAGCGTCTGCCGCTCACTGGACGCGACGTTCGCCACGATCGCAACGTCGCTGTTGCCTTCCGTGCTGCGCGTCCAGCCGCGCGCGGCCAACCGTTGGTCGATGCCGGCGACGAGGCGTTGGTTGGCGAGCGGGTTCTTCGATTGCGGTTCCTGTGCCCAGTAGTACGTCTTGAAGACCGCGAAGTTGGCCGACGGATCGTGGTCGACGGTGACATCGGGCGTCGAGGCACAGCCGGCGAGCACGAAGCCGGTTGCGAGCAGCAATGCGAGCGTTTTCATGGAAAGCCTCGTCTCGTGGGTTCAGAGCTTCGGGGTGATGTCGAAGACCATGCTGGCGAAGGCCGCCAGTCCGATGAAGAACAGGACCACGGCGGTGACCAGCGTGAGCGACAGCGGGTATGCACTTTGTGCATGGATCAGGCCTTCGCCCTTCATCGTCGCCCGCTCGCTGCGCAGCTGCATCATGAAGCGCATGTGGTAGACCATGCCGAAGAACAGCATCAGGATGCCGAGCGCGACCAGCGCCATGCCGAAGTTGCGCGGCGCATGGGCCGACAAGGTGACGCCCTGGACCTTCAGCGCGTTGTTGAACACCTGGTAGATCGTGAAGCCGAAGCTGATCAGCGACAGCGACGTGCGGATCACCGACATCAGCGTGCGCTCGGCGCTCATGCGCGTGCGCTGGAAACTCATGCCGGTCCGGCGCGAAGACAGCTCGACGGATTTGTCGTCGGCGGTGGGGAATTGGCCGCTCGGGGGAAGTTGCGCGCTCATGCGCCGAGCATCGCCGTGCCCCACCGGCCGCGCATCCGCGATTCCACGCGCCGCCGCTCAGTATTTCTACTGTCCCCGCACCGTCGCCCTGGCCAGCGAGGCGGACACGAACCAGCGACCGCCCATCACCGCCTCCACCGCCGCTACCAGGTCATCACCCGCATCGGACTTGAGCACGTAAGCCGTGCGCGTGAGCGCGCGGGCCCGCGCGACGAGGTCGGCGTCGGAATGGACCGTGATGAAGACGACCCGCAGGTCCGGGTATTGGCGCAGGACGAGCTCAGCCGCGCGCAGCCCATCCATGCCCGGCATCGAGATGTCGGTGACCAGCACGTCCGGCTGCAACGCATCCACGGCCGTCGGGATCGACGCCCCGTCGGTCACCATCGCCAGCACTTCGAAGTCCTGGCCCAGCAGTGAGCGCAACTGACGCGCCACCACCGGGCTGTCCTCGGCCAGCAGCACCCTTGCGCGGTTCATGGCGGAACCTCGTTCACGCCACTAGCGTGAGCGCGCCTTCACCGCGCTGCTATCGCAAAACAACTGGAGGCAGGGAAGTAAAACTACGTGGCCGATGCCAGTAGACGCCTCAGTGGGGGACGTCGATCGCGATCAGGCCCGCCTGCGCGGCCTTGCGCACGAGCTCCACCGTACTGTGCACGCCGAGCTCCTGCATGATCGTGTACTTGTGCGACTCGACGGTACGCACAGACAGGCCGAGCTCGTAGGCGATCTGCTTCGAGCGCAGCCCCTGCGCCACGCGGACGAGGATCTCGCGCTGCTTCTGCGTCAGTCCGTTGCCAGAGCGCTCGGCACCGGCACGGATCGTGCGTGCGGCCAGTGTCGGCGTCACGTAGGTGCGGCCCGCCAGCACTTCCAGGATCGCGCGCACCAGTTCGTCGCCCGCCGATGCCTTGATCACGTAACCGCTCGCCCCGGCCTGGATCGCTTCGGCGGCGAGTTCGGGATCGGCGTGCATGGTGAGGAACAGGAACGGAGTGTCGATCCCGCGCTCGCGCAGCACGCGCATGGCGTCCACGCCGCTCATCCCTTCCATGCTGATGTCGGCGACGACGATGTCCGGCGGATCGCGTTCCACCGCTTCGATGATCGCTTCGCCCGAACGCACCGTGTCGATCCGGCAGAAGCACTCGAGCAACAGGCGCTCCAGGCCCTGTGCCACCAGCACGTGATCGTCGGCGAGCAACAGGCGCGCCCGTTCGGGTGATGTGCCGCTGTTGCTTGCGATCATCGCCATGCAGTCCCCTCCGAAACGTGAGGCTGGCGTGGAGCGTGTTCATCCATGGTGACGAAAAAGTGAGGTTTCACGAGCGCGAATACTGGTCACGGGGTGAATGCGCCGATTGTCGGCTGTCATCCAACGGCCCTTGCACGTGTTGTGCACGCGCTGTAAACCCGACGTCAACGCGCAAAGGACTCTGCCATGGACCATGAACCCGTGCAGGCCGCCTGGGTCGTACCCGCGACGCTCCTCGTCGCGACGGCGTTGGGCCAGGGACTGACCGTCGATCCCTGGACGGCCACGTTCTTCGCACAGATCGCGTGGTGGCCGGGCGCGATCCTGATGTGCGGCTTGCTCGCCAGCCCGCGGTCGCGTTGGGCTGCGTGCTGCGCCGGTGCGTTGCTCGGTAGCGCGCTCGTGTGCGCGTCGATGGGCCGCGACTTGCTGCCCTACTGCGTCCGGCTCGCCGGCGAGTTCGCGCTCGTTGCGGTCGCAGCGCTTGCCGTGCATCCGAAGCAGAACATCCCCATCCACGAATCGCGCGAATGCAATCCCGCGCGCTTCGTGCTGGTCGCGGGGATGGCGTTGCCTTTGCTGGGCGCGGCGTGGAGTGTCGCGGCGTCGAACCAGTTCGGCATTCCCTCGCCACGTTCGGACTGGGTGCAGATGGCACTCGCGCGCAGCCTCGCCTACATGCTGCTCGTGCCCACGTTCGTCGGCGTGATGCGCCTGCTCCATGGACGCACGCATGCGACCGCCCGCATGCCGTCGGCGATGGCGGCCTTCGGAGTCTTCGCGCTCGTCGTCGTGTGGATGTCGCCGCTCGGGCGCACCGACATTGCGCCTTTGCTGGCGGTCGCTCCCATCGTGTTGCTGATCTGGACCAACCATGCCTTGGGCAGCGCATGGAGCTGGGTGGTCTGGTCCATCGCCTGCATCGCCTGCCTGTGGCTGAGCACGCTCGGCACCGGGCCGCTCGTGCACGACAGCGTGCGCGCCACGATCGTGCACCTGCAGTGGTGGGCCATCGGCACCAGCGTCGTGCTGCTCCTGCTCACCACGCTGCGCGAACAGCGCGGCCTCGCACACGATGCGCTGCGCGATTCCTACGAACGCCTGGGCCAACTCGCACGACGCGTGATGACCATGCAGGAGAACGAGCGCAGCCGCATCGCGCGCGACCTGCACGACGACGTGAACCAATCCCTGGCCTCGCTCTCGATCGAGCTGAGCGGCCTGAAGCGCAGCGTCGATGCCAACGGCCGCGCGCGCATCGAGGCCTTGCAGGAACACCTGCTCGGCGTGTCCGACGACATCCGCCGGCTCTCGCACGAATTGCACCCGAGCATGCTGCGCTACACCAGCCTGGCCGCTTCGCTGGAAGCCTTGTGCGCGAGCCATTCGCGCGAGGAACTGCAGGTGCGCTGCGAGACCGAGGAGACTTTCGCGCTGTCGGAGCAGCAGAAGCTCGACCTGTTCCGCATCGCGCAGGAGGCGCTGCACAACGCGGAGAAACACGCGGAGGCCTCGTGCGTGAACATCGCCCTGCGGCGCGACGGCGAAGTCGCATTGCTGCGCATCGAAGACGATGGCCGCGGCCTGCCGGCGGACTACGCCTCGGCCCGCCATGGCGGCCTGGGCATGATCAGCATGGCCGAACGCGTGAAGACGCTGCGGGGCCAGCTCGAGTTCGCCCGCGTGGCACAGGGCGGTACGCGGGTGGAGGTGCGCTTCCCCGTCGGGGCGAAGGTGCAGCCCTCGCCTCGGTAGAAGTACTGAGGCCCGCTGCGTAGAAGTCGGGGTGGGATGCGGCGCAGGGATGCGGAGGATAGGACCCCCGTCGTCGCCGGAACCGACCGATGCCGCTGCTGGCGCGTTGCCTCCCTCTCTGCACCGCACTCGCGCTCGGCGCGGCAAGCCTGTCCGCGCACGCCACGGAAGGCGCGCTCGGTCGCCCGATCACCGGACTCCAAGGGACTTCGTTCGCGGGCGTGGTTCCGCCGACGCCGGGATTCAACCTGCTCACCCAGTACATCTACTACTCCGGCCACATCGGCGCGCAACGCGAGGTGCCCATCGGCGGAAGCACGGCGGTGGGCCTGGATGCGCAGTTCCAGTTGCTCTCCTTCACCGGCATGTATGTGTGGCCCACGGGCGAAGGGCGTTGGAACTACGCGTCCGCGATCGCAGTGCCCTTCGCGAAGGTCGACGTCGACGCCGACATCCGCCTCGGCCGCTTCGGCGCATCCACCAGCGACAGCGACACCGGCCCGTTCGACATCGCCGTGGTGCCGATCATCGCCAGCCGGCACTTCAGCCAGACGAAACACATGTCGCTCGCGCTCTACATCTACACGCCGAGCGGCAGCTACGACCCCGACAAGCTCGCCAACGTGAGCCTCAACAACTGGACGTATTCACCGACCGTGGGCTACACGCAGCTCGGCCAGGGCGGCACGCTCGAGTTCAGCACGCTCGCGGCGGTGGACTTCTACACGGAGAACCACGCCACCGACTATCAGAATGGCGCGGTGTTCCGCATCGATGCATTGCTGATCAAACGCACGGCCAGCGGCTGGGGCTTCGGCGCAGCGGGCGGCTGGATCCAGCAGCTCGAAGACGACACCGGCCCGACGGCGGATCGCCTCAATGGCTTCAAGGGACACTCGCTCTCGATCGGCCCGATCGCGACCTACAAGACCGGCAAGGTCGAGTTTTCCGCGCGCTGGCTGCACGAGTTCGACGTCAAGAATCGCATCGAAGGCAATCCGGTCATGGTGACCGGCACGGTCAGCTTCTGACGTCGCAATTGCTACGGAGGGACCACCCATGCTCAGGAAATTGCTGGCCGAAACCATCGGCACGTTCTGGCTCGTGCTCGGAGGCTGCGGCAGCGCCGTGATCTCCGCCAACTTCGGCGGCGACGGCAATCCGCTCGGCATCGGCCTGCTCGGTGTCGCCCTCGCCTTCGGCCTCACGGTGCTCACCGGCGCGTATGCGCTCGGGCACATCTCCGGCGGGCACTTCAATCCGGCGGTGAGTTTCGGCTTGTGGGCCGGCGGGCGGTTCCCGGCCTCGGGGCTGTTGCCCTACATCGTCGCGCAGACGCTTGGCGCGGTGCTCGCAGGCTTCGTGCTCTGGCAACTGGCGCATGGCAACGGCACGGTGGTGGATACGACCGTGCCCGGTGCCTTCGCCACCAACGGCTATGGACCCATGTCGCCTGGCGGCTATTCGATGACGGCCGCGTTGCTGAGCGAAGTGGCGATGACCGCGATGTTCCTGGTCGTGATCATGGGCGCCACGCATCCCAAAGCCAGCGCAAGCGCGGCACCGCTGGCCATCGGCCTGGCCCTGACGCTGATCCACCTAATCAGCATCCCCATCACGAACACTTCCGTGAACCCGGCGCGCTCCACCGGCGTGGCGCTGTTCACCGGCGGCTTGCCGCTCGCGCAACTCTGGTTCTTCTGGGTGTTCCCCATCATCGGCGGCATCATCGGCGGCGCGCTGTATCGCTGGTTGATGCACCAGGATTAGCCATGAACGCAGTCGCAAAATCCCCCACGGACGATCCTGCACTCGGCAAACTGCTGGAAGCGGACGCAGCACTCTGCAAACTCGGCCGCAAGATCCGGGTCCTCGATGCGATCGGCTGGCCGGCGGACATGGAGTCGCAGTTCCTCGCAGGCTGGCGTGCGGGCAAGCCCGCGATGCCGAAGCCTCCCACGCAGCCGCAGAAGCTCGACGAGGAAATCGCCGCACTCGAAGCGCTGATGAAGACGATCGATCGCGGCCATCCGATCGGCCATTGGTTGTGGAAATCCGCGTGGAGCTATCGCGTCGCCGCGCAGATGCTCACGCAGATCGGCAAACCGGGCTTCACCGAGTGCTCCACCCTGCTCTACGGCCGCCCCGACACGCTCTACAAGTCGCAGGGCGACCTCACCGCGGCCGATGCAGCGGCCGACATGCTGGACACGACGGACAAACTCATCGACACGCGCTTGTTACCCGAAGTGCCGTGCGACCTCACCGCTGCGCAGTTCGCCGAACGCATCCGCGAACGCATCGAGCCGTTCTTCACCGACGACAAGGTCGAACTCGTGCTCGATCCCGCGCTGGCCTCGAAGGCCGCCGCCGGCAGCAAGAAGATCACCCTCCGTTCCACCGCGATGTTCTCCGAGCTGGACATCGAACAGCTCGTGCAGCACGAAGCCTTCATCCACACCGCAACCCTGCTCAACGGCAAGCACCAGCCCTACCTGAAGACGCTCGGCGTCGGCACGCCGCGCACCACCCGCACCCAGGAGGGCCTGGCGACCTTCTCCGAGATCATCACCGGTGCGATCGACATCAATCGCCTGCGTCGCGTGGCCTTGCGCGTGATCCGCGTGAAGGAAGCGCTGGACGGCGCGGACTTCATGGACGTGTTCCGCGCGTTCCTCGAAGCAGGCCAGAACGACGTGGAGAGCTATCGCAGCGCCGCGCGCGTGTTCCGCGGGGGCGACGTCAACGGGCGCATCTGCTTCACCAAGGACGGCGCGTACCTGGAAGGCGTCATCATGGTGTATTGCTTCATCCGTCGTGCGTTGCAGGAAGGACGCAGCGAGGTGCTGCGCCTGCTGTTCTGCGGACGCGTGACGACGGCCGACGTGGTGAGCCTGGCGCCGTATCGCGACAGCGGACTGATCGCGCCGGCGCACTACGTGCCGCCGTGGGCGCGCTCGCCCGATCGCGTGCTGTCGATCATGGCCTTCTCGGCCGCGGTGCAGCGCTATCGCCTGGATACCTTCGACCTGGACCGCTTCGTCGATTACGAGGACGAGCAGATCGCCGCATCCGGGATTGGGTGAACACCGGTTGCCGACCGATCAGGCGACCTTCGGTTTCGGCGGCGGCGTTTCGCAACGGTGCTGGTACATCAGGTAGGGCGTGGCGACCAGCGAAGCGATCAGGACGTAGAGCAGGATCGTGCCGCCGAACTGGCTGCCGGGTGCGCTGCTCGAGGCGATCGTGAGCGCGACGACCGGGTGCCGGCATGCGGTCGCCAGCGCAAGCACCACGGACGTGTCGCGCGACGGTCCGCCCAGGAAATGCCCGACCGCGAGCCCGACGACGACGAACAACACGACCGCGAAAATCGTGCCGTCCCCCACCGCATTCCACATTGGGCGCCATGCCACCGCCAGCAACACCACGACGGCCATCGCCAGCAGGACCATCGCGCCCAACTTGATGGGCCGATCGATGCGATCGGCGATCGCGGGCCACCGGGATCGCAGGAATGCGCCCGCCACCAGCGGCAGCACCACCATCAGCAACAGGACCTTGGCGATCTTCCCGGACGACAGGACTTCCGGCCCCAGCCACGCGCTCAGGATCAGCCGCGCCAGCGGCACCGCCACCAGCGCGACCAGCGACAGCCACAGCAGCAAGGAAATACCGTAGGCGTCTTCGCCGCCGCCCTTGTGCATGCGACGCGGCAGCAACGGCGGCATCGGCGAGATCGCCAGCGCAAGCAACGCGACTTCGACGACGGGACGGAAGTGGAAAACGCGCACGAGCAGGATCGCGAACGCCGGCATGACGATCAGCACCGCGATCAGCGAACGGATGAACAACTGCGGCCGGCGCCACAGGAACATCAACTCGTCGCGCGTGGCCGCCAGCCCGAAGCCGAACACCGTCGCCGCGATGCTGACCTGGAACGCGAGGAGGACGATCTGCTTGGGGTCCATGCCGCGATTGTGCGGCTTCGACGCAGACCCGGCGTCAGCAAAACCTGCGGCCGCCGGCCCGGTAAAACTACTGAGTTCCCGCCCTGGCCGGGGCCGTCACGCAGACGTGAAGTTGCCCTCGCCAAGCTGGCCGAACCCGTGAAGATGAGGTGAGCCATGGCGAATGAAGTCCCCGTGCAACTGCTGTGGACCGGCGGATGGGATTCGACCTACCGCCTGCTCGAGCTGCTGCTCGACAAGCGGTTGCCCGTGGAGCCGACCTACCTGGTGGATTCGGCCCGCGCTTCGGCACCCTGCGAGATCGACGCGATGGACCGCATCCGCGCTGCGCTTGCCGAACGGTTTCCGCACACGCGCACGCTTTTGCTGCCCTCGCACCTGGTGCGCCTGGAGAACCTCAAGCGCGACGATGAGATCCAGCGCGCCTTCGATCGCATCGCGAGCACGCATCGCTTCGGCAACCAGTATGGGTTCCTGTCGCGCTACTGCCAGCAGAAGGGGCTGGACGGCGTCGAGTTGCTCATCGAAATGACCGCGCACGGCGCATACACCTTCCTCAAGGACGAGGTGGTCGAGACCATCACCCCGCAGGGCTACACCACCTGGCGCCTGCGCCCGGATTGCCCCGACGCGGACCTGCGCACCGTGATCGGCCCCTTCGCGCTGCCGGGTTTGATGACGAAGAAGCAGGAGACGTCCGAGGCCGCAGCGCGCAACGGATGGACGGACCTGCTCGAGATGACCTGGTTCTGCCACAGCCCGCGCGGCGGCCAACCGTGCGGGCTGTGCAACCCTTGCCAGTACGCGATGGAGCAAGGCTTCGATTGGCGCATTCCGCGCAGGCGGCGCGCCTTGTCGAAGCTCTATCGCTACACGCTGATGCCCCTGCGCGTGCGCACGCGGCAGTGGCTGCGACGTTTTCGCGCAACCGGCTGAGCGCGCGCGATCGCGTCAGCCAAGCAGGTGCAACACCAGCGCGGGCACCAGCAGGAAGAACCATGTCGCCAGCTTGTAGAAGCCCAGGAAGGCGTACATGTAGCCGTCGATCTGCGTGTCGCCCAGTGCGAACCAACGCTGGTGCAGCCGCCGCATCGGCCCGCGCGCGGCGAGCCAGGCGAGGAACACCAGCACGAGCACGCCGTAGTTCACGGCGGCGCACCACAGCAGGAAGCGAACCCATGATGCGTGGTCCATGGCGGAACTCCCGTCGTTGAGCCTTCGTCAGTGTCTCAGAACCAGATGCGGACGCCCGCCACGATGCGCGTGTCGCCGGCGCCCTCGCCTGCCGATCGCCGGAAGTCCGCCGTGTCGCCGTAGGCCCGCTCGTACACCACGCCGATGTACGGCGCGAACTTCCGATCGATCTCGTAACGCAGGCGCAGGCCTGCTTCCAACGTCGACAGGCCGCTGCCGACATGCCGCTGCGGATCGTCCTTGCCGTTGAAGTTGAGTTCGACCAGGGGCTGCAGGATCAGGCGATTGGTGAACAGTGCGTCGTATTCGGCTTCCACGCGCGCGGCCGTGCGGCCCGATGCGCCGAGGTAGGCCGTCGCTTCCATCTCGATCTTGTACGGCGCCATGCCCACGATCCCGAGCGCCGCGAAGTCCTGCGACGCCCCGGGCTTGAAGTCGTGGCGCACGCCGGCGACGACATCCCACCAGCGTGCGACGGGACGACCGTAGAGCACTTCGAGGTCGGAAGACTGCGTGCGGGCATCCACGCGCTCGCCCTCACTGCGCAGCCAGAGCTTGTCGGTGTCGGTGCCGATCCACGCGCGGGCCTGCCATGCCTGGCCCGCACCGTTGTCGGCATCGAAGGCTTCGAGACGATTGAAGAGCACGAAGCTGTGCACGCTGTTGTCGTGGACAGGGTGATCGTGCGACGGCGGTCGTGCGCCTGCGCGATCGGTGTCGGTGAGTTCGGGGACCGGCGTGGCGGCGCTGGCAGGCTTTGTTGCCGGCTTCATGCCATGGTGCATGTGCTCCTGCGCGCCGGCATGGAAGGCCGTGGCCCACATTGCGATGGCAAGGATCGACGTCTTCATTCTTCGACCCTCACTTCACGCATCATCCCGGACTCCATGTGGAACAGCAGGTGGCAGTGGTAGGCCCATTGCCCGAGCGCATCGGCGCGCACCCGATAAGTGCGGCGCGTGCCCGGCGGGATGTCGATGGTGTGCTTGCGCACCTGGAACGCGCCTTGCGCGTCCTCCAGGTCGCTCCACATCCCATGCAGGTGGATGGGGTGCGTCATCATCGTGTCGTTGACCAGGACGATGCGCAGGCGTTCGCCGTAGGTCATTCGCAACGGTTCGGACTGCGAGAACTTCTCGCCGTTGAAGCCCCACGCGAAGCGCTCCATGTGCCCGGTGAGATGCAGTTCGATCTCGCGGCCCGGTTCGCGTCCATCCGGGTCGTCGAACGCGCTGTGCAACATGCCGTAGCTGAGCACGGTGCGGCCGTTGTCGCGCAGGCCGATGCCGGGGTCGTCGAGTCGCGCGGACAGCGCGGTCGCCTGCATGTCGACGAAGGGGTTGTGCGATTCGCTGGCGGGATGCGACAGCGCGCTGCCGTGGTCCATGCCCGGCATGTCGGGCATGTCGGGCATGTCGGCCATCGCGGGCATCTCGTGCTCCGCGCCGCCGTGCCCCATGTCCGCCATCATCAGGATCGCGCGGGCATCCACGTCAGGTACCGGCGCACGCAGGCCCTCGCGCACGGCTAGCGTGCCGCTCACGTAACCCGTGCGGCCCATGTCCTGCGCGAAGATGGTGAATGCGTCCTGCCCCGACGGTTCGACGATCACATCGAAAGTTTCCGCCGTCGCGATGCGGAACTCATCGACCGTCACCGGATGCACGTATTGTCCGTCGGCCGCGACGACCGTCATCTTCAGGCCCGGGATGCGGACGTCGAAATGCGTCATCGATGCGCCGTTGATGAAGCGCAGGCGGACCTTTTCGCCCGAGCGGAACAAACCCGTCCAGTTGCCGAGGCTGGTGGTGCCATTGAGCAGGTAGGTATAGGTGTTTGCGTTGACGTCCGACAAGTCGGTCGGCGTCATGCGCATGCGTCCCCACGCGGCGCGATCTTCGGCGGTGGCGCGCAGGCCATCGCGCTTCGCATCGCGGAAGAAGTCGCCGATCGTGCGCTTCCCGTAGTTGTCGTGCCCCGGCATCTTCTTCAGCCGCGCGAACAGCGCCGCAGGATCCAGGTCCGTCCAGTCGGTGAGCATCACCACGTAGTCGCGATCGAACGCGAACGGCTCGGGCGCGATCGGATCGATGATCAGCGGCCCGTACAGTCCCACCTGTTCCTGGTACGCCGAGTGGCTGTGGTACCAGTAGGTGCCCGCCTGCCGGACGTCGAATCGGTATTGGTAAGTCTCGCCCCGGCCAATGCCGTCGAAGCTGATGCCCGGCACGCCGTCCATGTTCGCGGGCAGCAGGATGCCGTGCCAATGGATCGACGTCTGCTCGCCGTGCATCGCGCCATGCGGCAATGCGTTGGACACGCGCAGGTTCACCGTGGTGCCTTCGCGCCAGCGCAGCAGCGGCGCGGGCAGCGAACCATTGACGGTGACGGCCGTGCGCGCGCGGCCGGTGAAGTTCATCGGCGTCTCGCCGATGCGCAGATCGAACTCGGTGCCCGCGAGCACCGTGGGCAGGCCTGCGGACTGCAACGCCCAGGAAGCACGCGGCCACAGACCGAGGCCCGCGATGGCCCCGCCTGCAGCGAGGCCCTGGACGAAACGACGACGCGACGGCTGCGCGAGCGCGCCGCGATGCGGAAAATCGAACGACATCGGAACTCCATCGAATGGCGATCAGGAACCGCACGCGCCAAAGCCGGCGCGCACGACCAAGCGGCGCAAATCGCGCCAGGGATCGCTTAGCCGATGGGAGGTCGAAGCAGGTTGGTTGGTGCCGGTGCGCGGTGTTGCGCGGGCGCTGGAAGTGCGGGCGCAACGGACGCGAGTTGTGCGGACAGCGTCATCGCGGGCGCAGCCACGTAGCCGGTGCCCAGGCAGTGCGACAGGCAGGTCACGTCGGTGCAGCACGAATCGCCATCGTGGGCCGGCGCGGGTGCGCGTTCATGCGTGGGCGCGGCCATCGCGTCCTCATGGCAACCGGCGGCTTGCGTTGCGGCCGTCGCCTGCGTCGCGACGTGCGTCGACGCACCCGCGAACGCACTCGCCACCCCGTTCAACACAAGGCTGGCGCACAACAGCAATCGCAGGAGCGGCAGGCAGGTTCGCACGGCCGCACTCTACCCCACGTCAGACGCGGCTGAACACCAGCGTCGCGTTGGTCCCGCCGAAGCCGAAGCTGTTGGACATGACCGTGTTCAGCGGCGCTTCGCGCATCTCGCGCAGGATCGGGAAGCCCTCCGCGCGCGGATCCAGCGTGTCGATGTTCGCCGACGCCGCCATGAACCCGCCCTGCAACATCAGCAGGCTGTAGATCGCTTCGTGCACGCTGGCCGCGCCGAGCGGATGGCCCGTGAGCCCCTTGGTCGAGGACAGCGGGGGCACCTTGCCGTCGAAGGCCTGGCGCACGGCTTCGAGCTCGACGATGTCGCCCAGCGGCGTGGAGGTGCCGTGGGTGTTGAGGTAATCGATGGTGCCGACGCCCTTGCCGTCCAGCCCCGCGAGGGCCATGCGCATGCAGCGCACCGCACCTTCGCCGTTGGGCGCGACCATGTCGGCGCCGTCTGAGGTCACGCCGTAGCCGGTCAGCTCGGCATGGATGCGCGCGCCACGCGCCTTCGCGTGTTCGTAGTCCTCCAGCACGAGCATGCCTGCGCCGGATCCGATGACGAAACCGTCGCGGTCCACGTCGTAGGGACGCGATGCGCGTTCGGGCGTGTCGTTGAAGTGCGTGGACAGCGCGCCCATCGCATCGAACTGGCAGGTCATGCCCCAGTGCAGTTCTTCGCCGCCGCCGGCGAAGACGATGTCCTGCGCGCCGTGGCGGATCAGGTCGGCCGCCGCGCCGATGCAATGCGCGGAGGTCGCGCAGGCCGCCGACAGCGAATAACTCACGCCACGAATGCCGAACGCGGTGGCGAGGTTGGCCGACACGGTGGAGCTCATCGTGCGCGGCACCATGTACGGACCGACGCGACGCACGCCCTTGTTGCGCAGCAGGTCGCTGGTTTCGGTCTGCCATTCCGGCGAACCGCCGCCGGAGCCGGCGATCAGGCCCGTGCGCGGATCGTGGACGGCCTCGTCCGACAGGCCCGCGTCCGCGATGGCATCGCGCATCGCCACGTAGGAATACGCCGCCGCATCGCCCATGAACCGCTTGAGCTTGCGATCGATCACCGCTTCCAGGTCGATATCGCAGATGCCCGCGACGTGGCTGCGCAGGTGCTCGGCTTCCTCGGGGTAGGCCCGCAAACCGCTGCGACCTTCCCGCAGCGCGCTCTGCACACTCGCCGCATCGTTGCCCAGCGGCGAGACGATGCCCATGCCCGTGACGACGACACGACGCATCAGAAACCCTCCGTCGACTGGAACAGGCCCACGCGCAGATCCTTCGCTTCGTAGATCAGACGATCATCGACATAGGTCCGGCCATCGGCCACCACAAGGCGCAGCTTGCCGCGCACGACCCGCTTCACGTCGATCTCATAACGCACGACCTTCGCGTTGGGCAGCACCTGCCCCGTGAACTTCACTTCGCCCACGCCCAGGGCGCGGCCGCGGCCGGGCTCGCCGAGCCACGGCAGGTAGAAGCCCGCGAGCTGCCACATCGCATCCAGGCCCAGGCAGCCGGGCATCACCGGGTCGCCTTCGAAATGGCATTGGAAGAACCAGAGGTCCGGACGGATGTCGAGCTCGGCCACCAGCTCGCCCTTGCCGTAGCCACCGCCGTTGTCGTTGATGCGCGTGATGCGATCGAACATGAGCATCGGCGGCGCGGGCAAACGTGCGTTGCCAGGGCCGAACATCGCGCCGTGCGCGCATTGCAGCAGCTGGTCTTTGTCGAGCGAAGAAGGGCGGGACATGGGGCTGTAGCGTCGGGGAAACGGCGTAGCTTGAACCAAAACGTGTCAAATTGGTGCCATGCGGCGGCGGATGGACCCGTCCCGGTATCATGGCGCATGAACGAAGCCGTCGAATTTTCCGATCTTTCCATGGATCCCGCGCTGCTGCGGGGCCTGGATGCCTTGGGCCACGTGCGCATGACGCCCGTGCAGGCGCGCAGCCTCCCGACCCTGCTGGAAGGCCGGGACCTGATCGCCCAGGCCCCGACCGGCAGCGGCAAAACCGCCGCCTTCGGGCTCGCGTTGCTGCATCGGCTCGCCATTGCGGAGATTCGTCTGCAGGCGCTCGTGCTCTGCCCCACCCGCGAGTTGTCCGACCAGGTCGCCAAGCAGATCCGCAAGCTCGGCATTGGCCTGCCGAACCTGAAACTGATGACGCTGACCGGCGGCGTCGCGCTCGGCCCGCAGCTGGCCTCGCTGGCGCAACACGCGCCACATGTCGTGGTCGGCACGCCCGGCCGCGTGCAGGAACTGCTGCGCAAGAAGGCGCTAGACCTGCGCGGCGTGCGCGTGCTCGTCCTGGACGAAGGCGACCGCCTGCTCGACATGGGCTTCGAAGAGCCCATCCGCGAAATCGTGAAGGCGACGCCGAAGCAGCGGCAGACGCTGCTGTTCTCCGCGACCTTTCCGGAGGCGGTTCGCGACGTGGCCCGCAGCACCACGCACGATGCCGCCGAAGTCACCGTGGAAGGCGCCGCGCACGAGGCGACGATCGAACAGCGCTTCTACGAAGTGGAGCCCGCCCTGAAGCCTGCCGCCCTCGCCGGCCTGCTGATCGACCATGGCGCCAACAGTGCGGTCGTGTTCTGCAACATGCGGCGCGATACCGAGGAAGTCGTGTCGTCGTTGGCGCACCTGGGCTTCTCCGCGCTCGCGCTGCATGGCGACATGGAACAGCGCGATCGCGACGAAGTGCTGGTGCGCTTCGCCAACCGCAGTTGCAACGTGCTGGTGGCCAGCGATGTTGCGGCGCGCGGGCTCGACATCGAGGAACTGGGGGCCGTCGTCAATTTCGATGTGCCCAATGATCCGGACACGTACGTGCATCGCATCGGTCGCACGGGTCGCGCGGGGCGCGAAGGGATTGCACTCACCTTGTGCTCGCCGCGCGAATTGCCGCGCCTGCGTGCAATCGAGGAAGCGCTGGGCCTGAAGGCCGAGTTGCGTCGCCCGACGCTCGCCGCCCTGCGCGCCAACATCGGCCCGCGCGCGACCATGGCGACGCTACGGATCGACGGCGGCAAGACGGACAAGCTGCGCCCGGGCGACATCGTGGGCGCGCTCACGGGCGATGCGGGGATCAGGAACGACGCGATCGGCAAGATCGATGTGTTCCCCACGCGCAGTTACGTCGCCATCCAGGCCGCGCACGTCGGGCAGGCGCTGGCGAAGCTGCAGCAGGGGAAGATCAAGGCGCGCAAGTTTCGGGTCAGCCGCCTGTAACGTCAACCGTGCAAGCTGACTGATTCAGTAGCGGCTGCGGGTGCGTGCACGCGACTTCGACGCGTCGCAACGTAATGGTGCGGTTCGTTTCCGCATCGAGCAGCGCACATGGCACGCGACATCCTCAAGACCCTCAAGCAGGAGCACGACCTCCTGCGCAGCCTCTTCGATGACCTGAAAGGCACGACCGATCGCGCCGTCAAAGGGCGCGCGGAATTGCTGGACAAGATCGAAGCGCACCTGATCCCGCACGCGAAGTGGGAGGAGAAGGTCTTCTATCCCGCATTCAAGGAACGCGCGGATCGCGATGGCTTGCAGACGCTGGCCGAGGCGGTGTCGGAGCACCATGCCGTCGAGCACTCGGTGATCCCGGAAGTCCATGCGGCGAATCCGGATACGCCCGAGTTCGCAGGCCGATCGAAGGTCCTCGGCGAGTTCGTCGACCACCACGCCAAGGAAGAAGAGAAGACGATGTTCCGGATGGCGCGCGAGATGTTCTCGGCCGACGAGCTTGCGCAGTTGGACGAGCAGTACGAGGAATGGAAAGCCTCGCCGGATGCCGAAAAGCTGCTGGTGGCGGAGAAGGCCAAGGCGGCGTCGCTGGGCGCGGGGCGCGTGCGGGCGAGTTGATGGCGGAAGGAGTGGGATTCGAACCCACGGTTGTCTCGCGACAACGCCGGTTTTCAAGACCGGTGCCTTAAACCGCTCGGCCATCCTTCCCCTGGGGGCGCACTTTAACGCGCCGGCGCCCAGCCGGCGCGTTCCGAAGCGTCAACGCCCGCCGCGATACAGATCGATGTCCGTCCCTTCCGGCTTCTCGACCAGCTCCAGCGCGAAGCGCCGATTGCCGTGCACCGCCATCAGGAACGCGACGTTCTTCTTCACGTCGGTGCGGTAGTCGTTGTTGTCCAGCGTGTCGCTGAACGTGTCGCTGGTGATCCGCGCCATCGCGTTCTCGGTCTGTCCCTTCGCCACCGGGATCTTGATGTCGATGGGGTCGGCGCCGTACGGCCAGATGCGGAAATGCAGCACGCCGTCGGCCTTCGCCGTGCGGTCGAAGTTGATGCGCCACGACTGTCCCGCATCTCCGGGGCGCTTGGCCATCGTGGCGCCGGGCGCCGCCGGTGCGGCCGTGCTCTGCGCCTGCGCAACGGCCAACACACCGAGCATCAATACGGTCGACAACGCTGCGGCGGCGACTCGGATCCTGGTCATCGGGACGGCTCCTGGGGGACGGACTCTGCGCGCGCACCATGCATGCGCGCGCGTCAGGGCCGCATCAACGCGCCGGGACCGCCTCGGGCGCCTTTCGGCGGGGCACGTCGGCCTTGGCCGCCTCGCCGTTACCGGGCGAAAGTCCGGGCACGGGCGGGCAATTGCGGCAATGCAGGCTCGATTCCTCGATCAGCGCCGGCATCTTCTCCGCGAGGAAGTCGATCATCGCGCGGACCGCGGGCAACAGGCCGCGGCGCGAGGCGAACACCAGGTGCGCGATGCCCAGCGGCAGGCGCCAGTTCGGCAGCACGACTTCGAGCTCGCCGTTGCGGATCGCATCGGCGCACACGTTTTCCGGCAGCATCGTGATGCCCATGCCCTGGCGCGCGAGCGCCATCAGCATGGGGAAATCGAAGCCGGACAAACGCGGCTTGAGTTCGACGCGGCGCATCTCGCCGCTCGCGTCCTGCAGGTCCCAACGCTGGCGCGCTTCGTCCTCGCTCATCGTGAGCGTGACGTGGTGGGCGAGGTCTTCGGGTTGCTTCGGCCGGCCCGCGCGATCGAGGTACTTCGGGCTCGCGACCAGCAACTCCTGGATCTGGCCGAAGGTGCGCATCACCAGGCTGCCGTCGTCGTCCAGCTTGTTGCGCACGCGGATGGCGAGGTCGAAACCTTCGTTGATCACATCCACGCGGCGGTTGCTCACGTGCAGTTGCACGCGCACTTCCGGGTACTTCGCGAGGAACTCGGGCATCAGCTTCGGGATCGTTTCCTGCGCGATGTTCACCGGGACGCTGATGCGGATCGTGCCGCGGGGTTCGGCGCTGAGGCGATCGACGACTTCGCGCGCCGCCTTGGCTTCTTCCAACATCGTCTGCGCATGGCGATGCACGGCATTGCCGACGTCGGTGACGGCGAAACGGCGCGTGGAACGCTGAAGCAGCCGCACGCCGAGTTCGTTCTCCAGCGCGCTGATGCGGCGGCTCAGCCGCGACTTCGGAATGCCGAGCGCGCGCTCGGCCGCCGCGAAGCCGCCGTTGTCGACCACGGCGGAGAAGTAATAGAGATCGTTGAGGTCCTGCATGGGGGGCTCCGGACTACTGTTGCACATGTGCAACGATCAGTGGCATTAAACCTTATTTATCCCATTACTGCAACGGCCTAAGGTACGCCCCAACGCAGCCACCGCTGCCTTCGAACGGAACCACCGGCCATGAAACTCCTTCACCTCGACTCCAGCGCCCTGGGCGCTTCTTCCGTCACCCGCGAGCTCAGCGCGGCGATTGTCGCGCGTTGGCAGGACGCTGTGCCGGGTTTGACGGTCGATTATCGCGATCTTGACACCAATCCCCTGCCCCACCTGACCGGCGGTGTGCTGGGTGGCACCGACGCCGCCGCCTCGGCCGAGAACGACGCGGCCATGGCCCAGTTCCTCGCCAGCGACGTCATCGTGATCGGCGCGCCGATGTACAACTTCGGCGTCCCCTCGACGCTGAAGGCCTGGATCGATCGCGTTGCCGTCGCCGGCAAGACCTTCCGCTACACCGAGAACGGCCCGGAAGGCCTCGCGGGCGGCAAGCGCGTGGTGATCGCCAGCGGTCGCGGCGGCATCTATGGCGACAGCAGCCCGGCGGATTTCCAGGAAGCCTACCTGCGCCAGGTGTTCGGCTTCCTCGGGATCAGCGACGTCGAGTTCGTGCGCGCCGAAGGCGTCGCGTATTCGCCGCAGCACCGCACGGACGCCCTTGCGGCGGCCCATGCGTCGATCCCGGTGGCGCTGCGCAAAGCGGCGTAAGCCACGCACCTCGAAGGACAGGACACGGGCCGCCATGTGCGGCCCGCTTCTTTTCTGGCATCGTGCGGCGCATGCGTACCGCCGCCCTCGCCGTCGCCCTCCTTGCCTGCGCCGCGTGTTCGCAGCGCGAGACCGCCGCAGAAGCCGCGCCGCCGCCGAAAAGGGAGCGCACCATCGTCACCGACTATTCGCTGCCCGCCTTCGGCGGAACGCTCGTCGGCACCGACATGGGCGAATGGATCGGCGGCCTCTCGTTCGAAGACAACACCGACACCCTGCATCCGCTGCTGCGCGAGAACGTGCACGGCATCGTCGAAACGCCCGCCGGGATCTTCGTGTTCACCGGCCTGGCGCACCTGGGCAGCAACGAAGGCAACGTGTATCGCATCGACCCGAAAGCCGATGCACCACCGCGGGCGGTGCGGGTTGCGCAGTTGAGCGGCAGCCCGACCCAGGTCGCGCGATTGCACGACGGGACGATGAGCTTCCTCGTGTACGCCGGATGGCGGGACGACCGCGAGCTCTACGAATGCTGGGGCTTCGACGGCAGGCAACTCGCGCGCTCGCGCGAATGCCTGCCACCACGCAAGCACTAGCTCAGCGGATGACGTCCGCGCCGCCCATGTACGGGCGCAGCACGGCGGGCACCGTGATCGAACCGTCCGCGTTCTGGTAGTTCTCCATCACCGCGATCAGCGCGCGGCCGACGGCCACGCCCGAACCGTTGAGCGTATGCACCGGTTCGGTCTTGCCCGTCGCCGGATTCTTCCAGCGCGCCTGCATGCGACGGGCCTGGAAGGCTTCGCAGTTCGAGCAGGAGGAGATCTCGCGATAGGTGTCCTGCGAGGGCAGCCAGACTTCGAGGTCGAAGGTCTTGGTCGCGCCGAAGCCCATGTCGCCCGTGCACAGCAGCACGCGGCGGTACGGCAGTTCGAGCTTCTCCAGCACCGTTTCCGCACAGCGCGTCATGCGCTCGTGCTCGGCGTAGGACTCCTCCGGGCGCGCGATCGACACGAGCTCGACCTTCTCGAACTGATGCTGGCGGATCATGCCGCGCGTGTCGCGGCCGTGGCTGCCGGCTTCGGCGCGGAAGCACATCGAATGCGCGGTCATGCGCAACGGCAGTCGCGCGTCGTCGACGATCTCGTCGCGCACGATGTTCGTCAGCGGCACTTCCGAGGTGGGAATCAGGTAACGGCGGCCGGTGGTGTCGTCGCCATGGATCATCGTGGCGAACAGGTCTTCTTCGAACTTCGGCAGCTGGCCCGTGCCGCGCATGCTTTCGGCGTTGACCATCAGCGGCACGTTGGTTTCTTCGTAGCCGTGTTCGTTGGTGTGCAGGTCCAGCATGAACTGCGCGAGCGCGCGGTGCAGGCGCGCGAGCGAACCACGCAGCACGGTGAATCGCGCGCCGCTGAGCTTGGCCGCGGTGTCGCCGTCCAGCCAACCGTTGCGCTGGCCGAGTTCGACATGGTCCTTCACTGCGAAATCGAACGTGCGCGGCGTGCCCCAGCGATGCTGTTCGGCGTTGTGCGCTTCGTCGTCGCCGAGCGGCACGCTGTCGTGCGGCAGGTTCGGCAGGCCCAGCGCGATGTCCTCGAGTTCGCCGCGGATGCGCTCGAGCTCGATCTCCGAGGCCTTCAGCTCGTCGCCGAAGCCCGCGACTTCCGCGAGCAGCGCCGCGACGTCTTCGCCCTTGGCCTTCGCCTGGCCGATCGCCTTGCTGCGCGTGTTGCGCAGGTTCTGCAATTCCTGCGTGCGCACCTGGATGCGCTTGCGCTCGGCTTCGAGCTGCTCCAGGTAGGCGACGGGCAGGTCGTGGCCGCGCGTGGCCTTCAGGCGCTCGGCGATTTCGGCGGGTTGGGTGCGCAACAGTTGGGGGTCGAGCATGTGGCGGCGAAGGCGATCCGATACGGGGGCTGAATTATGGCGTGCGGGGGCGCCGCGTGCCGAATTGCGCCGGGTGGATCGAATGACAGAATCGGGGCATGACGAAATCCTCTGCGCGTTCCGCCCGGGCCTCGATCACCCGGTGGGTGCCCTCCCTGCGGGGACTGCTGCTCATCCTCGCGGCCTTCGGCTTCGGCCTGCTGGCTTTCCTCCTGTGGATGGCGCAACGCCCGTCCACCACGCCACAGCAACTGGCGGCGCCCGTGGCCAACGGCGCTCCGCAGTTCGCGCCCCTGCCCGCGCCGATGGCGGGCAACAGCGACGGCGCGAGCGGGCTGGAAGAACCCGACGAAGACGCGCTGGCCGATCGCCCGCACCTGATCGAGGCCCCTCGTCCGCCGCCGGAGCCCGCGCCGCCCGCAGACGCCGCCCCCGCAGTGCCCGCGCCGACGCTGGTTTCCAGCGCGCCGACGCCCCTGTCTTCGCCCGCGCCCCGCTACCCCGACCGCTCCATGCGCCGCCGCGAAACCGGCACGGTGCGCCTGCAGGTGGAAGTGGGCGTGGATGGCGAACCGACGTCGGTGACCATCGCCTCCAGCAGCAATTCGCGCGATCTCGACCGCGCGGCGATGGATGCGGTCCGCAAGTGGCGCTTCCGCCCGGCATTGCGCGAAGGGCAGCCGGTCGTCGGCACGATCATCGTGCCGATCGAATTCAAGCTGTAAGGCTCAGGCCGCGGTGAGGCCGAAGCCGGCCTCGCGCGCGAGCGTGTCGAAGCCGGGGAACGAGGTCGCGACGTTCGCGATATCGCCGATGCGCACTTCGTCGTCGGCCACCTGGCCGGCGATCGCGAAGGCCATCGCCACGCGATGATCGCCCTGCGAGGCGACGCTACCGCCGCGAATCGGGCCGCCGCGGATCGCCGCGCCGTCCGAGGTCTCCTCCACGTCGACGCCAAGGGCGCGCAGGCCCGCGGCCATGGTCGCGATACGGTCGGATTCCTTGACTCGCAATTCCGACGCGCCGCGTACCGTCGTGGTCCCGCGCGCGCAGGCTGCTGCGACGAACAGCGCGGGGAACTCGTCGATCATGTCGGGCACGTCCTCCAGCGGCACATCGATGCCGCGCAGCGGCGCATGCGCCACGTGCAGGTCCGCCACCGCTTCGCCGCCCTGCTCGCCCGCGTCGCGAACGTCGATGTCGGCGCCCATCGCGCGCAGCACGCGCAGCAGGCCGGTGCGACGCGGGTTCATGCCCACGCGCCGCAGCACGAGCTGCGAGCCGGGCACCACGCAGGCGGCGACGACGAAGAACGCCGCCGACGAGAAGTCCGCGGGAATCGACACATCCGTCGCACGCAGCCGATGCCCGCCTTCCAGCCGCGCCATGCCCGGCGCGAAATGGATGGGCCAGCCGAAGGCGCTGAGCATGCGTTCGGTGTAATCGCGCGTGGGATGCGGCTCGTGGACGATCGTCTGCCCTTGCGCCATCAGGCCCGCCAGCAGCACGGCCGACTTCACCTGCGCGCTCGCGATCTCCGAGGAATACTCGATGCCCTGCAAGGCCTGCCCGCCGCGGATGCGCAGCGGCGGAAAGCCTGACTTGGAATCGATCGACGCGCCCATGCGCAGCAGCGGCTCGATCACGCGCTGCATCGGGCGTCGCGACAGCGACGAATCGCCGGTGAGCACCGAGTCGAACGTCTGGCCCGACAACAAGCCGGTGAGCAGGCGCATGCCCGTGCCGGCGTTGCCACAGTCGAGCATGCCGCAGGCCGGCCGCAGCCCATCGATGCCGACGCCGTGTACCACGCGCTTGCGCGGTTCCGGCGCTTCGATGCGCACGCCCAGGCGTTCGAAGATGGCGGCAGTGGCCAGTGTGTCTTCGCCTTCCAGGAAGCCATCGACGTGCGAGGTGCCGTCTGCGAGCGCGGCGAACATCACCGCGCGATGGGAGACGGACTTGTCCCCGGGGACATCCAGCGACCCTTGCAGGGCACCGCGCTTCGAAGCGATCCAGTCTTCGCGGTGCGCGTCGCGGTTCATCCCATCTCGTCCAGTGCGGCGACCAGGCGCCGGTTTTCGTCACGGTCGCCCACGGTGATGCGCAGGCAGTCGGGCAGACCATAGCCGATCATCGGGCGCAGCACGATGCCCCTTTCGAGGAGTGCGTGCTCGATCGCACTCGTGCGCGCGCCGAACTCGACGAGCAGGAAGTTGGTGCGTGAAGGATGGACGAACCAACCGCGCGCGGCGAAGGCCTCCGCCAGGCGTGCGCGTTCCTCGGCATTGCGCGCCAAGCCCCATTGCAGGTGCGCGCCATCGCCCAGCGCCGCCTCCGCCGCCGCCAACCCGGCAAGGTTGACGTTGAAGCTCTCGCGCACGCGCTCCATCACGGCGATGAGCCGCGGATCGCCGACGGCGAAGCCGATGCGCAAGCCCGCCAGGGCGTAGGCCTTGCTGAATGTGCGGGTGACGACGAGGTTCGGATGCGTTGCCAGGTAGCGCAACGCCGAGCCTGCGTCCTCGTTGAACTCCGCATAGGCCTCGTCGACCACGACGATGACGTTGCGGGGCACGCGCGCGAGGAACGCGCCGAGCGCGTCCATGCCGAACCAGGTGCCGGTCGGATTGTTCGGATTGGCGAGATAGACGAGCTTGGTGCGCGGGGTGATCGCCGCCGCGAGCGCGTCCAGGTCGTGCCCACGCGCCATGGCATCGGTGCGCGGCAATGCCGGCGCCTGCACGAGCTTCGCGCCCGCGGCCTGCGCGGCGATCGCATACACCGCGAACCCGTATTGCGAGGCGATCACTTCGTCGCCCTCGCCCGCGAACACCTGCGCGAACTGCATCAGCAACTCATGCGACCCGTTGCCCAGCAGCAGCTGTTCGACCGCCACGCCATGCAGGGCCGCCAGCGCACGCTTGAGATCGCCGCCCAGCGGGTCGGGATAGCGATGCAGGGCATGCAGGCTGTCGAGCACCGCTGCGCGCGCGGCGGGCGATGCGCCCCAAGGGTTTTCGTTCGAGCCCAGTTCGATGAGCCCGGGCCCGACGCGCCGCCGCCACGCCACCAGGTCGTGGCCCGGATCGTAGGCACGCAATCCACGGATCGCCTTGGTGGCGAGCGATTCGAAATCGGGGGCGTCGCCGACGCCTCCGCTCACGGCACCGCCACCGGATACGACCCGAGCACGGTGACGTTCTCCGCGAAGTCCTCCAGGTCCGCCAGCGCATCGCGCAAGGGCGACTCCTCGACATGCCCGCCGACATCGATGAAGAACGCGTACTGCCACAAGCCCGTGTGCGCAGGGCGCGACTCGATGCGGTTCATGCTCACGCCGCGGCGCGCGAGCGGTTCCAGCACGCGGAACAGCGCGCCGGGCTGGTCGCGCACGAACACCATCAGCGAGGTGCGGTCGTGGCCCGAAGGCGGGAACAGGTTGCGGCCGATGACGAGGAAGCGGGTGGTGTTGTCCGGCCGGTCTTCGAGCGGGCCAGCGACGATCTTCAGGCCGTACACATGCGCGGCGTTCTCGCCGGCGATGGCGGCCGAGTCGTCCGCATTGCGCGCACGTCGCGCCGCCTCGGCATTGCTGGCCAGCGGCAGCTTCTCCGCCTTCGGCAGGTGTGCGCGCAGCCAGCCGCGACATTGTGCGAGCGACAACGCATGCGAATACACGCGCTCGATGTCCTCGATGTGGCCCGAGCGCGACAGCAGGTACTGATGCACGCGCAGTTCCACTTCGCCGCAGATCTTCAGCGGCGAGGACAGGAACATGTCGAGCGTCGATTGGATCGTACCCTGCCCCGAGTTCTCCACCGGCACCACGCCGAAGTCCGCGTGGCCCGCGGCGACTTCGTCGAACACCTCCTCCACGCTCGCCAGCGGCAGCCCCTTCGCCGAATGACCGAAGTGCTTCTGCACCGCCTGCTGCGAAAACGTGCCTTCCGGGCCGAGGTAGCCGACCTTCAGCGGCTCCTGCTGCGCCAGGCAGGCCGACATGATTTCGCGGAACAGGCGCACCAGCACGTCGTCGGCGAGCGGGCCCTGGTTGCGGTCGACCACGCGGCGCAGCACCTGCGCTTCGCGCTCGGGCCGGTAGTAATCGACGGCGGCGGCCAGCTTGCCCTTCGCCTTGCCGACCTGGCGCGCCCATAGCGCGCGATCGGCGATGAGCGACTGGATCTCGCGATCGATGCCGTCGATCTGGGCGCGTACGGCGGCCAGGTCGAGCGGCGCGTCGTCGACGGGCACGGTCGACTTTGCGAGCACGGATTTGGCAGGCGCCTTCTTCGCCTTCGCAGGCGCCTTCGTGGTCTTCTCCGCGGGCTTCTTGCGCTCAGCCATGGCGCTTTGCGAACGCACGCATGAAGTCGGCCAAGGCCTGCACCCCCTGCTCCGGCATCGCGTTGTAGATCGACGCGCGCATGCCGCCGAGCACGCGATGGCCCTTGAGCGCGATCAGGCCCGCATCCTTCGCTTCGGCCAGGAAAGGTTTGTCGAGCGCCTCGTCACGCAGGAAGAACGGCACGTTCATGCGCGAGCGCACGGCCGGGTCGATGTCGTTCTTGTAGAAGCCGTTGCTATCGTCGATGGCCGCGTACAGCAACGCGGCCTTGCGCGCGTTGCGCTTGGCGAATTCGGCAACGCCGCCTTCGTCCAGCATCCACTGCACGGTCAGCCCGAGCATGTACCAGTTCCAGGTCGGCGGCGTGTTGAGCATCGACTCCGCCTTGAGCTGCGAGCGGTAATCGAAGATGTCCGCGCGCGGCTGGCCGGCGCGTTCGAGCAGGTCGCGGCGCACGATCACCACGCTGATGCCAACCGGCCCGAGGTTCTTCTGCGCACCGGCGTACAGGATCCCGAACTTCGAAATATCCAGCGGCTCGCTCGCGATCGAGGAGCTGAAGTCGGCGACCAGCGGCACGTTGCCCGTGTCCGGGATGTCGCGGAACTCGACACCGTGGATCGTTTCGTTCGCCGTGATGTGCACGTAGGCCGAATCGGCGGCGAGCTTCCAGCTGTTGCGCGCGGGAATCGTGCGGAAGCGATCGGCCTCGCTGCTGGCCGCGATGTTGGTCGCCACATACGGGCCGGCCTGCTTCAGCGCCGTCTTGCCCCAATGGCCGGTGACGACGTAATCCGCCGGTTGCCCGGGCGCGGCAAAATTCAGCGGGATCAGCGCCTGTTGCGTGGTCGCGCCGCCCTGCGTGAACAGCACCGCGTAGTCCTCCGGGATCGACAGCAGCGTGCGCAACGCACGCTCGGCATCGGCGGCCACTTCCAGGAATTCGGGGCCGCGATGGCTGATCTCGACGATCGACGCCCCGGCGTCGCGCCATTCGAGCATGTCGGACTGCGCGCGGCGCAGGACCGGTTCGGGCAGGGTTGCGGGACCGGCGCTGAAGTTCCAGGCGCGTGACATGCGGGCGTGGCTCACGATGGGGTGGCAGGCCAGTATGCACCGGCGAAATTGGAGCCGGCACTCGACCTTGTCATCCCTCCAACGCTTTCAGGCGTAACGATCAGCCAGGCGAGCCGAACAGCAGCAATGCGCTGAGCGCACCGGCGATCAGCAGGGCCGCGAGCAGCAGCCACGGCAGGCGGCGCACCGTGCCCTTGCCGGGCGTCTTGCCGATGTGCGCGTGTTCCAGGTCGATGTCGTCCGGCAGCGCGGGCGCCAGCGCATCGTGCGGCAAGGCGGGCCGTCCGGGGGCTTCGACGACGAAACGATGGTGTGCGTCGAACACGAGCTGGTCGCCCGTGCGCAGCACCGCATCGCGCCGCATTTCACCGTTGACGACCGTGGCTTCCGCGCCGGGCAGCCCGCGCATCACCACCTGGCCGCCCTGCACTTCGATGCGCGCGTGGCGTTCGGGGAAGGCCGGATCGTCGATGCGGATGTCGGCGTCCGGGCCGCGGCCGACGACGCGCGGGCGTTCGAGCGTGAAGCTGCGGCCGTGGTACTGGCCGCCCACGCCGCGCAACAACATGCGCGGATCGCCGCCGTCCTGGTTGCCGGGCGGGGGCAGCACATCGCGTTCGCGCGGCGCGCCGAGCAGGAGCAGCTCGGTGCCGTCGAGATAGATCGCATCGCCCACGCGCAGCATCGCCATGCGCTTCACCGGGCGCCCGTTGACGTGCACGGTGCGCACCGCGTTCCCGAGCTTGAGCCAGGTGCCGCGGCGGTCCACGCACAACTGCGCGAGCATGCGCGCGGTGTCTTCCACGGGCGCAAGCACGCCGTCGGCATTGCGGCCGATGCCGTGCAGGCCCGGGCCGATGGCCGCGTCGGGCGGGTTCTGGTTGGGGAAGCGCAATCGATAGGTATCCACTGCGCGGAAATCTAGCATGCGTGCACAATGCCGCCAGCCCTTCCGGAGCCCTCGCCCATGTCCCGCATCGATATTCGCCACCCGCATTCGCTCACGCCCGCCAAGGCCCGCAAGGCCGTGCAGGAGGTGGCGGACAAGCTTGGCGACCGCTTCGCGATGCAAAGCCGATGGGAAGGCGACACCCTGCACTTCACCCGCTCCGGCGTGGACGGCCACATCGCGCTGGCCCCGAACGAACTGCACGTCACCGCGCAATTGGGCTTCCTGCTTTCGGCGATGAAGGGGCCGATCGAGCACGAAATCCGCCGCGTGCTCGACGAACGCTTCGGTTGACCGTCAGGCCCTGAAAGGATCGGGATCGCCGGCCCACAGGCGCGCGGCGATCGCGCGTTCGCTGCGCTGGATGTCGGCCATGAACGCATCGACGTCCTTGACCTGGCTGAAGGCCGCGACGCCCCGCTCCAGGAATCCCTGCAGCTCCGACAGGCCCGCGGCATGCGCAGGCCCGCGCGACATGCGCATCAGCAAGCCGACACCCGGCAAGCGCAAGGCGGCGCCCAGACCGTGCCCCACCTGGAGGATCAGCGCGATCTGCTTTTCGCGCAGCAGGGGTTTGCCGACCTGCCGATACGCCTGCGCGTAGCGCGCATCGTCCAACCGCCGCCCGTTCGGTGCGAGCGCCTCCAACACCTGCGCCATGCGCAGGTCGAAGGCGTGCGTGAGCGCGCCGAGCGCGATGCCGTCGCTCACGGTGTCCAGCAGCGAAACCGGCAGCAGCCGCTGCATCGTGGGCATCACGCGGGCGATGTCGGCGTCGCGGCGGCTGAAGTCGTGGTCGCCGTACACATCGGTGAGGAAGAACCGCGCGGCCGGTGCGTGGCGTGGGTCCTTCATCAAGTGATCGAAGCTGCGCTCCAGGCGCGCGGCCTGCCAGCGGCGCAGTTCGGGCAGCCAGCGCAGTCGGTTGCGGGGTTCGCGCACCGGATCGTGCAGGGCCTGGTGGCAAGCGAGGCGGCGTTGGAGGTCGTGGCCCCGGGACATGCCGGGGATCAAAACACAAAGACGGCCCAGACCGTACACTCGCCCGACCCCTGCCCCCGGCTTCCCGATGCTGTCCCTGCACGCCGCCCAGAAACGCCCGAAGACCAAAGCTGCGCCAAAGATCGGCCTGGCGGTCGCCGGCGGCGGACCCATCGGCGGCATGTACGAGCTCGGCGCCCTGCGTGCGCTCGACGAAGCCATCGATGGCCTGGACCTCACCCGCCTGGATTGCTACGTGGGCGTGAGCTCCGGCGCCTTCCTCGCCGCGGCGCTGGCCAACCGCATGGACACCGCGGAGATGTGCCGGATCTTCATCACCGGCGACAGCGACGACGTGCAGTTCCGCCCGGAAACCTTCCTGCGCCCTGCCTTCTTCGAATACATGCGCCGCGCCGCCAGCGCCCCGCGCCTGGCGATGGAATGGTGGCGCGACATGCTGTTCGCCCGCGGCGACTCGCGCTGGTCCGACGCGATCACCCGCTTCGGCGGACTGGTGCCGACCGGCTTGTTCGACAGCACCGAAATCGAACACTTCCTGCGCGAAGTGTTCACTCGCCGCGGCCGCAGCAACGACTTCCGTACCCTGGAGGCCGACCTGTTCGTCGTCGCCGTCGAACTCGACAGCGGCAAGGTCGTGCGCTTCGGCGGCGAAGACTGGGACGACGTCCCGATCTCGAAAGCCGTGCAAGCAAGCGCCGCCCTGCCCGGCCTGTATGCACCGGTGGAAGTGCGCGGCCGCCACTTTGTCGACGGCGCGCTCCGCCGCACGATGCATGCCTCCACCGTCCTCGAGCGCGACATCGATCTGATGATCGGCCTCAATCCGCTCGTCCCCTTCGACGCGAACACCGCCCGCCGCAACCCCGAAGGCATCGAGTCCCGACTCAGCGAAGGCGGCCTGCCCGTCGTCCTCTCGCAGACCTTCCGCACGCTGCTGCAATCCCGCATGCAAGTCGGCCTGCAGCGTTACGCGCAGACTTACCCGGATGTCGACCAGCTTGTCTTCGAACCCAACAGCGACGACGGCGAATTATTCTTCACCAACGTCTTCAGCTTCGCCGCCCGCCGCCGCGTCTGCGAGATCGCCTACCGCAACACGCTCGAAGACCTGCGCAAGCGCGCACCGGATTTGCGCCCGGTGCTGAAGGCACACGGCCTGGTGCTGCGCGACGATGTGCTGGCCGACGACACGCGTTCCATCCTCGACGGCTTGCCCAAACGCCCTCGCGCCACGGAAACGACGGCTCGCTTGCGTCGCGCGTTGGATGAAGTTGACCACCTGGTCGCCAAGCAAAAAGCAGCTCGCTGACTTCGACACCAGAAAGTCCGGCACGCCCCTGGAGCAAACGCCTCGGCTTCGGAAGGACGGCCTGTCACCCGCTCGATGAGCGCGTCTGTCGGAGCGCCTCCAAGCCGCATCCATGCAACCGGAGCTCCGCCCGGGTGGCCATCCATGGCCGCCCTGCAGCCACGCTCATCGAGCGTGTGCCAGGCCTCCACCGCAGTTCACCTTCTGCGGCTTCGGTGAAGAGCTTCGAGCGCAGCGCACACAAAAATCGCGGTGAAGGACCGACACGCACTCGGTTGTCGCGACTGCAGCCCCGCCATGGATGGCGAGGCGGGCGGAGCTCCGGTTGCATGGATGCGGCTTGTAGGCGCTCCGACAGGCGCGATAACCGAGGGCGTGGCGGTCCGTCCTTCCGGAGCCGATGAAAAAGCTCTTGACGTCCCTTTACAGCCACTCGTGTGAATGCTCTAGCCAGCAAGCCGATCCTGCCTTTCACTCCTCAAACCACCGCGCCCGCGGAGGGCACATGGCCAAGCTCAAGAAGACCGCCCGCAAGAAGACCGCAGCGTCCGGCGCCGGATCCAAAGCGCATGCCGACCACCTCTCGAAATCGCTGAGCGAATCCGCACAGCAGATCTGGCTGGCCGGCGTGGGCGCCTTTGCACGCGCACAGGCCGAAGGCGGCAAGCTCTTCGAAGGCCTGGTCAAGGAAGGCCTCAACCTCGAACAGACCGCACGCAAGATCGCCGGCAACCGCGCCGACGTCGTGCGCGACGCCGTCGAAAGCCGCGTCGGCCAGGCGCGCGAACGCGCCGTGGACACCTGGGATCGCCTCGAAAAAGTGTTCGAAGATCGCGTGCAACGCGCGCTGGTGAAGCTGGGCGTGCCGAGCCGCGAAGACCTCGCCGACCTCGTGCAGCGCGTGGATGCGCTGAACGCCGAACTGCGCCGCGTCGGCGGCTCGCCCACGCGCCGGACGGCCACCGCCGCCACCAAGGCCGCGAAGGCACCGCGCAAGCGCGCCACCAAGAAAGCGACCAGGAAGCAACCGGTCGTCTGAACCAGTCAGCTTCAGGCAAGCCCGCTCCAAGGCCCGCCAGTCCCGAGCACCACCGTCAGCTCCCCTCCCCCGACGGTTCGGACTGGCGGGCCTTCTTTTGCGGCAGAGAACGCCGGGCGGTGGCGTATCATTCGCGTCCTTCGACCCAGGGCACGAGCCATTCCGCATGCTGACCGCGCTCATTCCCGCCATCGTGATCGCGGTCATCCTGGGCACCATCGGGTCGCTCTACTTCGGCAACATCCGTCGTCGACGGGACGAGGCCGAAGCGGGCATCCACGCGCTGTCGGCGATGCGCTGGCGCGAGTTCTCGCACTTCGTGCTGGATGCGATGCGCCATCGCGGCTACGACGTGCTCACCGCCAACGACGAAGCCGAACGTGGCCAGCAGACCGAGTTCCTCCTGCAGCGCAACGGTGAGCGCGCGCTGCTGAGCTGCAAGCACGGTTCGGCTTATCGCCTCACGAAACAGTCGGTCTCCGAATTCGGCGCGTCGATGAAGTTCCAGGGCGCCATCAGTGGATTGCTGGTGACGCCCGGCACCATCGAATCCGATGCGCGCAGGCCTGCCGACTCCGCCAACATCGAACTCATCGATGGCAAGGCGCTGTGGCCCGAGATCGCCCCGCTCCTGCCCCAAAGCCTCAAGGACGAAGTGCACAACGTCGCGGGCCAACGCGCGCGCCGTCAGGTGCTGATTTCGTGGTTGGGGGCCGCGGTCGCGGGCGTCGCGATCGCCTTCGTGGTGGGCGCCAGCCTCCCGCCGCCGAAAGCGAAGCCCGACGTCACCGTGCTCCGCGACGTGCCGCGCCCCGCCCAGCCCGCCACCGTCGCGGCGCCGGCGGCCGGAACCCCGGTGGGGATCAGCGCCCCGTCGACCGTGGTCGTCGCGGCCACGGAAGAAGAGGAAGACAAGCAGCGCGCGGACGTCGTGCGCATGGTCGGCACGCTTCCGGGCGTCGATCGCGCGGTGTGGACCACCAAGTCGACCTTGCAGGTCTTCGTCGACGAAACCAGCACCCAGCGCTTCGACGAGATCTGCACGGTGCTGATGCACTACGCGAACCTGCGCACCGCCCGCGTGCACCTCCAGCCGCCGGAAAACTCCCAGCAGCTGGTGCGCTTCAAACAGTGCGCGACGATGTAACTACCAGTGCACCCCGCGCATCAGCGCGGCGAACGCAATCTGCTCGTTGCTCGGTTCCAGCTCGCCCTTGAGTGCCTTCCTGTCGCCCTTGGCGGCGGCAGAATCCGGGAACAGTTCGAACGCGGTGCTCATCACCACCTCGTAGGCCTTCGGCGCCAGCGCATTGAGCACGGACGCGAAGATGCCCAGGCGGGTCGCGATGCGGCTCGGGCGCTCGATGATGCCCTTCACCACCAGGTCCGCCGCTTCGTCCGGCGTGAGCGTAGGCACGCTGTCGTACATCTTGGTCGGCGCGATCATCGGCGTCTTCACCAGCGGCATGTTGATCGTGGTGAAGCTGATGCCCTTGCCCGACAACTCGCCCTGCGCGCAGCGCGACCAGGCATCCATCGCCGCCTTCGAGGCCACGTAGGCGGAGAAACGCGGCGAATTGGCCAGCACGCCGATCGACGAGATGTTGATGATGTGCCCGCGCCGGCGATGCGTCATGGTCGGCAGCACGCCCATGATCAAACGCAGGCTGCCGAAATAGTTCAGCTGCATCGTGCGCTCGAAATCGTGGAAGCGGTCGTAGCTGAGCTCGATCGAACGACGGATCGAACGGCCCGCGTTGTTGACGAGCACGTCGACGTGGCCGTGTTCGGCCAGCACCGTCTTGACCAGCTTGTCGCAGTCGGCCATGTCCGACAGGTCGGCCGTGTAGGCGAACACCTTGCCGCCGCGCGCCTTCATGTCGTCGCGCGCCTTGAACAGCTCCGCTTCGCCGCGCGCCACGATGATCGTGATCGCCCCCGCCTCCGCCACGCGCTGCGCGGTGGACAGGCCGATGCCCGAGGAACCGCCGGTGATCAGCACCACCTTGTTGCGCACACGGCCCTTCAGCGAGCGGTCGATGAACAGATCCGGGTCGAGGTGGCGTTCCCAGTAGTCCCACAGGCGCCAGGCGTAGGTATCGAGCTTGGGCACCGAAATGCCGCTGCCTTTGAGCGCGCGCTCGGCCTCGCGGTTGTCGAAGCGCGTCGGATACGTAATGAACTTCAGCGTTTCCTTGGGGATGCGGAAATCGCGCAGCAGCATGCCGATGAAGCGTCGCACCGGCGGCAGGTTGCCCACCGCCATGCGCACGCCACCGGGCACGAAGGCGAACATGCGCGCGTCGATGCGCATGGTCATCTCCGGCGCGTGGCCGGCGCGCGCGAAGGTGTTGAGCACCTCTCCCACGCGCATGGGCTCAGGATCCGTCAGGTGGAACGTGTGGTGGTCCAGCTTCGGCTTGTGCGCGATGTGGTCCATGGCCTCGACCACGAAATCCACCGGCACGATGTTGATGCGCCCGCCCTCGATGCCGAGCGTGGGCATCCACTGCGGCAGCATTTCGCGCAGCTTCTTGATGAAGGAGAAGAAGTAGTAAGGCCCGTCGATCTTGTCCATCTCGCCGGTCTTCGAATGGCCGACGACCATGCCCGGGCGGTAGACGCGCCACTTCAGGCGCTTTTCCTTGCGCACCAGGGCCTCGGACTCGTGCTTGGTCTGCAGGTAGGGATCGTCCAGCCCTTCCGCCTCGTCGAACATGTCTTCGCGGAACACGCCCGGGTACAGGCCCGCGGCCGCGATGGACGAGGTGTGGTGGAAGATGCCCGCCCCGATGGCCGCGGCCAGGTCCAGCGCGTGCTGCGTACCTTCCACGTTGGCGATGCGCTGCGGCTCGGCCTTCGCAGTCAGGTCGTAGATGGCGGCCAGGTGGAAGAAATGTTTCACCTTGCCGTTGAGCGCGCGGACCTGCGCGGCGGACAGGCCGCACTTGGGCGAGGCCATGTCGCCCTCGACCACCACCACCCGCTTCATGTCCCAACCCATCTTTGCCGCGATGGCATCGAGCTTCTTGCGCGAATCCTTGCGCACGAGCACGTGGATGGGGCCCTTGCGCTTGAGGAGCGTGGCGACCAGGTGGCGGCCGAGGAAGCCGGTGGCTCCCGTGACGAAGTAGGTCATGTGCGTCTTGCTCCCGAGGTCCTTTCCGTTACGTTGCCAGAGGCGTGCCGGGGCCACAATTCCCCTGCGTATTGAAAACGTCGACAACGCATGCTCAGATTGCCGCCTGCCCGATGACAGGCAGCACAGCGAGGAAGCCCGCATGTCCGACCTCAAAGCCCGTTTCGAACAGGCCACCAAGGATGTCCAGGGCCTGTCCGAGCGCCCCGACAACGACACGCTGCTGCGCCTGTACGCGTTCTACAAGCAGGGCTCGGAAGGCGACGTCAGCGGGCCCAAGCCCGGTTTCTTCGATTTCGTCGGCACCGCCAAGTACGAAGCCTGGGCCAAGCTCAAGGGCACCTCGCAGGACGAGGCCATGCAGAAGTACGTGGACCTGGTCAAAAAGCTGACGGCCTGACGTGGCCCGGCAGACCCGACAGCGCATCCTCGATGCGTCGCTCGCGATGTTCAACGCGCAGGGCGAGCCGAACGTCACCACCAACCATATCGCCGACGAGCTGGAGATCAGCCCGGGCAACCTGTATTACCACTTCCGCAACAAGGACGACATCATCGAGCACCTCTTCGGGCGGTACGAAGAGCGGATCGATGCTGCGCTGGGTGCGCCGACCGATCGGTTGCCCGGGCTCGAGGACATCTGGTTGCTGCTGCACCTGGTGTTCGAGTGCATCTGGGATTATCGATTCCTGTATCGCGACCTGGCGGACATCCTCAGTCGCAATCGGCGCTTGCGGATCCGGTTTGCGCGGATCCTGCGGCGGGCGGATGAGCAGGCGCATGAGGTGATGCGTGGGTTGTCGCAGGCGGGGGTGATGCGTGCGTCTGCTGCGGAACTCGATGCGGCGGCGACCAACGTGCTGGTGATCGCGACGTTCTGGATGAATTATGCGTCGGCGCGTGGGGACAAGAACGAGCAGGTGTCGATTCGTGCGGGCATCGTGCAGGTGATGATGTTGCTGGCGCCGTTCCTGCGTGATGCAGAGCGTGTGCATCTCAATACGCTGACGCGCGCTTACATCGATTAAAAGCCTCGGCTCCGGTTGGGTCGGACCGCCACGCCCTCGGTTATCGCGCCTGTCGGAGCGCCTTCAAGCCGCATCCATGCACCCGGAGCTCCGCCCGGGTGGCCATCCATGGCCGCCCTGCAGTCGCGACAACCGAGGGCGTGCCGGTCCTTCACCGCGATTTGCCGCGACGCTGCACCTTCGAGAGATGCACCTCCGTTTCGTGGACGATGCCGACGGCAGGCGATCTCCGCTTTCGGCCAGAAGCGGACATCACAACCCGTGCATTGCGCGAACACGGTCGAAGCAAGAACCGCAGAGAATCTTGATGTTGGCGATCTTCTGGGACCGGTCGTTCCAGTCACCAGATTCGCCACCCTCCCGAATCCGCGCCTCCTCGCATGTAGAGCACCATGCGTCGCCTCGCGCCCCGTCCTCCCCACTTGCCCAAAAGAAGCCGACTCTCTCGCCGGTTTCCAAGGCCGTCGCCAAGTGTTGGCAAACGAACGTTTGCTCCTGGTCGCCGTGAACACGGCATCGAATGGTGTCGGTCATTTGGGAAATGGTACCGGACCCCTTGGCTACAGACGGAATGTCCGCTTTGGGTCGAAAGCGGTCATCTGTTCGATGTCCGCTTTCGTGTGCGCCACGACGTCAGGCCGAACACGACCAGCCCAACTGCCAGTGCTGGCACCAAAGTCACGACGAGGTTGCCGTCCGGCGTGGAGAGCGAGACCGTAACCGCTGTGACGAAGGCAGCGACAAAACCGATGGAGATGGCCATGGCGCGCGACTTGGACTTCTCGCTTTCACCCTGACTTGCGTCATTCATTTCCTTTCTCTCCGATGTCCATGACCAGGCCCGCAGGCGGAGCGTTCAGTGGGCGAATGTCCGATTCGGGTCGGAAGCAGTCACGTGCCCCATGTCCGCTATCGGCCAGAAGCGGACATTCGACAGTCCTGCTAGCTAGTCGGCCTCACTGTTATGCAGAAGTGCAAAACATCGGTGCCGCCACCATGTTTTTCTTGCCAGTCCAATGCGCCAGCTTTGATCGTCTTGCGCGCGTCGGCGGCAGCCTCAGCAACCGAGAGGTGTTCGGTGGATGTACTCAGGTAGCCAGCGCTACCATGCCCAACGCGACCATCAGCCGCCTTTACCCAGCCCTCCCAGCCCAGGATCAGAGCCGATTGGGACTCCAGGCAGTCGATTGCTTCCAATGCGTCGGCAAGCGGAAGCACGATCTCCCTCGGGGAAATTGATCGCTTCTGAAGGTGTGGCGGAATGTTGTCGAGTTGGCTCACGGCGTGAGCTTATGCAGGACGGGGTTCGACTCACAAGCCGGCCATGGCAGTTTTCCGCCAGAAGCGGACGTCATCCCAGTCCGTCCGACCAGCCCACCATCCTGACGGTACTAAATGGTTCACTGGACAGGAATGCGCTTCGGAGCGACTCGCTGGACCCGCCGACATGCAGATGCCCCTCATTGCAGAACGCAACCTTGAGGTGGCCACTCTCGAGATCGATACGCATCTCGGCGTCGCATGGAAGAAAAATGTTCTGGTCAATTGCCCGTTCCAAGAAATCCGCCAACCAGGACGTGTTGACCCGCATGGGAACAAGCCATAGGTCGCCGTGAATTTGGCAGCCTGCGCCATAACGCGCAACAAGGTTTGCGTCTCCGACCAAGTCAACAAGAACTCTGGGAAGGGCTCGCACCAATGACAGGATTTCGTCTGGTTCTAGCTGAGCAGATACCTCATCTGTTTGATCTGAAAAATTCATCGATGCGCAACTCAAAGACGTCGGCTTACTTGGCGCGATGATAGCCGGACCGAGCGCAGCGATCGGAATGTCCGCTTGGGGTCGAAAGCGGTCACTCAGAGGCGTGGACCGGCCTGAGGAGTCGGAGGGTCCGCTTTCGGGCAGAAGCGGAGCCAAGTCACTTGGGTCGAAAGCAAATGCGCGGGTGGGTCATTGCGGTCATGCGATCCTCACCGCTGCTTTACCTGACCGAGCGTAATCGCTTGTCGCCTATGCGTTGCGAGCCTGGTCTTCCGAAGCTGATCAACAAGAGGGCTCGGCTCTACCTCGCCACGGGAGACGACACATGCGGAACGCACTACCTTTGTTGATGCTGGCCGCCGCGCTGGCCGCCTGTTCGACCGGCTCGACGCTGACCAGGGAGGAGCGGGTTGCGCTCTACCGCGAACACGCCGGCGAACCGGTCGCTTCCTTCCAGTTGCCGCGCGCTGGCATGCGGCAATGGACGCCCCTGGACGATCGGACGCTGACGGTGTGGGCGACGCCGACGAGTGGACACCTGATCGAACTGCGCAACCCCTGCCCTCGCATGCTCACCTCAGCCGGTCTCTCGTTCACGAACTCGATGGGCGTCGTCAACAGCGGGATGGATAGCGTCGTGACCCGCGGCGCCGGTGGTTCACCGGCTGCCATCAACGCGTGTCGGATCGAAACGATCCGCCCACTCGACGCCAACACGATCCGCGACGCAAAACGCGAACTGCGCGAATACGACGCCATCGATCGCAGCGAGGCGCCGCCAGAAAGCGACGCGTCGCCTTCCTGACGGCACTCGTTTGCGAAGGTCAGAGCCCAGTCCGATATCCCGCGACGAACGAATTGAACGCAGGCATTGCGCCAGCAAGCCCAACTTCTGTGCGAGAGCTGATGACAAACGTGAGGTAGTAGTCGCCATCCTCTGCGTAGGCGACGCGCTCCCAGTTTCCGGAGCTGCCTTTGCCGGGCGAATACGCGACGACCTGAAATTCGATCGCGTCCTTGGTGAGGATTGGGCGCTCTCGTGAAACGGTCATACCGGCATCGGAGCGCTTGAACTCGCCCATGTCGTTGGAAATGTAGGACTGCAGACTCTTTGTCTCGGGAATACGAGGCTTGTAGTCGGCTCGCGCGTACATGACGGTTTCGGCCTCTGAAAAGGTCGAGCCGTCCGGAGCAAGCGCATTGAACGCAAAGTGGTGCGAGGACCCCTCATCGAAGTGCCAACCTTTCGGCGGGTCGACCTTTGGCCACCACATGAAATGGATGCCGGATTCCGTCCGAGCCGCAACCTTTTCAATCGCCGCGGCCGCCGGGAATGCGAGAAGAACAAGTAGAACGGCTGCGGGAAGTCTCATATGGGCCCTGACGACCTGATAGACGGACCCGTTGGTCCTGTAGTGGCACCGAGCTTACAGACCTTGCGCCAGACCGGCTCGATGTCCACGCGTCCTTCCACCAGCACGTTGCGCCGGGTGGCGACGAAACGCTTGAATCCGCCGTCCGGGCCGGCCGCGTCGCCCCACGCCACAAAGCCGCAGGCCACGCCGTCGTAAGGCGGCGTATCCACCACGTGCACGCGCTTGATGCGCAGTTGCGCGGGCTGGCCCAGGCGCGTGTACAACAATCGGCGGAGCCCCGGAGGAAGTGCTTCGGTTTCGACGTGCGAAACGACCGGCGCCATCGGCGTGACGGGTGCCGGCGCGCGTGCTTCCCGCCACCACGCCAATGCTGCGATCGCGATGACGGCCGCGACCAAAAATAGCGATGTGCTGCGAATGTTCATGCCATCGAAAGGACGGCCGCGACCTGCGCGACCGCCCCGGGATCACATCAGAAATTGCCCATCGTCGCGTCGCAGTTCAGCGTGCGCGTGGCGGACCGGAGGTAGTTGTCGAAGCAGCTCGTCGAACCGTCGGTGGTGAAGATCGCGGTGTCGTCCGGCGAGCCAACGCCCGTGACATGGTTGTCGCTGACGCGGTTGAAGGTGCCGGTGATGTACATGCCGTAGGTGACCTTGCCTGCGCTCGCCGACGTGCCGGCGACGACGTTCTGCGCATACACGCTGCTCAGCGAGCCGTCGCTGAAGATGCCGTACGCCGCCGAGGCCGGCGAGTTCGTGCCGACCACCAGGTTGTCGCGCACGATGTGCTGGCGGAAGCCGCTGGTCGAACCGCCGAGGCGGATGCCGATCGCGTAGGTGTTCACCTGGCCGCCCACGTCGTACACCTTGTTGCCGGTCACTTCGAGCGCGCTGCCGTAGGCCCGGATGCCGTGCCAGAACGGGCCGGCGACGTAGTTGTCGCGGATCTGGACGTAGTAGTTCTTGTTCGGCTGCGTGTTGGTCTGGAACAGGTCGATGCCGTTCTGGAAGCCGCCGATGACGCGGCAGTTCTTGACCACGATGTTGTTGCGGTTGCCGATGTAGATGCCGGCCGACGTGCCGTTGTTGGCAGTGGCGGCGTTCTTCAGCGTGTGGCCATCGCAGTCGAGCGTGACATCGCTGGCGTTGATGTTGATCGCCTTGGCGGTCGTCGAGTTGATCGTGAAATCGGACGCCAGGCAGTACTTGCCGGGCGCGCTGATGACCGCCGGGACGGCGGTGATGGTCGTGCAGCTCTGTGCGAAGGCGGCGGCGGGCGACGCCAGCAGCACGAGGGCTGCCAACTGGTAAAGACGCTTCATGGATTTCCCCTGGATTCGGATCGTGGATGCGACACACGGCCCTCCCCGGGCCGCGCGGCATCGGGGGGAATGTTAATGCGCGACCCGGTCACAAAAGTGGGGTTCGCAGCGGTCCTCATCTGAGAATTTTTCTTGGTCGGACGGAGCGCACGAACGGGAACTCACACCCTCCAGCGCCGTTTCCGAAAAATAATGGGGGTGGACACCTGTCAACAGGGTGGCCAACCGCGGGGGTGTTCGTGGCAATACTTGGTCACCATTTTCTAGCGACCGCAATCACCCGCTTCGAACCCGGTCCACGACGGCAACCGCGATCCGGTAGGACTTGAACAGCGATCGCTTGCCGGTCTCCTGCGCCAGCGCGTGTTCCGGATGCTCGCGCCATTGGCGGATGGCACTTTCGTTTTCCCAAAGGGAGTACGACAGGATCTTGCCCGGCGTGGACACGCTCTGGAAACGCTCGATCGAAAGAAAGCCTTGGATGGCGTCCAGGTTGGGCCGCAGCGATTGTGCGATGTCGAAATACCGTTGCGCTTTCTCGGTATCGTCGAACTCGACTTCGAAAATGACGGCGATCATGCGGGCTCCTTGAGGAATGCGGTCACTTCGGCCCACAGCGCCGTGCGCTGCGGCTGCAAGTGCAACCAGTGGTTTCCTCCGGCAATCTTGATGTCGCGTTTTTCCGCGGCTCCCAATTCGGCGAAGAGTCGCTGCGCGTCGGAATCCGTGGTGACGTCATCCCATTCGCCGCGGATGATGAGGGTGGGCTGTTTGACGCGGCCGCTGTCGACCAGGCGTTCACCCGCCCACATGCGCGCGATGTCGGCCATCGGGCCGTTCGGCACCTTCACGGATGCGGGTGCGCGCGACGCGGACGTCCCGTCGGTCGCGAGATACGCGTCGCACCAACGCTCCAGTTCCTGCGCGGTGACCGGTGTCGGGAGCGCATCGGGCATGCCCTCGCGTTGTCGAGGGCGCTGCATTGCCGACGTGATCAGTTGCCATGCAGGTTCCGGCCTCGTGTTGCGATCCCCCGCTCGCGTGGCCACCGGCCCGAACAGGACGAGGCGTTGGATGAGATCCGGCCGTTCGGCGGCGACGCGCCGTGCCGGCAATGTTCCCCACGAATGCGCGACGACGTGGATTGGCGTATTCGGTCGCACGTGGTGGATGTGTTCCAACACTTCGATGATCTGCGCAGCAGCGGCCACGCTGTCTCCGAATGGCGGGGCTGCATCGGCCGGTCCTGCGAGCGCGGCAGGGCGCGACGAGCCGCCGTATCCGGCGAAATCGAAGCCCCATGCATCGAACCCAGACTCCTGGAGATGATCCAGCCAGGACACGCCCTGCATGCACCAGCCAACGGACATCGACGCCGGGAACGTGGCGCCATGCACGTAAAGGACGGCGGCACCGTCGCCGCGTTGCCGGACGATCGCAAGCTTCAGGCGCTCATCGCCCGTGCGCCATGGAACGTATTGGGACATCGGCAGCTCACGTGTCAAAACGCTAAGCTAGCCCTCGACCGTCATCCGATGTTTCGTTCGGTATCGAACCATGACTTCCGGGCCGCCCATTGCAAAGTTCGCCTCCCTCATCGGTGAACCCGCGCGTGCGCTGATGCTGGCCGCGTTGATGGACGACCGAAGCCGCACCGCCGGGGAATTGGCGCGTGTCTCCGGCGTGACGCCGCAGACGGCGAGTGCGCACTTGGCAAAGTTGACGCAGGCAGGCCTGGTCGCGGTCCAGAGCCAGGGCCGTCATCGCTATCACCGCCTGGCGAACGTCGAAGTCGCTTTGGCGCTGGAAGCGCTCATGACGATTGCTTCAACGCCTGTTGCGAAACAGCAGCTCGGTCCCGCGGATGCGGAACTGCGGCACGCGCGATCGTGCTACGACCACATGGCCGGCGAAGTCGCGGTGCGATTCGCAACGATGGCGATCGAGCGCGGTTGGATCGATGACGCGCGCGAAGACTGGACGCTCACGCCCGACGGCGCAGTCGCGTTCGAAACACTGGGCGTACCGCTCCCCGATGCGTCCAAGCGCAGGCCCGCGGTGCGGCCTTGCATGGATTGGAGCGAGCGTCGTCCGCACATCGCCGGGCAACTCGGCGCCAATGTTCTGCGCGCGTGCATCGAGAACGGATGGGTGAGGATGCGGCCCCACTCGCGCATCCTCACGGTGACACGCGAGGGCTACCGCGTCCTTGCGCCTGCCGCTACCAAGCCCTCGCCGCTTCCGCGAGAAGCGCGTTACTGATACGAACGCGGTCGAGGACAACGCTCCCTTTCCTACGCGCCACGAAGAGGGACACCCGGGAATTCGCCTTGGTGTTCTGGCTGATCAACTGACCCGATTGCAGCAGGCCAGTGCACAGGCACGCAGGGACGACAGCCAATCCGGTGCCTGCGGCGGCGGCATCGAGCGCCGCCTGGTAGTCCGGGACGATGGCCGACGGGAGGTCCGGATTCGATCCGAATGCGGCACGCCAGAAGCTCGCAAGCGCGGGCACCGGGCCCTGGATGTCGATCAGTGGCAATCCCCTGGGCGCTGCTGACTTGGGAAGTCGCTCCCGCCAACGCGGCGCACACACCAGCACCAGAGGCCCCTCGTACAGCAGGTCGTAATCGATCGCCTTGTGCGGAATCCGTGCCGGCGTCACGGCCAGATCCAACTCCTTGTCAGCCAGGGCCGTCAGCAGCGCGGGCGGTGGCGCCGATCGCAAGTCGAGACGGATGCCGTACTGCGGCAAGGGCGCAAATCCCGAGAGGACCAGCTTCGTGAAGCCACTGGTCGCCCCCACATGGATGACGCCTGCCAGAGCCTCGTTCTTCCCGCCGGCGATGCCCACGAGGGCTTCCAGCGCATCCAGATGCGCTCCCACCTGGCGCTCCAATTCGTTGGCGGCAGGCGTCGACGCGATTCCTCGCGGCAAGCGCTCGAACAGCCGGCAGCCCAGGCGACTCTCGAGCACCTTGATGTGCCGCGACACGGCGGGTTGCGTCAGATGGAGCGCGTCGGCAGCCCGCGAGATGGAGTTGTGCCGGTAGACACTGAGAAAGCTTCGAAGGTAGAGGAGATGAGACATACAAATATCTATGGGATCACGATCAATCCATGATTTGTATTGAGTCTATAGCGGCCTCAAAGTCTGGGCAAATGCAAACGATCGGGTGCCACCATGCCTCTGCCGCCGTCCACGATTCCGGTGTTTCCCGACCTCCATGGCAAGGTTGCCGTCGTGACCGGAGGCTCACGTGGCATCGGGGCGGAGACCTGCCTCGCGCTGGCGAGGAATGGCGTCAAGGTCGCCATCAACGGCCGGGACGAAACCGCGATCCACGCGACAGCGCAGGCCATCCGCGCGATCGGTGGCCACGCCCTCGCCGCGCCAGCGGATTGCGCCCGGCTGTCGTCGGTGGAAGCGATGCGGGACCGCATCCATGCGGAGTTCGGTGCGCCTGACTTTGTCGTGGCATTTGCCGGGGGAGGCACCGCGCGGCCGATGCCGTTCGAGCAGATCACCGAGGAGGACTGGCGTTCGAGCATCGACAACAACCTGACCTCGACGTTCTTCACCCTCAAATGCTTCTTGCCGGCAATGATCGCCCGCGGCTCTGGAGGCATCGTGAACATGGCGTCGGCCGGTGGCAGGGTGGCCGCAGGGGCGCCCGCTGCGTACGGCGCAGCCAAAGCCGGGGTGATCATGCTCACGCGTCACTTGGCCCAGGAGACAGGGAAGCATGGCATCCGGGTCAACTGTGTTTCTCCATCCGCGGTTTTGACGGAGCGAACGCGACAGGCCATCTCGGACGAACAAGAGCAGCAGATGCGTGCCGCGTTTCCACTAGGTCGACTCGGTCATCCACGAGACGTCGCTGCCGCGACCCTCTTTCTCCTGTCCTCGGCTTCTTCCTGGATCACCGGCGTGACTCTGGATGTGGCCGGCGGCCGTGTCATGTCATGAAGGACATCCGATGATCGCTTTGGACCACATGATCTTGCGGGTTCGCAATGCAGCCAAGTCCGTCGCTTTCTATCGGCAGATCCTCGCGTTTGCACACGAAGGCAAGGCCGGCCCGTTCGACATCTTGAGAGTGCACGAGGGGTTGACGCTCGACTTGATGGAGCAAGTACCGCAAGACCAAGTGCACCTGGCGTTTTGCCTGGAGCGCGCCGCATTCGATGCGGCCCATCGGCGTCTCATCCAGCTGAGCATTCCGTACGGTAACGGGCCGTTCGACCGGTCGGGCGGGCTCCCTGCGAAATCGCTCGGCGCAAGAGGCATGGCGGATGCGCTGTATTTCCATGACCCGGATGCGCACAACATCGAAATTAGGACTTATGAATCCGCGCGAGCCTGACAACATGAGAAGCACCATCCTCTGGATCGTCGCTGTCACGTTGATGGCGCTGGGCGGCGTGATCGTGGTCCTGGCGATCGGCGGACAACCCGACCCGCCCGCATTGCGCGCCGCGGCCCCATTGCTCGACGGGGCATGGCGATTCCACGTTGGCGACAACCCGCACTGGGCCGATGCGGACGCAGACGACAGCGCCTGGGAAACGACGGACCTGAGCGCACCGGCAAGCAGCACCGATGGCGATGTCGGGTTGCCGAACTACGTCGGGGGATGGATGGCGCACGGCCACCCCGGTTATCGCGGGTATGCCTGGTATCGACGCACCGTGACGGTGCCGGCCGGACACCGCGCGTGGGATGTTCTCGGACCGACCGCCGTCGAGGACGGCTACGAGCTATATTGGAACGGCGTGCGGCTGGGCGGATCGGGTCGGCTTGGTGCATCCCCTCGCGTCGTGGGCACGCGGCCGATGTTGTTCGCGCTTCCCGCCGATGCGGCGGGCAAAACCGGGGTCATCGCCATCCGCGCTTACATGCAACCCGGCAGCGATGCCGCCGACAACTCCGGCGGCGTGCACGTCGCGCCGACGCTAGCGCCGCGCCCGGAAAGCCAGGCGCTTTACCGCGTGCAGTGGTGGCGGACGATCGCCGGTTATATCGTCGAGGTGGTGGAGCCGGCGGCGATCTTCGCACTCGTTGGCCTGGCGCTTGTGATTCGGCCACGCAGCACCCACCCGGGCTTCATCGCGTTTGCATGCATCGCGCTGGTGCTTTGGGCGTTGAAGCGCCTCGACAACGCGATCGTCTCCTGGACCGATCTGCTCAGCCTGCCGACGTATGTCTGGTTGAACGCACTTTGGACGCCGCTCAGCCTTGTTGCGTGGACGCTTGCCTGGAACCGCTGGTGCCTGCGCGCCTCGCGGGCGATCGACGGTGCAACCGTGGTGATGGCCGTTCTCGGAATCGCGGGTGCTGCGTTCCACGCCACGGCGGTGAGCCGCTTGTGTCGGCTCGGATTACTCGCGTTGCTGTTGATCTGTGTCGTGCGAATCCTTCGCAGTGGCCCGATGCGCATCCTGGCGGTAGCGACGATGACATCGATCCTGGTCGCGCAATTTGCCGGTGAGCTGAGCGCGATCGGCGTCCCCGTCATCTGGTTCCCCTTCGGCATCGGGGTCACGCTCGCGCAATACGCCTATGCGATCGCGATACCGTTGCTGGCTTGCCTGATCGTGCGAACCTGCGATTTGCGGACTTCGTCGCATTCGAAGACATGAAGTGTTGTTCAGGCTGTGCTTGCTGAGATCCACAGCAAGTCGAGCGGGTTGTTCTCATGCATGGAAGCCAAGAAATCGAGCGCGAGTACGAAGTCATCCTGGAAGCGCTGGACAAGGGCGTCGTCCCTTCCGATGCGGCAATCGAAGCCTTGTTGGAGATGGGATTCCTCGAAGAAGCGCCGGACGGATATCGGATGACCTTGTTTGCTCGCCTGAAGCTGGACACGCTCCGCATCAAGCGCGAGCGCGAAACGATGGAACAAGTGCTTGCGCCCGATGTGTCGGCACTGTCGAAACGCACCCTGCCCTAGCCCACCGAATCACGCCTTGGGCCAGGCCGCACGCACCTCGGACTGCACGTCCGTCCACGGGAGATCCGCGCCCAACCCGCTGGCCAACCAGGCGCGCTCTGCGTAAGGCTGCACCTCGTCCCACGACTCGCCGTGGAAGACCTGCGTCAGTGCGCGGACGAAGAAATCGAACTCGAGATTCCTCGAGTCGGAGAGATCCTTGAAGTTCATGCTGGCCGGTGGGAGCTGCACGGCCTTCGTATACGCCTCTCCCGGCGAATCCGAATGTGTCCCACGGTGAGGTCCGCCCAGCGGCGACGGGGGAACCCGATTTGTCATCTGCCCTTGCCCGCGACGGGACTCGTGACCGGTTCGGCCGAGAGCGGGATCGCGCAGGACTTGGCGTCGAATAACTCCGTCGTGTGATAACCCTGCAGCAGCCCGAACCTGATCTTGTCCTGTTGCAGGCGGCCCATCAGGAAATCGAACGCGGCCGGCGTTCCATCCGCCAAAACCAGTTTGCGACTGAGCGGACGCGTGGCGTCATCCCATTGCAGCGGGACCACGAGCTTCGGATGCACCTGGTCGACGGTCTGCCGGTAATACAGGTCCTGGAAGTAGTCGCTCTGCTCGGCCAGGCCGCCGGTCGGAAGGAACAGGACATCCGCGTTGACATGGTCGAGGGCGCCGGGCAGGAAGTTCGCCGACGACTTGACCAGGATCGAACGACTGCCCTTGCGGATGAGCAGATCGACGGAACTGCCGCCCGGATGCGTTCGACCTGATGCGTCCTTCGGCAATGGCGCCGCCTTTGAAGCGATCTGCTCGACCCGGAACTTCCCGGCCTTGATGGTGCTACCCGGCATGTACGGGGCGAGTTGCTGTTGCGGCACGCCATTGGCACGCGCGACGTCGAGCGCGGCGCTCGGCCCCACGAGAGTCGCGCCCGTCCTGCGTGCGATGTAGATCGCGTCTCCAACGCGATCGCCCTCGCCTGCGACGAAAATCGCGCCGACGCGATTGGCTTGCAGCAGCTTCAAAGTTTCGTCGATGCGCTTCCCATCCGTGGTCGATCCGGCAGATCGACTGACGCGCGGATTGACCAGGAGCTGCGTTTCCCCGTCGTCGAACAGCAGCATCGAGGTGCCGAGATAGGTGACGGTGATGCTGCCGGGCCTGGGGACCACGCCGACGGAGGACAACAAGCTGGCCCGGTAACGCTCGGGCAATGGATCGCCGTCCTCTGCCGCCCCGGACGCCGTCGTGCCGTGACCCTGCCGTCCGCAGGAGGCACATGCCACCAGCGCCAGCAGCAACCAGGCAACGACAGGACGTGTGCGCATCGCAGGCCTCCCTTTGCTGGCGCCAACGCGGCAATCGCTACGCATCGGTCAAAGAAACGGGGCGACGGGAAATCCCGTCGCCCCTCGTTCAACCGATCAGCTTCCGCCGATCAGCGGCTTGCCGTCATTTGCACAGCGGGCAGCTGTCGGTGGCGTAGTCGGTCTGCGGGTTGGGGAAGCTCGGGACCGGAATGGCCGTATCGGCGCTCACGTCCACCCGGTTTCCAAACACTGCAACGTCGGTATCGGTTTCGCCGTTGTCGGGCGCGATCGCGTCGAAGCACAGGCCTTCGCCGGCGTCGATCGTGCCGCTGTGATCGGTGTCACCGAGCAGGATCGAGTCCGTCGCCGACCCCGCGGGCCCCAACGTCGTTCCCGTCGGCACCAACGAATTGGCGCTGATCTTCGGGTCGGCCACCACGAGGTTCTTCAACGCAACGTTGCCCTTGTTGGTGACCTCGATGCTGAAGCAGGCGTGCGCCTTCATGCCGCCCGAGGTGTTGACCAGCGTCACCTTGTCGCCGACGCAGTCCTTGGTCACGTCGATCGCCGTGTTGGTGGGGGCGACGCACTCATCCAGGACATCGTCGTCGGACTTCATCTGGTACGTGCGGACCAGGTCGGGATCGCCCGCGCCGACGAAGGTCTTCGCTCGCGCCTCCACGATGTTGAGGAGCGGGTTATCCAGGCTGTCGCAGGACAACGTCACGTCAACCGAGGAGTGGCCCGCGATGGTGTTGGCGATTTCATACGCGGTGTCCTTGACCAGGTTGGTGTTCAACGGCGTCGCCGGATTCGCGGCGGTGCCGCCCGAGCCCAGGTCGACGGCGGTGATCTTGCAGGCGTTTCCGGTCGTGCCGCCCAGGCCGAGCTTCTCGACCAGTTGCACGTCACGCAAGGTGCCGCCACTCGGGTTGGAGAACGTCACGGTGAAATTCGTATGGACGCTGACGCCATCCGGATTCACCACCGGGCTCACGCCGGCTTCGACCTTGCAGGCCTTCGCCACGGACATGTCGCACAAGGCGAAGTCGCCGAGCGCGAAATCCTTCAGTTGCGCGGAGGTGGAGGCCGACGTACGGGTCATCGCCATGAACGAAGCGAAACACGTCGATCCGGTGCCGAAGATCTGGGTGAGGTCGACGCCGCCTTCGAAGAACGTGCGCGCCGGGAACGTGTTCGTCGGATCGAACGTGCTGCCGGACTTGAAGAAGTAAGTGGACCAGGACGACGGCACGGTTTCGGGATTGCTGTTGGACGCCGCGCACGCCATCGGCGTGGTCTGGCCCGCGACGTTATTCAGGCAGTACCGATCGCCGACGGTGAAGCCACCGCCCGTCGAGGTGGACCCAACGACTTGCAGGGGCTTCTGTCCACCGATCCACCGGAACACGTTGATCTCGCCGATCTTGCCACCGGTGACGTAGTCGGAAGTGACCAGGATGTCGCCGACGGTGTGCGTGCCGACGAACTGTCCGTTGGCGCCAAGGCTGATCTTGTCCTTGAAGAACCAGAAGCCGGTCGCGGCGGTGCCACCGGAGCCGGAACGATCCAGGCCGAAATAGACCAGCAGGTGACCGTTCGAGGGATCGGTGTACGCCGCTGCAAAGGCATGGCCGATTTCGTTCTTGATGGGCGAAACCGCGGACGTGACCTGTTGCCATTGATTGACGTTGTTGACGTCCTTCGAGCCGCCGCCCGTGAACGCGGTGTCCGTGGCGTCGAGGCCGTCGGTGATGAACGTCTGGACGTTGGAATGGTTCTGGGCGATCAGCCCAGGGCCACCCGGACGATCGTCCGCGATGTTTTCCCAGTCATCGCCGGCCGGTGGGCCATCGACGGCGTTGCCTTCGAGTTCGAAGATGGTTTCGTCGTTGACCGAGAGCGCGATCAGCGGGATTGCCACGCCCGCGGCCACGAGGAGCAAGGTGAGGACGCGACCGGCATTCTTTTGGAAACGGGTTGTCGGCTTGGACATGTCCGGATTCCTCTGGAAGAAGGACGCAACCGGAAGCCCGCAGGAGACCGGCAACGGCCCGCGGAGCATCTTCCCGACGGTCGCTCGCAGGAATCCCTCGTGCAGGTGTAACTCGTACAGGTGAGCGGCGGATGGCCGATCGCATGTCGACCACGCGTTGGCACGCCGTGGCGCTCCCATCACCCAGAAGGCGTAATGGATTCGCCTTTCCTCGGGTGATCTCCTTTCGCCGCTATGGCTCAAACAAGAAGAGGGACACCATGAAACGCATCGCGCTGGTGTTCGTTGCGGCGGGCGTGCTCACCGGCACCGCAGCATGGCTGGCACCTGCTTCGTTTGGACAGAACACCGGCATGACGGCCGGGCAAGCGACACCAGACAGCAACGCGGCCAAGCAAGTCATCGTGACGACGATCCCGCAAGGATACCGAGACTGGAAATTCGTTTCGGCCGCCCATGAAGCCGGTGATCTCAACGACATACGCGTTGTGATCGGCAATGACATCGCGATCCGGGCCTATCGCGCAGGCAAGCCCTTTCCCGAGGGTTCCGTCGTCGGCCGAGTGGCCTGGAAAATGGTCCCCTCCGAAGAGAACAACAAGACCTTCGGCAAGGAACAATCGTTCGTTCCGGGAGACGCACCCGATTGGTATCTGCAGTTCATGGAGAAGGATTCCAAAAAGTATGCCGCCACGGGTGGTTGGGGCTACTCGAATTTCGGAAAAGACCTCCAGCCGACCACCGATGAAAAAGTGATGTACTCCTGCTTTGTCTGCCACCAGGCCGTCACGCAGCGCGACTACGTGTTCACGAAGTACTCGCCTTGATCACTCCCGTCGGAGTGATGCAAGCCAAGCGATCGCTTCTTCACGGTCATCGAAGAAGGCCAGCTCAAGTTGTCTGATCTGAGCCGTCGTCTGCGTGGACCGCCCGTCTTCGCGCGATAGCCCCAGCATTGCGACCCGACACCCATTGAGGGTGGGAGATACCGCGCTCTTCGCAATGAAATCAATGCGGTCGTTGTCGTCGTTCACCAGCAGCTTCGCATTCGTGAAGTTCACCAGAATGTTTCGCACGCTGGTTGCTTCAAGGATCGACGACATGTCTTCGAGTGCATCCAGTCGTTCGCGATAGCTAACCGGTCCGTCGTAGACCAACTCAAGGATTTCATGCTCGCGAGGCAGCGAGAGCTTGTATGCCATTGACAAGGTGTAGGGGGATGCGGGACGGCGACTCTAACGCACTGCTGGGTGAAGACGCCTGGGCCATGTCCGCTACCCTGACCCGCCGCTCATGGGGCATCGGGCATGATCGCCGCCCTCCGACATGGCGGCGACGCCCGATGCCGATGCACCGGCCAGCGCTCTATCGATGGCACTTGCTTGGACTGGCGTTGACCGGCGGGGCCTTGGCCATTGTCTTCCATGCCACCCGACTCGACCTGGACCTGGCGGCGCATTGGTACGACCGGACCAGCCACACCTTCCCTTGGCGCGACGCGTGGCTCACGCACTACGCCGTGCATCGAATCCTGAAGTCGCTGGAGATCGTCGCCGGAATCGCGATGTGTGTCCTTGCGATTCTCGCTGCCCGTTCGACGCAGCCGGGCTTCCTGTCCACGCATCGGCGACGCCTTGCGTGCGTCGCGATCTCATTCATCGTGGTGCCCGCCACGATCGGCCTGTTGCATCACTTGAGCGCCACGCATTGTCCGTGGGACGTCGCGGAGTTCGGAGGCGCCAGCCCCTACTTCGATCTGCTGCAGGCAACGCCCGCTGGCGTGCCACCCGGCCGGTGCTTCCCTTCGGCGTTCGTGAGCAGCGGATCCTGGATGCTGTCGTTCACATGGCTCTGGTATCCCGAGCGCCCGCGGAGATGCGTGTGCATCGCCCTCCTCGCATTCGCGTGGTCCTTCGGACTCGGATGGATCCAGCAGATGCGCGGCGCCCACTTCCTCTCACACACCCTTTGGTCGCTGTGGGTGAGCTGGGCGATCGTCCTGTTCGTGCACTACGCGTGCGGGGCGCGGCGTGAGGCCGAGTTGGCTGCCGGCAGGAAGTAAATAGCCACTCTCATGATTACCTGAGGGCACAGCATTGAAGGGGGTGAAGTGTCCGCTTTCGGCCAAAAGCGGACATGCGCGGCCGGGTCTGTCACACCTCAGGCTTGGTCGGAAAATCGCCGAGGTTGAGGCGTATCCAAATCTCCTCGGCGATGATTTCCTTTGCCTTCGCCATGACGCTGCGATCGATCAACTTTGCGTCAACCAACGCATCAGCCGCCAACTCGGCTATGTCCTGACTCCACTGTTCCGGGTTCATCGTCGCTCCTAGCGAATTGGCTGCGAAACTGTCCGCTTTCGGCCAGAAGCGGACACTCGCGCCTATCTCAAACGAGGTACGACATCCTCGGAGATTACTAGCTGCGTCTCGAATCCCGGGTTGAGTACCACGCCAAATCCGCCCGGAAGTCGTCGGAAGAACTCGCGCCCTGGCATTCGGAGAACATACGACGCCCGACTGCGAGTCGTCTCCGATCTTGAGAGAGACGAGAAGGCCGCGACAAGCGGATTGGCTTCTGATCCTATGAGCAACGGCTCGAAACCCTGCCCATCTTGCTCAACTTCCCTTCGACTAGGTAAGTAAACGGACGCATCCGCAACCTTCGACAGCAAGTCATCGAGGGACATAGATCCGCGCCTTGCCCTAATGATGAGATCTTCCAGATCGTTTCCTGGGACGAACTCAAGCAACTTCATGTTTTTCGTGTACCAAGAGTTTGCCGGTCATTGGCGCGAAGGGTAGCGGCGCAAAGGCGGAGCTTCAAATGTCCGCTTTGGGTCGAAAGCGGACATTGGCGGCCACTCCCGGTGGCGGGGTGACGGCCGGTCACGAGTGACCGCTTTCGACCCAAAGCGGACATCGCGTACGCTGCGCGTTGGCATTCACTCTGGCGACTTACGCATGGGCGCATCCCCGGAAAAGCTGCAAGAGCTTCTGAACTATTGCATCGACTTCGCCAAGGTGATGCTCAACGACTCAGGCGATTTCTACCCCTTCGGTGCCACGCTCAGCGCCGATGGTCAGGTGTCGGCGGCAGGTGGCTACAACGGCCAGGAGAGGCCGGCGCCTCAGGACCTTTATCGCCTCCTGTGCGAATCATTTACTTCAAGTGCTGCAGAGGGCTCGATCGCGGCGGCTGCTTTGGCAGCAAACGTAGATATTCCAAAGGAGTACAACCCGCAGGCCCCGGATGGGCTGCGTGTTCATCTGGAAAGTGAAGGCTTCTCAAGGTTCATCTACGTCCCCTATGTCATCAGGAAGAAGGGGTTTTTTGCGAAGTCCATTTCGGTGACGACATTCGAACCCTTCGCTGTGCAGATTGGCCCAACGATGTTCAACGCGGCCTCCGACGCCTCGTAGCGCACCACCGGTAGCGTTCCGTGCGCTGCCCCTTGAATGTCCGCTATTGGCCGAAAGCTGCCATAGATCACCAGGTGACCGCTGACGCCCCTAACCGAAGGACCCTGTCGTAGATCAACTCGCTGGCCATGATCGCCGCCGTCGAGTGACTGGTTCAGATCGAAGATGAGCTTCCCCACGGAAACTGCTCATGGGGGCTTGAGGATGGTTGAGTGCACACTCGGGTGATGGTGTCCTCTCCCGGGCAACCGGATCATAGCCAGCGAGCATGCACTCCTGCCGGAGGCCCCCATGACGCTCGCTCCCGCGCGCCCTGCGCTGGTTCCCCTGTGTGCCGCGATGTCGTTGCTGCTGCCCGCGGCTGACCTGTCCGCAAAACAGCCGGGGTACACGACGGCCCCCGGCACGCCAGTCTGTACCGTCGAGCCATCGCAACCCGTGGTCTGCGCATGGACCATGGACACCCTGATCCCCCCGCCGGACAAATACTCCATCGAAGCCATCGCCACGTACGACCCCGACTGCAACGGCAGCCCGGACCTGAGCCAGACCTTCAAGTTCTCCATTTTCAGTCGCAGCCCCGTGGTCGACATCGCGCCGGCCTCCCTGGATGTCACTGTGTGTACGTCGGGGGATTCGCCGTGCACCGTGCCCGCGACGTATCACGCCAAGACCGTCCAGATCCGGGTCAAGGCCATGAGCTCGACCAAGGGCGCGTCGCAGAGCGCGCCCTTCAGCGCGCTGTCCGTGCCGGTCACGATTCCCGGCGTGTGTCTGTGCCCCGATGTGTGCGTGGCCATCGGCAACCGCGTGCTGGCGGCGACGCCGAGCTTCGTCCATCGGTTCGGCTGCGGCCTCCAGAGTGGCATCCCCGAGATTGATTGGTACTTCGAGAGCAACTCTCCGCTGCCCCCTGACGCCGTCACCACGAGCTACCTCGGCGGCTTCCTCGCTGGCGGTGAAGGCTTTGGCTGCAGCGAAGAAGGGCCCCTCGTCGAGCGCAACATCATTCCGATGAGCGCAGCCGAGAAGAATGCCTGCGTGGCGCAATTTGCCCCGCAGTTCGCGCAGCACTTCAACTTTGCCTGCGACCCGACCGACCCCAACCACCCGTACTTGCTCAATTTCACGCCACCCTGAGCCATCGTGCCGGCGGGACGACGCAGCGCACCAATGGATGCGCTGCGTCGCGATCGGCTGCGAGGTAGGGCCCGCTCCTCAAGTGTCCGCTTCTGGCCGAAAGCAGACACTCGCATGCCCCCCGAACTTTCTGATCAACCCTTGAAGTCCTTCTCAGGGTTCGACCCGCCATAGTTCTGGAACACGTTCATGAAACCGGGAATGGTCGCCTCGCGTTTCCAGTCGCGTTGCAGCTCGCAATACAGTTGCGTCTTGCTGATCAAGCTGGCGCCCGCCTGCTCGATCCGGCGCAAGGCCGCCTCGTGCGCAGCAATGGACGTCCCGCCCACGGCGTCCACGACCGCATAGACATCAAAGCCTTCCTTCAGCGCGTCGAGTGCCGGGAAGGCAAGGCAGGCTTCGGTCCACAACGCGGTCATGATCAGCTTCTTGCGACCGGTGGCCGCGACCGCTTGCCGGAACTCGACATCCTCCCAACTGTTGATCGTCGTGCGGTCATACGTCGGCAAGTGCCCCAGGAGCGCCTGGAGTTCGGCGATCGGCGGCTTGTTGCGCCCTGTCCCGACATTCACCGTCGAATGCACGATGGGCAGCTTGTAGTTGAGCGCCGCCTTGGCCGTGCTGACGATGTTGAACACCAATTCCTTCTGATCCATCGAACGGATCGAGGACACCTGGATCGGCTGGTAATCGATGACGATGAAAGCCGAATTTTCCGGCGTGAGCAGATGATCCTTGATCGGATCCCGAATCGGTTCACTGGCCATGGCGAACTCCTCTGGTGAATGCCAATGCAGCGTCAAACGCACCGCATCCTGCAAATCGCGATGAAGGACCGACACGCACTCGGTTGTCGCGACTGCAGGGCGGCCATGGATGGCCACCCGGGCGGAGCTCCGGTTGCATGGATGCGGCTTGAAGGCGCTCCGACAGGCGCGATAACCGAGGGCGTGGCGGTCCGTCCCTTCCGGAGCCGAGGCTTTGCTCCTAAAGCGTTAGCGCCCCTTCCCAGCGATACGCCGCCGCGACTCATGCTCCCCCGCCCGCCGCGACCCGGACGAATACTTCGACACCACCTTCTTCGCCGGCTTCTGCGTCGTCACGAACTCCACAGCAGGCGGCTCCGCCTTCTCCGGCGTCTCGATCCCGACGATGCGATCCATCCGACGCCGCACCCGCGCATACAACCCCAGGCCGGCCAACCACAGATGACGGAGCGTGGTTTCCTGATGCGTCATGACCCCTCTCCGATTGCGAGCGCAGCGTGGGGCTGCGCACATGCCGCCATCACAGCACACCAATGGATACCGACTTGCGAAGACCGTCGCGCGGCGGGATGCTGCCGCTTCCGCCACCCCCCGAGACACCCGCATGGCGAAGTTCAAATGGGCCCCCTTCCCGCAGGACGCGAAAGCCTTCGCCTACACGGGCGACGCGCTGAAGAAAGCCTGGCCCGCGCTGCATGCGGGCGACTGCGAACCCTACCCCGACGCCAAGCGCGCCGCCGCCCTGCTCAAGGCCGCCGGCAAGGCCGCGCCGAAGCTCGACGCCGACGCACTGGCCGCCGCTTTGCAGGACGCATGGCGCGCCTTCCACCACGGCGACTTCCAGGCGGCTTATGAGGCCGGCGAAAAGCTCGGCCCCATCGGCGCCTCGGTGGCCGTCAAAGCGATGGGGATCCACGCGACTTATCTGGTGGACAGCGACGCCGACAAGCTCAAGCGCTTCGAGCAGTGCGCCCAGCTCGCAGAGGGCGCGATCAAGGCCCTGCCCGAGGACGCGAACGCCCATTACCGCCACGCCTTTGCGCTGGGCCGCTACAGCCAGGGCCTGAGCATCATGAAGGCGCTGAAGGAGGGGATTGCCGGCAAGGTGCGCGCCTCGCTGGACACGGCGCTGGAGATCGCGCCGAAGCACGCCGAGGCCCACACCGCGATGGCGCTGTACCACGCGGAGATCGTCGGCAAGGTGGGCGCGATGCTGGGCGGCCTCACGTATGGCGCCAAGGCCGGCGAGGCCGAATCGCACATCAAGACCGCGCTGAAGCTGACGCCGGATTCCCCGATCGCCCACGTGGAGCACGGCAACGTGCTGATGCTGCTGTATGGCGAGAAGAAGGAAGACGCGGCGGCCGGCGCGTTCGAGAAGGCCGCGAAACTGAAGCCGAAGGATGCGATGGAAGCGCTGGATGCGGCCTGGGCGCGGGATCAGATTGAATGAGGGCGGCCGGCAACGGCGGCCCGATTCACGATTTCGTCTTCACGCCCGTTGCCCGAACGGCCGCGCTTCCGTAGAATGCCGCGCCTGCCCCGCCCCGCGGCGGTAGAAGCACCCGGGCGGTTAGCTCAGCGGTAGAGCATTGCCTTCACACGGCAAGGGTCGCAGGTTCGAACCCTGCACCGCCCACCATGAAATCAAAGAGTTAGATCGTTTCCGAATCGCCGAATCGGGTGAGTACGGAAAACGTACGAAAAACCGCCCTGAAAACGAGGCGGTTTTTTTGTGCCCAATCGAGTGGCCACACGTTCTAATGTCGGCTCGCCCAGGGGCCGGGCTTCGGGGAATCGGATGAAGCAATCTGCACCGCCTGCGCTCTTCCTGCTCGTGCTGCTGGTGTCGGGCGTAGCCGAAGCCGCGTCTGCCTCCCAAAACAGCGCCGCGGCGGTCAGCATTCCGACGGTCGTCTGGTCGGGCGTAATCGCAGCCGCGATTTCTCTTTCTGGGGTGATCCTGTCTAACCGGAGCAGCGAGAAGCGCCTGAACGATCAGCTTCGCCACGATGCGCGCGAAAAGCATCGCGACCGCATCTTCGCGCTCAGAAAAGAGGTGTACCTCGATCTGACGACGCAGATGATGAGCACGGGCGCGCACCTTGGGTCGCTGGCCGCGAAGGATCCCACCTCCGCGGATTTGTCCGGCCCTCTTCAAGGCACGATGGCGGCGCTGGCAAAAGTCCAGTTAATCGGTGAACGCGAATCCTCTGCCCTCGCCTCGCAGTTGGCGGGGATTTACGGGCAGGCCCTGTTCAACCTACTCGCGGCTGCGCAACCGATGCACGACCTCAAGATCGACATCAACGTCGCGAACAACATGTACGAGCAGCAACTCGCCCAAGCTCAACGTGCCCTCGCCGAAATCACCGCCGAAAACGAATCTGGCGATCCCAATCCAGCCCGCATGAAGGTGCTTCGACACAACTTCGAGCACTATCGCGAAGCCTACGAGAAGTACGGCGAGGACCGGAATTCCAGCTGGGAGGCTTACAACGCCCTGCAAAAGGTTTTCATGAGGGCGACGATGGCGGAGACCACTCGAATCGGCGAAATGCAGGTTAGGCTCACCGCCGCGTTCCGCAACGAAATCGGACTCGATGCGGACCTCGCCGCGCTCCTCCTAAGCGCGAAAGCATCACAGGCACAGATGGCAAAAGCCGCCGACGAGATGTTGACGCTTCTCGAAGAATCCAACCATCCAGACGATCAGGGCCGTTGAAATCGCGGGTCCGCCTCGACCCTCAACAACTCGTTGACCACTGAAGCAGCGCGCGCCGCGAGCATCGCGCCCCAGGAGCGGTACCGTTCTTCGTTTAACTCGTCGACGGTCACGCCGACCGGCAACTCCCCGCAGCATCGCGCATTGCCGCAGTGCATCGGCGGGAACTGACGCAGGTAGGGCTGCTCACCGCGCGCCATCAACCCGGCCCAATACCGCTTGTAGCTGAGGCGCGCGAGGGCATTCACCTGCTCGCGGGATAGCGCCATCGTGTGCTCCTTGCACGCCTACGATCGGTCTTGTCCGATCTAGCTTGCCGGGTGATGCTCTGCGCAACAACCGGGGCTGCAACAGATGGAACAGACGCCCCCCCGGGGGACCACGGCTTCGCGTTTTTAGTTCGATGTGGGGGCGGGCTCCCAAAATTTCGCCGGCCAGCAACCTTTGAGGGCATAGTCCATGGAATTGCCTCCGATGGAATGGACGCTCGACTACGAGCTCGACATTCGCCTCGACCTCCGCAACCCGAAACTGTTGCACTCGCACTTCATCGAAGCGCAACTGCACGGCATCGAGCATCTGGCGGAGCACGTGCGCGAGGAGGAACAGCACTTCATCGACGCGACTGAGCAGTCCGATGGACGTGAACCGATGGAGGACTTCGCCTACTTCTACCCGGTGACCTACTGCACCTTTAACTGGTTCGCCATTTCGTTGACCAACTACTTGCGCCTCGTCGCACTGGTCGACTTGGTGAATCGCACGTCATGGTCAATCCCGGATCTCGTCGAGAACGAAGGCGTCGTGAACAAGACATGCCGTGATTATGTCGAGGAGATCGTGCCGGCCGTCGTGCAGTGGCGAAACAAGGTCGCGGCGCATCCGGCGGCTACCGCGCCCATTGGCATCAACGACAAGCGTCGCGAGGCTGACCGACTCGGAACGCTACTACAGTCATTCTCCTGTCCGGTGGTGCGCACTGCCGGCTACCTCGAAGTCGCACGAATTCGATGGCAAATCGACGGCGAAACCGCCGACCTGCTGCCTTGGTCTGTTACCGCAATCTACGAGCACCTGACGCCCCGGTTCTGGCCGGACAAGAGCCTGCGACCCCATCGCCACAAGCCCGGCAAGGAGCCGAAGGACGAACCGGGCACGTATTTGCGGCAGGCGCGCTGCGCAAACTAGCGAGGTTTTGATGAAAGTCTTCATCGACAGCAACATCATCAGGCACGCGGCGACTCGTTATCGCACCCAGACGATACAGTTCGGCCAGCTCGAGCCTGGTGACCCTTTAGTTAAGCGTGGGCCGATTCAACTTCATAGCAAGAAGCCGCACGATCATCCGGGCCTGCGTTCTGAGATTCGCAGGCTTCGTGAGTTGTCAGCGCAGCTGAAGGTGAAAAACGCCACGCTATTGATGGATCAAGAAACACTCGGCGAGGTCAAAATGGCCGGCGGGTTCCGGGGCGAATACTTTTACCGAAGCAACATCATTGTTTCGGATCCACCCCTGAAATATGACCGAATAATAGGCCTGCCGCGGCACTTGAACCCCGGCCCTACAGAGAACCACTTCCACAATTTTCTCTCGCGCCTAGAGCATCCAAGGTTCATCCAACTTGCCAAGGCCACTGGGGGACTCCAAGGAACAACATCCAAGCACTACAACCAGCTGGCGGATGCATTCTTTCTTTGGTGCGCGGAGCACAACGAGGCCGATTACTTTTTGACACTCGACTCGAAGCTAAAAAGGTGTGTTGGCCATTCAGGAAATCTGGGTTTTTTGCCGGCTGTTGTACTACCCACTGAGTTGTTGAGTGTGTTGCTCAACACCTAACAAGTGGCCGCTGTCGACCCAAAGCACAAATTCGGCGTGCAGCATCGGGACGATCCCGTGCCGCCTGCTTGCTGGCTACTTCTGTCGCATACTCCCAGGTAGCGCCGCCACCGTCCCTCACCCCTGGGGGGACCCCGAGAAATTTTCGTGTTGCGCTCAGGTGACCGGCCTCGCATACATCAGCCGTTAGAAGCCTTTGGCTGCCCGCACATCGCGACAGCCGCGGGTTGGGGGCCCGCGAACGCCTCCACCGTGACGCGGGTGGCGCCGTTGGACTGTCTGACCTTCATCTCCGAACTCATTCGATCGCTCGCGTGGCCCGTTGCCACGTTCGGCATCGCGTTGCTGTTCCGCTCGCAAATCCGTGCGCTGCTCAAGCGCATTAAGCGTGGAAATTGGGGCGGGATGGAGGTGGAGTTCGCAGAAGACGTCGAACGTATTTCCGAAGAAGCCGGCGTCGAGCTTGTCGCCCTTGATGAAATCTCCGAGAGCAACACGAACCGGTTTATTCGCGAAGCCGATCCGGAGATGCGCCCGGTTCTTGAACTTGCGCAAGGCGACCCGCGCGGGGCCGTGCTCGCCGCCTGGACGAGCGTTGACGCTGCGATGCGCCGGCTTGCTGCGGCGAAGGGCGTCGAACCCAGCGGAGCGATGCGGTTGATGCGCGAGCTCGCAGAAGGCGGCCACATTCGCAAAGAGGACGCCGAGCAGTTCAATGAGCTCCGCAAACTGCGCAACAGCGCCATGCACGACGGCACGTTCAACCCTTCGTTCGAATCGGTCGCGCGCTACGCGGAGCTCACGTCGCGGTTGGCGGGCCATTTCGAAAGGCTCGCCCGGGGACCGATGGAATGAAGGAGCTGGCCGCATGAGCATCGACGCGACTACGGCGCTGAAGCCGGACATTTATCGCGTGACGACCATCGTGCTTGTCCCCGGTTTCACGGCGATCGGCCCGTGGCTCGCAGGCGTGTTCTGGCCTTCGCTCATGAACGCGCAGACATGGGCGGGCGCGACCACGGTACCGATCAGCGTGACGATCTTCGGGATGGTGCTGGTTGCCGGCTTCGTTCTTGAGGACTTGGGATCGCGCATCGAGGCAAAGATCCTTGACCGCTGGCTCCGCGACAAAGCTCCGCTACTTTTTGCGTACTGGTATCGGTACCTCGGCCTGAAGACCGATGCGGAGGTGGTGGGTCAACGCTACCTTCGGGCTCTGCTCGTTCGGTTCAAGTTCGAATTGTCGATGGTACCGGCGGCGGTGATCTGCGGCCTGGGCTTCCTAACGGCGGAATTTCTAGGTCACGGCACGGGCAGCTGGATCAAGACCGGCGTGATCTGGCTGATCCTCGTCGAGCTCGCAACCTTGATGGCGGCGGAGGCGATGGCGGGGTCGGTGTTGTTGGCGCGCACCCGCCGCATCGTCGTTCGGTCGTGCTCGAGTCGCTAGTCGAAAGGGGGAAACATGGCGTGCGAGATTGACTGGTCGGCACTGGCCGCCTGGGTTCAGGCGATCGGCTCCGTTTACGCGGCGTCCTTGCAGGCGGTCCTTTCCGTCGCGGCGATCTTCGCGGCGATCTGGATCGGCGAGCGCAACTCCCGGGAGGCACGCGCACTCGTCGAAAGCGAGCGCCGACGGCAGGCCGACATCATCGCCTCGACGATGGAGTTGAAGTTCCACCTCACCAACGTCGAAATCACCAAGGGCATGCAACATCTGACGGGCCTAGTTGCGCGCATCGACGCCGGCGAGCCAGTCGTCATTCCGGCTGAAAACCTGAAGCGCTTCATCCTCCTCGATCGCGCGCTAGGGCTGTCGGTCATGCGGCCGCAGGTCACGATGTTCGATCGGCGGACCGGCATTACCGTCAACACTGCGCTCGACGTGCTGGATACCGTCAACATCACGGTGGCGACGTCCATCGACTTTTACGAAGCCAAGGGGAGCAAGCCGGCCGATTTGAAGGAGCTCGCACTTCAAATCATCGAAAAGCTCGATTTCGCGAAGGAGACTTTCGAGGAGGCTAGAGAACGGCTCGAACTCGCGCACGACCTCAAGCCCGACGACGACGACAACGACGACGGCCCGAAAGCTTGAACCACCGACAAGTTGTCGGGATTGCGTCTGCGGCCATCGTCGCTACGCTGCGCACATGGACGCAAGCGAGCAACAACTCGATACGGTACGAGCCCTCGGGCTCAGATGCCATGAGCTCAAGAAAACTCGCGTATTTGTCCGGCATGGGCTTAACGACCCTTTCCTTTAGCACGCCGCTTCGAGTGGCGCGCAACCAATGCTTCACGGGAGGTTACGATACCTAGGGCAGCTTCAAACCTCTATACGGGGCCAGTATCGTTCACCCGACGCCTGAGAAGACATCGAAGCTAAGCCCCACCCTTTGACGCTGAGAACCTGACTACGAGCGCGCTATGGGAATCGTCGAATTCATGACGCAATGGGAACAGTTGGCTAAACGTCTTGAGCGTTTATTTGGCGACAGCACGTCCAGCCTCTCGCATCACCCCGTCATGAAATGGCTGCACGGCGCGCGCGACGCTTACTTGTCAGGTGAGCGCGTACAGGGTTGCGCCCGGGCCGCATTCGCCCAATTCGCCGTAGAAGATCTAGAGCGAATCCTGGCTCACGACGAGAACCTGTTTCGGCACTTCAAAAAGGCGCTGCGGCGAGACCGTTCGGCGACCGCGTATTTTGGAATTCGGCAAGAGATTCGCATGGCCGCATCCTTGATCACCAAGGGCATCGACTTTAACAAGTCGGAAGCTCCTGACTTTACGTTAGGAGAACTTGGCTTGGAGTGCACCAGTGCGCACTTGGTCAAGGGCGCTCCGACAAATCGATCACTCGCATACAAGCTGGCCTCAGCTATCGCAAAGAAGTCGCAAACCGCTTACAGCACAAGACTCAACGTGCTGGCGATCGACATGAGCAACCTTCTATTCCATGAGGGCGTCGGCTCCACTACGAATACTTTGTCGTGGACAGAAGAGCTCCAAGCCAGCTTACAAGAGGGAGTGAACCGCAGCCCGTTCCAGGCCGTCCTGTGTTTCGCGTACGCATGGGTGCAGGCAGGCCCAGCTGGCGGCGCGACTCTTAGCAACTACTACTCCCGAGTTGATCGCGATGAGATGGATTCTCTTCCGAAAGCATTCTTGGACAATCATTTCCCAAGTGGATCCATTTGGGTGTACGCACAGCTGCAGAAGCACGTCTGAGCTATCGAAGCCCAGCTCGGATCTCATTGATCGGAAACGCCCTTCTCGTACGCTTCCTTGGACCACCGAACAGCCTCTGCAATCTCCTCCAAATCGTCTGCCAGATTTGAGAGACCCCAGACCAAAGCCTCCGGCCGGATCGTGATCTCGGAGTCGATATCGCCGAGTGACTCAATAACAGTCGACGCCATGCGCACGTAGTCGCGCATTTGAACGATCAACGTGTGCGCGGCCAGCAGGTTGATATAGGCAATCGGCGCCACATCCTGGACGCGAGTTTCATCAGACATTTTGGACCCTCCATCTCTCTAAGTGAGGACCTCGCGCCGCGCGAGTGCGGCACGAGGTGTCGGGAGGTCAAAAACCGCAAAGTGACGGCGCGACGGATTTCCCTTTCGGGTCTTGTATTAGCCGCCCTCCCGACGCAGGGCCCTTGCGTCGGCGCGTCCAGGAGACGCCATTCGCCACCCATTTCGACGGTGGCGATCACTTTGGGAGTTTTTGAGCTCCGTGGACCAACTGTCCACCGCGAGCCTTCCCCAATCAACCCAAAAACCGTCCGAATCGTCTCGCCCGTTCAATGCGCTTCTGCTCGCAATCCCCTACGCAGATTCGCCCACCGTCACCACGCCATGTGCCGTCTGGCGCAAATGCCCCCGAGGACAATTTCGTTCGGTCCGCAATGGAGAGAAATTTCGCTGACATCAACCACAAAGCGAAATCCCCATGGCCCAGAACCTCGTCCAGACCATCATCACCGACGAACAGATCGCCGAAGCCAAAGCCGCCCTCGACGTGCTCGAGCGCATCTTCCCGGACTTCATCGTCCTGGACGTCGCCGACCGTCGCAGCATCCGCCGCATGGGCACCAAGTTCGAGCAGTTCTGCCGCCAGACCCTCGTGGTGGGGGCGGAGAATCCCAAGCTGATCCCGGAAACCGTGGGCATGCAGGACGCGATCGCGGACCTGGCGGCGTACGACAAACTCTTCCCGCTCCATGCCCGCCTCACGCGCATCATGACGCGCTGGGACGACACCCTCCTCGCCCTGGGCAGCGACGTCTACGACGCCTCCCGCGACATCTACCTGCTGCTGAAGGCCTTCGGAAAGAGCATGGGCCTGGATGAACTGCGGAAGGGTCTGAGTTCGGCGTTTTCGCGGTCGCGCCGGAAGTCGAAGGACGATTCGCCGGGGGAATGAAGCGCCGGATTGCTATTTAGCAATCGAAAGCTGAAATGTTTCAGCTTTCAGATTGAATCGAGCAGCGAAAAGCTGAAATCGAGCAGGTCGAAGATCGAATCGAGCAATCGAAACCTGAAAGTTTTCAGGTCGAAGTTGAAATGGAGCAGGTCCGGGTTGCTCGGGAGCAGCCTGGACCTGAAATCGAGCAGCTCAGACCTGAAGATTTTCAGTTCGAAATTGAAATGCAGCAATCGAAAGCTGCTCGCGAGCAACCCAAGCCCGCTTTGGAGCCGCCCGAAGCCAGTGCTCCGGGGCCCCAAGATCAAACTTTGTACGCCAGTGGCGTACATTCCGGCGGTGCCAGCAACCTGGACATCATGGACAAGAAGCTTTTTGACCGCCTGGTCGGCAGCATGGAACAGATGGGCGAGATCGTGCGCGGCGAACGCGCACCCTCCCGCGAGTTCCATGTTGACGCGGTCGAAGTGCGCGAGATTCGCAAGGCCACGGGCCTTTCCCAGCAAAAGTTTGCAGGTATCATCCGTGTGCATGTCGCGACATTGCAGAATTGGGAGCAAGGCCGACGCGCGCCCACCGGACCTGCAAAGGCATTGCTCCGCGCGATAAAGAACGATCCGGTGCATGTGATCAGCGCCCTGACGGAAGGGTCTGCTTAAGTTGAATGATCAATTCGACACCGACGGACTTGGAAAAGCGCGTCATTGACGCTTGCCTGGCAGGCGATCACCCGACGTTGTCAATTCTTCGCCATCAGGCCAAGGGCATCACAGTCGTCGATCGCAGGCACACGGGCGTTGGCGCGTACATCGACTTTGCTGTCGATGACGCTGCGCCACGGTTGGATCCCGGCTCCGTCATCATCGGCGACATCGACCTGGAAGTCGCCGGCGTCACCGACGGCGTGGCGACACTCCTGTATGCGTACGACGGTCGACTGCAATTCTTGGAATTCGCGACCTACGACGATGAGTGGCCGGAGGATCCGACGCTGCTCCGCATCGCCTATTTCAAGGAGCGATCGATCGGTCCGACAACATTTGCGCTGGACCCGGTTGCCGAGCGCGACAGAGTGACGCTGGAGCGGGCGCTCACGTCCCGGAACGCCGAGCCTGCGAAATAGGTCAGTCGCGCGAAGTACCGACGCGTCCGCCCTCTCCCATTTCCACATCCTCACTTCGCCGTGTGCGCGACAACTTCCCCAGCAGTGATCTGCGGCGGGTTGGGAAGCAATGGCGCCATGTTCTCGCGCACCCAATCCGCAGCCTGTTTGTTGGATGCTTCAACACCGGCCCGGTCCTGGAAGACGCTCGTTGAAACCATCACGCCTCCCCCGGCGTCCGCCCAGTAATAGGCAACAAACCCCGGCATCTTGCTGATGAGTGGCACGAAGCCTTCGTTGACCCGCCGCCCCGCCTCGCCAGGATCGGTCACGCCTTCATACCGCCGTGTCGTTGCATACATTTCGCACCTCCTTCGGAGCGCGGACGAACAACCAACGCAACGGTTTGACCGATTCAACCCGGACAGCGTTGCCGCGCTTGAAGCATGAGCGATCGAGGCCTTCGCTTTCTGCGTCCATCACATAACGGCTGCTATAGAACGCCCGCCGCCCGCGCTGATGGTCACCCATGAGATACGAACTCAGACATTCCAGAGCCGTTCCCGCCAAGGCGGTCGGCGCGCAATCCATGGGCGCGCTCGCGCTGGGCGGGATGACACTGGGCGCGATCGCAGTGGGCGCGGTGGCCATCGGGGCCTTGGTGGTCGGCCGCTTGGTCATCGGTCGCGCACGGATCAGGCGACTGGAGATCGACGAACTTGTCGTCCGTCGACTCCAGGTCACGGAGACGCTGGCGACTCCGGCCGAGTCCGCTGAAACGACTGGCGACCCGGGGCAGTAGAACTCCGCTGCGCCGACGTCCCTAAGGCCCTTTGCCATCGCAACGCTCCCAGGCACATCATTGCGGGAGAGCACAGTCTCTGTCCAAGGGGGACGTCCCGCATGTCCGAGGGCACGCGCATCAGAATCCTCAGCGTCGAGGACCACCCCGTTTTCCGGGAGGGCCTGCGTTTCATCATCGACTCGCAGGCGGACATGGAGCTGGTGGCCCAGGCGTCGAACTCGGACGAGGCCATCGCAGAATTCCAGCGCACCGCGCCCGACGTCACCCTGATGGACGTACGCCTTCCCGGTACAGGTGGCACGGAAACGCTGACGGCGCTCCGCAAGCTCTCCCCGACTGCGCGCGTGGTGATGCTGACTACCTCCGACAGCGAAGGCGACATCCACACCGCGCTCAAGGCCGGCGCGGTCGCCTACCTGCTCAAGAGCATGCCGAAGGACGACCTGCTCCATGTCATTCGCGCGGTGCACAGCGGCAAGAAGCACTTCCCCGCTGAAGTCGCCATGCGGCTGGCCGGTCATTTCGCCGACGACGAGCTCACGCGACGCGAAATCCAGGTGCTCGCGTTGATCCGCGACGGAAACCGCAACAAGCAGATCGCCGACCATCTCTCGATTTCGGAAACGACGGTCAACTTCCACATCCGGAACATCGTCGACAAGTTGGAAGCCAAGGACCGGACGCATGCCGTCATCGTCGCTGTGCGGCGGGGATTGCTGCCCATCTGATCCGGGGCAGGACTGTAGAAATCTGTAGCAAGGCGGCTGGGGATTGCCCGGTGCCCGGGCATGCGCGTGAGCGGTATCGTCGTTCGCAGACTTCGAGGCCTACATGACATTGCACAGCGCGCACGCCATCGGACGGTCATTGACGTGGCTGGTGGCGGCTGCGCTCACGTTCTGTTCGCCCGCGTGGGCTGTCGATCCGGCACGGCAGATCTCCCAGTACGGCCACGTGGCCTGGCGATCGCAGGATGGCGATCTCCCGGGCATGCCCATGGCGTTCGCCCAGGGGCCCGATGGCTATCTGTGGGTCGGCACGCTGGATGGCCTGCTGCGTTTCGATGGCGTGCGCTTTGCGCGCTGGTCCGCGCCGGCAGGCACACACCTTCCCTCCGACGCCGTGACCCGCCTGCTGGCCACGCGCGATGGCACGCTCTGGATCGGCACCCAACAGGGGTTGGGCCAGTGGCGAGACGGCAAGTTGCGCATTTTTCCGTCGACGCCCGGCGGAGCGATCATGTCGATTACCGAGGATCGCGACGGCACGATCTGGACGACGCGAACACCCCGGCCTGATTCCAGCGCGCTGGTCTGCCGCGTCTCCCCAGACGGCAAGTTCGCTTGCCTGGACAAGGCGCAGGGGCTCGAGATTCCTGGCTCGCCTTGCTGTCCGGCGGCCTTCCTGCAGGATGCGACGGGAACGGCGTGGATCGGAAGCGACATCGCGCTCACGGCGTGGCGAAACCAGGCGTCGCAAGTCTTCAAGCTGCCGTTGGATTCTGCGCGCAAGGACATGGGCGTCGCTGCGATTGCGCCGAGAAATGACGGCGGACTGTGGGTGGGGATCGCCAAGCCCGGCCCGGGGCTCGGCCTGCAGCAGTTCGTCGATGGCAGATGGACGCCTTTCACAAGCGCCAACTTCGATGCCAGCACCCTGCCCGTGTCCGCCCTGCTCCTGGACCGACACGGTGCCTTGTGGATCGGGACCTACGGGAAAGGCTTGTATCGGATCCATCGCGGCGAAATCGATGCGTTCACATCGACCGATGGACTCTCGAACGATCGGATCAACGGCCTCTTCGAAGATCGCGAGGGCAACCTCTGGGTCGCCACGGCGAAAGGCATCGATCAGTTCCGCGACCTGCGGGTCACGACATTCTCTAAGCAACAAGGGTTGTCCTCCGACTCGGCCGCCTCGATCGCCGCGGCCAACGATGGGTCGATCTGGATCGGAAGCGCGGGGCTCGATGTCCTCCGTGACGGAAGGATCAGCTCGCTGACCAAATCCCTGGGGCTGCCCGACGGCCAGGTGACCGATCTGCTCCAGGACCATGCCGGCCGCATGTGGGTGGGCGTGGACCGCAGCTTGTGGATCATCGATCGCGGCAAGGCCGTGCAGGTGCATGCAAGAGACGGCACCACGAACATCGCGTCCATTGCTTCGCTCGCCGAGGACGCGCAGCACGACCTCTGGGGACGATCGAAGGATTCGCTCCTCCGGATTCGCGACAATGTCGTGATCGATGCGTATCCCCTCGGACCGGAGCTCGAGGGTCGTCAGATCGTCGCCGATCCGGCATCCGGCATCTGGCTCGGCTTGCGAAGCGGCGATCTTGCGCGGTTCCGCGATGGCAAGGCGCAAACGTTTGCGTTCGCGCGACCACCGGAGGCCAGCGTCAACGGCTTCGTCGAACACATGGCCACGACGTCCCTCGGCGAAGTGTTCGGCGCGACGGCCAACGGCGTCGTTGCATGGAAGGATGGACATACCAACACGCTCACGACTGCGAACGGCTTGCCCTGCAATCACGCACATGCACTCCAGAGCGCCAGGGACGGTCGCCTGTGGGTGTTCATGCAATGCGGACTCGTGGAGATTGCGCGCGCCGAGATCGATCGTTGGTGGACCCAACCACAAACGCGCTTGCAGATTCGCCAATACGACGCCCTCGACGGCGTCGACCCGGGTTGGGCGCCCTTCCGCGGCGCGACGACGTCGCCCGACGGGCGGATCTGGTTCGCCAATGGCCATGGCGTCCAGATGATCGATCCCGCAGCCACGACACGAAACCGCATCGCGCCTTCCGTGCACATCGAGTCGCTCGTGGTCGATCGCACGCGCTATCCGCTCCACGGCGCGGTGCAACTTCCTGCCCGGGCCGGGGACGTGCAGATCGACTACACCGCCACCAGCTTCGTCGTCCCGCAACGCGTGCGATTCCGTTACAAGCTCGCCGGTCGCGACAAGGATTGGCAGGAGCCGGGCACCCGTCGCCAGGCGTTCTACACGGACCTGCAGCCGGGCAACTATCGGTTCACGGTCATCGCCGCCAACGACGACGGCGTATGGAACACACGCGGCGATTCGCTTTCATTCCGCATCCCGCCCGCCTGGTACCAGACCCTTTGGTTCCGCGTCGGTGCCATTGCGCTTTGCCTCCTCGGTGCATGGCTGGCGTATCGCTGGAGACTGCGCCGGTTGACAGCGACGATGAGCGCGCGCTTCGACGAGCGCATGGCGGAACGCTTGCGCATCGCACGCGAGCTTCACGACACGCTGCTGCAGACGGTGCAAGCGGGGAAACTGGTCGCCGACGACGCGCTCGGCCCCGATGTGGAGGATGCGCGCCGCAAGCATGCACTCGAACGGATCTCGGCCTGGCTCGGCGAGGCGATCGGCGAAGGCCGCGAAACGCTCAATGCATTGCGTCAATCCACGTTGCTGGACAACGACCTCGCAAACGGACTGCAGCAGGCAGCCGAGGCATGCGCCGGCGAAAGCGGCATGGTGGTGCGCGTGTCGGTCACCGGGCGGGCGCGTGAAATGCACCCCATCGTGCGCGACGAGATCTACCGCATCGGTTACGAAGCCATTCGCAATGCCGCATCGCACTCGCACGGCCGAACGATCGAGGTCGAACTGGCGTATGCGCGCGATCTGACCCTGGTGGTGCGGGACGACGGCAGCGGCATTCCGTCGGCCGAGGTTGCGCAAGGCAAGGCGGGACACTTCGGCATGCAAGGCATGCGAGAACGTGCAGAGCGGATCGGCGCGCGCCTCTTCGTCGCCCGTGGTCCAACGGGTGGAACCGAAGTGCGCGTGCTTGTTCCCGGACGCAGCATCTTTCGCTAGGCCTGTAGAAGAGTACAGGTCAGCGCCTGTCGGGAATCACGTGTTGCGGAGAGTGCGCGGGGCTTAGCGTCGCATTGCCCCTCGATGCCTCCCGGAGAGTCCCATGAACCTCAAGTTCCTCACGCTCGCCACGGTGACCGCGGTGTCACTCGCCTCCACCGCCGATGCCGCTTCCCCCACCCACGCACCCAGCGTCGCGAAGAATGTCCTGCTCGTGCACGGCGGCTTCGTTGACGGCTCGGGCTGGCAGAAGGTCTACAACCTCCTGAAGAAGGACGGCTACAACGTGACGATCGTGCAGAACCCGACGACTTCGCTCGCGGACGACGTGGCCATCACCAAGCGTGCCATCGCGCAGCAGGACGGCCCGGTGGTACTGGTCGGCCATTCCTACGGTGGCGTCGTCGTCTCCGAAGCGGGCACCGACCCCAAGGTGCAGAGCGTGGTCTACATCGCTGCGTTCGCGCCGGACACGGGCGAATCGGTGCAGTCGCTGATCGCCAATCCGCCGCCCGGTGCACCGCAGCCGCCGATCCTGCCGCCGCAGGATGGCTTCCTGTTCCTCGATCGCGCGAAGTTCGCGGCCTCGTTCGCGGGCGATGTCCCGGCCGACGAAGCGAATTTCATGGCCGATTCGCAGGTGCCTTGGGGCGTGGAAGCGTTGGCGGGCGTCGTCACCACGCCGGCGTGGAAGTCGAAGCCGAGCTGGTACCTGGTGGCGACGGAAGACCACATGATCCCGCCGCCGGCCCAGCAAATGATGGCGAAACGTGCCGGCGCCACGGTCGTGGAGGTCCCCGGTAGCCATGCCATTTACGTGTCGCAGCCGGAAGCCGTCGCCAAACTCATCGAGCAGGCAGCCCACGGCAAGGCGCATTGACGACCCGTGCCCGCAGGGAGGAGCGCCGATCGCGCTCCTCCTCGTTCGATGACTCCCGCCCATGAAAACCTGCTCCGCCTACTGGCCGCTCGCGGCGAGATGCCCGGGCAGGAACTTGTGCTGCTTGTCCCGCGGCTTCGGAATGACTACACCGATTTTTATGGTCTCGCTGCGTTGATGCATGCCGGGTACATGTTCGCCGACGTGGGCGCGGACGAGCGTCGGCGGATGGAGCGAGGGCCCGTCGGGTCCGACACGCAAGACACGGCGGTGTCCCTCTGCCAGTTGTCTCTTCCGGCTGGCGAATCCTTCGTTTTCCACGACGTGGGTTACGAGTCGTGGCATGACTTCCCGGTGAGCATCTGCATCACCAGCCATGGCTTGTTGAAAGTCGAGGAGTTGGATCAGCGGGCAGAGTCGCGCAGGCAACGACGTTTTGACTATTGGTTTGCCGTCGCCATCGCAATCCTCGCCGCATTGGCCAGCAGTTTCTTTACAAGGCTGTTTTCATTTCGCTGAGCAGGCTCGCAGCTCGCGCATAAGCCTTGGGCGGCCGACCGACATGGCGTGCGAACGCCGTGCTGAAGGTGCTCGCGGAGGAATAGCCGACGCGCTCGGCGACCTGCTCCATCACCATGCGCTCGCGACACAGCAGATCCTTGGCCAGGGCCATCCGCCAAGCGAGCAGATATTCCATCGGCGGAAGGCCGACCGCGCGCGTGAAGCGTTGAAAGTAGGCCGACCGCGACAGTGCGGCGGTCTTGGCCAATTGCTCCACTGTCCACGTCCGCGCGGGGTCGCGATGTATTTCGCGGATGGAAGCGGCCAGCCGCGAATCCGCAAGTCCGCGCAACAATCCGGCTGGCGCATCATCGCCAGGCGCGGCACGCAGTGCCTCGATCAGCAGCACTTCAACGAGGCGCGCCAGGATGAGATCGCGACCTGCCAGGGATTGCAGGGTTTCTTCGCGCACCAGGCGCACCAGCACGGACAGTCGCTCAGCGCTGCGCACGTGGATGACCTTCGGCAGGAATGCGCCCAGCAACGCCGTGTCGGGCGAGTCGAACAGGAAGTAGCCGCCGAGTAAGCGCACATCTGGCTCAACTCCCGTCGTGCCGTGGTGGAGCGCTTCCAACCGCCCAGCGGCGCTGACCGGGTCGATGGGGTGTGGCTCTACGACTTCGAAGCCAGACAACACGAAAGCCGGAGTTGAGGGCAGGAACACAAAGTCTCCTGCTTCCAGGCGCAGCGGCTCCGCGCCCTCGACCTGCAGCAGGCAGGCGCCATCGGTGACGACGCAGAAGCTTGGATGCCCGTAGGCGCTGTAGCGCACGCCCCAGGTCCCGGCCCCACTGATGGCTTTCGCCCGCACGTCGGCCGGCCGCAGGAGGGAAATGACGTCGGACAGGGGATCGGTCACGGCAGGACGTTCGCCAATGTTTTCTGGACGATACAGCATAGATCGTCCCCTATCAGCTGCCTACAGTGACTCCACCCCAACCTGGAGTCACTCATGAAAACCGTCCTGATCACCGGCTGTTCCTCGGGCTACGGCCTGGAAACCGCGCGCTACTTCCACCAGCAAGGTTGGAACGTGATCGCCACGATGCGCACCCCGCGTGCAGGCCTCCTGCCCGCCTCCGATCGCATGCGCCTGCTGCCGCTCGACGTCACCCAGCCGGACAGCATCACTCGCGTCCTGCGCGATGCCGGCCCGATCGACGTGCTCGTCAACAATGCGGGAATCGGCGTGGTCGGCGCCTTCGAGGCGACCTCGATGACAACCATCCGCGAAGTGTTCGACACCAATACTTTCGGAACACTGGCCATGTGCCAGGCCGTCATTCCGCAGATGCGCGATCGCCAGGCCGGCGCGATCGTCAACGTCACTTCAAGCGTGACGCTGGCGAGCATGCCGTTCGCCGCCGCCTACACGGGCAGCAAGACCGCGGTGGAAGGATTCACTGGATCGCTGGCGCTGGAACTCGGCGCGTTCGGCGTGCGCGTCAAGTTGGTCGAACCGGGTTACGGCCCGTCCACGCGCTTCACCGAGAACGGCGCCGAACGCATGCAGGGACTGATTCCCGACGCCTATGCCGACTATGCGCGGCCGATCTTCGCGGCCTTCTCGCAGCCCCAGGCCATCACCTACCCGCAGGACGTGGCGGACGCCGTGTGGCGCGCTGCCAACGATGCTTCGGACCAACTCCACTTTCCTGCCGGTGCCGACGCAGTCGCGCTCGCTGGCCCCCAGTGAAAGCCTGACCGCAAGTCACTTGGGTGACCGACTGCCGAGCGCCGCGATGCGGTCGCGAAGCGCGATGACGCCGCCGCGCCACGCGTCGTACTCCTCGGATTCCGCCCAAACCTGGCGCAACTCCGACTCATCGCCCAGCACGCGGTCCAGCGCACGCACCGCTTCCGCGGCGAGCGACGGGTCGACCTTCGGATGCACGCGCACGACCCAATCGCCCACCTCTGCATTCTTGCTGGCTTCGGCCGTGGGTTTGCCCATTGCCGCCGCGACCATCTCGGCGGAGGCGATGGCATATGCGCCATCCGGGGCTTCGAGGAAACCTTCCGACGTCGCGCGCTCCAGCGCAGACCGCAACTGCTGCACGTCGGCCTGCTTCGTTGCGTCAAGCAGGAAGTCCGCCGCGTCATCGTTGTCGAACGATCCCGTCCCCCACGTTCCGGCGGTTGCGGAAAGCGACAGGACAAGCAAGCCAGTTGCGAGCAGAAGACGTCGGATCATCGGCTGGAACCAGGAGGCGCAGACTGTGCCTTCTCGGCCTGTTCCTGGAGCGTGTCCATGTACTTGCCGAGAAGGTAGCCTTCTTCGCTTCCGTCCGGCCGCGCGATGGTCCAATCGATGACATCGGCTTCGGCGACGTCGATGGGATCCCCCGCGCGATAGGTGCGCAGGGCCACGATGTCACTCGCGATGCGCCCGCGCACAGTCGCACCCTCCATGGCATCAACGCGTACAAATATCTGCTCGTAGTTCGGCCCGGTGCGCGGCACGTCGTTGTCGAACAGACGCGTCGTGACAAAGAGAATCTGGCCTTCTGGCAGGCCGGCCAAGTACCGTTTCTTCGCATTCGGCCACGTGGCCCTGGCCTGGGCGATGTACGGAGCAAGCGTCGCTTCATGCGCGTCGAGCGCATCCGCAGTGACCTGCGTAATCAAGTCTTCCGGTGCGTTAGCCGCGACCTGCGGTTCGCCCTCGGTCCCGGGCACATCGGCTCGCGCGTGCTCTTCGAAATCCGACACCATCGCCCCGAACTCGAAGGTGGTGACCTGATAGGCGTAACGCGCACCACGGCAGGCTTCGATCACCCATTTTTCGACTGTCGCTTCATCGTCGCCGGGGAGTCGCTCCCGTGAGAGGACCTTTTCGAACTTGCACGATGGGTGGTGCGCGTCGTGCCACTGGCGCACCGACTGGGTTTCGTCATGCGCGGCCGCCGCGCTCGTCGCAAATGCGACGCCGAGCGCGCAAAGCGCCCGCACCGTCATTCCTTTGTTCATTGCCCCCCCCGGACAGCTTCCAAGCCTTCTGGGAATCGTATCAGGGGAAATCCGTCAACCGCCCTCGCCCATCTCCATCTGCGTCAAATAAAGCCGCAGATCGAACTCCAACTGGTGATACCCCGGCTCCATGTGCGTGCACAGCCGATAGAAGGCCTTGTCGTGCTGGCCCTCCTTCAGGTGCGCCAACTCATGCACCACGATCATCTTCAAAAACTCCGCCGGCGCATCGCGGAAGACGGTGGCGATGCGGATCTCGCGGCTGGCCTTGAGCCTGCTGCCCTGCACGCGGGAAATCGCCGTGTGGGTGCCCAAGGCGTGCTTCATGACTTGCAGTTTGCTGTCGTAGATCACCTTGCCCAGCGGCACCGATTGGCGCAGGTGCCGGTCCTTGAGGGCCTGGACGTAGTCGTACAGCTGGCCATCGGTGCGCACGGTGTGCATGTCCCCGTACCGTTCCTCCAGCACCTTTCCCAGCCGCCCCTGCTCCATCAGCGCCCGCACGCGCTCCAGGACGTGGGGTGGATAGCCAACGAGGTACTTCAAAGGGTCCATCAGCAGCAGGTGCGAAAGCGGGCGAAGGTGCGGGAAGTATGATGGGCGCGAAACCCCCGATGCGAAACCGCAACATGGCAAAGCCCAATCCCCTCCAGGAACAGCTGCTCAAGGCGGGCCTGGTCAAGAAGTCCAAGGTGGCCGAAGTGGCGCGCGAGCAGCACAAGGCCAAGCATGCCAAAGCGGCCGCCGATCCCAGTGAGATCCAGCGGGAAGCGGAGCGTGCGCGAATCGAGAAGGCCGAGCGGGACCGCGCGCTCGCCGCCGAGCGTAAAGCCGTTGCGCGCGTGGCCGAGCTGCGTGCCCAGGCGCGGCAGATCATCGAAGACAAGAAAATCCCGCGCACGGGGGAAATCGAGTATCGCTTCACCGTGGGCGGCGCCATCCGCACGCTGCTCGTCGATGAAGCGCTGCGCAGGATGCTGTCCTCCGGCGCGCTGGTGATCGCGCAGCTGGATGACCGTTTCGAGTTGCTGCCACGCGTGGCCGGCGACAAGGTGCGCGAACGCGATGCCAGCATGATCGTGCTCGACCACGGGAAGCAGACGGGCGCCGAGCACGCCGCGGGAACATCAGAAGACGACGCGTACTACGCGCAGTTCCAGGTGCCTGACGATTTGGTGTGGTGAGGGCTCAAGGCTCGATCACATCTCCCCACCACGTGTGGAAGTCGACACCCTCGACGCCGTCCCTGCAACTCTTCATCGTCAGTCCCTGGCACGCCGTGATGCGCCAGCGCGTCGTGTTCGGCGGCCCCTTCGGTATCGGCAACTGGTTGAGGTTGTCGACGACCAGCGTCTTCGCCGGCGTCGACTTGAGGCAGTAGTCGTCGAGCAGGAAACCACCCGGGCCCGCCATCGGTGTCGACGCTTTCTTGAACCAACACGTCCCCGATTCCTCGTGGCAATAGCCGAAGCCGTTCTCCGGCCCCGCGGGCGGCATCGACGTGCAATCGGCTTGCGTGTGGCAGGTTTTGACATGGTGCATATCCTGGTACACCAGGCATGCGCCACCGCTGACGTAGGGTTGGCCGTTCTCGATCTTGATCGGCGCGAATCCGTCCGGCGCCTCGATGAGCTTGAACGTGCCGCTGACCGATCCTGCCGGATGCGCAGGTGGCGATTTCTTCTCGACGGTCGAAACGATTTTGTACTTCGGCGCTGGCGGCGTGGCTTGCACGACGTAGAACACACTCGCGACAACGATCGCTGCCAGCAGCAAGCTGATGCGTTGCATGGCGTTCTCCCATTCAGTCCACCGGAGCAACGCCCGGGGGCTTCACCCAACGGCCATGGAACCGACGAGTGGTGGGGAGACTTTCGATCGCGCGTGCGCTTCTGGTATCTCCTTGGCCCGAGTTACGGGGCTCACTCTGCCTTGCTCACCTCGACATTCGCCTTGACCCGCCGCGGCGGAGCGTCGACGCGGTCCTTGAACAGCAGCACGAAGTACGTGTCCTTGGCCGACTCGTAACCGATCTGCGCATGCATGCGGCTGTCCGCCGGTTGTGAGGTCGGCGCCATGTCGAAGTGCATCAGCAGGCGCGCATCGGGCATCTCGTCGAGGATGCCGCCCGCGGCAATGCGCGCCCTTCCGAGCAGGGACGCGAACACGACGCGCATCATGTCGTCGGTGAAAACCTGGTCCTGGTCGCGCGGGACGTCCGGGTTCATCGTCGCACCGCCCAGTTCATCGGCGAAGAGGCGGTAGACACGGAAGGCGGCGTTTTGCGCTTCTTCCACGTCATGGCCTTCATACGCGAACACCTGCATGTACTGCAGGCCGGCATCGTCGAAGACGAAGGAAACTTTCGTCTTCGCTCCGTGGAAATCGGCGCTGGAGGTTTCGAGGGCGCCGGTGACCGGGACGTCGACGTAAGGGCCTTGATCCGCGATGGCACGGACCTGGTCGCGCGACATGCCGAGGGTCCAGGGGCCGATGGGGAAAGACTTCGGCGCCGCGGGTTCATTGGCGTGGGCGGACATCGCTACGAACGACATGGACAGAACGCAGGCGAACAACAGCGCCTTCGCCGACCGATCTCTTTTCAATGCCACGAGCTGGAATAGCCACTTCATTGTGAACGCTCCCCTTAACGTCCCTCCCCATAGGTTAAGCCAGTCGGGGGCGTCGCGCGGCTGATCCATACTTAGGTGTTGACCTTAGTGTTATTCGGGCATAGAGTCGGGCGCATGGTCCAATCCGCCGCAATCGCCGACGACGTCTTCCACGCCTTGTCCAACGCCACCCGGCGCAAGGTGTTGCAGCACCTGTCCACCGGCCCCGCCACCGTCACCGAGTTGGCGGCCCCATTCGACATGGCCCTCCCCTCCTTCGTGCAGCACCTGGCCTTGCTCGAACGCTGCCGGCTGGTGAAGTCGAAGAAGGAAGGCCGCGTCCGCACCTACGAGATCGAACCGGCGCGCTTCAAAGTCGCCGAAGACTGGCTGAGCGAACGCCGCCAGCTCTGGGAATCCCGCTTCGATCGCTTCGACGACTACGTCAAACACCTGAAGAAACAACGGGAATCGAAACCATGAGCCAGCACTTCGCGATCAATCCGAAAACCGATTTCGTGCTCGACCGATTCATCGACGCGCCCAAGGAGCTCGTCTGGGAAGCGTTGACCAAGCCGGAACACCTCAAGGAGTGGTACATGCCCAAGGCCTGGGGGCGTGTGTCGCGCTGCGAGATGGACGTGCGGCCCGGCGGCATCTTCAGCATCGACATCGCCACCGAGCAAGGCCAGGACTTTCCGAACCTGGGCTGCTTCCTGGAAGTCGTTCCGATGGAGCGGCTGGTCTATACCGCGATGCTGTTCCCCGGCTATCGCCCGGCGGTGTTCGACGATATTCCCTGGACGGCTATCGTCACGATGGAATCCGAGGGCACCGGCACGCGTTACGTCTTTACGGCATTGCACCGCAGTGAAGCGGACTTCAAGGAAAACACGGAGTCCGGCTGGGCCGAGGGGACGCAGATCGCCGCCGATCAGCTCGTCGCGCTTGTTCAATCGATGAAGTAAATCGCGCGACCGCTGCAAGCAGGACTTCGCGTTGTCCGGTGCAGGAGGATGCGCCATGACCCGTCAACTCAAGTTTGCTTGCGTCGTCGTGATCTGCATGGCCGCTTCGGCGGCCCATGCTGCGGATCCCGCAGGCGTTCCGCTTCTGAAGGATCTTTCACGAGGCGTCCGACTGCATAGCATCGATGGCCAACGCGTGTGGCCCCTGCAGGGCCGGCGCATCGACGTAACGCCAGGCTTGCACACGCTGCAGTTCCGCTACGCCTTCGACTTCCAACGCGCACAGAACGGCGGGTTCGTGACGATGCTTGAGTTCAAGTGCGCGTTCACCGGCGCAGGGCCTTACATCCTCCGCTCCAGGGATCGTCGCGTGACCGAGCTCGAACCCGAGATCTGGATCGAAGTGAATGGACAGGCGTCGCCGCGATGCCATCCCGTTCCAGGTTGAGGGGCGGAGCCAAAGGCCACTATTGGTAGCCGGTGACTTCCGGCAGATGAGCCAAGTGTTATAGCCCGATAAAACACCAGCACGCCCGCGACTCAGGCTCCTGCCCCCTAGAAGGAACCCCGTGCATGCTGACTCCATTGCTTTCCGCCCTGCTCCTCGCCGCCCCCGCCGACGCCCCTGCGGCTCCGGCGGTTCCTGCCAACAAGGCCATTGAACTCGGCGATTTCGGCGGCCGCCTCAGGTCGGTCCGACTGAAGGTCAATGGACACGAAGGCGTGTTCACCCTCGACACGGGCGGCGGCGTCAGCCTGCTTTCGCCGGCGTTCGCGAAGAAGATTGGTTGCACGCCGTGGGCGGCGCTCACCGGCTTCCGCCTGGATGGTCAACGCCTGGATCTGCCGCGGTGCGAGGACGTGCAGTTCACCCTGCCCGACGGCACGGCGTTGAAGCCCGTGACTGCCGGCGTGGTCGACCTGCAGCCGCTGTTGTTCAAGGACGCGCCGCAGGCCGATGGATCGCTGGCGCTCGACGCGCTCGACGGCAAGCAGTTCACCCTGGACCTGGGCAACGGCACGTTGGTCATCGAATCGCCGGAGACGCTCGCCGCGGAAACGAAAGGCGCCAACGCGATTCCCATGCGTCGTGCGCGCCAGGCAGGCGGCGCGGCGCTCGGCGTCATGGTGCCGATGAAGACGCCGCAGGGCGAAGTGTGGATGGCGCTGGACAGCGGCGGCGGTCCGCCGGTGCTCATTCGCGATCGCGTGGCGCAAGCCGCCGGCGCCGATCCAGCGAATCACGAACTGCAGCCGTTCCGCCTGAAGGTCGGCGATGCCGCCACGCTCGACACGCGCGCCTTCGTCAAGGACATGATCCTCGACGGCGTCATCGGCATGCCCGTGCTCGTGCGCTGGAAACTCAGCTTCGATCTTGAAGGCGATCGGCTTTGGGTTCGTCCGACGCGCTGAGTTGCGATGCGATGTGACGGAAGGGCCCATGAAAGCGGATCCGGTCCGCACGATGCTCCTTCGGTTATACGAGTGTCCGCTTTCGGCCAGAAGCGGACATTCGCACTGTCTCGATTAGGCCGAGCCTCGCCCACCCGGTGCGCAAAGCGCGTCGCTATGTCCCCTTGCACGCCTCGCGGACCTGTTCGTCCAGATTCTGGAGAAGATCGTAGGTTCGTGAGAGGCCGACCGCCCGTAGCGTCGACTCTCTAGCGGACTTGGCGGCATTGCACTTGGCCCGCTGGCGGTCGACATCATCCATGCCGTTGTAGGGGGATGCGTACCCGGCTTGGTCGGTGCCCGCCATCCGCGACAAGGTTCGGGCCGCATCTGCCGTACGCGCTTGCTGAGCCTGCCCTCTCGCCACCACGTCCGGATCGTCCGGAACAGCGATGATGGTTTTACGAAGGGTTTGCGCGTCTTCGCACGGGTCGCTCTGGTAGGCAATGGCGCCGCTGGGGCTGGCGCACTTGTAGATCAGGGGCCCAATGTCGTCCCTCGAGTCCGTTGTGAATTGATCGGAGACGGACACGTCCGTGTCAGGCGCCCGTTCGTTGTACGCCGGTTGCGATTCTGTTGCGGGCGCGCGGTGCGATGCCTCGGAACGCCCCGCGGTATCGTTCGATCGTTCAAACATCGCGTTCATAACCAACGCGAAGCCCGCCAGCGCGATCGCGGCAAGCGTAAGCCAAACCCATGGCACCTTGGAGGACGCGGAACGCATGCGTCGCACATCGGGGCGCACTGAGAATTGCAACTCACCCGGATCTAGAACGTCACGCACTCCTCCCCGAGGCGATGCATCCGCCCAGCCCGTCCTCACAAACGTGTGCGCTCGACCAGGCGCCCGCAGCTTCCCCGACATCGCCCTCCCCCCAGGCAACTAGCTTGGGGATCTTATCGCTGCGTTGCACTGCTCACGTGCGCGCGCACCACTGAGCAACCAAGAATTTTTCTGATGCGAGGCGCGCAACCGGGTATGCACCGCCTCGCCTGCCGATTGCAGCGAGACGTCCGCGATCGGCCAATTGCGGACAGCCTTCACCATGGCATACGGTTCTGCTGGGGAACAGGTCAGGGACGATGTCCATGGGCAAGATCCGAACGTCAGTAGTGGTGTTCGTTGGGTTCTGGGTTGCGGGGTTCGCAGCCGCTTCGGCGCTTTACAAGCTCGGCACCCTTACTGGCGCGGATTCATTCGGACTCGGCGCTTCGGCCGTGGGCTTCTTCGTGGGCTTCATATCTGCCCGTTTCGCCGGGCCTTTGGGCGCATGCGTCGCCATGGCGTCTGCCATGGTTATGGCGCTGTGTGAGTCGGCCTTGGTGTTCCTCGCATTGACTCCCAGTCATTTAGAAGCGTTCCCGGTGCTGGAGGTTCTCGGCTCCAGTGCCATTCCGCTTTTCACCGTGATCGGCTGTTGGATTCCACTCCGGCGAAGGGGGATGGCGCCGATTTGAGTGTCCGCTCGTAGGCCCATCAACGCCGGGAGTCCAGTCGCACTCAACTGGGACGCCGACGCAACGGGATCGGCACGTACACGATATCGCGCCTCCGGGCTAAGATCGTTCAAGCTAGACGCGTTTGCACAGGGGGCAAGCGATGAAGTCCGGGGAGCACTTCTCACGCTTTTTGATGGCGGTCGCTGTGGCAATCGGCCTACTCGCCGCATTGCCCGCTTCGGCCAGCACGTACTACTTTTGCTATCTGCAGAACGCCTACGGCGACGAGGGGTACTACTACACGCCGATCATGGAGACGTCCGAGGATTTCGACGAGACCTCGACTGGTTTCAAGTTCGATGAGTGGCGCAGCAGGAACGGCATCCCACTCAACGACATTGGCGGAGGTATCAGCACCGGCTGCTACACCTCGCAAAGGCTGGACGTCGTGCGACGCGACCACACCGCGTATCCGACCCGCCATCCCGGGGCACAGCTGATCGACTGGCCTGAGCCGCCAGTCGCTTCGGAACCTGTCGAAGATCCGCCCGCGACCGACTCCCTGGTCATCGAAACACCCAAGGAAGTTGGACTTACGCCCGAGATGATCGCTGCGAATGCGCTCGCGGCGGAACGCGTGCGCGCCGCCGAGGCCGCCCGCAACAAGGCGGAACTCGCACGAAAAGATGCGGAGTTGGAGGTGAAGGTGCGCGAAAGCAAAGAACGCGCACGTCGACGCGGGAGGATGCAGTGATGCGCCGCTTGCTATCGATCTTCATCGTGTGCCTGATCGCGATCGTCGGCGCCTCCGCATCGGCGCAATCGCTCGCAACCGTTGACTTTGGCCAGAATGTCTCCGGGCTCGTTTCGACAGAAGGCGGCGAGTTCTATGCCTTCGCAGGCTTGAAGGACACGAAGGTTCAGGTGCAGCTGGATTTGCCGGAAACCCTCGGTGCCGTGACGCTCTACGATCGAAATGGCGATGAGGTTGCCCGTGCCGAGGGCGTAGGCCGTATTTCTCTCCTGCATACGCTAAGCGCCGATGGCGTCTACCTGCTGGGCGTCACCAGTGCGACCAGGGGCACGCAGTTTTCCTTGACCCTCGATGGGCAAGAGCCCGATTACGGTCCCGCAACCGTTGACCTGGCATCGAACGCATCTGCGTATGCCGCCGACCCCGCTATCTGGGGTGTCTACGCGCGGCTGGCTGGCCGGCGAACGGAGGTTGTCGCCGATAGCTACACGCTGGCGTGGGTGTGGACGAAGCCCGGCGAAGAGTTGGTCGAGCAGTGGCTCGATGGCACCGGCCGCGTCGCGCATACCAACACGGTGACACCGACGGGCAAGCCTTCCCAGTTGCTGCAGCGTGGCTCCTACTTAGGCGGCAAGGAATGGCTGGGGGTCGTGGGCGCGGACGGCCGCGTCACTTACGTCGGTCGCGGCTTGTTGAAGAAGCCTTACGTCGTCGATGTTTCCCCGGACGGCGTCTTCCGGATGCTTCGAACCAAGGTTGATGCCGAAGGACGACCGACGTGGATCGGAGACCCGTATCCCAATGCCACGTGGCGACTTGCTCCCGTGTCGGATGGCGGACATTGAGCTCAGGTCACGGCCCAACCATTCTCGTACTGACGTTGCTGACCGGTTGCACGGCGACCATGAAATACCACATGGCCGCCAACCAGGTTCAAGGCGCCACGGAGAAGAACCTAGGGTGGTTAAAAGCGCAATGCGGCGCAGAAGTCGTCGTGGCTGATGCACCCGCCGGGGACGACGTGATCGCTGCGACCGAATCAAACTGCATCTGGGGAATTGCGACCAAGGCGGTTATCGAGGATTGCGCCGTGGCGCTGGGCCGAACTGCAACTGTCACCCCATCCCTGGCCGATGCGCGACAGCAGATCGAATCGTGCCTGGAACGGCAGGGCTACGAACGCGGGGAAATGGTTCGACTCGAGCCCGTCGAGCCGAAACCCTAGTCAAATCGGGGGCTGCGTGGATGGTCCGCTTTCGGCCAGGACCAGACGCACGACGCTCGGCAACGTAGATTTTTCTTCGCTATGCGTTCGACACCTGCCGCTTCGGCAACACCCAATCCTCCCGGATGAAGTGGCACGTATACCCGGTCGGGTAATGCACCAGGTAATCCTGGTGCTCCGGTTCGGCTTCCCAGAACGGACCTAGCGGCGCGAGTTCGGTGACCACTTTGCCGGGCCAGAGCCCCGACGCGTCGACATCGGCGATGGTGTCCTCGGCGATGTGCTTCTGCTCCTCGCCGGCATAGAAGATCGCCGAGCGATAACTCGCACCCAGGTCGTTGCCCTGGCGGTTCTTCGTCGTCGGGTCGTGGATCTGGAAGAAGAACTCGAGCATGCGGCGGAAGCTCGTCACTTCCGGATCGAACACGATCTCGATCGCCTCGGCGTGGTTGCCGTGGTTGCGGTAGGTCGCGTTGGGCACCTCGCCGCCGGTGTAGCCCACGCGCGTGGCTACCACGCCCGGCTGGCGGCGGATCAGGTCCTGCATGCCCCAGAAGCAGCCGCCGGCGAGGGTCGCGGTTTCGGTTCGGTTGGTCATGGGTGTCTCCTTCGGGTCTGACCACGAGATGGAGGCGCCGGGCCCGGAGACAAGCGGCCATTTGGCGGGGGCGGAACGCTCTTTTTCATTCCCATCGCTTGCCGCAGGGGCCCAATGCCCGAAATCAGGTGCAACGCATGTCGATACGAAGGCTGCCTCATGAAATTCGCCACCTCCCTCCTCGCCGCCGCCCTGCTCTCCGCGAGCGCGACAGTTTTGGCAGCCAAGCCTGCCAAGCCACCAGAGCCGCCTGCACCCACCGTCGTCCTCGTCCACGGCGCCTTCGCCGATGGCTCCTCCTGGCGGAAGGTGATTCCGCTGCTCGAAGCCAAAGGCATCAAGGCGATCGCCGTGCAGAATCCACTGACGTCCTTGCAGGACGACGTGGCCGCCGCGAAACGCGTCATCGACGCACAATCCGGGCCGGTCGTGCTGGTCGGTCATTCGTGGGGCGGCACCGTGATCACGCAGGCAGGCGCGGACGTGAAGGTGAAGGCGCTGGTGTATATCGCAGCCTTCGCACCATCGAACGGCGCGTCGTCGCGCGATGACATCAAGGGCTTCCCGACCTCGCCTGGCCTGGAGAATCCGATTGAAAGTCCGGATGGCTACCTGACCTTGGCGCCGCAAACCATCCTGGCGGATTTCGTGCAGGACCTGCCGCCGAAAGACGGATTGGTCGTCGCCGCGTCCCAGACGCCGGTGCGCGCCGCCAACTTCGACGAAAAGGTGAGCGCCGCGGCATGGGCCTCCAAGCCGGCCTGGTACATCGTCTCGGAAACCGATCGCATGCTCGATCCGGATGCGCAGCGTGCACTCGCATCGAAGATCCGCGCGCACACCGTGTCGCTGCTGTCGGGCCACGTGCCGATGTTGTCGCGTGCCGATGATGTGGCGAATGTCATCGAAGATGCGGTGCGCTCGGTGGAGCCGGCAGACTTTCACGGCGCGCTAACTGCCCTCAGTCCTCCATGACGCTCCCCGCGCATGGAGACTCCCATGTCCCGCTACCTCGCCGTTTTCCTCGGCACCCCTGACGCAATGGCGACCTGGAACCAGCTCGACGAAGCGACGCGCAAAGCGAAGGAACGCGAGGGCATCCAGGCCTGGGGCGCCTGGATGGAGAAGCACAAGAACGCACTCGCCGTGATCGGTTCGCCGCTCGGCAAGACCTTGCGGGTGGACAAGTCGGGTGTGTCGCCGACGAAGAATGCAATGACCGCCTGGGTGGCCGTCGATGCCGACTCGCAGGAAGCGGCCGCACGCATGTTCGAAGGCCATCCGCACTTCACGATCTTCCCCGGTGAGTCGATCGAAGTGATGGCGTGTTTGGCGATTCCGGACATGCCGACCTGACGTCGGTTCAATGCGAACGGTAGAACGCCTCGTCGTCCGCCCATTCCTGTTCGAAGGGCAAGGCCAGGCGCGTTTCATGCCACGCATAAAAGACCGCGCCGCGGATGTCCGACCATTTCCCCTGGCGCGGGGATAAGGACCAGACCTCCATCAAGGACGGTTCGGCCACGTCCCATTCACAAGTGGCGGCGTTCGCGGCCGCGCGTCCGAATGCAATCGCTTCGTGGAAGCGAGGATCCGTGTAGTCGATCTTCTCGTCGTACCAGGGCGGAAAGAACTCTTCGTCCGTCAAGGTCACTTCCGTCGGGATCATCTCGTATTGCTCGGCTGCTCCGCTCGAAAAAAGACTATACGCAGCGCAGCGCACAGCGCCCCTCGCCCGCAAGGGGGATTCACAAACGGCCACGAGGCAAAATTGAGCTCGGTAGTTTTACCGAGCCGGTCCCAGTCATTTTTCGGTCGCCTCCCTCCTGGAGAGCCGGGACCATGCGCTCTCTACAGGAGAACTGCCGTGGCTCTTGTCTCTCGCTCTGGCGCACTTTTCATCCTCGCCTGTTTCGCGACACTGGCCGCTTGCCAGAAATCCCCAGAGACGGCGACACCGCCCGCCGCATCCACAGCCTCGCCCACACCCGCCGCCACCGCCACCGACGACACCCGCGCGATCGCCAAGGAGGCCTACATCTACGGCTTCCCGATGGTGGACAACTACCGCATCCAGTACTCGTACTTCGTCGACGCGACGAACCCGGAGTTCAAGGGTGCGTGGAACGAGATCCACAACACGGCGCGCGTGTACACGCCTGACGACAAGGCGATCCAGACGCCCAACTCCGACACACCCTATTCGCAGCTTGGTGCGGATCTGCGCACCGAGCCGCTGGTGATCTCGGTGCCCGCGGTGCAGAAGGATCGTTATTACTCGCTGCAGTTCATCGACATGTTCACCTACAACTTCGCCTACGTCGGCAGCCGCGCGACGGGGAACGAGGCCGGCAACTTCCTGCTCGCAGGCCCCGATTGGAAAGGCGACACGCCCAAGGGCATCAAGCAGGTGATCCGCTCGGAGACGCAATTGGCGTTCGTGTTGTTCCGCACGCAATTGTTCAATGCCGGCGACCTCGGAAACGTCAAGAAGATCCAGGGCGGCTACAAGGTGCAGCCTTTATCGAAGTTCCTCGGAACGCCTGCACCGCCGGCTGCGCCGAAGATCGATTTCATCCCCCCGCTCACGCCCGAGCAGCAGAAGACCTCGCCCCAGTTCTTCCGCATCCTCAACTTCCTGCTGCAGTTCGCGCCCGCCCCGCCCAGCGAGGCCGCGCTGATGGAGCGCTTCGCGAAGATCGGTGTCGGCGCCGGCAAACCGTTCGACGTGGCTGCGCTGGCACCGGACAAGCGCGCGTCGATCGAAGGCGGCATGGCCGATGCGTGGAAGTCCTTCGCCGAGTACAAGGCCTCGATGGTTGATACGGGCAAGTCAACCAGTGCCGATGCCTTCGGCACACGCGAGTTCCTGAAGAACGATTACCTGAAGCGGATGTCGGGCGCCGTGCTCGGCATCTACGGCAATTCGAAGGAAGAGGCCATGTATCCGGCCTACTTCACCGACGCCCAGGGCCAGAAGCTGGACGCCGCCGCGCACCGCTACACGCTGCGCTTCCCCCCGGGGCAACTCCCGCCTGCCAATGCGTTCTGGTCGGTCACGATGTACGAGTTGCCGGCAAGCCTGCTCAGTGCGAATCCACTGAAGCGTTACCTGATCAACTCGCCGATGCTGCCTGGCCTTGCGAAGGACGCGGACGGCGGCATCACGCTGTACCTGCAGCACGACTCACCAGGCAAGGACAAGGAATCCAACTGGCTGCCGGCACCGAAGGGGCCCTTCTTCGCGGCGATGCGCGTGTACTGGCCGAAGCAGGAAGCGCTGGACGGCACCTGGACTGCGCCGAAGCTGGAGCGCGTCGATTGAGCGACGGGGAGCGGTCGCCGGTGCGACCGCTCCTCCGCTTTGCTCAGAAGCGCAAACGCACGCCCACGTACACCGACCGCGGCGCGCCCGGCTGCAGGATCGCCGCATCCGCATCGGCCACGTCGCGCACGCTGATCGTGCTGACGTAATCCTTGTCGAACACGTTGCGCAGTTCGGCGAACACGTCCCAATGCTCACACTCCACGCCCACGCGCAGGCCCATCAGGCTGTACGAACCGATGCGGTAGGTGTTGCTGAAGTCGCCCCAGCGCGAACCGATCACATCGAACGTCGGACCTGCGAAGAAGCCGTCGTCGTTGCGATACATCACCTCGCCCCGCACGGCGTAATCCGGCGCGGCGGGAAGGTCGTTGTTGCCGTAGACCGGATCGTGGTCGAACGAGAAGTCGTTGTAGGTGACGCTCACCAGCGGCTCGATGCGATGCGCGCCGCCCGCGAAGGGGAAGCTCGCGCCGACCAGCGCCTCGATGCCGGCATGCGTTGTGCTGTCGATATTCTTCGAGAGGCTGGTGCCAGGCGCGAAGGGATCGTCCACCGACAGGATCTCGTCGTGGATCTGCGCGTAATACACCGACAGGTCCCAATGCCAGCGCGGCACATCCGCGCCTGCCGCCGTGCCGCCGCGCATGCCGACTTCCACCACGTTGCCATGCATCGCATCGAGCAGCGTGTTGTTCCCACGCACTTCATCTGTGAGTTCGAAGTTAGTGGGCGCTTCGTACAAGCGGCCGAGGCTCGCGAACAGCTCGTTGGTCGGGCTCAACGCGTAGATCGCGCCGAGGCGCGGATTGAACGAGGAGAAATCCCCCTTGGGATGGCTGTCCACGCCGGTTTCCACGTCGATGGTGCTGACATCGCGACTCGTGAACACCCCCTGCCCGCCGTACACCAGCGTCCAGTCCTGCGCGAACTTCCAACGATCGACCAGGAACACTTCGACGCTATCGGAGCGGTTGTCGACGATCCCCGTCTGCCCGTTCCTGCGGCCGCCGTCGTTGCGGAAGTTGCCGCCCTTGTCGTGCGTGTCGGCGTAGTTGAGGCCCGCCAGCACGTCGTGGTCGCCCAGTTTCGCGCTGTAGCGGAGCATGCCGGCCAGCGTGCGCTGGTGCGTGTCCACCAACAGGCTGAAGACTTCGACCGGCGGCGCGGGACCCGGGCCATCGAAGTCGACCAGGACCTTGTCGACGATCGGGTGGTAGAGATCCTGGTCTTCATACGACAGGCCGAACTCGAGGCGTTGGTTCCCGTCGTCCGTCCACGTGCCCTTCGCCGCCACGCGCTCGGTCTTCACGTTCAACTGGAAGTTGCCGGTAATCGCGGAGGGATTGGCCTGCGACGGATCGGCTTCGAACTGCGCGCGCGTGAGCGTGCCCGCGAGTTCCTGGTGGTTGTTCACGTACATGCCGTAGACGCGCAGGTCGAGGTTGCCCGAAGGCTGCCAACCTGCATTCGCATACACGCCGAACCGATCCGTCTGGCTGTGTTCGCGGTAGCCATCCCGGCTCGCGCCTTCCATCGTGAGCAGGCCGTCGAAGTCGCCCATGACGCCCCCTCCGGTGATCCGACCATTGATGGCGCCATCGCTGCCGCCACTGAGGAACACTTGCCTTGCATCGGTGTTGCGCGCGGTGGGCGTGAGGTAGTCGATCGCGCCGCCCAGCGTGCTCGCGCCATAGGTCAGTGCATTGTTGCCACGCGCGACGACGGCATAACGCGCCGCCATCGGATCCATCTCACGGTTGTGGTTGTTGCCGTCGGCCGTCGTGACCGGCATGCCGTCCTGGAACAGGCGGATGCCATTGCCGTCGTAGTCGGTGGCATCGAGGTTGGAGCCGCGGCTGGAAATGAAGGTGTCATCGCCGCCGGTGGCGCTTTCGGACCAGACACCGGGCACATAGCGCAGCGAATCAGCCATGTTGGTGACCGAGCGCTGGTAGAAGGTGTTGCCGTCGACGACGCTGACGGCGCCGGGCGTCAGCGCCTGTTCGGCCTGGATGTCGTTGATGCCGACGACCTCGACGGTGTCGAGCGTCGTGGGTTGCGGATTGGCCTCTTGCGCAAATGCCTGGGCGGGCACGATCGCGCACAGGGAAAGCATCGCGAGACGACAGGGCGTCGCCGCGCGAAGCACGGAAATCGGAAAGAACATGGAAGTCTCCTGACGAACAAAAGCGTCGCGTTCCTCATGAACGGACGCGCGATCGGTGGCTTGTCAGGAGATGGAAGGCGGGCCGCGCGAACCCAGGCCGCTGGGGTGTCGGAAAGCCGGTGCCGCCGATCGGAGCGCGACCTGCGGGGCCATCGGCGGAAGGTGCGCCGTCGGCAGCAAGGCCGGTGCGGCGGAACCCAGCAGTGAAAGCAGGAGCGGACAGTAATCGCAGTCGCCTCCGCCTTCGTGCGGATGCTGGTGCGGCAACGGCGAGACGGGTGCCACCGATCCGGCGGACGCCATGTGGTGATGCCCATGCCCGGCGGGCGCTGCGGTCGGCATGTACGCCAAGCCCGCGGCCGTGCACATCGCAACCCACGCCTCCCCCGCCGCCGCGGTCCGGCACGCCTGGGCCACCCGGCCCAGGGTCGGCACCGTGACCAACGCCAGCGCCGCCGCAAGGGCGACGCCGTGCATCAGGCGATGGAAGCGGGAAGCGCGCATCGCTTCATTTTACGGGAAGGGCGGTGTTCGACGGTCATGACCTGGATCAAGGGCACCCCCGCCCGCGCCCCTGCGCGTCGACAAATGACAAAACGCGCCGATTGATTTGGCGACGCGCTTCTGTAGATACTCCCGCCCGTGGCGCCACCAACGGCGCCATGGCCAAGGATGGCGCAGCTCTCGGGGTTGAAAAGTTGCACCCACAGGGGGCTGTGCAGTGAACTCTCTCAACACAAAGCAACTGGCACTCGTGCTGGTCGGCTCGGTCCTGCTCGCCGCTTGCGGCGTTGTCGGAAATCCCGATGCCGCGGCCAAGTCGCCCACCGCCGCGCGCGCCAATCCGACACCCGCGGCTGCGCCCGCCACGCCCCGCAAGCTGAAAACGGGCGGTGGCCTTCGCCCCGAAAAGGCCAACACCGGTTTCACCGGCCAGGATTTCCCCGGCTTGCGTGAAGCGCGCACCTTGGCGAACTGCGACCCGACCAGCCCCGACAACGCCAACTTCGCCGCGCACGTCGTCGAAGTCGGTCCGGGCCTGCCGATCACGACGCTGTCGCAGGTCGCCTGGGAATCGCTGGCCGCGCACACGCTGGTGCGCATCCATCCAAGCGCGACGCCTTACAACGACCGCATCTTCATCGTCACCGGCGACATCAAGGTGTGCGGCATGAAGGACGCGAACGGCGCGCGCCCGAAGATCGTCGGCCTGAACGCACGCGTGCGTAACAGCAGTGCGCTGCAAAGCCAGATCGGCACGCCGGCCGAGGAGTACTCCACCGTCAATCGCGGCATCGTGGCCATCGCCCGCGACAGCGGCATCAAGAACATCGTGGTGGAAGGCCTGAACCTGACCGCCACCATGTCGCCGCCCTACTCCGGCGACAACCACGCCGCGAGTTACATCGGGATGGACAACCAGCTCCACGAATACAACACGCATACCGGCTGCCTGTATGTGTCGCGCGCGCAGAACGTCACCATCCGCGACAACGAGTTCTCCTTCTGCCCGGTGGGCGTGTACGTCATCAGCCGCGGCCTGGACTACGGCGGCGACCACTACCTCACGCGCAACTTCATGCTGGAAGCCAACTACTTCCACGACAACGGGCTGGTCGACGACTACAACGTGCACCAGGCCTACATCCAGGGCGTCAACTTCGTCGTCCAGTACAACTACTTCGGCAACCCGATCCGTTGGGACATCGACAACAACGGCACCATCGACAACGACGAGGCCTCCAACGGCAACGACCTGAAGATGCGCACCGTCGGCGAGCTGGTCCGCTACAACTACTTCGAGAACGGCGCGCACTCGATCGACCTGATCGACATCGAGGATTTCCGCCCGTCGGTGTTCCCGTGGTTCTTCAACCTGCTGGCGGACCAGACGCCGAGCGCCGTCACCCCGGCACTGCGCCAGATGATGGAGAACGACTGGCAGAAGTACGCCTTCGGCAGCTACATGTACGGCAACATCTTCCGCCGCGACCAGAAGGTCCATGTGCAGACGATGGGTGCCTCGATGGTGCACTTCGGCTCGGACAACAGCCCCATCGATGGTCGTCGCGGCAAGCTGTGGTTCTACTTCAACACCGTCATTACCGGCCTGGACAAGAACACCAGCGCCGGCGCCGCCACCTTGTTCAGCTGCTGCCTCGACAACGCGAACTCCTGGGACTACTACGACGGCAACCTGGTGCTCGACGCCAACAACGTCGACTTCCGCATGATCGCCAACGGCAAGGACTACGGCGTGATCCGTCGCCGCACGCCGGAGGAGTTCTGGGGCCGCTACGTAGTCATCAACAACGCCATCCAGGTGATGAGCGCGACCAACACGCTCACCAATGCGCAGCCCTTCCACTGGAACACCTACAAGGGCGAGCAGATCGAGCTGCGGCGCAACTTCGTCACCAACAACTGGAACCAGCCCTTGTGGAACGGCTACCCGACGCCCGGTTACGGTGACAACGAAGTCGCGCTCGAAGAGTTCAGCTATCCGGGGGCGCACGACCACCACCACGTCACCGGTGCCGCCAACCTGCAGGCGAGCGGAAGCCTTGCGCTCAGTCCCACCACGACCGCGCCACTGACCAGCAGCCCGGTCTGCAACCAGGCGGTGCCCTGGACCGAGGAAATCCCGACGGCGGTGCGTCCGAACTACCAGATCCGCTTGCAGGACAACGGCGCCGGTGGATGGTCGCCCGGCGTGCTGGTGATCAGCGCCCGCACGGCATACACGACGCTGGGAGCGAGCCAATGCAACTGATCCCGGCATTGCGTGTTGCGCTGTGCACGATCGCGTTGGGCAGCCTCGCCGCGTGTGGCGGCGGAGGTGGCTCTGCGCTCGGCATGAAGAAGAAAAACGCTGCGCGTGACACCCTTTCGTCGCAAAGGGTTGCGCCGCCGCGGAGCAGCGCAGCCGGTGCGCTTCCCAGGCCGTTGAGGACGGGCGGCGGATTGGCGCCCGAGCGCGTACCTGCATTGAAGGTCGCCAACGCCGGCATCGGGGGCAATGGCTATCTCGACTACGGGTGCATCAACGATGCAACAAGGCCCGCCGGCTACAGCATCCTGTTCGTCCGCGAGGGCGCAACGGGCACGGGCACCAAGGCCAATCCCTACGGCACGATCAGCCAGGCGATCGCCGCGGCGGGCAGCACGCGCATGGTGGTGTGCGTTGCGGGCGGCAACTACCACGAGAACGTCGACCTCGGAATGCAGCGCAACCACGTCCTCGTGGGCGGCTTGAACAGCGTGTTCACGGCGCGCAATGCCCTCACGTGGCGATCCACCGTCACGGCCGCCGACGCAAACCAGCACGTCATCCACGCCGAGGCACCCGCCGCGCTGACGATCGACGGGTTCGTGGTGACGGGCAGCAACAACCGCGGCATCAACGCGACCGCCTGGGATGCCGGCGAGCACATCACGCTGCGCAACAACCACGTCCACCACAACGGCTGCACCACGCCGACCGCGCGCACGGATTGCGGTGGCGTCGACGTGGAGGGCGGCCGCACGGTCGCGGTGGAGATCGCCAACAACCTCATCGAAGAGAACGGCGGTGGCCACCACGGGGGCGGCATCAACATCGGCGGCAACACGGAGAGCACGGGCACGTTGGACCCGACCACCGGCGCCAACGATGGCTTCGGCACCGTGCTGACGTTGACCGGGCTCGTCGCGAACGTGCACCACAACATCATCCGCAACAACCGCTTGTACGAGGAATCGTTGCCGCACGGTGCGGGGCTTGCCATCGGCATGAACGGCGACGTGCACCACAACGTGTTCTTCGGCAACGACACCGTCTCCGACGGCGACCACTACGGGGTGGGCGCCGGCCTGATCGGGCAGCACGATCGCGGTGGAAGCGCGTCGGTGGCCTTGCTCATCGTCCGCGACAACTGGTTCGAGGCCAACCGCACCACCAAGTACGGCTCGGCGATCTTCCTCGACCAGTACAGCGTCGGCTATGTCTACAACAACGTGGTGGTGCGCAACTTCGGCACGGGCGCGATCCTGGTGGACGGCAACTGCGGCGACACGTGCACCGGGCCGAACGGCAACAACGGGCGCAACTTCGTGACGATCCTCAACAACACCGTCGTGGACAACGACGGGGCCGGTCTCGCGGTGCAGGACAGCACGGCGCACGTGTACTTCAACATCTTCTGGCGGAACCGCGACAGCGATGTCAACGGCGACATCGCCGACGTGGGTGGTTCACCGGGGGCGGACAATCGCATTCGCGGCGCGCACAACATCATCAACATCAATCCTGCCGCCTTCCCGCTGATGACGGATTCGGTGAGTGGCGAAGGCGTGCCGGATCTGTTGCGCTCGCTGGCGAGCCAGAACTACCACCTGACCGACGTCACCAACGCGCTGCATCCGTATCAGTTCGACCAGCAGTTCGTGCCGGCGATCGTGCTGCCGACGCCGCTGCAGCCGCCGACGGACGATTTCGATGGATTGCCGCGGCCTGACGGTGCGGGGCGTTATTTGTACGGGGCCTACGGCAGGTGATGCCGCGCTGCGGGGACTTCGGTTCCCGCAGCTTCGGGTATGCTCGTTGCGCGCCCGGGGAGGCGCCCGACGGGGGAAAGACAATGGCACCCAAGAACATCGTGTGGCTGGCGCTTGCGGTGGTTTCGTTCCTTTCGGGCATGGCCGACCAGTATTTCTATCCCGGCATTCCGTATCCACCGACGATCATCGTGGCCACGATCGCGTGCCTCCTGCTCCTCTTCGCCTGGTACCGCATCGACGCCGAACAGCGCGGCTACCGCCGCTCGCGCCTGCTCGATATCGGTGTGATTCTCCTGGCCATCGTGGCACTGCCCTACTACTTCTTCCGCTCGCGTGGTGCCAAGGGCGGCTTGCTCGCGACCGGCGCGCTGATCGCGGCCTGGATCGGGTCTTCCATGCTGGTCTTCGCGGGCAGCGTGGCCACGTACTATGGGCTGCAAGCCTGACGCCGCCACCGAATCATGTACGCTTGTTGCGCTGGTTCCCCCGCGGATTCACTGATGCGTTTCGTCCCGGTCATCGTCGCGCTCGCTTGCATCGCGCCCACCGCACGCGCCGCCGATATCGCCAGCGTGAAGCGGAACGATGGCACCACCATCGTCCTCACCGACGACATGCTCCCCGAGTGCAACCGCATCAGCTACCACGGCGCCGCGCGCATGCAACACGGGCGCAAGGTGCAGAAAGCGTGCTGGACCTTCGACTGGAAGAAGCGCGTATTCACGGTGATGCCGCTGACGCCGCGCAAGACCAGCAGCAACGTCCTCACGGGCATCGCAAAGTCGCTGGGCGTCGAAGACCAGGCCGCCTGGATCGAACAGCAACTGGGCAGCGACGATGCCAACAAGCTGTCGCTGCCAGGCGACGCGTTTACCTGGTACGGGAAGAAGGCGCCGACGCGTCCGGGGACCTGACGCCGCGTCGCGAACGCTCGAACCACCACAACGCGCCGCTCGCCAGCAGCCATGCGAGCCACCAGGGCCAACGCGCGCCCGGATGGCGCGGGACCGGAAGCGATGCGCTTGTCGCTGCATCGTAGGTCGGCGCATCGGCGGCGAGCTGCAAGGTCGCTTCGCGCACGAGGCTTGTGTGCAGGCCAGGGGCGTCGTCGGTCGCACGCGCATGGAACAGTTGTGCGCGACCTGCGGAGGTCACGCGATGCCAGCCCGCTTCGCGTGGCCAGAACGCGGCGCAATTGCGCGCGCCTGTGTTCGGATCGACCAAGGCCGTAACCGTTGCGCCGCGGGGCGACGTGACGCTTGCCTCCCGCGCGATGCCGCAGATCGCGACGCGCTCGCCCACGCGCGTTTCCCCGTCGATCGTGAAGCGCGCCCCGTTCTGCGCGCGTGCGAGCGTCGCCAATGCATCGCTCCACGTTTCGGCGTGCAGGTCATCGCGGCCCGCGAGCACCAGGCGATACGTGTCCGTCAGCGGCCACACCGCGACGCGGCCGCGGCCTTCGGCACGCCAGAGTGCGAGCGTCTGGTCTTGCTGGTCGCGCAGCAAGGGAACGCCGTCGTCGGCGGTCATGCGCAAGGTGCGCTGCGTCAGCACAGGCGTTTCGGGAACAGGCGCGTCGTGCGTGCGCGCCTGATCGCGCGTGCCGGGGCCGATGCGGGCGCGCAGGGCGTCGTCGTCGCGCGTTGCATTTGACAGTTGCACTTCGGTGGCGTCGCGGCCTTCGTCGACGGTGAAGCCCAGTGCGCGCAAGCGACGACGTTCCGGCTCCGACAAGGCCGCCGTCACGCGCAGCAGCATGCCCAGCCCACCACGGATCGCTTCGGTCAACGCCGCGCGTTGCGATTCACCGAGGCCCGACCAAGCGCGCTCGTCGAGGATCACCAGGTCGAAGCGCTGGAGGTTGGCGGCGTTCACTGCGATCGGTGTGTCGCCGAGTTCCACGCCGCCGCCGACCGCCATCTGCGCCTGCATGGCCACGCCCGCATCGCGCGCCCATCGGCGGAGGTATTTGATTTCGGGGCCGGGCGCGCCAGCGAGCAGCAGGACGCGGGGCGGCGTTGGCGCGTCGACCTGCATCGGCAAGGCGATGTCATCGACGATGCGTTGACGTGCGTCGCGCAGGCGCAGCGTGAAGACCGCCGCGCCGGGTACGCGCGTCGTGGCGTCGAGCGCGAAGCGACCGTCATCGGGCAGCGCGACACGATCGACGCGCTGGCGGCCGGGGTCGAGCAATTCGGCGACGCCGCCGCGCAGGTCCTGCGCGCGACCATGGACGCGGAAATCACCTCCCGCGACAGCCTGTGTCGGCGCATCGAGTATCACGAGGCCAGGCGGCAACGCATCGGGCTCGAACACCACTGCATGACCGCGCGCCGCATCGCGATCGCGCGCCACCAGGCCCGCGCCGAGGACACGCAGGCGCTGCATGCCCGGATGGCGACGCAGCGCCGTGGCGAGGTCGGGCACGCGTTCGACGTCGGTGAGCGCCGGCGCTTCCGGCAGCGCGACGAACGCATCCCCCTTCCCCGCCGAGGCGCGCGATGCCGACGCACCTGCGGTTGCGACCACCAGCGTGCCCGCTTCGCCCGGGAGCGTCGGCGGGAAAAGTGCGAGGTACAGCAACGCAGCGCAAATCGGCTGCGCGACCGCGAGCACGATCAGGCGCCAGGTCGTTGCGTGCTTCGCGCTGTGCGTATGGCGCAGCAGCTGGCGCGCAATCGAGGCGATGACCACGACCGCGAGCACCGTCGCCACCAGCGCGGCGACATCCACGGTGTGTGCGCCGAACGTCAACGTGTTCATGGCGCACGTGCCTCGCGCAAGGCATCGAGGTAACGGCGCGAGGTCGCATCGTCGCCCTCGCGACGCTGGACGTTGGCGGCGGGCCGCGGCAGCAGCGGCCACAGCAGGGCGCGCAGGTCGCGGCGGCACTGCACGCAATGGGGATCGGCACGCAAGGCTTCGATCGCGGCGACGAAGGACAGCGGATCGCGCAATTCGGATTGGTGGTCCCGCAGCCAGCGCTCGAGCGACGCGTAGTCCACGTCGGACGACGCACCCGGCACTTCGTCGAGCGCGCGCCACAAACCCGCAAGCTCGGGATCCGGCACAGTGGCCGACGCCAGCGCATCGCCGCTGCGCGCCAGCCCCGCGCGATCGCCGCTCATGCGCCGCGATTCATCGATGGGCGGCAGTTCCGTTCCCACGCGCGCAAGGTAGATCCGCGTGGCCTGCTGCACTTGCTTGATGAAGCCCAAGGCGCGATAGGCGTACGGCAGTGCGTCCTCCGGCTTGCCCTGGCGCAGGTGTTGTTCCGACTGCCACATCTGGTCGAGCGCCTGCTTCAGGGTCGCGCGCGTTTCCGGATCGAGCAGCGTCGCGGCCTCGGGTTGGTCGTGGGTGTGGCCGAACTGCTGCTCCACCGCGGTGTCCTGGCCGAACGCGGGCGCGTCGGCGGGCTTGGCCGCCGCATGGTCGTGATCGTCCGCAGGCGGTGCAGCCGTCTGATCGTTGGTCGGCGGCGCCTGCGGTTCGCCTTCCGCTTCCTCGCCCAGGAACTGCCCGTAGCGCATGCGCAGGATGCGCTGGTCCACGCCGATTTCGTCGCTGCGCTTGAGATAGCGCTCACTGGCCAGCGTGCGCTTCTGCTTCAACAACGCCTCCGCGTCGATGATGATCTGGCGCTGGCTGCGGAAATACGCGGGCAGCACCTTCTTCACCATGCCCTCCACCCCTGTCGCCTCGGCGCCGAGGTCGGGCGGCCAGCGCAGGATCACGCTCGCGCTGCGCACCGATTGCGGGCCGGGTGAACGGTTGTCGTCGACGCGTAGTTGCACGACGAGGTCGTCGCCTTCGGCCAGGCCCAGTGCCCCGAGGTCGAGGCGGCGCACGTAACGCTTCGAGGTCGCTGGCCCCGCGCCGGTGACGCCCACTTCCTGTTCGCGGAACTCGATGGCTTCTCCGCTTCCGTGCGCGACCGTGATGCGCAGGCGTGCGTTCGGCGACAGACCGTAGTCGTCGCTGCCTTCGAAGGCGAGCGCCCAACTGCGCTGGCCCGATTGCATGAGGGTCAGGCCGCGGTCGGGATCCACGACGCGCAATTCCGGCGGGCGATCGGCGATCGCGTCCAGGCGATGCAGGGTCGACGCCTGCAACGGCGGTGCATCGTGCAGCACGATGCGATACAGCGCGGAGCGCGCGAGGACATCGGCGGCATGCCACGCATCGCCGTCGCGCGCGAGGGCGACGCGGCGGCCGTCGTGGAAGACGAGCTCGGCGGCCTTCGGTTGCGGTGCGAAGCGCAGGGTCCATTGCAGGCGCGTGCCCTGCGGCGCCTTGGCGTCGAGCGTCGCGGTGTCGCGCGCGGGCAGGCGCGTGTAGGACGGTGGTGCGACATGGAGTTGCTGTTCGACTACGCGCGTGTGTGTCGGTGCCGTGGTCGCAACACCGATGTTCGCCAGCACGTTGTCGAAGGTCACCGGTTGCCGTGCGGGCCACGCGAGGATCGCGGTGATCGACAAGGCGGCGAAAGCAAGGCCGAGCACGATCGCGCGCTTCGACCAGCCGGGCCGCACATCGATCGCGCGGCCCGCCTCCAGGCGCGACTGGAGGCGCGTGACCTGCAGGCGCTCCAGCGGCGTGAGCTTGTCCGGCGGTGCGAACAACAGATCGGTGCTGTCCTCGAGTTCCGGGCGTTGCGCATCAAGTTCGCGCACTAGCCAGGTGTTGTCGAGTCGGCGAATGCGATGGCGCGCGAGTGTGACCATCGCAGCGATCGACACGAGCGCAACGAGCGACGCCGCGCGCCAACCCTCCAGGCGCCACGCCAGGACCGTCGCAATGGCGATCCACGGCAAGCACGCCAAGGCCACGTCGAAGCCACGCCGCGCACGCGCACGACGCAAGGCATCGCGCAACAACGTCACCGCGCTCACGTCGCCACTCCGCGTCGCGCAGCCGTCGCCAGCCAACGCTCGATGGCGAACACCAGCACGATCAGGAGCAACAGCCATGGCGTCAGTTCGCGCGGGGGCTGCGCATAGGCAACGGCACCGGTGACTGGCGCGTGGTCAACGGCCCGAGCGCGCGCGGGTGCGGGCGGCGCTGGTTCGAACAACGCACGCAGTTGTTGCGGGAAGTCGCCGTCCAGCAGGACCGGCATGTCGGCAGGCGCGAGCGGCCTGGTCAATCGCAATACCCTGCCCCGCCCCAGTGACGCGCCTTCCGCGAGCAGCGCACCGTCACCGTCGCGCCATGCCGGCACGACGGCGGGCATCCCCGCGAGCGAAGCCTGTGCGTCGAGCAAGACCGTGCCGCCGCCCTCCACCCATGCGACCACATCGGCGGGAACCGGGCCCGGAACGAGCCATGCGAGGTGTTTCGCGCCAGGCGAAAGCGCTTGCCCCGCCGCGGCGATATCCGGCGCGCCGGACGACTGCCACGCCGTCATCGCCGCGCGCAGGTACCGCACCGAGTCAACACGCGCAGGCGCGTAGCGCACGGCCAACGCAGGCGGCGATGCGGCCGTCGCTCGCGCAGCCTCCGCACTCGACGTCGCGCCCACCACGCGCCAGTCAACGCGTCGGCTCAACGTTGGCAGTTGCGCATCCACACCGTCTAGCCGCTCGGGCACCACCACGATCAGCGCGACCTTGGGCGGCAGGCTTGCATCCAGTTCACGCAACAGGCTCGTGATCGGCGCATCCTTCGTTGGCGCTGCAGCCAAGGCAGGAAAGCCTGGCGCAAGCCAATGCCATCGCGCGTTCGCGGGCGCGTTGACATGTTTCGCTGCCGCTAGCTCAACACCCGGCGCCACCGCCACCCACGGCGCATCGCTCGCCGCACCGAACAGCACCGGCCGCGCCAGCAAGACGGCAAGCAACGCCACCAACAGCACGCGCACCAGCAGCAACAACCACTCGTCGAACCGAATCCGATGCCGCGGCTTCGGCTTCTGCCGCAACCACTGCAGCGCGGCGAACACGGTCGGCCGCTGCTCGCTGCGTCGCGCGAGATGGATCAGCAACGGCAGCAGCACCGCCGCCAGCGCCGCGAGCCCGGCGGGCAACAGGAACGCCAGGTTCACGCGTACTCCGCGGCGTCGCGCGCGCCGAACAAGCGGCGCAGCGGAAGATCGAGCGGCTGGTCGAGCACGTAGTCGGCGTGTCGGATGCCCGCGGCATCCAGTCGCGCATCCACGGCGCGCCGCGCTTCCGCGAACCGCGCAAGGAAGTCCCCACGCATCGCCGACCCGTCACCGAGCAACTCCTCCCCGGTTTCCGGATCGCGGAAGCGATGCCCGCCGTCGAACGGAAAGTCGCGCTCTTCCGCGGTCAGGATCTGGATCGCCAGCACTTCCCGGCGCGCGGCCGCCAAGCGCGCGGCCACGTCGACCGCGCCGCCATCGAACAGATCGCTGAGCAACACGACGAGATCGCCCGCACCGATGCGTTCCCACAACGGGCGCAACTGCTCCGCGTTCGGCCAACGTCCTTCCGCCGCGAGCGCATGCAATTCGAGGAACAAACGATCGCGCTGTCGCACCGACGACCCGGGCGGCACCAGGCGCACACCATCGCCGCGCAGGATCGCCATGCCGAAGCGATCGCCCTGCCGCAAGGCAAGCTCGGCGATGCACGCCGCCAGGCCCTTCGCCGCCGACAGGCGCGACCACCCGGGCCGCGCCGCATCTTCCTGCACCATCGAGGCCGTGGCATCCACCAGCAACCACACCGCCAACGGGCTTTCGCGTTCCGCCTCGCGCACGAAGAAACGATCCGAGCGCGCGTAGAGCTTCCAATCCACCTGCCGCAATTCGTCGCCCGGCTCGTACGCGCGGTACTGCGCGAACTCCAGGCCCGCGCCGCGGCTGCGGCTGTGGTGCAGGCCAACGCCTTGCACGCCCACCGCGCGGCGCGACGTCAGGCGCAAATCCTTCAACCGCGCGCGTACCTGCGGCGGAATCAGTTCTGCGATCGAAGACCCTGCGTGCACGCGAAGGCTCGCGTCAGGCGTTGAACGGCACGCTGCGCAGCAGCGCGGCAATCACATCGTCCGAGCTCTTCTGCTCGGCTTCCGCCGCGAAGGACAGCAGGAGACGATGGCGCATCACGGGTGCGGCGAGCGCAAGGATGTCCTCGCGCGTGGCCGCCAGGCGCCCGTGCAGCAGGGCACGCGCCTTCGCGGCGAGCACCAGCGACTGCCCTGCGCGCGGACCCGCGCCCCACTTCACCCAATTGCGGATCTCCGCGGGCGCGTGCTCGCCAGGACGGCTTGCGCGCACCAGGCGCGTGATCCACCCCATCAGGTCGGGACCCAGGTGCACTTCGCGCACGCGTGCCTGCAAGGCCAGCACTTCTTCGCCGTGCATCACCTGCGGCACCTGCGCGGTCGACGTACCGGTGGTCTGCGCCAGGATGTCGTACTCCTCGCGCTCGCTCGGATATTCGACGCGGATGTGCAGCAGGAAGCGATCGAGCTGCGCTTCCGGCAAGGGATACGTGCCGGCCTGCTCCAGCGGATTCTGCGTGGCGAGCACGAAGAACGGCGACGGCAGCGCATGCGTCACGCCGGCGTAGCTCACCGTGCGTTCCTGCATCGCTTCCAGCAACGCGGCCTGCGTCTTCGGCGGCGTGCGGTTCAATTCATCGGCCAGCAACAGGTTGGTGAAGATCGGCCCCGGCTGGAAACGGAAATGCCGATGCCCGGTGCCATGGTCTTCTTCCAGCAACTCGGTGCCGAGGATGTCGCTCGGCATCAGGTCGGGCGTGAATTGCACGCGGCGGAACTGCAACGCCAGTGCCTGCCCGAGCGAACGCACCAGCAGCGTCTTGCCCAGGCCCGGGACGCCTTCGAGCAAACAATGCCCGCCGGCAAGCAAACCGATCAGCAATTGTTCGACCACGGCCTCCTGCCCGACGATCGCCTGCGCGATCGCAGCGCGCAGCGTGGACAGGTGCGCAAGCTGCGCTTTCAGGTCGGCTTCGGTGACGGCGTCGTTCATGGTGGAGGACCTGTCAGCTGTTCAATGCATACATGACGATGTTGACCGCGAACTTGGTGTTGTCCTCGGCCAGGAAGCGTTTGTTGCGCCAGTCGTAGTCCCACTCGCAACCATAATCCTTGTTGCTGTAGAGCACGCCGAGCCGGCCGTCAATCTCGATCCCGCGCAGGTAATCGTGCACGAGGTCATCGCCCCACCCGTTCAACTCGAAGCCCGTTGCGGGCGGCCCGTCCTTGAACTGGAAGAAGCTGCGGTAGAGCGGATGGTTGTTCGGCAACTTCTTCAAGGCCTTCGGCCCGAAGATCGAGGCCATCTGCGCTTCGAAGGACTTCGCGAACAAGCCATCGATGTCGTGGTTGCAATCGTCGACCAGCACGAAGCCCCCGTTGCGCACGTACCGCTCGAAGTTGCGCCGCTCCTGCGGATTGAACTCCACCAGCTTGTGCCCGGCCATGTAGCAGAACGGCGCCGTGAGCATCTTCGGATCGGCCAATGCCAGCACGTGCTCCTTCGGGTCCACGCGCAGGTTGGTGTAGTCGATCAGCGAGGTGACCAGGTTGGACGGCATGCGCTGGTCCACGTCCCAGTCGCCGGAGTCGTACTTCAGGCGCGTGAACCAGAAGTCGTACTCCGCCCGCGCCGCGCGCACGCGTGGCGGAAGTGCGGCTCCGGCTGCCCCGAGGAGGAGCAGCCGGAGGAATTGCGATCGCGTCACACGGCGTCCGAGAGCGAAGTGAAGGTGAAGTCGCGCAGCTTCATCGGCGGGATCATCATCAGCAGGTTCGACTCGTCGCCCGCCACGCGGACCGGCTTGCCGAGTTCCTCGATGTTGTTGAGCATGATCACCGGCGATTCGTTGAAGCGGAAGTTCTTCACCGGATGCTTGATCACGCCGTTCTCGATGTAGAACGTGCCGTCGCGCGTCAGGCCCGTGAGCAGCACCGTCTGCGGATCCACCATGCGGATGTACCAGGTGCGCGTGACCAGGATGCCCTTCTGCGTGCCGGCCACCAGCTGCGCGGTGGTCTTGTCGCCGCCGGACATCAGCAGGTTGCCGGGCTCGCCGACCGCACGCTTGCCCTGCTTCTTCGCCCAATAACGCGAGTACTGCAGCGCGCTCACCTTGCCGTTCTGCACGATCGGCATCTTCTCGCGCGGCAGGCCTTCGCCGTCCCACGGCAGCACCGGCGCTTCCGGATCCCACGGATCGGCGCTGAAGTTCACGCGCGGGTCGTAGACCTGTTCGCCGAGCTTGTTGCCGCCGCCCTTCTTCGACAGGAAGCTGCGGCCTTCATCGGCCTCGCGCGCGCCGAAGAAATTCATCATGAAGGAGATCAGGCCCGCGGCCGCGGCCGGTTCCAGGATCACCGTGTACTTGCCCGGCTCCAGCGCCTTGGCTTCGGACGACTCGGTGGCCTTGCGCATCGCGATGCGGATGTCGTCGTCGGCCTTGAACTCGCCGGCGTCCTTCACGTCGCGCCCCACCCAACCCGAGCCGTGCCCGTCTTCGGTGCGCACGGTGCAGGTGTAGTTGAAGTTCGTCGCGCGCTGGTAACCGTAGTTGCCCTTGCTGTTGGCGAAGGCCACGAAGCTCTGGCCGTCTTCCAGGAAGCCGGCGGCGATCAGCTTTTCGTTCTTGCACGGCCCGATCGAATCGGCCGCGACCTGCGCGCGGTATTCCGGCGTGATCGCCGCGATCGACGGGCTGAAGGTCGGGCTGGGCTTGTAGGTCTGCTTTTCGATCGCCGGCATGAACTCCGGGTTTTCCGGCGCCAGTCGAGCGAGGTCCTCGGCGCGGCGCACCACGCGTTCAAGCGCGGCGTCGTCGAACTCGTTGATCGTGGCCACGCCGACCTTGCTGCCGAAGGCGACTTCGACCGCGAGCTCGGTGTCTTCCACGATGCCGCTGGTGGAAATGTTGTTCAGCGCAAAACGGATGTTGCCGTCGACCGAACCGGTCAACTGCGCCGTGCACTGGTCGGCCTTCGACAAGGCGACGACCTTGTCCAGGATCGCCTTCGCCTGCTCTTCGGTAAGGATGCTCATCTAGTGGGTCTCCAGGCGCAGGTCAGCCGAGGTTGCGGGCGGTGTTGATGACGTTGATGCCGTTGAAGCGTGCCGTGCTCGACCCGTGCGAGACCGCCGAGACCTGGCCCGGCTGGCCCTTGCCGTCGAAGAACGAACCACCGAGGCGGTAGTCGCTTTCGTCGCAGACCGCGACGCACGCGTTCCAGAACTCCGGCGTGCGGATCTGGTAGGCCACGTCTTCGATCTGGTGCGTGATCTTGCCGTCCTTGATTTCGTAGAACAGCTGGCCGCCGAACTGCGCGTTGTAGCGCTGCTGGTCGATGGAGAACGAACCGTCGCCGATGATGTAGATGCCGTTCTCGACGTCCTTGATCATGTCCGCGACGGAGAGCTTGCCCTTGCCCGGCGCCATCGACACGTTGGCCATGCGCTGGAACTGCACGCTGGACCAGGAGTCGGCGTAGCAGCAACCGTCGGATTCGGTCTTGCCCAGGATGTGGGCCTGGTCGCGGATGGTCTGGTAATCGACCAGCACGCCGTCCTTGATCAGGTCCCAGCGCTTGGTCTTCACGCCTTCGTCGTCGTAGCCCACCGCACCCAGGCTGCCCTTCTGCAGCTTGTCGGCGAACACCGTGACGTTGGGGCTGCCGTACTGGAACTTGTTGGTGCGCTTGTCGAGCGTGGCGAAGCTGGTGCCCGCGTAATTGGCTTCGTAGCCGAGCACGCGGTCGAGTTCGGTCGGATGGCCGATGGACTCGTGGATGGTGAGCCAGGTGTGCGAAGGATCGAGCACGAGGTCGTACTTGCCCGGCTTCACCGACGGCGCGGTGAGCTTGGCGCGCGCCTGCTTGGCCGAGGCGATCGCGTCTTCCTTCATGTCGTAGGACAGGCCGTAGTTCACCACGCCGTTGGGCGAGACGAACTTGCCGGACTGCGCGCCGTCGAGGTATTCGAAGCCCATGCCCATCGGCGAGGACAAGCCGTCGCGCGTGCGGAACTTGCCGGTGGCCTTGTCGATGGCGGTGGCCGTCATCGGCGCCCAGATGCGGTGCACGTCCTGGTCGATGTAGCTGCCATCGGTGGACGCGAAGTACTTCTGCTCGTTGACCAGGAAAAGCATCGAGTTGACGAAGTCGGCGCCGGCGTTGATCGCCGCGGCGTTCACGCCGAGCAGCAGGTCGACCTTGTCCTTGAGCGGCACTTCCATCGAGTTCTTGACGATCGGCGTCTTCCACGCGACCTCGCCCACGCCCGGCGTCTTGGCCAGCTGCACGGGGGTGGTCTGCATCTTCGAATTGGCCTTGGCGATCGCGGCGGCCTGCTGCGCGGCCTTCACCGCACCCTGCGACGTCAGGTCGTTGGTGGCCGCGAAGCCCCACGCGCCGTTGACGAGCACGCGCACGCCGATGCCCGTGGACTCGGTGTTGACCACGTTCTCGACCTTGTCTTCGCGCGTGATCACGAACTGGCGCAGGTAGCGCCCGATGCGCACGTCGCAATACGAGGCGCCCGCCGAGGTGGCCGCCTGCAGGGCGGCGTCGGCCAGCGTCTTCTTCCGTGCCACGTCCAGCGGCACCACCAGCGCCTCGGCGGCGATGGCGCGCCCGAAGGGCAGCATCAGGCCGGCCACGCCGACGCCTGACATCGTGAGGAACGTGCGTCTATCCACTTGTGTACTCCCCGAGAGAATGGATCCCGAAATCCCCGGCGACTGTGCGGAGCCGCGCCGGGCTTGGTCAAGTGACCTTCGGGCTACCGGAAGGCCGAGGAGCACCGCCTCCTGCGTTGTCCCCTTCCATGACCCTGCAGGATCTCGGCAATATCGCCCAGGCCGTGGGCGCGGCCACAGTGGTGGGCGGCGCGATCTTCGCGCTGATCCAGTTCCTCGAATACAAACGTCAACGCCAGGAGGCGGTGGCGGCGGAGGTCATGCGCACCTTCATCGGCGCCGAGCTCGCGCGCGCCCTGACGATCCTGCGCGGCATGCCGGATGCGGTGTCGGCCGAGCGCCTGCGTGACGAGGGCTTCGAAGCGGAGTACGCCGCGGTGCTGGTGTGCACGACGTTCGAGACGCTCGGCGTGTTGGTCTTCCGCCGGATCGCGCCCTTCCCGCTCGTGGTCGAACTCGCGGGCGGCATCATCGTGGTGATGTGGCGCAAGCTCGGCCCGTGGTTGATCCAGATCCGCGAGGAGCAGAAGCAACCGTCGTGGGCCGAGTGGTTCGAGTGGCTCGCGCGGCAATGCGAGCAGTGGAAGGACGAGGACCGGCCGGCGTACATCAAGCACGCCGACTGGAAGCCGCGGCGCTGAGGCGCCCGCACGCCTCAGGGGCGCGCGGGCATGATCGTCCACGCGAGATTGGTCACTGCGGACGTGGGCGTGGTGGTGCTGCCGTTCGCCGAGCGCCACACCACGTCCTGGCCCGTGCGCACGTTGCGCCAGAACAGGTCCGCGCGACCGTCGCCATCGAAATCGGCGACGCGCACGACCTTCCAGTTCCGGTCGGTCACGGCCGGCAGGCCGCGTTGCGTGTCGGTATGCGCGGCCAGCCAGATCGTGCCCTGGCCGGTGCTGGTGTTGCGCCAGACCACGTCGGCCTTGCCGTCGTTGTCGACATCGCCGACGGCGGTGATGTCCCATGCCAGGTTCGTCACGCCGAGCATGCCCTGGACCTTGGCGGTCGTGCCCGAGCGCCAGATGATGTTCTCGCCCGTGGCCGTGTTGTGCCACACCACGTCGTCGGCGCGATCGCCGTCCACGTCGCCCGTGCCGGCAACCCGCCACGCGAGGTCCGCATTGCCGGCCGCCATCACCTGCGTCTTGGCATCGCCCGAATACCAGAGGCAGTTCTGCCCCGTGCGCGTGTTGCGCCAGAACAGGTCGTCGCGACCGTCCTTATTGAAGTCGCCGACGCCCATCACCGTCCAGCCCTGGTCCGCGACGCGGGCCATGCCGCGTTGCGTCGCACTGTTGCCCGACAACCAGATCGTGTTCTGGCCATCGGTCGTGTTGCGCCACGCAAGGTCCGCGCGGCCGTCGCCGTTGAAGTCGCCGATGCCCACGACCTTCCACGCCTGGTTCGTGACACCCAGCATCGCCTGCTGCGTCGCGGCATTCCCCGATTTCCACAGCGTGTTCTGGCCGGTGGTGGTGTTGCGCCAGAACAGGTCCGCGCGGCCGTCACCGTCGAAATCCTGGTTGTTGCGCTGGAACGGCACGAGCGAGATCTTCAGCACCCGGCCGCTGCGCGAGGCCGCGTACAGCGTGCCGTTGCGGATGGCGATGCCTTGCAGGTTCTCGGGGATGTTGCCGAAGGTATGGATCATGCCGTTCGGCGCGATGCGGCGCAGCGTGCCGTCCGCCACGACATACAGGCCGGTCTTGTCCACCGCGATGTAGCGCACGACGCCCAGGCCCGCCTGCGTCGCCGGACCGCCGTCGCCGCTCTGCACGCTGCTGCCGTTGCCGGCAAAGGTGGTGATGATGCCGTCCAGGTCGATCCTGCGGATGCGGCGATTGCCCACGTCGCTGACGTAGGTGATGCCTTCGAGGTCGACCGCGACCGAATTGGGATACGACAACTGCGCGAACGCACTCGGCCCACCGTCGCCACTGAAACCCGACGCGCCGTTGCCCGCCACGGTGGTGATGTCGCCGTAGACGTCGATGTAACGCAAGCGATGGTTGCCGTAGTCGGCCACGAACATGCCCAGGCCCAAGCTGTCCGTGGTGATGCCATACGGGTCCATGACCGCCTTGCTTGCCGGACCATAGTCGCCATTGCTGCCCATCGGCGTTTCGGAGGCGCGCTCGCCCGCGAAGTCCTGCACCTTGCCGTTGACCAGGCGATAGATGCGGTCCTTCGTGCGATCGCTGACGAACACGTCGGTGCCGTTGCCGGCCCATGCGACGCCCCACGGATCGATCAGCGCGAAGTCGGTGCCGTTGCAAGGATCGCTAGTGCAGTTGGAAGCGCGGCGGCCGTTGCCCGCGAGCGTGCGGATCCTGCCATCGGTGCCGATGCGCATGACGCGCTTGGCGAACCAATCGTCGACGAGCGCGATTTCGTTCTTCGCATTCACCGCGATGTGGCGGCCTGTGGTGAGGCGTGCGGTGAGGGCCACGCTGTCGTCGACGACGGTGGCGCCGTTGCCGGCGACGGTCGAGATCGTGCCGTCGTTTGAATCCACGCGGCGCACGCGCTGGTGCGCGGGTTCGGCGAAGTACACGTTGCCATCGGGGCCGACGGCGATGCCCTCGACCTCGCTCGTGCCTGCGCTGGCGGCAGCGCCGCCGTCGCCGTGGAATTCGCAGTCCCCGGACGCGCCGGCGACGAGCGTGTCGGAAGACCCATCGGGTGCGAAGCGCCGCAGCGAGCACTCACCGGTCTGCGTGTAGAGCAGGTCGCCGGACGGCATCACCCGCACGTCGTAAGGCGCCAGGTCGGCCGCGAACTTGACCGTGCTGATCGTGCGGCCGGTGGACACCTTGCGGATCCGGTTGTTGCCCGTGTCCGCGATGTACAGGTTGCCGGCGGCATCCACGTCGATGCCTTCGGGCGTGTTGAGCTGCGCAGACATGGCACCGCCGCCGTCGCCGTAGAAGCCGCGGGAGCCGTCGCCGGCGTAGGTCCAGGTCACGCCCCCGCTGACGACCACGATGCGATGCGCAGACGCGTCGCTGATGAACAACTGGCCGGCTGCATCGAACGCGATGTCGTAGGGATACGCGAGGCCCGCATCGGTCGCAATCACGCCCTCGCCCGTCGGCTGTGCGCTGCCGCTGCCCACGACCGTGGTGATCGTGCCGTCGGTTGCGATGCGACGAATGCGGTGGTTGCCGGTGTCGGCGAAGAACAGATTGCCATCCGCGTCGAAGCGCAGGCCCATCGGTTCCTTGATCAGGGCCTGCGAGGCGGGCCCCCCATCGCCGCCGAATCCGAGCGGACCGCCCACGATCGTGGTGATCGTGCCATCGGTGGACACCTTGCGGATGCGGTTGCCGAAGGATTGCGAGAAATACAGGTTGCCCGCGGCGTCGAAGGCCACGTCGTGCACGCCGTGCAGGTTCGCCAGCGTGGCGGGGCCGCCGTCGCCGGACGCGGCGTTGCCCGCGATCACGGTGTAGTCGATCGACAGCGGCGCAAGCGACGCACCGGCCGAAGCGATGCTCGCAACGCCGACGACCAGGCCCAGCGTTGCTGCGCACTTCAGCGTGGCGGCCATGCGGCCGCCGTTCGTGATCTTCATGGTGCAGTCCTTCAGGGCTGGCTTTCGGTGGGCAACACGGTCCACGCAAGGTCTGTCACGCCGCTCACCGCCGTCTGCGTCAGGTTGTTGGCCGCACGCCAGATGGTGTTCGCACCGTTCGTGGTGTTGCGCCAGAACAGGTCCGCGCGACCGTCGCCGTCGAAGTCGCCCACGCGCTGGATCTGCCAACCTGCCTGCGTCACGCCCACCACCGTCTGCAACGTCGCGGAATTGCCCGCCTTCCAGATCGTGTTCGCCCCGGTCACCGAATTGCGCCACGCGATGTCGGCGCGGCCGTCGGCGTCGAAATCGCCGATGCCCACGGTCTTCCATCGCATGTCTGTGATGCGCGTGATGCCCTGCTGCGTGGCACCGTTGCCCGACTTCCAGATCGTGCCGCTGCCATCGGCGGCGTTGCGCCACAGCACGTCGTCGCGGCCATCGCCGTCGAAGTCGCCCGCACCGACGACCTGCCAGGAGAGGTTGGTCACGCCTGTCGTCGTGGTCTGCGTCGCATTGCTGGCCGAGCGCCAGATCGTGTTCGCCCCGGTGGTGGTGTTGCGCCAGAACAGGTCGCTGCGGCCGTCACCGTCGAAGTCGCCGACGGCCACGACCTTCCATGCCTGGTCGGTGACGCCCACGGTGCTGATCTGCTGCGTGCTGATCGCCCCCCGCCAGATGGCATTCGCGCCGGTGTTGGTGTTGCGCCAGAACAAGTCGGTGCGGCTGTCGCCGTCGAAGTCGCCGGAGCCGACGAGCTTCCACGCCTTGTCGGTCACGCTCGTCACCGCCTGCTGCGTCGCCGCGCTGCCGCCCTTCCACAGGGCGTTCGCGCCGGTGGTGCCGTTGCGCCAGAACAGGTCGCCGCGGCCGTCGCCTTCGAAGTCGTGCACCGGGCGGGAGAGCGCGGCGCGCGTCACGCGGCCGTTCTGCCCGTTCACGATGAGCGCGTTCCAGCCGATTGCCAGCCCACGGGCGTAATCGCTGAAACCCTCGACCGTGTGCACCAGGCCATCGCGCCCGAGCTTGCGTACGCGGCCACTGACGGAGAAGAACACCTCGCCGTGATGCACCGCCAAGCCATAACCGTCGGGAATGTAGGTGTTGACCGCGTTCTGTCCTTCGGACTCGTCCTGGCTCAGGCCGCCGTTGCCGACGACGTGGGTCACCGAACCGTTCGGTGCGAGCTTGTAGATGATCAGCGAGTCCTTCTCGTAGTAGTACACGTTGCCCGCGACGTCCGTGGTCAGCGACATCGGGTGGTAGGACGTGGCGACGGTCGTCATCGCGCCGGCGGCATCGACCTTGCGGATGCGGTTGTTGAGGTAGTCGGCGATGAACAGATTGCCCGACGGATCGAACGCGATGCCGTACGGATCGATCTTCACCGACGTCGCCGGCGCGCCTTCGCCACCGCCGACCGAGCCGCGATAGCCGGCGACGACGCGCATCGTGCCGTTCGCGTCCACGGCATACACCTGGTTGAGGACACGGTCGCCGACGTGCAGCGTGCCGTTCGGCGCATAGGCAACGCCCCACGGCTGGTAAAGGCTGAAGTCCTTGGCGGCGCAAGGCAGGCTGCAGCTCGTGGACAGCGTGCCGTTGCCCGCGCGCAGTTTCGCCGTGCCCGACGCGGACACTTCAACCACGCGCCGCTCCCACATCGAGTCGGCGATCGCGACATTGCCGGTGGCGGACGTCGCAACGCCCAGGCCCCAGGTCAGCGGAACGTCGAGCGCAGGCGTGCCGTCCGTGAACGTGCGCTTGCGGCCGGCGAAGGTGGAGATGAAACCGTCGGCCGAAATGCGACGGATGCGGGAGAAATCGGCATCGGCGAGATACAGGGCGCCCGACGCGTCGAAGACCATGCCGTCGACCGAACCGCTGCTCGCCAGCGACGCCATGCCGCCGTCGCCCTTCTCCTCGCAGGTGCCGTCGCCGGTGACCGTGGTGGTCACGCCGTCCTTCCACTTCATCACCAGGCAACTGTTGTAGTCGTCCGTGTACACCGCGCCATCCGGCCCGACGGCGACGTTGGACGGCTGCATGAAGTCCCAGGTCATGATCGTCGAGATCGTGCCGTCGGTGGCGATCTTGCGGACCGCGCTGTTGACCAGGTCGGCGACGTAGAGATTGCCGGCGGCGTCGAAGTCGATGCCGAGCGGGCGATTGAATCGCGCGGAAGTCGCCGGGCCACCGTCGCCGACGTAGCCGATACCGCCATCGCCTGCGAACACGCTGATCGTGCCGCTCTCCATCGCGATCTTGCGAACGCGGTAGTCGCTCGCGTCGGCGAAGTACAAGTCACCGGCCGCATCGAACGCGAGGCCGCTGGGTTCGTACAACTTTGCGCTGGTCGCGGGGCCGGTCCCCGAGACCTGTTCACCACCACCGGCGATGGTCGTGATCGTGCCGGCGCCGTCGATGCGACGCACGCGATGATTGCGCGAGTCGGAGAAATACAGATTGCCGGAGGCATCGCGCACGAGGCCCATCGGGCCGCTGATACGCGCCGCGGACGCCGGGCCACCGTCGCCGCTGAAGCCGACGCCCGCGCCGCCGACGATCGTCGTGATCGTGCCGTCCGGCGCGATCTTTCGGATGCGGTTGCCGGCGAACTCGCTGACGTAAAGATTGCCGGCCGGATCCAAGACCAGGTCGCCGAGGCCGATGAAGCTGGCGTTGGCCGCCTGCCCACCATCGCCGGTGACACCGCCCGCGATCAGGCGAAAATTCAATGGCGCGGCTTGCGCCGGGACCACGAGACTCGAGGAGAGCGCCAGGGCGCCCGCAAACATCGATGCGCAGAACGCGCGACCGAACACCGCCAGGCGCGATGCGCCCTGCTCCTTGCTTTCCATGCAATCCGCCTCGTCGACCGCGCCCCCGATCATCGGAGGCCCCCCACGGTTACGCGCGACTATATCCGGGCCCACGGCGGCCGCGCAGCGGGAATTCCTCCCGTAGACCGCAGGTCACCGGGTGACTTCGCGTCACTGAATGCCGCGATACGTCTTCAGATCGCGATCCATCGCCACGAGGATCTGGTACTGGTCGTCGCTCGCCGCCAGGTCCATGCGGCCGTCGGTATAGGCGGCGACCAGGTGCTCGCAGGTCGCACGCTCGTCCTTCACGTCCTTGAACAGGCCCGCCACGCTTTCATCGCTCTGCGCGCGCAGGTCGTCGAACACGCTTGCATAAAACGTCCTCGCTGCTTCTTCGCCGCGCTTCACCTGGTGGAGTGCCTGCAGGTAGCGGACATAGCCGTTGGCGGTTTCCACCATCAACTGGTTGCGCGCCCACCATGCATCACGCGCGGCATTGGCGGCGGCGGCGTGGTCGGCGTCGATCGCCGCGCAGCGGGTGGCGACGTCGTTGACCACCATCGCGGTGGAGATGGCGAAGCCGGCGGCGGTGTCGCGCGCGGCGTTCGCATCCGGACGCCACGGGGGCGTGCCATCGGCGGACTGGCCGGCGAACACGGGCAAGGCAACGCATGCGAGCGCGCCGATCAGGATCGTCTTGCGGAAATTCATTTGCACTTGCTCCCCGGGCTTCCCCAAGCCACGGGTCGAGACTAGTCCCGCATTCGCGCGCCTACAACCGTCCCGAAGTGCGAATCGCGCATTCAGCGCGAAAGAAATTTTCGCTCAGGCCTTGCGGAGGAAAATCGTCTTGAGCACGAGGCCCTTGATCTTCTCGGAATTGCCTTCGATGTGCTCAGGGTCGTCCTCGACCAGGCGGATCTGGCGGATCACCGTGCCCTGCTTCAGCGGAATCGAAGACCCCTTCACCTTCAGGTCCTTGATCACCACCACCGTGTCGCCTTCGACGAGCACGTTGCCGTTGCTGTCGCGCACGACCATCGCCGCGCCAGGCGCTTCAACGGCCTCCGCCGTCCATTCGAAACCGCAATCCGCGCACACGAACCGATCGCCGTCGGCGTAGGTGTTCTCGAGCGTGCATTGCGGACAGGCGGGAACGTGCGGCATGGCGGCGACCTCTCGGGGGGCCGCCATTCTAGGCCTCAGGGCGTGGCCGGGACGGCCGCTTCGAATCCCGCGCAGTTCGGCGCGAGCGACTGGCCGAAACCCTGGGGCCCGGTGTAGGCCAACTCCAGGCGGGGCGATGCGCCGATGAGATATTCGATCTGCTCGTCCTTCGACGGCCCGGCCTTGAGCACGATCGCCTCGCGCTTGCCCTCCGGCGTGTCGACCGTGCGCGTGCCCGTCACGTCGATCGCGAACGTGCCCTCGCCCTTGTCGTACTGATAGAACGGCACCGCGTACGACGCACCTTGTTCCAGCGGCAGTGCGGCGAACATCACGCCATAGAGGTTGCCTTCCCACACCGGGCGCGCGAGCGGCTTGGTCGTCGTGGTGTCCTTGCCGTCCTTGTCCCAACGCGTTTCCGTCACGCCCTTGGCGTCGTAGACATCGCGCACGTGCGGCTTGCCGAATCGCGCGCTCGCGACTTCGAACGGACGCAGCGTGGCCGCATCGAGCAGGAAGGTATCGCGCAGGTCGAACTTCGCGCCCATGCGCTGGTGCACGACCACTTTCAGCGCGGGCTTGCCGTCGTGCGTGGTGCGTTCGATCGACTGGAAGGTGTGGCCGACGGTCTGCGTCGCGCCGTCCTTCGAGGCCGTGATGGCGTAACACCAGGTGCCTTCCGGCAGACGGTCGCCTTGCGGCGCGGGCGTAGCCGCCGCAAGCGCGGCAGTGAGTGCGAGAGCAAGCATGCGGGGCCTCCTCGGGGGAGGCCCAGCGTGCGGCGGGGACGGCGGTGCCGTCCCCTGCCTTTCGTCAGGGCTGGAACTCGGCCGGCTGCACGACCCACGCCTGGCTGCCGACTGCCGCCACCGGCATCACCAGGTTCGGATCGCCGCTGCGCCAGATGGTGTCCGCGCCCGTCGAGGTGTTGCGCCAAAGAATGTCCGCGCGCCCGTCGCCGTCGTAATCGGCGGCCGCGACGACCTTCCACTGCAGTGCGATGGTCGGCACCGCGCGCACCCAAGCGCCGTTGGCGTCGTTCCACAGCGCGTTCTGGCCCGTCGTCGGGTTGCGCCAGAAGATGTCGGCGCGGCCGTCGCCGTCGAAGTCGCCGACGCCCTGCACCTTCCACTGCTGGCTGGTGACGGAGGTGACCGTCTGTGGCGTGCTGTAGTTGCCCGAACGCCAGATCGCATTCGCGCCCGTCGCGGTGTTGCGCCACAACAGGTCGGAGGCGCCGTCGCCGTTGAAATCGGCCACGCCCACGATCTTCCAGTTCCTGTCGGTGATCGTGGTCATGCCGGTCTGCGTGGCGGCGTTGCCCGAACGCCACATCGCATTCGCGCCCGTGTTGGCGTTGCGCCAGACCAGGTCCGACTTGCCGTCCTTGTTGAAGTCGCCCACGCCGACGACGGACCACGCCAGGTCGGTGACGCCGGTGGTGGCGGTCTGCGTGGTGTTGTCGGCCGAACGCCAGATCGTGTTCGCGCCGGTCTGCGTGTTGCGCCAGAACAGGTCGTCCTTGCCGTCGCCGTCGAAGTCACCCTGGCCAGCGATCTTCCAGGCGAGTTGGGTGACGCCGGTGATGGCTTGCGTCTTGGTGCTGTTGGCGTACTTCCAGGCGACGTTCTGCCCGGTCTGCGTGTTGCGCCAGAGGACGTCGGAGTAGCCGTCGCCGTTGAAGTCGTGGGCGACGGGCGCGGTGGTGGCGTTCGCGAGGTTCGCATGCCAAACGCGGCCATCGCGCGTGGTCACATAGAGGTGACCGTCCCGCGTCGCCAGCGACACCGCGTAAAACGGCAGGCCGTGAAGCGTTTCGAGCACGCCAGCGGGATTGAAGCGGCGGACGGAGCCACCGGAGATGAAATAAACGCCGGAGGCGTCTGCCGCAAGACCACCGGAAATACCGACGACGGCGTTTGCCGCGAGCGTGCCATCGGGAGATGCCGAATAGTCCCCGTTGGCCGGATCGGCACCGGCGAACGCGGTCATGATGCCGTCGGTGCCAATCCTGCGAATGCGCCCGCTCTCGGCAAAGTATATGTTGCCCGTCGCATCGACGGCGATTTCGAACGGACGCACAAGCATGGCGTCGACGGCCGGCCCGCCATCGCCGGATCTCGTCGGGTAGCCGACTGTTCCCGCGATGATGGAGTTGTTCCCCGCCAAGTCGATTTTTCGAATGACGTTGTTTGTGTAGTCGGCCACATAGAGGTTGCCGATGCTGTCCGCCGCAACGGAGCGAGCGCCCATGCCGCTGATGTAGTACGTGTCCACCCCGTCGAGCGACGTGATGCGAGACGCGCCGCGGCTCAGCGCGAAGGCCCGGCCGTCGGAGCGGAACGCCACATCAAGCGGGGTTCCAATGGACGGTGTCGTCGTGACCGTGCCCCCCGGCGTCCTGGTCACCCAGCGTCTCGCATAGAACGCATCGGCAAACACCAACGTGCCCGTCGCGTCGACCGCGATCCCGGCAAGCGAGGCAAGCGACGCGCCATTCGCATCGCGGCCGTCCGGGAATTCAAGACCGGCGCCCGCGACGCGCTGCATCTGGCTGGTGCCAACGACATAGCGGCGGACGATCGCACTTTCGGAATCGCTGAAGACGATGTTGCCCGCCGGATCGATGGCGATGCCGGGGGCGTAGCCGCCCAGCTCGGCCGCGGAGGCCGGCCCGCCGTCGCCGCTGGCGTGACACGTGCCGTTGGGGTCACCCGCGAGGCTGGTGGAGATCGAATCCTTCAGCTTGATCAGCCTGCAGCCATCTTCTTCGACGAAGTACAGCGTTCCGTCCGAAGCGAAGACCAGGTCTTCCGCGGTCATCGAGGTGAGCAAAGAAATCGCGCCAGCCGGGGTGACCTTGCGAACGCCGCCGGAGATTTCGCTGATGTAAAGGTTGCCAGCCGAATCGAAGGCGAGACCGCTTGGATACGTCAGCGTCGCGGAAGTCGCGGGACCGCCATTGCCATCCGTGCCTTCCGCGCCCGTACCGGCGACCGTCGTGATGATCCCGGCAGGCGTGATCTTGCGGACCCGGTTTCCTTCGAATTCGCTGACATACAGGTTACCCGCGGCGTCGAATTCCACCGCGACCGGCCTTTTGAAACCCGCCTGCAGCGCAGGACCACCGTCGCCGTTGGACGAGTAGGTGCCGTTCCCCGCAATGGTGGTGATCGTGCCGTTCGTCGCGATGCGTCGAATGCGCTTGTTCTCGGAGTCAGCGAAATACAGGTTGCCGGCCGCATCGAACACAAGCCCGCGCGGAGCCGCGATGCTCGCGTTGACGGCCAGGCCGCCATCCCCGCTGAAACCATACTTGCCGCCGGCAATCGTCGTGACCACGCCCGAAGGCGTGATTTTTCGAATGCGGTTCGCGAAGGCCTGCGACACATACAGGTTGCCGGCCTTGTCGTAGACGAGGCTTCCTGCATCCTGCATGTGCGCGTTCGTGGCTTGGCCACCGTCGCCCAACGCACCGCCGGCGACCAGATCGAACTTCAACGTCGTCGCGCCCGCGGAACCCACACCGGCGAGCGCCATGAAAAAGGCGGCGCGCACTGCGCGCCGCCGGAACGAATTCGCCACTTCATCTTCCCCTGATGAAGCCCTGCGCGAGGTCAGGGCTGGAATTCGTAGGGTACGACACTCCAGGCTTGGTTGGTCACGCCGGTCACGGCCTGCACCTTCGTCGCATCGGCGCCGAGCCAGATGGTGTCGGCACCGGTGACCGTGTTGCGCCAGAGCAGATCCGACTTGCCATCGCCGTCGTAATCGCCGACCGCCACGAGGGACCACTGCGCGGCCGCGGTGGCCACGGTGCGCGGCGAGGTGCTGAGCGCATCGTTCCAGATCACGTTCTGGCCCGTGCTCGGCTTGCGCCAGAAGATGTCCGCGCGGCCGTCGCCGTTGAAGTCGCCCACGGCCTGCACCTTCCACGCCACGTCGGTGACGCCCGTGACGGCCTGCGTCGAGGCGAAGTTGCCCGAACGCCAGATCGCGTTCGCGCCCGTCACGACGTTGCGCCACAGCAGGTCGGACACGCCGTCGCCGTTGAAATCGCCGACGCCGACGATCTTCCAGTTCTTGTCGGTGGTGCTCGTCAGCGTCGTCGTCGTGGCCGAATTGCCCGAACGCCAGATGACGTTCTGGCCCGTGACGCCGTGGCGCCAGACCAGGTCGGCCTTGCCGTCGTTGTCGAAGTCGCCCACGCCCACCATCGCCCAGTTCACGTCCGGCACGCGCGACACGGGGGTCTGCGTGGCGTAGTTCGCCGAACGCCAGATGACGTTGCTGCCGTCCTGCACGTTGCGCCAGAAGATGTCGTCCTTCCCGTCGCCGTCGAAATCGCCCTGCCCCAGGATCTTCCACGCGAGGTTGGTCGCGCCGGTCAGCGTTTGCGCCTGCGCGCTGTTCGCCGCCTTCCAGAGCGCGTTGGCGCCGGTCTGCCCGTTGCGCCAGAGGATGTCGGACCGGCCATCGCCGTCGTAGTCGCTCGAGCGCGTTCCCACCGGCAGCGTGTAGACCAAGCCTTCCTGCGTGCCGACGTAGAGCAGCCCGCTGCGGAACGCCAGCGACATGGCGTAGTGCGTCCAGCCCGGCAACGCCTCGATGCGCCCGTCCGTGCGGACGCGACGCAGGGTGCCGTTGCCGGCGAGATACACCGCGCCGCTCGCATCGACCGCGATGCCGCGCACCTGGCCGATGGCGGCGGCGGTCGCCGCGCCACCGTTGCCGGTGATGGCATCGGCGCCGTTGCCCGCGATGGTCGTGATCACGCCGGTCGGCGTGATCTTGCGCACGCGCAGGTTGCCGTTGTCGGCCACGTAGACGTTGCCCGCCGCGTCGGTGGCCAACGCCGTCGGGCTGTTGAGTTTCGCGCTCGTCGCCGGACCATTGTCGCCGCTGTAACCGATGGTGCTGCCCGCGAACGTGGTGATCGTGCCGCCGGTGTCGACCTTGCGGATGCGGCTGGCGCGCGTGTCGGTGATGTAGATGTTGCCGGCCGCGTCGCGCGCCAGGCCTTGGGGATCGATGATGGCGTTGCCGGCCGGGCCGCCGTCGCCGTTGTCGCCGGAACGCGTGGTACCGGCGAAGATGCCGAGGTTGCCATCGGGGGTGATGGAGAACACGCGTGCGCGGCCGCGGTCGGCCACCAGCACGGCGCCGTTGTTGCCGAACGCCACGCCGTAGATCTGGTACAGCACCATGTCGGTGGCCGGGCACGGCAGGGCGACGGTGCAGTTGCCGCGGTCCTTGAACAGCCCGCTGCCGCCGAGCGTGTAGACGCGGCCGGCGCTGATGCGGCGCACGCGACGGTGCGCGAGTTCGGACACCACCAGGTCGCCGTTGGTGGCCACTGCCAGGCCCATGTTGGCCGACAGCGGCGCGCTGTTGGCGAGCGTGCCATTGGGGATGTCGCCGCCGAAGCCCGCCACGATCGTATGGATGTTGCCGGGCTTCGAGATCTTGCGCACGCGGGCGTAGTCCGCGTCGACGAAGATGACGTTGCCGGCCGAGTCGATGGCGATGCCTTCGACCGCACCGATGTTGGTGACCGTGCCCACGGTGCCGTTGGCGCCGTCGCCGCAGGCCGTGCCCGAGCCGCCGATGCGGGTCAGGGTCGGCCCGGTCAGCTTCATCAGGGTGCACGCGCCGATGTCGGCGAAGTACAGGTTGCCCGCGCCGTCGACGGACGTGTGCGTGGACATGTTGGCCGCGGTGAAGATCGTGTTGATCACGCCGTTGGTTGCGACCTTGCGCAACGCCATGTTGCCGAGATCGGTGATGTACAGGTTGCCGGCGCTGTCGATGTCGACGTCCGTGGGCCTGGACAGCGTGGCGGCGGTGGCCTGGCCCATGTCGCCGGTGAAGCCATCCGCGCCGGTGCCGGCGACGGTGGTGATGATGCCGCCCGGCGTCACCTTGCGGATGCGGTTGGCGACCTGGTCGGCGATGTACAGGTTCCCGGCGGCGTCGAGCACCAGGCCCGAGGGGGCCGTCAGGCCCGCGTTGACCGCCAGGCCGTTGTCGCCCGAGGTGGCGCCGCTGCCGTTGCCCGCCACCGTGGTGACGACGCCGTTCGGCGCGATGCGGCGCACGCGGCGGTTGCCGCGGTCGCTGAAATAGACGTTGCCGATCGTGTCGACGGCAAGGCCGTCGGGACGATCCATGGCGGCGTTGATGGCCAGGCCGTTGTCGCCTGCAAAGCCGGTGATGCCGCCCATGAGCGTGGTGACCACGCCATTGGTCGCGATCTTGCGAATTCGGTTCGCGTTGAATTGCGAGACGTAGATGTTGCCGGCGGCGTCGATCACGACGTCCGTGGCGCCCTGCATGTTGGCCGAGGTCGCCGCCCCGCCGTCACCGAAGGCACCGCCTGCGATCTGGGTGAATTGCGACTGGGCCGAGGCCACGCCGGCAAACGAGATCCCTACCACCATGGCGCACGCAATGCGCCGCAATTCCCTGCCGATCACACGACCTCCGAGTCAATAGGAAAAACGCCCGTTTCGAGCGCCGGTGGACTCTAGCAACGCAGATGGGAAAAAGCGCGGGCTTGCAGGGAGGGTGTCCGAATCCTCATTCAGTCGAGCGTTACACTCGTGGAATGGACAGCCGCTACTACCACAACCCCCGCTGCACCAAGTCCCGGGGGGCGCTCGCCCTGCTGGCCGAACACGGCGTGGAACCGGAGGTCGTCGCCTACCTCGACACGCCCCCCAACGTGAAGGAACTCCGCGCGCTGGTGCGCATGCTCGGGCTGCCGGTCCGCGCGCTGCTGCGCACGGGCGAGGACGAATACAAGACGCTCGGCCTGGCCGACCCCGCGCGCAGCGACGAGGAACTGCTCGCCGCGATGCACGCGCATCCGATCCTGATCGAGCGTCCGGTCTTCGTGCATGGGGGTCGGGCCGTCATCGGCCGGCCGATCGAGAACGTCCTCCAACTGCTCTGACCCCTTCCAAGGGCGACGCCATGCTCCTCACTCTCGCCGTCGCCGTCGGATTCATCTTCCTTGCCTTCCTCGCCACCGCCCTGCCCGGCATGTGGATGCGCGCGCGGCACGGCACGCAGCAACCGATGGACACACGTGAGCTCGCACGCGACGTCGCCTCGCGCATCGGCGTGCTGCACGGCCTGATCCTGGGCCTGGTGTTCGGCCAGGTGATGGGCCAGGTCAACGATCTTTACAGCGGCATGCGCGAAGAAGCCGCGGCCGCGGAGCACATTTACTACCGAGCCGGTGCCTACGGCGCGCCGCAGGTCCAGGAAGCCGCGCGCGCTTACCTGGAAGCCGTGGTCACGCACGATTGGCCGCGGCAGGAACGCGAAGCGCAATTGAGCGACGAAGGCTGGCTCGCATTCCGGCGCTTGTCGGCTGCCACCCTCGCCCTGCAGCCGACCGACCGCGCGCATTCGAAGCTCGCCGATGCGATGCAGGACCAGGCCTTCCGCATCGAACACCTGCGCCAGTTGCGCGGTTACGAAGCCGGCATGCACATCCCCTACGGCTTCTGGTTCGCCGCGATCGCCGGCCTGGTGCTGATCGGCGCGGTGTTCTTCGTGCACGAGCCGTCGCGCAAGCACATGTGGATCGCCGGTGCGTATTCGGTCTACGCCGGCATCGTGTTGTTCATGATCTACGACCTCGCCCAACCCTTCCACGGCCTGATCGTGTTGCCGCCCGACACCTTCCAGCAGGCCCTCGGCGCCATCCGCTCCGGCATATGAACGCACTCGACAATCCCATCCATGCTTCGCTCGAGAGCCTGCACGCCGGATTCGCCCGGCGCGCGGGGAATGGCGTGCGCTACCCCGCCGACGTCGCGCCGTTCTTCGGCATGGCGCGTGCGGGCGACGATATCGACGACGCGGTCGCCACGTTGCTCGCGCCCGGCGAAACGGTGCTGCTGCTCGGCATCGCGCCGCTGTCGGTGCGCAAGGCCACGCTCGCTGCCTTCCCCGAGCTCGCGCAGATGGTGTGCGATGCGCCGCTGGAAGCGGTCGACGGCCCCGTGATCCAGGCGCTGGGCGATGCGCAGCGGCAGGACGTCCTCGACCTGGTGGCGCTCGTGTATCCGCACTACTTCCGCCCGCGCACGATGGAGATGGGCCGCTACTTCGGCATCTACCAGCAAGGCCGGCTCGCGGCGATGATCGGCGAGCGCATGGGCACGCCGAACGCGCGCGAGATCAGCGCGGTCTGCACGCACCCGGATTTCCTGGGGCGCGGGTACGCGCGGCGCCTGATGGCGTTCCTGACAAACGATTTGCTCGCCAGCGGCTTGCAGCCCTTCCTGCATGTCAGCCATGAGAACCTGCGCGCAAAATCGATGTACGAGCGGCAGGGGTTCCGGGTGCGGCGCAACATCGGGTTCTGGTCGCTGACTGCGTCCAGGTAAGCCTTCCCGCGGCGTGAAGTCCGCTTCACGCGATTCCCGCTGGCGTGTGCCTAGACTCCGCCCCTATTGCAGTTCCATCTGGGGAAAGCCCGGGAATGAACGCGGAAGTCCGCGAAGCGCTCGCGCAGGAAGCGAACGAGCCGACTGACCATGCGTCGTTGCTGGAACGGCAACGCGACATCCTGGAAGCCATCGTCCGCGGCGATCCGCTGTGCGAGACGCTTGCTGCCTTGTGCCGTGTGGTCGAAGCCGAAGCCATCGGCCGCGTGCGCGCGTCCATCTTCCTGGTCGACCCCGACAAGCGCTGCCTGCGCACGGGCGCCGCACCGAGCCTGCCCGAGGACTACAACGCCGCGGTCGACGGCATCGGCATCGCACCGGGCGTGGGCACCTGCGCGGATGCCGCTGCGACCGGCCGCGTGGTGGTGACCCGCGACTTCGCGACGGCACCGAGCTGGGAAGGCCTCCGCCACCTGCCGATGGCGATCGGCCTGCATGCGGCCTGGTCGATGCCGATCCTGGGCGCCGACGGCAGCGTGCTCGGCACCTTCGGCACCTATTTCCCCGAAACGCGCGAACCCACGGCGGGCGAACGCGACCTCGTCGCCGTCGCGTCGCGCACGGCGGCGCTTGCGATCGAACACGACCGCGCGATCAAGACCCTGCAGGCCAACGCCCGCACCCAACGCGAACTGCTCGCGCGCGAACGCGAGAACGCCCGCCTGCTCGCCCGCGTGGCCGAAGCGGCGCGCACCATCCACGGCTGCGCCACGGTCGATCGCGTATTGCGCGCCACTGCGGAAGCCTCGTGCCACATCCTCGAAGCGCAGGTGGCAATCGCCTCGCTCACGCCCGACGAAGACGGCGCGCCGCCGCTGGCGTCGACCTCGTATTCGCAAGGCACGTTGACGGTGGCCGACGCGCACAGCTGGCTCGTCGCCCGCATGGTGGGCCACGACGGCACCGAGATCGGCCAGATCCAGGTCGGTGATCGCGTCGACGGTGAATTCGGCGACGCCGACCAGGCCATCCTGCGGCAGTTCGCGCAGATCGCCGCGGTCGCGCTGGAAAACGCGCAGCTTTACGAACGGCTGCGCGAACAGGACCGGCGCAAGGATGAATTCCTCGCGATGCTCGCGCACGAACTGCGCAACCCGCTGGCGCCCATCCGCACCAGCCTGCACATCCTGCGCATGACCGACGACCCGGCCGTGGTGTCGCGCAGCCGCGACGTCATGGAACGCCAGCTCGCGCACCTCATCCGCCTGGTCGACGACCTGCTGGATGTCTCGCGCATCACGCGTGGCAAGGTGACCTTGAACCGCGAGCGGCTGGACCTGCGCGACGTGGTGGTCTCCGCGTTGGAATTGGCGCGGCCGCTGATCGACGCGAATGCGCACCGCCTGGCCGTCACCCTGCCCGACGGCCCCTTGCCGATCGACGGCGACCGCACGCGCCTGGCGCAGGTGCTCGCCAACCTGCTCAATAACGCCGCGAAATACACGCAGCCCGGCGGCGACATCGCGCTGCTGGTGGACCGCGATGCCCACGCCTGGCGCCTCCGCGTGCGCGACGACGGCATCGGCATTCCGCGCGACATGCTCGCGCGCGTGTTCGACATGTTCACGCAAATCGACCAGAGCATCGACCGCGCGCAGGGCGGGCTCGGGATCGGGCTGACGCTGGTGCGCCGGCTCGTGCAATTGCACGGCGGCGAGGTCAGCGTGGAGAGCGAAGGCACCTGCAAAGGCAGCACGTTCACCGTGCGCCTGCCGGCCGTCAGTACATGACGAGTTCGATGCCGATCGCGCGCCGCTGCGCGTAATCCTCGCGGATGCTGCGGCAGTAGGGCCCATCCATCTTGAAGCGGCGGCACACGGCCGGGCGGCTGTCGTAGATCGAGCAGCACATGCGTGCGCCGTCGAGGGCGATGCACCAGCCTTCTTCGTCGCGGGCCATGACCGTGAGGCCTTCGCGTTCTTCGGTCAGGTGCGAGGGGATCTTGTCTTCCGGCATCACCACGACGGTGAGGCGGCAGCAGACCGCGTCGCAGCGGCTGCAGTGGGCCGGCGTTTCGGCGTGCTGGGTGGAAGCCGCGCAGGGATCGGTGTTGGGCAGCGCGATGGCCATCCTTGGGCGAGCACCTTTCGAGGGGAGCTGCACGGAGGCTCGGGGCACGGCGCGGGGGAACGCTGCCGAGTGCCGGGGCAGTCTACGCCCCGGCGGTGGGTGCGACGTTAACGGCGGCCGAGCTCAGGTCGGCGCGAAGCCGCGGGTCGTCTTCTTTTCGTTCTTCTCGGCGCGCTTTTCCTTCAGCGTCTTCGCCGGCTTCTTTTTCTGCTCTTTCTTCTTGTCCAGGCCCTTTGCCATGGGGATCCCCTCGTGGTGGTCGGTTGGGTGGGCGCGAGCATGGCACAACGGCGGGGGAGTGAGCATCCATTTCAGGCGGGCATCCACTTCGGAAGGACGGCCCGTCCTGCGAGGGCTCATGTCCTCGGCCGGTGCGCTGTAGCTGCATCCCTGCGGACAGAGCACCGTGCGCAAGGCCATCCATGGCCTTGCTCCGAGGACATAAGCCCTCGCATGCCGGTCCTCGTCGTTGATTCATTGGCATCCCTTCGGTTGACCGAGGTCAAGGCGCGCTGCTCGGTGGCGGACGATGCTGCCTTCCGGAGATGCCCATGATTTCGTTCCCTATGACAACGGAAATCCACGCCGACTTCGAAGACGAATGCGAAGCCGGCACGACGTGGGAAACGCGCGTCATCGACGCCGCCAGCGATTACGAGACGCCGGATGCGGAGTGCATGGCGGGTGTCGGCGTCGGCGGTTGATGGCGCGCAAGCCGATTCCTGTTGCCCTCGCGGACAGCGCTTCGATCGAGATCGATGGCGCCGTCGTCGCTCGTGCGCTCGGGCTTGAGGTGGCGGCGTTTCGGCAACTGATGGCCGATCGCAAGGTCACGGTGCTGTGCGAACGCGGCACCGGGGAGGATGCGGGGCTGTATCGGGCGAGCTTTTATTACGGGGATCGAAAGGCGCGCTTGGTCGTGGGCCAGGATGGGCGCGTGGTTTCTGCTTGATGATCAGTGTCCGCCCGGGTGGCGGATCATCACGTGCGACCAGTACGTCCCGCTCGCCATCACGTATGGCGTGCTTTGCTGCTCGCTCTCCGGCACGTCGGCTTCATCCGGGAAACCCACTTCGGCGGCGGTGCGATACGGGAAGTGGAGCGATTGCCAGCATTCGATCCGCGCGTCGGTCGTGTTGCGGGCAGCGTCATAACCCGCAGCGGGGCCTAGGCAGCGGTATCCCGCGGTGGGCTCCTTTGAAAGCCTGAGCTTTCCCGCCTGGATTTCCGCGCCGACCTTCTCCCCGCCGCCGATCTGGAAGCCGCGGTAGACAACGGGAATGAAGGTGTCCCGATAGCAGCGCACGTCGAACTCGTCGTCGTTCGGGTTGTCGGCGATGCAGACCATGCCGTTGGTGCCGGCGCGAAGCACTTCGGGCTGCTTGGTGTCATTCAGGCGAACGACCGTGGCACCGGCGCGCAACTGCACCGGCAACGGAAGCACTGCGCCCGCGACTTGGGCGTCCTGGGCAAAGGCCAGCGCCGGCGAAAGCAGTGCGACCAAGACGATGATCTTCCCCATGACCCGACCCCCGTAGACCGACGCGGTCAGGTTATACATCCCGGCAACCCACTCCATCAAAGGGAGTATCTTCGCCCACTCGTGGACCCCGGGAGCGCTCCATGACCGACGAACTTGCCGCCGCCAACGTCAATCGCTCGTACCAGCTCGCGGCCTCCAGCATCGCGATCTTCACGTTCTTGGTGTTCTTCCTGTATCCCAGGTACGCAAGCGGCGAAGTCAACGCCTACCTGTACCAGGCGGCCTTGATCGCGATGGGCGTGGCGACGTTCTCCTTCGCCTTCTCGTCCTTCTATTACTACGGCGCCTCGCTGGGCGGCCGCATCGACGATACCGAACGCGCCAAGTACTCGCGCCGCGGCGATCGCTTCTGGCTGCTCGGATGCGTGCTGCTATTCCTGACGCCGAGCCTGATCCTCTTCACGATCAAGCTGCTTGTCGTCGCGGTTGCCTGGTTCGCGCTCTGGTTGGTGTACCTGGGCTTCGTGATGCGCCACTTTCCGCGCGTGCAGGCTGCGCGCGATCCGGGCCGGCGAGAGGCGCCATGACGACCAGGCGCATTCTTTCGTTCGCCGTTGCAGGCGCAGTCGCCTGTATCGCCACCGCGTGCACCGGTCTGGCGATCGACCTCAGCCGGGACGTGGACTACGACACCGCCACGGCCACCGTGGCCGCGTTGTTGTCGGCGGTCGCGGCGAACGACCAAGCCAAGGTCGACGATTTGACGATCCATGACGACACGCCGCCGCCTTCTCCCGAAGCCTTTGCGAATTTGGCCAACTACTACGGCGGCCTTGCAACGTCGTCGACCGTCGCCGGTCCTTTCCTGGATGATCCGGGGAGCGGGACCTCGATGAACGACATGGCCGCCCTCCGACGCTATTTCGCTGCGGTCGGCGCGCTGAAGCAATACGAGTGGGACGCGGACGCCCATGCGCTGTCCCTCACGTTCGCATGCGTTGCCTCCGACGGACCGCGCTGCGTCAATCGCCTCTACTTCGTGTTCCGGGACGAGCTGGGTGAACACCCGCGCGTCAACATGATGATCGGTGTACGCAACAACCCCGCCTGGGCGAAGCTGTGGGCGGACTTGCCGAACTCGCATGACCTGAAGCCTGCAGTCCCCGCCCCGGCGATCGGGAAGGCGCTTGCGCTGTTTGCTGACGGGTAAGGCACACGCAACGCCTAACGCACCTGCCCCACCACGCCCACCCGCTCCAGCGCCTTCAGGTATTCGATCACCAATGCCAACGGCACCGGTCCGAACTCGGCCGACACCTCGTTCGTGATCTGCTGCGCATCGCGCTTGCCGTCGGCGAAATTCAGCACTTCATAGGCATAGTCGCCGCCGCCACCGTGCAGGCCCTCGAAATCGAGCAGCTTCGGCCGCGTCAGGTGCAACTGCTTTGCGTGGTCATCGAACCAGTCGTAGCCGAACACGCCGAGTGGCCCCCGCGGTTCCGGGTTGCGTCGGAAGATCCGCTTGCCGTCGCCACTCGAAGCAGGCCCCGGTGCGCGCATCGGCGCGGGCGTTGCCGCCGTCGTACCGATGCGCGGATCGTTCGCGAGTGCAACGCCCGTCGCCGCGCCGATGAAGGCCACGCGACCCAGCTTGGTCGGGTCGATGTTCGCCGCGGTATCCAGCGTGGTGTGGATGTAGCGATCGGGCCAGTCGTTGAGATAGACCGCCGGAATCGCGAAGCTGGAATCCTGGTAGACCTCGTGGTCGCTCCCCAACGAAAAGGGCGAATCCTCCGCGCGCAAAGGCGCCTTGCCGCCCGAAGGCGCGAGCATCGGGAACTGCGCCTTGCCGGTCGCGGCGAAGTCGTAGCTTTGCGCGTTGACCCATTGCGCGAAGTCCCACGCAACGTCGTGGATGAAGGACGGCAGGCTCGCCGGCCCGCGCGTGACATGGAACACCGCTTGTGTCTGCGGCCCGCCGCCGACCATATCCATGTGCACCACGGCCTTGATGCGACGGGCGAAATCCGGACGCGCGTTGAGCAAGGTCACGGTGCCCTCCACCTCGGGTCCCCAGATGAAGCGGATCGTGCGCGCCGGTCGTGCAAGCGCACCCTCGGCGATTAACTTCTGCAGCGTGCGGCCGACTTCCAGGATGGTCGAGCAGCCACTGGCGTTGTCGTTGGCGCCGGGCTTGGGATGGTCCAGGTGGCAAGTGAAGGCGATTTCCTCGTCTTTCAGGCGCGGATCGGCGCCTGGAATCGTGGCCGTCACCACTTCGTAGGGACCGTTGTGTTGTCCGGCTTTCACCGAAGCATGCAGCCGGATGGTTTCGCCGGCGGCAAGACGCGCCTTCAAGGCATTCGCTTGTTTCATCGAGAGCATGAAGGCGAAGGTCGGATGCGCCGAGAAGGTGTCGAGATGGCCCCAGCGAATCTGTTCGAGGTTGTCGCCTGACCAGCCGTTCGGCTGGTTCTGCTGATAGCTAAGGATGCCCGCCGCGCCGAACCTGCCGATCGCCAGATCCTGCACTTCCCCGGGCGAGGCCGACACCAGCACGAGCTTGCCCTTCACGTCCTTGCCCGCGTAATCGGCCTCGCTGCTACCGGCGCCGACGTCGATGAGCGGCGCGGTCACGTCCGCCGATTCGCTGTCCTCGGCGAGCACCATGGTCACCGCGGCGTAGCTGGCGATCGTCGCCTCACTGCCGTCGCGGACTTCGGTCAGTTCCCCCTTGTCCGCATCCCAGGCCGGGCGCGAGCGTTGCGTGCCGTAGAACTTCGTACCGTCGGCGGGGAACTGGAGGATCTCGACATCCGCCAGCCCGAACGACCGCGCGCGACTGGCCACCCATTCCGCCGACGTGTGGAAGCCGCGCGAGCCACGCTCACGATGCTGCTGCACGATGCCTTCGAGGGTCTGCATGGCGATCTCGCCATTGACCTCGCGTGCGAGCGCAGCGACGTCCTTGTCCGGAAGCGGAAGCGCGCTCGCTGGTGAAGCAGACGAAGCGAACGGAACGAGGAAGGCGAAGCCGAGGCAGGACAGGACGGACAGGCGCATGGCGTCTCCGAAGCACGGCACGCCGGAGGGCGTGCGCCGGTCGATTATGCGTAAACTCCTGCGCCACGGTAACGTGCCGTAGCGAATGGCGAAGGGGAAGCCCCCACCATGCTCCGCAAAGCCACTCCCGAACGCCTGATGCTCTTTTCCGACGGCGTCTTCGCCGTCCTGATCACGGTGCTCGTGCTGGAGCTGCGACCACCCGCCGAACCCACCTACTCCGCCTTGCTCGCACTGTGGCCGTCATGGGTGAGCTATGGCATGAGCTATCTGTTCATCGCCATCGTGTGGATGAACCACCATTACCTGATGCGCTACGCGCAGGAGGCCACGCCGCGCCTGCTGTGGACCAACTTCGCGCACTTGTTCGGGATGTCGTTGGTGCCGCTGTCGACGGCGTGGATGGCGGTGAGCAAGCTGGCGCCGGCGGCGGTGTCGTTCTATGCCGCGGTGTTCATGCTGGTCAACGCGACCTACCTCGGGCTGATCGTCGAGTTGATCCGCCCGGGCGTCGCGCAAACGCACGTCCAGCGCAGGATGCGCTGGCGGGCCACGTTTACGTTGGGGTTGTTCGTGTTGGCGACGGGTGTGGCGTTGTGGTCGCCGATCGCGGCGATCGGGCTGTGCGGCGTTTGCCTGGTCGTTTATCTCAAGCCGGATCCGCCTGGCGTTTGAGGCGTCAAACCGTCTTCCCCACCCGCAACGCCTTCACCTTGTCCGGTGGCGTGAACGACTGCGCGCTCGCATCCGCCCAGAACGTCTTGAACACCGCGTGCTCCGGCACCTTGTGCAGCAACTCGCCCGGCGCCAGGAACCGATAGATCGCCGCGAGCGAGCGCACTTCCGTCGGCGAAATGCGGCGCAGGATGTGTTCGGGCCCCAGCTCGCGCGGATGCTCCAGCCCCGCCGCGCACAACAGGTCGCGCAACGCGTGCAAGGTGTTGTCGTGGAACTGATGCACGCGCGTGGCCTTGTCGGGCACGTCCAGGCTCTTCCAACGCGCCGGGTCCTGCGTGGCGATTCCGGTCGGGCAGCGATCCGTGTGGCACGACAAGGATTGGATGCACCCGAGTGCAAACATGTAGCCGCGCGCCGCGTTGCACCAGTCCGCGCCCATCGCCATCGTCCTGGCGATATCGAACGCGCTCACGATCTTGCCGGCCGCACCGATCGCGATGTGCTCGCGCAGGTTCAAGCCCACCAGCGTGTTGTGCACCAGCATCAGCGCTTCGTGCATGGGCACGCCCACGTGGTCGATGAACTCCGCGGGAGCCGCGCCCGTGCCGCCTTCCGCGCCGTCCACCACGATGAAGTCCGGCCACAGTTGCGTTTCATGCATCGCCTTGGCGATGCCGAACCATTCCCACGGATGCCCGATGGCGAGCTTGAACCCGGTGGGCTTGCCGCCGCTCAACTCGCGCAAACGCGCCACGAACTGCAGCAACTCGATCGGCGTGGTGAAAGCCGTGTGCGCCGCGGGCGAAACGCAATCCACGCCCGCCTGCACGCCGCGCACCTGCGCGATTTCCTCGGTGACCTTCGCGCCGGGCAGCACGCCGCCGTGGCCGGGCTTGGCGCCCTGCGAGAGCTTCACCTCGATCATGCGCACCTGTTCGCGCGCGGCCTGCGCTGTGAACTTGTCTGCGTCGAACTTGCCATCGGCCGTGCGGCAACCGAAGTAGCCCGAACCGATTTCCCACACGATGTCGCCGCCGTTCTCCAGGTGGTACGGCGACAGCGAGCCCTCGCCCGTGTCGTGGTAGAAGTGCCCGCGCCGTGCGCCTTCGTTCAATGCGCGGATCGCCGCCGCCGACAACGCGCCCCAGCTCATCGCCGAAATGTTGAACACGCTCGCCGAATAGGGCTTCGAGCACTTGAGGCCCACGTCCACGCGGAAATCGTCCGATTCGATGTGCGCCGGCCGCAGCGAATGGTTGATCCACTCGTAATCGGTGCCGTACACGTCGTAGAGCGTGCCGAAGGGTCGCGTGTCGCGCACCGACTTGGAGCGCTGGTACACGAGCGCGCGCTCCTGGCGCGAGAACGGCGTTTCCGCGATGTCGCTCTCCACGAAGTACTGGCGCATCTCCGGGCCGATGGCCTCCAGGCCATACCGGAAGTGCGCGAGGATCGGGTAATTGCGGCGCAGCGTGCTCTTGTGCTGCAGCAGGTCGATGGTGCCCACCACCACCAACAGGCCGGCGATCGCCAGGCCCCACTCCCACTGCAAGTTGTACAGCGTGAGCGCGCCGAACAGCACGGTCAGCACGATGCTTGCGATGTACAACCCGTAACGACCCAGCATGCCGAAACTCCTTGGAGTCAGAGGCGTGCGTCGACGGCCTCTCGGGGGAAGACGCTCTTGATGTCGTAGTAGACCGTGTTGGCGTGGCCCAGCCGGCGCAGGCCGTCGATGCCCATCGCCTTGAACTCATCATGCGCCACCGCGATCACGACGGCGTCATAAACCCCGGCGGCCGGCGTGTCCACCAGGCGGATGCCGTATTCCTGCAGGGCTTCGTGGCGGTCGGCCCACGGGTCGTGGATGTCCACGGTGGCCCGGTATTGCTCCAGCTCCTGCGCCAGCTCCACCACCCGGGTGTTGCGCAGGTCCGGGCAGTTTTCCTTGAAGGTGATGCCCAGCAGCAGGATGCGCGCGCCGGCCACCGTGGCCCCGCGCTGCACCATCAGCTTCACCAGTTCGGCGGCGATGTGCTGCCCCATCGCGTCGTTGATGCGGCGGCAGGCCAGCAGGATGTCCGGGTAGTAGCCGTGCGCCTGCGCCTTCTGGATCAGGTAGTACGGGTCCACGCCGATGCAGTGGCCGCCCACCAGGCCGGGCGAGAACGGCAGGAAGTTCCACTTGGTCTTCGCCGCTTCCAGCACCTCGTTGGTGTCGATGCCGAGGCGATGGAAGATGAGCGCGAACTCGTTGATGAGCGCGATGTTGACGTCGCGCTGCGTGTTCTCGATGACCTTGGAGGCCTCGGCCACCATGATGCTGGAGGCCTTGTGCGTGCCGGCGCGGATGATCGCGCGGTACAGGGCGTCGACGAAGTCCGCCGTCTCCGGCGTGGAGCCCGAGGTGACCTTGGGAATGTCCGGCAGCCGGCGCTTCACGTCGCCCGGGTTGATGCGTTCGGGGCTGTAGCCCACGAAGAAGTCGTGGTTGAAGCGCAGGCCCGAGGTGCGCTCGAGCTCGGGCACGCAGATCTCTTCGGTGGCGCCGGGGTAAACGGTGGATTCGTACACCACGATGTCGCCGCGCTTGAGCACGCTGCCGATGGTGCGGCTGGCGGAGATCAACGGGCTGAAGTCCGGGCGCTTGTGCTCGTCGATGGGCGTGGGGACGGTGACGATGAAGACGTCGCGGTCGCGCAGCTGCTCGACATCGGCGGTGAGGCGGAGGAGTTCGGCGGCGGCCAGTTCCTCGCGGGTCACTTCACGGTTGTGGTCGCCCTGCCCGTTGGTCAGTGCGTCGATGCGGGGTTGGGAGATGTCGAAGCCGAGGGTGTCGTGCTGGCGGCCGAAGGCGACGGCCAATGGCAGGCCGACGTAACCCAGGCCGATGACGGCGATGCGTGCCGACGTTGTGTCCCGCATGAAGAAGCCCCCGGGGAAGTCCCGGGGGCGAGTTTGGCATGGGGCTGGTGGTTCGCTCCACTCAGGGGGTGTGGTCGAACTGGAGGGTGAACTCCGTGATGTCGGCCGAGAGCGACGGGTTGCCGAAGTCGGGGGCGGTGACGCGGAGTTTCCAGGTGCCGTTTGGCGTCTGCGAGGACGCGTTGACATCCCAAGTCTCGGAGTCGCCTCCCGCTGCGAGGGTTCTCGAGCCGCCTACGGAACTGCCACTCGGACCAATCAATTGGACGGTGATGGGCTGATCGTTCACGGTGCCCTGCGTGCCTCGCGATGCCCCGACGCGCAAGTTGGAGGGTGCCCTGCTGCCACTTCGACCTGAGATCGTCATTGGAATGTCGATCGTCCGGGAACTCTGGACGCTCAATCCGTTTACGCGGTATGGGGACTCCACCGCGGTCTTCAGGTACACCGGCTTCCCATATCCTCCGAGGTTCGACCTTGGCGTGATTTTGACGCCGAAGTAAGTCCCTTGATCGGCGGGCTGTTGGAGTGTGTAGGTTGGGCCGTTTCCGCCTGGAGATATGCTTGTACCGTTTGATCTAGTCCAGCTGTACAGGTGGGTTCCCGGCCCCGGATCGGATGTCCCGTGGTTCTGGTAGCTGAAATTCGCAGTCAGCGTCTGGCCATGGTCCGGCGTTCCCAATATCGAAGGATCGGAAGCGAATGGAATATCCTCCGGCCCCCTCGCGATCTCACCGTGCGCAACCCCAGATGAGGCGCCAACACTCGGCGTACCGGTCAACGCGTGAGGCGTCACGATGACCCAGATATATCGGCCTACATCCTCGGGGCGGATTGTGTACCTGTCGGTGGTGGCACCAGGCACTGTCACATAATTTAGCGATTCAGGGGTGGTGGTGACCCACCGAAACTTGGTGCCGTCGGCTCCTGTCTTCTCCGCATCGCCGTCCGCATCGTGATAGGTATATGAAGCGACCAGTTCCTGGCCAACCTCAAAGGTTCCCACAGGCTGGGCGGAGGCCCAGGGGGCATTGCCTGGAATGCGCGCGGTGACTGCGCGCGCAGGTAAGCCTGTTGTCGGCGCCTTCGTTGAGACTGGAGTGACTTCGAACACGAGGTACGCTTGCTGTTCCGCGCCCGTCAGCGTGAACCGATCCGATGTCGCCCCGGGGATCGGCGTGCGTTCGGTGCCTGCCGCGTCCGTCGCTGTGTACCACTGGTACTGATGCGTGCCTGCCGCATCTCCTTCGGCATCGTTGTAGTTCACGTGACCGGTTAGCACCTGGTGCGTCTTCATCGTGCCGGTGATCGTCGGTGCAGCCGTCGGCGCCGTATTGGTCGCGACGGCCACATCCCGCGTCGCAAAACCAATCGCCGGATCCGTAATCGCTGCATCCGTCGTCGCATCGACATGAAGCGTCAACGTCTGCCCCGCATCGTCCGGCGTCGTGGTGTATTGATGGCCAGTGCCGACTTCCGTGTCGCCTCGCTTCCAGAGATACGTCGTCCCCGTGATCGCGTCGTCGTCGTGATCCACGACGCTCGCATTCGCCTTCAACGTGTGGCCCACCGCAGGTGCTTGCCCCGCGACGCTCTCGTTCACCACGCTGTCGATCGTGACGACCGGTGCGCGGCCACGAATGTCGCTCGATGGCGCCTCGACGCGCACTTGCGCATGCGACGCGCCCAACGCCAGCGCGGTCGCGGCGGCCAGGGCGGAGACAGTGAGCGTTCGCATCTTGTGCAGGCGAATGGGTGCGGGGCGATTCATCAGGGGTCTCTTCTCTCAGGAAAAACATCGCAGCGCCCACATGGGCACTGCGACGTGTTGCGTTACAACGCAGGCTGGTTCGCGACGACCTTGACCTTGCGCCTCTGGTCAGCTGCTGGTCGTGCGCTCCACTCAGGGCGTGTGGTCGAACTGGAGGGTGAACTGGGTGATGTCGGTGGACAGCGACGGGTTGCCGAAGTCGGGGGCGGTGACGCGGAGGTTCCAGGTGCCGTTTTTTGTCTGCGAGGACGCGTTGACGTCCCACGTCTCGGTGTCGCCGCCTACGTTGAGGCTTCTCGAGCCGAGGGAGGCGCCATTCGGACCAATCAGTTCGACCGAGATGGGCTGGTCGTTGACGCCCTGCGTGCCTCGCGATGCGCCGACGCGCAAGTTGGAGGGCGCGTTGCCGCTTCGGCCGGAGATCGCCAATGGAATGTCGATCGTCTCGGAACTGCGGACAGTCCACCCGGTGCTTACGCGATAAGGGGACTCCACCGTGGTCTTGCCAGTCACTATCGGCCCTATTCCCCCAAGGTTTGACTTTGGCTTGATGTCCACGACGAAGTAACGACCCTGGTCGGACGGTTTGAGCGTGTAGGTCTGGCCAGTTGCGCCAACAATGGCTCCGCGGGGAGAACCCGACTCGTTTGAACTGACATACCACTGGTAGGCGTGGGTTCCCGGCCCCGGATTTGACGCTCCCTGGTTCTGGTACGTGAAGTTCGCGGTCAGCGTTAGGCCTTGGTCAGGCGTCCCTGAAATCGAAGGAGCGGAGCCAAACGGCATATCCGGACCCGTCACCACGCCATTGTAATTAATGGCGCCAGAGTTACCTTCCCTGGGACTACCGGTCAACGAGCGAACGCTCAACACGCGGAAGATGATGAATCGCTTCACCCCTGCATCCTCGGGGCGGATCGTGAACTTGCGGGTCGCACCCGGCACTACTCGCAACTCGCCAGTGTCCGGGTCGCCGACAAGCCACTCCATAATGGTGGCATCCGTGTCCTCCGCATCATCCTCCGCATCGCGGTAGTCATAGGTACCGACAAGTTCCTGGCCCACTGCAAAGGTGCCGACAAAGTCCAGACTAGTGATACGAGGCTCAGTACCTGGCACCAGCGCGGTGACTGCGCGCTTGGGTACGCCTGTCGTCGGCGCCTTCGTCGAGACCGGGGTCACCTCGAACACGAGGTACTTGCCCTGTTCCTCGCCAGTCAGCGTGAACGTGTCCGACGTCGCTCCGGGGATCGGCGTGCGGTCGGTGCCTTCCGCGTCCGTCGCTGTGTACCACTTGTATTGATGCGCGCCTGGAACGTCGTTCTCGGCATCGTGGTAGTTCGCGTGACCAGTTAGCAACTGGTGCGTCTTCAACGTGCCGGTGATCTCCGGCGCCGCCGTAGGTGCAGTCATCGTCACGGCCGTCAACGTCACCGCAGAGGTCGCCACGCCAGCGTTCGGCGTACCCGTGCTGGTGCGTGGCACCACTTCGAACACCAGATACTTGTCCGAGTCCTCGGCGGTGATCGTGTAGGTCAGGTTCGTTGCGCCCGCAATGGCGATGCGATTCGCGGTGCCGGCCGCGTTGTCGGCGCGATACCACTGGTATGTGCTGCCGCCAATCGTGTCGTTGTCGGCGTCGGTGATATTGGGCACACCCGTGAGTTGTTCTTCGAGCGTGACCGTGCCGGTGATCGTCGGTGCAGCCGTCGGCGCAGTGTTGGCCGCGACCGCCACATCCTGCGTCGCCGAACCGATCGCCGGATCCGTAATTGCTGCATCCGTCGTCGCATCGACCTGGAGCGTCAACGTCTGCCCTGCGTCGGCCGGCGTCGTCGTGTATTCCTGGCCAGTGCCTACTTCCGTGTCGCCTCGCTTCCAGTGGTACGTCGTCCCCGTGATCGTGTCATCGTCGGGATCCACGACGCTCGCACTCGCCTTCAACGTGTGACCCACCGCGGGTTCTTGCCCGGGGACGCTCTCGTTCACCACGTTGTCGATCGTAACGATCGGCGCACGACCACGAATGTCACTCGGCGGCGCCTCGACGCGCACCTGCGCATGCGCTGCGCCCAACGCCACCACGGTCGCAGCGGCCAGGACGGAAACAGAGAACTTGCGCATCCTGTGCAAGCGAATGGGTGCGGGGCGACTCATGGGAAATCTCTTCTCTCAGGAAAAATCGCAGCGCCCACAGGGGCGCTGCGACGTGTTGCATTACAACGCCGGCTGGTTCGCGACGACCTTGACCTCGCGCCGCTGGTCACCCTTGACCGGCGTGTACGTCGTGCCGGTCTGGCCGGCGATGTCGGCATAGACGCCGGTGCCGTTGCCCGTTTCGAGCTGCCATTGGTAGGTGATGTTGCCGGTACACGTGCCGATACACGTCGGCGTTGCGGTCAGCGTGCCGGCAACGAGCGGATCGCCGCTCAACGCGACGGACAGGAGCAGGTTGTCCGCGGCCGGCGTGATTTCGCCGCCATCGCCATCATCGCCACCGCCGCCGCCACCGCTGCCATCCGAGCCGACATTGGCGGCGATCGTCAGCGTGCCGAAGTACGGATCGGTGATGGCTGCATCGGTGTGCGGCACCAGGGTGTACGTGATCACCTTGCCCGCATCGCTGGCCTGCAGCGTGTAGGTCTTGCTGCCGATCGTGCCGACGGCGACGCCGTCCGAAGTCCACTGGATGGTCGCGTCGGTCGCGACAGCGTCCGCGTCGTCGCCGTCGGGATCGTTGAGCGTGTAGGCGGCGGTCAGCACGTCGCCGGCGACCCAGGTGCTACCAGCGCCACTCGGCGTGCCGGTGATGGTCGCCGTCGCGACGACCGGTGCGCGGCCCTTGACGGTGTCGGTTTCCAGCGAGGTGACGGCCACCTGCGCATTGGCGAGGCTGGACATCGCGAGGCCGACGCACGCGGCCAACAGCGCGAGGCGGAACCTCGCTCGGGATTTGCGGGTGTGTTGCATGAATCACTCCATCGTGTGGACTTGAAAAAACCGAGGCCGCGTAACCGCACCCCGGCGTTGGGGCGTCAAGGCAGGGTCACGGTCACCTGGATGCGGCGTCGCTGGTCGGTGCGCTGGATCGTGTAGGTGGACGCCGTGGCGCCGGGGATGTCGACGTAAATGTGCGAACCGATTTCCGATTCGATCTGCCACTGGTACTGCAGCGTGGGCGGGCAAGTGCCGTCGCCGTCGCAGGTGACGTTCGCCGAAAGCGTGGCGCCGACGATCGGGAAGTCGGTGAGCGCAACGCCGTTCATCAGCACCGTCACGGCGGTGGGCTGGTTGGCCGCCACGCCGGGATCGTTGGGATCGAGCGGGTCGGTGCCGTCGGTGACTTCCTTGCCGTCGTTGATGCCGTCGCCGTCGGTGTCCGGCTTCGTCGGATCTGTGCCCAGTTCGATTTCGTCACCATCCTTGATGCCGTCGCCGTCGGTGTCCGGCTTGGTCGGATCCGTGCCGTGGTCGGGTTCCTTGTCGTCGTTGAGACCGTCGTTGTCGGTGTCCTTGCCCGGGTCGTTTGGATCCAGCGGGTTGGTGCCGTTTTCAACTTCGGTGCCGTCGTTGATGCCGTCACCATCGGTGTCGGGCTTGGTCGGGTCGGTGCCGAGTTCGGCTTCGCGTTCGTCGCTCAACCCGTCTTCGTCCCGGTCGGTCCAGATCACTTCGATCACGAAGTGCTTCTCGGCGACGTGGCCATTCGCGCCGCGCACGGCGACGGTGACCTCATAGATGCTGTCCTCGCCGGCGGCCGGCTTCGGAAGGCCCGAAGGGTCGAAGCGCAGCTCCTGGCCGACCAGCGTGAACAGCGCGGCGTCCACGCCATTGAGCGAGAACTGGAACGGCGGCTTGCCGCCCTGCAGTTGCACGAGGTAACGATAGATCTCGGTGTCCTTGATCGTCGCGTGGACGGTCTGCGGGCCGAGGAGTTCGAGCGGTGCCCACTTGTCGCGTTGCTCGGTGACGATGCGGTGCTCGCGTTCGACCGGCGACGTTGCGAGCGATCGGATGTCGTTGCGCTGCGCGAGGTTCCGGCGGTCGAGTTGCTCCTTGAAGGACTGGCCAAGCTGGTACCGGAAGTTGAGCATCACGCGCGTGTCGCTCGGACCGCCGATCGCTTTCTCGTGCTCCAGGCTGATGCCGAACAGCGGCACCGGCGAATAGCCGATGCGCGCGGTGAACAGGTTCGGGTTCTCGAGCGTCTGGCCGGTGCCGAAGACATCGACGCGTTCGCCGTGCCACCACGTGCCCTTCAGGGAGAGGTCCAGGCCCGGCGCTGCGGCGGGCATCCAGGTGAGGCCGAGGTCGTAACCGGTCGCGGCGCGTTCGATCAGGTCTTCATTGCCCTTCACGTCCACCCACGTGTCGGACTTCGGCGTGTAGTAGTTCGCGAAGCCCCGCACTTGCCTAGACGCAGCTTCGACGCCGACGCCGACGCGATGCGCGCCCGCGTGGAAGTCGTGGTCGTAGAAGGCATTTGCACCGACGAACCAATTCTCCGTGTTGGCGATGTAACGCCACAGCAGGCCGACGTTCGCGGTCGGGCGATCGGCTTCGTTGTGCGCGCCGACTTGCGCAAGAAGGGTGTGGCCCACGCCCTTGCCCGACAGCACGCCGACGGTCTGCAGGTTGAAGTCGACGCCGTTGTCGCCGTAGGACACGTTGCCGGTGAGGTTTCCGAGGAACGGCAACGTGCTGTCGCCCGCGGCGCGCACACCTGCGGACAAGCCGGAGTTGACGACCTTTTCGCCCAGATCCTTGAGCGGGGCCGTTGTGTTGTTCGGGTTGGCGGCCTGTTGCGCCGTCGCGATTGCGGCGGCGGTCACCTGCTGCTTGGCGGCGTCCACGCGCGCCTTCTTCGCCGCGGCGTCCGCGGCCGCGCCACCGCCGATATCCGGAAGACTTGCCTGGACCTTCTGCGTCTGTTCCCGCTTCGGATCGAGGAGCGGATGGCGCTCCTTCTCCTTCTTGCGCTTGCGCTCTTCTTCGGTCAGGACTTCGGTCGTTTTGGTTGCGGACGATTCCGTCGCGCCTGCAACCGGCGCCATGACGGAAACGGCCAGCGACATGGCGATCGCTTTCGCCAGTCTCGAGGGAAACATATTGGAGTTCGAATCGGACATGTCGTTTCGGGAGCCCGTGCAAATCAGCGGGGCGTGGGAGCGGGTGGCGTAGTGTTCCGTTCGTCTCGCGCATGGATAAGCAGGAGACTTCCCTCCGGGGTGAGAGAAATTTCGCCAGCGATTCCGTTCATGGGTCTCGTCTCGCGAGAACGCCGTGAGCGACGGCGTCAGCAGAACATCGCGAGTTGGATTGCGCTATCGCCCCTTGGGGCAAGCGCGTGCTGTCAGTTCGCGTCTATCGGAACAACGCGTCCGATGCCGACGGCATCGGTGCAATCAATTGCTTCCCCTGGTTCCTGACATTGCCGACGGCCTTGTCGACTTCATGGAACACGAGTGCAGGTTCCGGCGCCGCATGCGCCATCGCCATTGCATCGTCCGCACTGCCGTGCAGCCAATCGCGATGCATGTCCGGCGGCAGGATCAGCGGCATCCGATCGTGGACGGGCGCGATCACCGGATCGGCTTCGCGCGTCACGATCGAATACGTGGACAACCATCCGCCCGCCCCGTCGGGCCGTGTTTCCCACAGGCCACCGAACATCATCACGGGCGAATCGGCGAGCGCGATGTAGTGCGGGCGTTTGACGCCATCGATCACCGGCCACTCGTAGTACCCCGTCGCGGGCACGAGTGCACGACGCGTCAGCCACGCATTGCGGAACGCAGGCTTCGTGTCGACCGATTCAAGACGTGCGTTGATCGTGCTGTAGGCGAGCTTGGTGTCCTTTGCGAAGGACGGCAGCAGGCCCCAACGCATCATGTGCACCTTGCCGCCACCGCCGGCGACGTGGTCGCTCGCGACGATGACCGGGCCCGGATCCGTCGGCGCGATATTCCACACGGCCGTCGGCTCTTCTTCCGGCACGATCAGATCCAGCATCCGCGAAAACTCGCGAACTTGCTGCCAGGTGAAATCGCGGGTGAAGCGGCCGCACATGCACGAATCCTAGCGCGACCGGCCGGATTCAGTGCTTCATCTCGCCGTCTTCCCTTTCTGCGCCGGGCGGTTGCCCTTCGGGCTCTTGCTCATGCGACTCCTCGGAGGCGCTCGCATGCTTGTCGCCGTAGCTGAAACGCCCCTTGGAATCGCGCCGCTGCGTGCGCTTGTCATTGGGCTCCTGCCCTCCCCCTTCCCGCTTGCGCATTCACGACCTCCTCACGTCGCTGGGCTAGCGTCCAATGATTCGACGGGCCTCCGTGGAGGGTCCGTGACGGATCGATGAGCCTTACCGAATACCGACGCAAACGACGGTTCGACAAGACGCGCGAGCCTGCGCCGGGCACGCACGCGGCCGGCAAGCGCCCGCCGAAAGGCGAGCGGCCGATGTTCGTTGTGCAGTTGCACCATGCCTCGCGCCGGCATTACGACTTCCGCCTGCAGGTCGGCGATGCATTGAAAAGTTGGGCGGTGCCCAAGGGGCCGAGTTACGACCCGAGCGTGAAACGCATGGCGGTGGAGGTGGAAGACCATCCGCTGTCCTATGCCTCCTTCGAAGGCAACATTCCGGAAGGCGAATACGGCGGCGGGCACGTGGCCACCTTCGACCAGGGTGTGTGGACGACGCCCTACGACGCGGAGGCGCAACTTGCCAAGGGCCATCTGCGTTTCGAATTGTTCGGCGAGAAGTTGAAGGGCGAGTGGCATCTCGTGCGATCGGGCAAGCAGGCGAAGCAGCCGCAATGGCTGTTGTTCAAGGAACCCGATGCGTATGCGGGCAAGCTGGAAGCGGACGACCTGCTCGGCGACGTGACACCGCCGCCGGGCGAGAAGCCGCGCAAGGTGGCCAGGAAGGCAACTGACGTGGCACCGAAGCGTCGGCGCAAGGTGGATTGGGCGGCGAAGGCGGCCGGGCTTGCGGGTGCGAAAAAGGCTGCGCTGCGCAACGAAGCCTTCGAACCGCAACTCGCGAAACTGGGCGACAGCGCGCCGAAGGGTCCGCAATGGATCCATGAAGTGAAGTGGGACGGGTATCGGCTCGTCGCCACGCTGGTCGACGGAAAGGCGCGTCTGTGGTCGCGCAATGCGCTGGAGTGGACCGGCAAGGTGCCGGAGCTGCGCGCGGCACTCGAACAACTCGGTGTGCAACGCGCGGCCTTCGATGGCGAGCTGATCGCGGGCCGCGGCACGCAGGAGGATTTCAACCTGCTGCAAGCGACCTTGTCGGGCGAGACGCATGGCGCGCTCACTTATGTAGTGTTCGATCTGCTGCACGTGGACGGCATCGATCTGCGCAACGTGCCGCTCGTCGAGCGCAAGGCGTTGTTGCAGGAATTGCTTGCGACGCCGACGTCCCACCTCGCATACAGCTCACACGTGCCGGGCGACGAAGGCGATGCCGCGTTCGCGCTCGCGTCCGATGAGAAGTTCGAAGGCATCATTTCCAAGCGCGGTGATCGGCCCTACCACGCGGGACGCAGCGATGACTGGCGCAAGACCAAACGCCAGGAGTCGGATGAATTCGCGGTGGTGGGAACGACGCCTGGGCAGGGCGCGCGCGGCGACGGCTTTGGTTCGTTGCTGCTCGCGCGGCCAGACAAGGAACGCGGTTGGGTGTACGTGGGGCGCGTCGGTTCCGGCTTTTCGGAGAAGGACCTGCGTGACATCGTGGCGCACATCGGCAAGCGCGGATCCTCGACACCCAGCGTGCACGTGCCCATCGCGCTCACCGCGGAACTGAAGCGTGCGACGTGGTTTCCGCCCTTGTTCGTCGTCGAGGTCTTCCTGCGTGGCACCGGCAGCTCGGGAATCCTGCGGCAGCCGTCGCTGAAAACGATTCGCCTCGACAAGGATGTCGGCGACCTGCGCGACTCCGATCGCGGTACGTCGAAACACGCCCCCGCCACCGAAGTCCGCCTCAGCAGCCCGACCAAGATCATCTTCCCCGACCGCAACATCACCAAGCAGCAGGTCTTCGATTACTACAAAGCGGTGATGCCGCGCCTGCTGCCGGAAATCGCGGGACGCCCGTTGTCGATCATTCGCTGCCCGCAAGGCGCCGGCAAAGCCTGCTTCTTCCAGAAGCACCACACCCCCGGCCTCGACATCGTGCGTTTCGTGCGCCTGAAGGAAGAAGGTGGCATCAACGCCAACTATCTCGTCGCCGACGACGCCGCCGGCGTGCTCGAACTCGTGCAGTTCAATGCGCTCGAATTCCATCCCTGGGGCGCGCACGCCGACGACCCCGACCACGCCGATCGCATCGTGTTCGATCTCGATCCGGGCCCCGGCGTTTCCTTTCCCGAAGTGAAGCGCGCCGCATCGCAGGTGCGCGATCTCCTGCAACAACTCGGATTGCGCTCCTTCCTGCGGACGACGGGCGGCAAGGGACTGCACGTCGTCGTCCCGCTGAAGCCGGGAAACAAGTGGTCGCTGGTGAAGAACTTCTCGAAGGGCTTCGCGGAAGCGCTTGCGGGTTCCGACCCCGACCGTTTCCTAGCGACGGCGACGTTGAAACTGCGCCCCGGGAAAATCTTCATCGATTACCTGCGCAACGGCCGCGGCGCGACCGCCGTTGCGTCGTACTCGCTGCGCGCACGCGCCGGCGCACCCGTGGCGGTTCCACTCGCATGGTCGGAACTGTCGGCACTCAAACGGCCCGATGCCTTCGACATTGGAAGCACCCTCGCGCGCATAAAACGTCAACGGAAGGACCCGTGGGCGGGGATCGACACCGTCGAACAAGACCTGTCGGCCTGGGAGTGATGTGGATTCGCCCGGCGAAACGTGACCGTTCCTCCATTGCCTGCATCCGGGCGTTGACGCTCGCGCGGGTCCGGGCAGACGCTCGGGCCCGGTCCCGGAAGTGCAAGGAACGCTTTCCCATGTGCAAGCGCAACATCGCCTTCGCGCTCGCCATCGCCGTGCTCGGATGCAACGGCCTGGCCCACGCGCAACAGTGCCCCGCCACCGTCCCCGCCCAGGGCGCGCCCATCGCCGCGCCCTTGCCCGTGTTCCCCGCCGACAACTGGTGGAACACCGACATCAGCGCGGCGCCGGTCGATGCGAAGTCGGCCAGCTTCATCGGCTTCATCGGCACCACGCGGAAGCTGCACCCGGATTTCGGCGGCGAGGCGTCGCCCGGCAGCACCGCCATCTACGGTTTCCCCTACGCCGTCGTCAGCGGTTCGCAAGCCAAGCAGGCCGTTTCGTTCCTCTATTGGGACGAGAGCGACGGTGTCGACATGAATTCCGGCGCGGGCATTCCCTTCTATCCGATTCCCACGCAGGCGATTTCGCAGGCGCACTGGGTCGAAGGCGGTTCGCCCGGCAGCGTGGACGAGCGCGACATGGGCGATCGCCACTTGCTCATGATCGATTGCACCAACCGCACGCTCTACGAGCTCTATAACGTGTGGTATTCGAACACCGAGAAGCGCTGGCACGCCGGCTCCGGCGCGTTCTACGACATGACGCGCAACGACCGCCGCCCCGAAGGCTGGACCTCCGCCGACGCGGCGGGCCTGGCGATCTTCCCGGGCCTGGTGCGCTACGACGAAGCCGCCAACACGGCCGTCGCCGACATCAACCACGCCTTCCGCGTCACCGTGCGCACCAGCAACGGCCACGTCTATCCCGCCTCGCACACCGCGGGCTCGACCGCCGGCGCATTGCCGATGGGCGCGCGCCTGCGACTGAAGAAGAGCGTCAACGGCGTCGACCCCGTGACGCGCACCACCGACCCCGTGGCCCGCAAGATCTTCCGCGCGATGCAGAAGTACGGGTTGATCGTCGCCGACAACGGCTCGGACATGTACATCTCGGGCACCTTCAACGTGCGCTGGAACAACGGCACCTTGAACCCCGCCTTCAGCGCGCTCAGCGCCAGCGACTTCGAAGTGGTCCAACTCGGGTGGAAGCCCGCGGCGGTGCCGCCGAAGATGTTCATCGACGATGCCTCCGCCAAGGAAGGCGCGTCGGGCACCAAGACCTTGTCGTTCACCGTGCGCCTGTCCGCACCGGCGACGTCCGCGGTGTCTGTGTCCGTCGCGACGTCGAACGACACGGCCACCGCAGGCAGCGATTACGTCGCCGCGTCGGGCTCGCTCACGTTCTCGCCTGGCCAGACGGCGCGCAGCTTCGCGGTCACGATCAACGGCGACGCGACGCGCGAAGCGAGCGAAACCTTCCGCGTCACGCTCACCAACCCGGTCAACGCCACGCTCGGCGATGGCCAGGCGATCGGCACGATCGTCAACGACGACCTGCGCACAGGCGGGGGCCAGAAGCCCTCGCCCGTGGGCCTGGCGAGTGCTTCCGCGCAGGTCAACCCCCTCCCTCCTCCCCGCATGAAACTGCCGGTGAAAACCGGGGGTGAGTAATGGTAGCGTTGCGCCTCCACGTCACGTCACAAGGTGACCTGCGGTAGCAGGGTCACCCATAGGACGCGGCGCGTCACCCGTACTGACGCGCATTGACAGCCAATTCACTTCGCTAAATAGGAGACCTCGGTCTCAGTCTGAACCGTTTTCTGTGACGTACGTCACACTTTCGATACGTATCTGTGAACCACACCAGTTTTTCGTTGCTCCCCCGAGGGGTCGTCACTAGTTTTTAACGCCACGGAGTCGTCCGGCTCCGCACGACCAAGCTCCAGGGGAAACACAAAATGCGTTCTGCTCCGATCCTCCTCGCTCTCGCGACGGCGCTCGTCGCCGCCAATGCTTCCGCCGCCACCGTGGGCAACACCTTCCAGGTCACCGCCACCGTTTCGCCGAGCTGCGTGATCTCCACGCCGGCCACCGGCATCGCGTTCGGCACCTATGACTCGGTCGGCGCGAACGCGTCCACCGCCGCCACGGGTTCGGGCTCGATCAAGATCCGCTGCACCAAGGGCACGGCCATCAAGATCACGCTCGACGAAGGCCTGCCGGCGAACAAGGGCGCCGGTTCGACGTGCGGCGCGCCCGTCCGCCAGATGGCGAGCGGCACCAACCGCCTCGGCTACCAGATCTATAGCGACTCCGGCCGCTCGGTCGTCTGGGGTTGCACGCTGTCCCCGGCCGCCGGCGCGAACGACGTGACCGTCGCTTCCTCGCCGAACAACGCCGAACAGACCTTCACGACCTACGGCTCGATCCCGGGCGGCCAGGACGTGGCGAACGGCAGCTACGCCGACACCGTCGGCTACACCGTGAACTTCTGATCCACCCGGTGCCCGGCCGCGAGGCCGGGCACCCTTCGGTAACACACCCATGCGTTCGATCAGCAGGGCCCCGCGCGCGGCCTTCTCCGCCTTCGTGGCCATCGCCATCGCGTTGACCGTTGCGGGCATTGCGTCCGCGGCGCAGTTCAACCTCAACATCACCCGAATCCATCTCGGTGCTTCGCACCCGGTGGAAACCGTGGTGATGACGAACAACGAAGACCTTCCGTTGGCCTTCGAGGTCCACGTGAAGCGTTGGCGCATGGACGCCGACGGCCAGTGGCAGCTCACGCCCGACGACGGCCTGGTGGTGCATCCGCTGATCCTGCAGATCGCGCCGGGGGCCGAAGGCCGCGTGCGCATCGGCTCGCTGTCGCCGGACACCAAGTCCGAAGTGGCGTATCGCGTCGAACTCCAGGAACTCCCCGGTCACGCCGAAGCCGTGGCGGGCCACATCCGCATGCTCGCGAAGATCAGCGTGCCCGTGTTCGTGCAGCCGGCGAACGCGAAGCCCGCGGTCGGCGTCTCGGTGAACAAGGTCGACGCCCACGGCGCGACGCTGCTCTTCCGCAACACCGGCACCGGCTATGCAGCGCCGAACGGCGGCAAGGCCATCGTCCGCGACGCAGGCGGCAAGGTGCTGAAGGAAGCCAATATCGAAGTGCCGTACCTGTTGGCCGGTGCGCAGGCCCCGGTGCAGGTCAATCTTCCCGCCGGTGCGTGCGCGCATGCGGCGAAGGTGGAATTGCAGCTCCTGGAAAACCAGGTCCTCACGGCTGACGTCCCGGCGGGTCTTGCCGCATGCGCCCGCTGACGCAGGGACGCAAACTCCCGAAGGATTCCAAGCTTCAAGGACGAACGCTTTCCGTTGCACGGCTCCCCGTGCGACGCATGCTCGGCCTGTGCCTCGGCCTTGCGCTCGCCCTGCCCGTCTACGCCCTTCCGGGCGATGAAACGCTTCTGCTCGACCTGTGCATCAACGCGCGTTGCGTCGGTGTCGCGCCGGTGATCGCACGCGGCGACGATGTCCTTGTCGAACAACAGGCGCTCATCACCGCCGGCATCGACACTTCCGGCGTCGTGGCCGAACCGCTCGGCCAGGGCCACTTCATTTCGCTGCGCGCCCTCAACCACGGCAGCACGTTCGCGATCGACCGCGACCAACTGCGCCTGGACCTGACGCTGCGTCCCGAGCGCCTGCCGCGCCAGACCGCCACGATGTCCCCGCGCGGCAACACGGGCGAACAGGGCACGCCTTCGTGGACCGCGTTCGCCAACTATGCCGCCACCGTCGGCACGCGCGACGAACGCAATCTCTTCTTCGACGCCGCCATCGGCCGCGGCAACGCCGCGCTGCGCTCCACCGGCGGATGGAACAACATCGACGGTTGGCTGCGCGGCATGACGCGCTTCGAATACGACCGCGTCTCCGCCATGCAGCGCTGGACCGTGGGCGACCAGTACGCGATCGCGCGCGATCCGCTCGGCGGCGGGCAGTTGCTCGGCGGCGTGGGCGTGGAGCGCGCGTTCGATCAGGATCCCTATCTCGTCACGGTGCCGCGCCCGTATTTCTCCGGTGTGCTGCAGACGCCCGGCACGGTCGAGGTGTATGCGAACGGCGCACTGATCGGCCGCCGCGAATTCGGCGCCGGTCCCTTCACGCTCGAACAGCTCGGCATTCCGCCGGGCCGTAGCGACGTGCGCGTCATCGTGCGCGATCCGCTCGGCAATCGCACCGAGCTCGCCACGCAGTCGTACTACGGCGGCAGCCCGCGCCTGCTGGCGAAGGGACTGAGCGAGTATTCGTTCCGCGTGGGCAAGCCGCGCACGGATGGCGGTTTCGGCAACGGCGACTACGCCGACGACACCGCCGCGCAAGGCTGGTATCGCCGCGGCCTGAGCGACGCGGTCACCCTCGGCGGCCGCATCGAAGGCGACGACAACGTCCGCAACGCGGGCGTGGACACCGCGCTGCGCACGGGCTTCGGAGAGTTCGCCTTCGCCTACGCGGTGAGCGATGCCGACCTGCTCGACCACGGCCACGCGTATTCGGCCAACTACAGCTGGAGCGCGCGTTCCTGGTCTTTCGGCCTGGGTGCGCTGCGCGCGACCAGCGACTACCGCGCGCTGTCCGACCCGCTCGTCCGCTCGCTCGGCACCGTGCGCGAGAACGACTACGCCGCCTTCTCCTTCTCCCCGACGAGCCGCCTGAGCGTGCAGCTCAACGCGGGCCGGCAGAAGCGCGATGGCCTGCCGCTCGAGCGCAGTGCGGGTTTCTCCACCGCGTGGCGCATCGGCGAGCTGACCTCGCTGTACCTGCTCGGCCAGCGCACCGAATCGGATTTCTTCCGCGACACCAGCATCCAGCTGACGCTCAACATGGCGTTCTCGCGCGACAACGTCGGCTTCACCGCGCGCCACCAGGAGCGCGATGGCGTGTCGCACGATGGCTACGGCTTCAACGCGCAGCGCTCGCGTCCGCTGGAGCAAGGCTTTGGTTACGCCGTCAACGTGCAGCGCGAAGGCGGCCGCACGATCGGCTTCGGCCTGGGCGAATACGAAGGCACGCACGGCCGCTACCTGCTCGAAGCCGAGCGCAACGGCGACGACACCAACCTCCGCGCCACGGCGACCGGCGCGATCGTCGCCGTCGGCGGCCGGGTGTTCGCCACGCCGCCGATCGACAGCAGCTTCGCGCTCGTGCGCGTGCCCGGCATGGCGGACGTTCCGGTGCTGCGCGAAAACCAGCGCATCGGCCGCACCGACAAGCACGGCGACCTGCTCGTGCGCGACATGCTGCCCTACTACCCGAACCGCCTCAGCCTCGATGACGCCGCCATCCCGGCCGGGGTCGACCTGGGCGAGAAGCCGGTCCACCAGCTGCGCGTGGCGCGCAACACCGGTTCGATCCTCGTGCTCGATGCGCACGCGGTGCGCGCGGTGAAGGGCCACTTCCGCTACGCGGGACAGGCGGCGGGCGATCTTGCGCACGTGAAGGACGGTGACGCGGGCATGCCGATCGGCACCGACGGCCTGTTCTACTTCGAGACCTTGCAGGTCGGCCAGAACGACGTGCGCGTGGAAAGCGACGACGGCAACTTCGCGTGCAAGGTGGACGTGCCGGCCCAGGACGCCGCCGGCACCGTGGACCTCGGCACCATCGCCTGCGAGAAGCTGCAATGAGCCGCCATGCGCGGGCGGTGCTCGTGCTGGCCATCGCCTTCGGATGGTTCGGCGCCGTGCCGCTGGCGCAGGCCGCGTGCACCGTGGCTTCCACGGGCGTGGCCTTCGGCGTCTACAGCCCGGCCTCCGCCACCGCGTTGCAAGGCACCGGCACGGTGTCGGTCACGTGCGACAACTATCTGGTCAGCGTCCAGGTCCAGCTCGACGATGGTGGCGCGGGTGGCTTCGCCAATCGGTACATGAATAGCGGCATCGAAAAACTGTTCTACCAGCTCTACACCGATTCCGGTTACACCACGATCTTCGGCGACGGCACGAACGGCACCTCCGACGTGACGTGCCTGACCGGTTGGACCAGCGGTGGCTGCAGCGGCATCTTTTCGCTCACTGCGACGCAGCGCATGTATGGCCTCGTCCCCGCGGGCCAGAACGTCGCCGTGGGCAGTTACAGCGACACCATCCGCGTCGCGATCACATTCTGACCCGCGCGCATGCGAGCATGCGAAATGAAATCCGTCTGCGCCCTCCTGCTCGCCCTCGCCGGCTGCGCGTTCGCCACCCGTGCGCACGCGGCCGACAGCTGCACGATCAACACCGCGGGCGTCGCGTTCGGCGTCTACGATCCTTCGTCTGCCGCGCCCCTGGACGGTACGGGCTCACTGACGATCGACTGCACGGGCAATCCACTCACCTTCACCGTCTCGATCGACGCGGGCAACTCGGGCTCCTTCGCGAACCGCCGCATGGTGAACGGGGCGGAGAACCTGTTCTACAACCTCTATCTCGAAGCGGCGCACGCCACCATCTTCGGTGACGGCACCGGAGGCTCTTCGACGTCGACCTGCACCACCGGCCAGACCGGCAACGGCTGCACCGGCAGCAATCCCTCCGGCGGCAGCCGCCGCGCGGTCCGCCCCATCTACGGGCAGATCGGCGGCAGCCAGAACGTCGGTGCGGGGACTTACAGCGACACGATCAACGTCACCGTCACCTTCTGATCAGGGCTCGAACCACCCCCCCTGATCCGCAAACCCCGCCGGCAACTGCACCAGCGCCTTCGTATTCGCATCCACGATGCGCAGTGCATAGGTCGCGTGCGTGAGCCCGACGTCGGAGTAGACGCGGCGGTTCACCAGCACATGGATGTTGTCTTTCGACCACTGCGCCGGCGTGTAGGCGTGGTTGTCCACGCGCGAGTCGGTCAGGCGGCGGACGTTGGTGCCGTTCGCATTCATCACGTACAGCGGTTCGTAGTAACGGAACTGCGCGCCGGTCTCGTACACCTCGCCGGCGTAGGCGATGCGCTTGCCATCCGGCGACCAGGACGGGGCGTGGCCGCGCGGCAGGGCCGTCGCTGCGCCGTTGCGGAAGTCCACCAGCGTCATGTCGTTGGCGACGACGTCCGCGTACACGCCGCGCGTGCCGTCGGGCGAGAAGGTCAGTTCGAGCGGTTCGTACATCACGATGTCGCTGAGGAGCGTCGCGCGGCCGGTGGCGACGTCGATGCGGTAAGCCAGTGCGTGGAAGACGGGTTCGAGCTTGCCTTCCGGTGCGTTGCCCGCGACGAACAACTGACGGCCATCCTTCGACCACAGCGGACGCGCCAGCTCGGTGGTCGAGGGCACGCAGAACAGCGCGCGGTGCGAAGTGCCGGTGGCATCGGTGATGGACACGCAGTTCCCCGCGCCCTGCGCCGCGATGTAGGCGATGCGGTCACCCGGGCCCCACGCCGGCTTCGAGAAATCGCCCAGGCCGTGCACCACCGAGCGCAGGTGCGTGCCGTCGGCGCGCAGGTAATGCAGAGAGTGCGTCTCGGCCGCGCGCGGGCGGCTGGCGCCGCGGTCGAACACGATGCCCGAACCGTTCGGTGCCCAGGTGGCCACCGCATCGAACACGCGGTCGGTCGACGTCGTCAGCGGACGCACCTGCCTGGTGCCCAGGTCCAGCATCCACAGGCTGCTCGCTCGCGGGAATGCGTCGGCCGCGCTCTGCTGCGATCGCGAAAACACGATGCGACCCTGCGGCGTGGCGGCCTGGGCGGAAACGGAGGCGCCGGCGGAAGCGGCGACGACGGCGGCCGCCACGGCGGCGTGGCGGAACGATTTCGTATTCATCGGGGGTCCCCTGCTGCACTGCGAATGACGAGCTCAGGTTGCTTGTCGAAAACTCAAGTCCATGTGAAGCCGCGCGCGTTCAGGCAAACACCGCACGAGGTGGAATGGTTCTCACCTGAAGAAGTCAGCGAAGGCTTGTCGGGCGCTCGCGTTGCGACGAACGTCGCATCCCGGGGTGCTGCACGGTGGACAGCGCGTTCATGGCCGGGTGTAGCATTCTGGTCCGCCTCGACCCACGGAAGGCCCATGGGCGTCCGTTCGATCATCCGCCTGTTCCTCTTCCTGATCGTCCTCGCCATCGCGGGCGGATATGCGACGGCGTTCTTTTCACGCAGTGCATGCATCGACGACGCATGGGGCGACCTCGCACCGCGCGGCATCCGCGGCCACGCCCTCGGCGGCACCGATCGGCCCCTCGCCAAGTCGGACCTGGAAGCGCGCGTCGTCGGCCCCTTCCGCGTCGAAGTGAGTTACCTGGTGCTCGATGGCCTGCAGAGCACCGTCTACGCGCGCCGTTACGAAGCCTTGCCGTGGAAGCGCCAGAAGCTGTCCGAGGAAGCCCATCGGATCGAAGCGCTGTGAGCGCGCGCATCGCGCTCGCGTCGGTGGCCCTCCTCGCGTTGGCTGCGTGTTCGATCGGTGGCGAGGACACGCAGTGGAAGGAAGTCTCCACGTCCAGCGGTGTCGTCGAGCAGCTCACGCAAGCCGAAGCGGCGCACCAGGTCGAGCAGTTCCTCGACGGCCAGGGCTATCCGCGACGGGGCGGCGACGACGCCGGTGGCGCCGTGCATCGCTACTACCAGAGCAGCAGCGCGCCGCATGTGCTGGTCGGGTTGAACAACGACGCGAGTCGCTACTGCTTCAACTTCACCGTGTCGGTGGATGCGAAGGCAACCGACGCGGGACCGCAGGCCAGCGCGATCCAGTCGGCGTTCCTGTCGGAGTTTGGTTCGAAGGAAGGATGGCGGTTGTCGTCGGGCGCGTGCCCGGTTGGCGAGTAGCGGCTACTTCCGCAAGCCGGATCGGCATGGTGCCCGGAGTGGGGATCGAACCCACATGACCTTGCGGTCGAGGGATTTTAAGTCCCTTGCGTCTACCAGTTTCGCCATCCGGGCCGGCTCGGGGATTCTAGCCGCGCCATTCAATACACGCAGCGCAGGTCCGATGGTAGGCCCGCCATCAGCGCGAAGGGGTCGTCGGAAAACATGCCCTGGACGCCAAGCCCGCGCAGGCGGTCGCGCTCGGCGTGGTCGTCCACGGTGTAGGCGATGACGCGGAAGCCCGCCTCGATCCAGGCACGAAAGACCGTGTCCGAGGCGCCCTTCCATATCCCGGCCCAGCCGACGCCCGCGGCCTTCACTGCATCGATGCCCTCGTCGGTGCGCGAGAGGTAGATCGCCGGATAACCGGCATCGACGGCAGGCCTTAGTTCCTCCAACAGGAACGACTGCACCAACGCATGCTCCCGCGCGATGCCCGCACGTTGCAGCGCCGCGACCATCGGCGCGCCACTGCCCACGTCCTTCGCCTCCGGCACCAACACCGCGCGCCCTCGAAACTCCGCCAACACTTCGTCGAACAAGGCCGGCGCAATCGTCTGCTGCGCAAACTGCGGAAACCGCCGCGCATCGACACGCAGCGCACGGTATGCCGCGGTGTCAAAGCCGCGCACGTCCCCTCGCCCATCGGTCAAGCGATCCACCGACGCATCGTGCATCACCGCCAACGCCCCATCGGCCAACAACCGCGCGTCCTGCTCCAGCAAGCGCAGCCCCGACGCATACGCCGCGCGATACGCGACCATCGTGTTCTCCGGCGCCAGCGCCGCTGCACCGCGATGCGCGATGCACACGAAGTCGCCCGGGCCGATGGCATCCAGCGAAGGCACGTCGGCCACGGGCGTCGGCTCGCTCAATCCAGCAGGTTCTTCTGCCAGAACAGGATCGCCGCGGCGCCGTAGTAATCCGCGTTCGCCTTCTTCTGGAATCCGTGGCCCTCGTCGGCGTACAGCAGGTACCACACCGGCTGCCCGTTGCCGCGCACGGCCTTCACGATCTGCTCGGCTTCGGTGTACGGCACGCGCGGGTCGTTCCTGCCCTGGGCGACGAACAGCGGCGAGGTGATCTTCGACGCATTGTTGAGGGGCGAGATGCGGTCGAACACGTCCTTCATCTTCGGATCGCGTTCGTCGCCGTACTCGGCGCGGCGCAGGTCGCGTCGATAGCTTTCGGTGTTGTTGAGGAAGGTGCCGAAGTGCGAGATGCCCACGATGTCCACGCCCGCCTTGATGCGCTGCGGGTAATGCATCAGCGAGGCGAGCACCATGTAGCCGCCGTAGCTGCCGCCCTGCACGCCGACGCGCGAGGCGTCGAGTTCCGGCTGTTTCGCGATCCAGTCGAGGAGCGCGCCGATGTCCTTCACCGAGTCCTCGCGCTTCTCGGCGTTGTCGAGCGTCAGGTAGGTCTTGCCGTAGCCGCTGGAGCCGCGGACGTTCGGCACGAGCACCGCCACGCCAAGTTCGTTGGCGAGGAACTGCGCATTCGGGCTGAAGTTCGGCAGCGCCTGCGATTCGGGGCCGCCGTGGATGTTGATGACGACGGGGTACTTGCCGTTCTTCGCAGGCTTCGACGGCTTGTAGTAGAACGCCGGGATCGTGCGCGGCTTGCCGTCCACCCTATCGAAGGTCGGGAAGCGCACCAGCGTGGGCGCGACGAACTTCGATGCATCCAGCCCGCCCACTTCACTGCGCGTCCAGCGCGCGAGCTTCGCACCCGCAAGGTCGATCACGTACGCATCGCTGGGCGAGGTCGCGGTGTTGAGCGTCAGCGCCAGGCGCTTGCCATCGGGCGAGAACGACACACCGCCGATCAGGCCCACCGGCAACTCCGGCAAGCGCACCGGCCTGTGGTCCGGCAGCGTGAGCACGTGCAGGCGCTGGATGCCGCCTTCGTTGGTGGTGTACGCGAGATAGCGGCCGTCGTCGGAAATGTCGAGCGATTCCACGTCCCACGGAATGTCGGCGCTCAGTTCGCGGAACGCATGCGTGGCAGGATCGTGCCAACGCAGCGTCTGGAACTCGCGCGGCTTCCCTTCGAACGGTTCGTCGGAGATGTAGTACACGGACTTGCCATCCGGCGCGAACTTGAATCCACCGAACGCCGCCTTGCCGCCATCGACCGGGAACAACTCGAGCTTCCCGCTCGCCAGGTCGACCAGCCCCGGGTACATCTCGCTCGCCGACACGTACTTCATCACGAGCAACTGCTTGCCGTCGGGCGAGAAGTCCATCGCGCTCCAGCTGCCGCCTTCGGTGACGACGGGCCTGACCGCCCCGGATTTGATGTCGCGCACCCACACGTCGGTGTCCTTGCCGTTGCGCGCCGTGCTGCTGTACGCCAGCTGCGCGCCGTCGTCGGAGAACAGCGCGCCGTTGTTCTGGCTGCGTTTGCCGTCGGTGAGCAGGGTGATGTCGCGCGTGCCGAAGTCGAACCAATAAAGCTGCGAGAACTCGTTGCCACCCACGTCCTTGGCGAACACGAAGCCGTCCTGCTTCGACGCCATCGGCACCGGCGCCAGGCCGTTCACGGGCTCGGGATAGAACGTGAGCTGCTCGCGCATGCCCATCGGCTGGCACACGCGATGCGCCTGCGCGGTTTCGGCGAAGCGCGTGGAGATCAGCAGGCACCCGTCCTTCGTCCAGCCGGCGACGCCCGCGCCGCGCGTGTTCTGGTAACGGTTGAGTTGTTCGAGCAGCGCGGCCGGGATCTCGGGGATGTTCTCGCTGGTGCGCGTACCGACCACGTCGCGCTGGACCCCTGCAGGCGGCGCGTCGGCGGCGGAGGCCGCGGCGCAGACCGTCACGAGGATCGACAGGAACAAGGCGTGCTTGCGGTGCATTGCGGGCTCCCGGCCATTGGATGCGGATGAGCTTAGCCCGATCCGGCACCAGTAGTTTTCCCTAGGCGGCTGGAGGGTTTTTGCGGAGGCGCATTCGCCTCGCCGCGTGGACACTTCCCTCGTCGACGAGGGCCGTGCCATGACCAAGCGCGTGCTGTTGCTGTGCCTGCTCGCCTGTTGCGCGTGTTCGAAGAACGCGCCCCAGGCGCCCGCCACCCCGGCTGCACCCGCCGCGAGCGCGACGCCTGCCGCCGCGCCTGCCGCAGCCGCCACGACTGCGAAGGCTGCCGCGCCCGCCCCGGCCGCGGAGGATCGCGTGTTCGGCGTCGAGGAGCTCGACCAGATGGTCGCGCCCATCGCGCTGTATCCCGATCCGCTGCTCGCGCAGGTGTTGATGGCTGCGACCTATCCGGGCGATGTGGCCGACGCCGCGAAGTGGGCGGCCGCCAACCCCAAGGCCAACGGCGACGCCGCCGTGCGCCAGGTCGCCGACCAACCCTGGGACCCCAGCGTGCAATCGCTCGCCGCGTTCCCGCAGGTGCTGGCCACGCTCGGCCAGGATCCGGGCTGGGTGCAGAAGCTGGGCGATGCATTCCTCGCGCAGCCCGACGACGTCATGGATGCGGTGCAGCGTTTGCGCCACAAGGCGAAGGACGCGGGCAACCTGGATTCCAACCAGTACCAGAAGGTGAGCGTGCAGCCCGCCGCGGCGCCGGCCGCCGGTGCGGCGCCCGCGGAATCCGCGCCGATGGAACAGCCGTCGACGGGCGCGTATGAAACCTCGACCGCAGCCGGATCGACCGACACGATCGTCATTCAATCCGCCGACCCGCAGGTGGTGTACGTGCCGTCGTACAACCCGACCACCGCTTACGGCACATGGGCCTACCCGTCGTATCCGCCGGCCTATTACCCGCCACCGGCGGGCTATTACGCGGGCAGCGCGCTCGTGCGCGGCCTGGCGTGGGGCACGGGCATGGCGATCGCAGGTTCCCTGTGGGGCGACATGGACTGGGGCGGCAACGACATCAACATCAACACGTCCAGCTACAACAGCTTCAACTCCAATCGCCAGATCAATTCCGGGACGTGGCAGCACAACGCCGCCAACCGCGATGGCGTGCCGTATCGCGACCGCAACAGCCGCGAGAATTACGGCAACCGATTGGGCGATTCCGCATCGCGCGATCGCATGCGTGGCGATGATCCGGCGCGTGCGCGTTCGCGCGAACAGGCACGTCAATCGATGGACCGTCGCGGCATGGAAGGCCCGGCGCGCACCAATCGCGAAGCCCAGCAGCGTGCGCAGAATGCAGGGCGCGAGCTCGGTGGGCGCGAGCCTGGCGGACGCGAAGGCGCGGGCCGCGCCAATGCAGGCGCAGGAAACCGCGACGCCCAGCGCGCGCAGGCGCAACGTGCCGCGCAGAATCGAGGTGCCGAAAATCGCGGTGCACAGAATCGCGCCGGTGGCGCGCAGAACCGCCCCGGCGCAGCGGGCGCAGGCAATCGCCAGGCCGGTGCGGGCAATCGCCAGGCGACGCCCGAGCGCCATCGCCAGCAGGGCGCCAACAACAACGCCTCGCGCGACGCGGCCCGTCGTCAGCAGCAACAACGCCAGTCCCCGCGCAACGACGCCTTCTCCGGCGCACGCCAACCGCAGCAATCGCGGCAGGCCGCGCAGCGCGGACAAGCCAGCCAGCAACGGTCACGCCAGCAAGGCGGCGGCGGTCGACAACAAGCGAGCCACCAGGTGAACCGGCAACCGCACAGTGGTGGTGGACAACGGTCCGGCGGCGCGCAGCGCTCTTCGGGAGGCGCCCAGCGCTCCTCGGGAGGCGCGCAGCGCTCGGGCGGCAATCGTGGAGGCGGAGGACATCGTCGATGAACACGAAACGTTGCTCGATCGCGTTGCTTGCGCTCGCGTTATTCGCCGCGCCCGTCTTCGCGCAGGAAGCTTTCCCCACTCCCGACGCAGCAGGCGAGGCCCTCGTGCAGGCCCTCGGTACGACGAAGGCCGACGCCGACCGCCTCGCCGCGCTGCTCGGGAAGGACTGGCGCGACTTCATCCCCGTCGGCAGCGTCGACCGCGACGACGTGGATGCCTTCCTCGCGCGTTATCGCGAGAAACACGCCTGGCAACCCGGCACGGAAGGCCGCATGCAACTGGCCGTGGGCAACGATGCCTGGACCCTGCCCGTCCCCATCGCGAAGGACGCGAAGGGCTGGCACTACGACCTGCACGCAGGCGCGGATGAAATCCGCGCGCGCCGCATCGGTCGCAACGAACTCGACGTGGTCGAAGCCCTGCGCACCTACCACGATGCGCAGAACGATTACGCCGAGGAAGACCGCGACGGCGACGGCGTGTTGGAATACGCGCGCAAGATCGTGAGCACCGACGGCCTGCACGACGGCTTGTACTGGGCCGACGACGACAGCGGCGAAATCAGCCCGCTGGGCCCGCTGTTCGGCGATGCAGGGCCGCATGCGGATTGGCTCGGCTATCGCTACAAGATCCTGGAATCGCAGGGCCCGTCCGCACCGGGCGGTGCGTACAGCTACCTCATCGGCAAGGACAACATGAGCCGCGGCTTTGCCTTGGTGGCTTGGCCCGCGAAGTACGGCGACACCGGCGTGATGACTTTCATGATCAGCCACGACGGCACCGTCTTCGAGCGCGACCTGGGCAAGGACAGCGAAGGCGTCGCCAAGGGCATGAAGTCCTTCGACCCGGATAGCGGCTGGCAGGAAGTCGACGCCAAGACGCCCTGACCGCTAAGGTGCGAGCCTGCCCAACGGGGAGGCTCTGATGAACACGCCCGTGCCAAGGGCGGCCAACGCGCCGGCCAAGTCGAGCTTCGTCACCGCGGTGGCATGGATCTGGATCGCGATGTCGGGCCTGTCGGCGTTCGTCGCGTTCGTCCAGACCATCTTCGCGGGCGTGCTGTTGCCGGGCCAGAACTTCGAACACGCGATGGCGGAGGCGTCGACGTCGAGCGACCCGCAGATCCAGTTCGCGACCTCCCTGTTCCACTGGTTCCCGTGGATCACCGGCGTGATGTTCCTGTCGTCGATCGTCTCGCTCGTGGCCTCCATCGGCCTGCTGCATCGCCGGAACTGGGGCCGCCTGTTGTTCATCGCGATGCTGCTGCTGACGATCGTTTCGCAGATCGCGGGCCTGGCGGTGCAGCAGAAGATCTTCTCGATGTTGCCGGCCATCCCGCAGGACGAAGGCGCACCGCCCATCGCAATGTTCATCCACGTGCTGCGCACCGCCAGCATCGTGCTGACCCTGGCCTTCGCGCTTGTGTTCGGCTGGATCATCAAGCGCCTGCTCTCGCCCCCCATCGCGGCCGAATTCACGCGCTGAAGGCCGTACTGCCGAGCCAGCGCCGCGCGTTGGCCCGAAGTCCAATGGATATCCCCGCCGGCCGGTGTTGCCATGCACCACGGGACCGAGCCGCGGAGGGCGCGTCATGTCCGACGAGAAGATGGAGGCTGCGACCGGCCAGGCGATGATCGATCGCCTGATGCACCAGCGCCTGCCGCGCCTGCTGGACATGCAGAAGCGCGTGGACGCCGGCGAGCGCATGAGCGACGAGGACATCGACTACCTCAAGTCTGTGCTCGAGGAAGCCAACCGCAACAAGGGCTACTTCGTGCAGCACCCCGAGTCGCACAAGCTCGCGGGGCAAGTGGTCGACCTGTACGACCAGATCATGAAGAAGGCCCTCGAGAACGAGCAGAAGGGCACGTGAGGCCTGCATGTTCGCCGGCTTCAAGTTGCGCGAGGACATCGTCGCCGGATTGGTGACGGCCGCCGTCGTCATTCCGAAAGCGATGGCCTACGCGACCATCGCGGGCTTGCCCGTCGAAGTGGGCCTGTACACGGTGCTCGTGCCGATGGCCGTGTATGCGTTCCTCGGTTCGTCGCGCCCCTTGTCGGTGAGCACGACCACCACGATCGCGATCCTGACCGGCGCCGAACTCTCCCAGGTGGTGCCCAACGGCGACCCGACGCAATTGCTGACGGCGACGGCGACACTGACCCTGCTCGTCGGCCTCGCATTGATCCTCGCTGCGGTGCTGCGCCTGGGCTTCGTCGCGAGTTTCATCTCCACGCCCGTGCTCGTCGGATTCAAGGCAGGCATCGCGGTGGTGATCATCGTCGACCAGGTGCCGAAGCTGCTCGGACTGCACTTCGAGAAAGGCGGCTTCCTGCACAACATCGGGCAGATCTTGCAGGGGCTCGGACACCTGTCGTGGCCCACGTTTGCAGTCGGCTTGGGCACGATCCTGTTGCTGACGTCGCTCGAGCATTTCCGACCGCGCTGGCCCGCACCCTTGATCGCGGTGGGCGCGGCCATCGCGTGCGCGGGGCTGTTCGCGTGGAATCGCTTCGGCATCGATCTCGTGGGCGCGATCCCGAGTGGCCTCCCGCACATCACCTTGCCGCAGTTCTCCCTCGTGCAAGCGCTCTGGCCCGCCGCGCTCGGCATCGCGTTGATGAGCTTCACCGAAACGATCGCCGTTGCGCGCACCTTCCAGGCCCAGGACGAACCGCCGCCCAGCCCCAATCGCGAGTTGATCGCCACCGGCGCAGGCACCGCGATCGGTGCGTTGCTGGGCGCGATGCCGGCAGGCGGTGGCATGTCGCAGACGGCGGTGAACCGCAGCGCGGGGGCGAAGTCGCAGGCGTCCGGGCTGACGACTGCCGTCACCGCACTGGTCACCATGTTGTGGCTCGCGCCGCTGCTCGGCCTGATGCCGCAGGCCACGCTCGCGGGCCTGGTCATCGTCTACTCGGTGGGCCTGTTCAAACTGAAGGACTTCCGCGACATCCTGCGCATCCGACGCGTGGAATTCATCTGGGCCGTGGTCGCGTTCGCGGGCGTCATCCTGCTCGGCACGCTGAAGGGCATCATCGTCGCGATCATCGTCTCGCTCGTCGCGCTGAGCCAGCAGGCGACGCACCCGCGGCTCTACGTGCTGCGGCGCAAGCGCGGGACCAACGTGTTCCGCCCCGTGTCGGACGAGAATCCCGACGACGAAACCTTCCCCGGCCTGTTGCTCGTGCGCCCCGAAGGCCGACTGTTCTTCCTCAACACCGATCGCCTGGCCGAACGCTTCCAGGCCCTCGTCGCGGAGTTCCACCCGAAGGTCATCGTCATCGACATGGCGGGTGTGTTCGACATCGAGTACTCCGCGTTGCAGGCGTTGATCGCGGGCGAGCGCCGCCTGCGCGAAGCGGGCATCCAGGTGGTGTTGGTCGGCCTGGCGCCCGAGGCGCTCGAAATGGTGCGTCGCTCGCCCCTCGACGAAACCCTCGGCGAAGGACGCATGTTCTTCAATCTCGAAATGGCGGTGCGCCATCTGGAAGCGCCCGCGGCCACACCCATGGAGTGATCAACATGACACGGACCACGAAAAAGCGCGCGGCGAAGAAAGCGACAAAGAAAGCCGCAACGAAAAAGGTCGTCGCGCAGATCGCCGCTGCCGATGCGCCGCCCTCCGGCAAGATGAAGTTCAAGGAATACGAAGTCGAGCTCGACAAGCTGCACGTCGAACTCGTGAAGCTGCAGCGCTGGGTGGTGGCGAAGGGATTGAAGATCTGCATCCTGTTCGAAGGCCGCGACGGCGCCGGTAAGGGGGGCACGATCAAGGCGATCACCGACCGCGTGAGCCCGCGCGTGTTCCGCGTCGTCGCCCTGCCCGCCCCGACCGAACGCGAGAAGAGCCAGATGTACCTGCAGCGCTACATCAAGCATTTGCCGGCCGCGGGCGAAATCGTGATCTTCGATCGCAGCTGGTACAACCGCGCCGGCGTGGAGCGCGTGATGGGCTTCACCGACGAAGACCATGTGCGCGAGTTCCTGGCGATGGTGCCGATGGTGGAAACCGCGATCGTCAAATCGGGCGTGCTGCTGATCAAGTACTGGCTCGAGGTGAGCGAAGAAGAACAGACCAAGCGCCTGAAGGATCGTGCGGAAGACGGGCGCAAGCTGTGGAAGCTCTCGCCGATGGACATGAAGTCCTACAGCCGCTGGTACGACTACTCGCGGGCGCGCGACGAGATGTTCGCCGCCACCGACATCGGCCAGGCGCCCTGGTACGTGGCCCGCACCGACGACAAGCGCCGCGCGCGCCTGAACATCATCCAGCACCTGCTCGACCACGTGCATTACGAAGACCTGCCGAAGGAGAAGGTCAAGTTCCCGAAACGGCAGAAGCCGCACGGGTACGTGGAGCCGAGGTACCCGTACAAGTACATCGAGGAGCGGTACTGAGGTCTAAACCCCTCGCTCGTTCGGCGCATCCGAGTCCGCGATTGCCTTTCGGAGCCGTCGCGCCATGCGCATGTTGCCTGCCTTGTTGTTGTCCGCCCTCGCCTGCTGCGCGGTTCCCGGCGTGCGTGCCGCAACGCCCGCGCAAGCCCCCGAAGCGCAGGCCGCCCCGCTCGCCACGCTTGCCCTCGAACCGTATCGACGCAGCGTCGCCGTCCGCGTCACCGCCCATGGCAAGCCAGGGCTGTTCGCCTTCGATACCGCCGGCGGGCACACCGTCGTGTCGCCGGAATTCGCCGCCACCGCGGGTTGCACGCCGTGGGGCGAGATCGGCGGCTTCAACATGACGGGTACGCGCCTGGCCATGCCGCGTTGCGATGCGTTGCATTTCGAGATTGGTGGCTATCCCGTCGTCGCGCCCGTCGCCGGTGTCATGCAAGTCGCGCCTTTGATTTCGAAGGACGCCGCGCCCATCGAAGGCCTGCTCGCGCTCGACGTTTTCGCCGGCAAGACCATCACCATGGATTTCGCGGGCGGCAAGCTCTATGTCGAATCGCCCGCGAGTGCCGCGCAACGCATCGCGGGCGCACGTGAACTGCCCATCCGGTTGTCGCGCGAAGTGCAGGGCCTGGCGCTCGCGGTCAACCTCGAAGTGCCGACGTCCAAGGGCGTCGCGCGATTCGAACTCGACAGCGGGAATGGCGGCACCTTGCTCGTGTCGAAGGGCTATGCCGCCCTGTTCGGGCTCGACCCCGATGCCAAGGACTTCCAGGCAGGCAAGCTGGAAGTCGCGCCTGGCATCGTCGCCCAAGGCCTGTTCGGGACCCCCGAGATGAACATCGACGGCAACCTGGGCATGCCCTTCCTCAAGGACTGGGTCGTCACCCTCGACCTCGCCGCAGGGCGGATGTGGCTGCAGCCCACGCGCGCGACACCCCCGCCGAACATGGGCGTGCCGCCGAGCGTGAAGAAATAGCGAAATCGCGACCCGTGGCCGCCCTCCGGGCCCGACTGCGTCAAACCGCGCATGAGCATCCTGCGGTTCCCCACCCGCCGCTCCTGCATCGGCGCCGATGACGACTCGCCCCTGACGGTGACGCCGTTCGGCTTTGCCGTCGCGCGCGACTGCGTGGCCTGGCAATCGGTCGGGGAAATCCGCGCCTACAAGGTCGACCGGCGCACGACGGACGAGGCCTTCGTCGAGTTCTGGATGGGCAACAAGGGCATCGCGATCAGCGAGGGGCGCGCCGGCTTCGATGAGCTCGAAGCAGCGATGGTGGCCGCGTTCCCGGACACCGCCTGCTGGCGCGCGAACGTGCAGTTCCCCGTGCGGGCGCGCAACGAGACGGTGTTGTTCCGGCGGAGCTGAGTTCAGTCGCGATTGCGCAGCGCGTAATCGATCGCCGCCCGCACCGCCGCCACCTGCGCATCGTTGCACTGCTCGGGCGTCGCACGCGGGCTGTCGGGATACACCTCGGTGATCGTGCGATAGCGCGCGTTCGTCAGGCACGTGCACAGGCCGAGCTTGCGCACCGGGTAGTTGATGACGCCGTGCGCGACCACGTCCGAGCCGATGATCTGGTTGTGCGCGTCCGGCGGCGCGATGTGCGTCACCTGCTCCACCGCCGCGATGACCGCCTGCTGGAATGCGGGCTGCGGATCCTCGCTGTCGCCGACCAGGTAGAAGCCATCGGGGATGCCTTCGGCTTCGAACGGCTTGCCGTCGCGCGCCGCGAGCGCGGGGCGGAATTCGGATTCGTCGGAGTCCGTGGTCTCGTGCAGGTCGATGTGCACGGTGAAGCGATCGCGCAGCGGCGCGAGCAAACGCATCAGGGCAGCGGACTCTTCCGACGGGCTGTTCTCGCGGAACGAACGATTGGGATCGATCGCATTCGGATTCCAGCGATGGATGTGCTCGTAGGCCCAGGGGCTCACGCAGGGCACGACCATCAGGTTGACCTTGCCCGCGTAGGCCGCGCCGTGATGTTCGAGGAACTGCAGCGCGCCGTGCACGCCGCTGGTTTCGTAACCGTGCACGCCGCCGGTGACCAGGATGGAAGGCAGCGCGTCGTTCCAGTCGCGCGAGCGCAGGACGAGCAACGGGTAGGCATCCGTGGCGTATTCGAGGCGGCCGAACTCCGAGACGTCGTAGCGCGCGCGCAGGCGGTCGACGCGCGCGAGCACGTCGTCGGCGTAGCGGCGATGGCGCACCTGGCGGGAAAGCCAGAGCTGCTTTTCGACGTCGCCCCAAGGTTGGTTGGGGGTGCCGATCGGGTATGGGGTCGCGGTGGTCATCGGGCGGTCACGGCATCGTGGGGAGCCGGAAATCTAGCACCTCAAGTGATCGGCGGGCTCGTCAGCTTCAACGCGCCGTGTCGCGTCTCGTCGAACTGCACGTGCTCCACGGGGATGCATCCGAACGCAGGCAGCGAAGACGTATCGCCCGCGTGCCGCTCGAAACACGCCATCGCCTCGTCCAGCGTGCTTCCCGCCCCGTGGATCGTGTAGATCGTCGAGTAGTCATCGACGACATCGTCGAAGCCGGCATCCAGGATCCAGAAAGCGTCTTCGGCATCATTCGTCGCGAGCAGATAGCGCGGGACGTCGTGGAAGTCCCTGTACGCGACGATGCGGTACCACTCGATCCATTGCATGGCGTTGCTCGCATGCCTGAACAAAAAAAGGGCCGCGCTTTCGCGCAACCCTTTTGTTTGGAGGCCGAGGTCGGAATTGAACCGGCGTACGCGGATTTGCAGTCCGCTGCATAACCACTCTGCCACCCGGCCGGATGACGTATCGGATTTCACCACATCCGACTGAAACAACGAAGCCCCGCGAACGGGGCTTCGGGATGAACACTGAGGTTCACAAACTGGAGCGGGAAACGAGACTCGAACTCGCGACCCCGACCTTGGCAAGGTCGTGCTCTACCAACTGAGCTATTCCCGCGGAGAGCCCGTCATTCTACGGGCGAATTACGGAGTGTCAACACCCGATGACGTCCCCGTCGATGTGGCTTGCGCACGCATCGCCGGCCAGGCCGCGCGCAGGTATTCGTAGCCCGACCACAGGGTCAGCAGCGCGGCCGCGGCGAGCATCCATTCGCCGATCGTGAACACGGGAATACCGAGGAGCGGCGCCTGGTACAGCAGCAGCGTCACCGCAACCATCTGCACGATCGTCTTGATCTTGCCGACCGTGGCCACGGCCACCTTCGCGCGCTGGCCGAGCTCGGCCATCCATTCGCGAAGCGCGGACACCGCGATCTCGCGACCCACGATCACGGCCGCCCACAGGGCCATCCATTTGGTCGGGTGGCTCTGCACGATCAGGAACAAGGCGGTGGCGACCATCAGCTTGTCGGCCACCGGGTCGAGGAACGCGCCGAAGGCCGAGTACTGGTTCCAGCGGCGCGCGATCCAGCCGTCCAGCCAGTCGGTCGCCGACGCGAAGGCGAACACGAAGGCCGCCGCGAAATTCGTCCATTTGTAAGGGAGATAGAACACGAGGACCAGGACCGGGATCATCACGATCCGCGCGAGGGTCAACATGGTCGGTACCGTCATCTTCATCCGTCGCGTCCCGCATCCATTCCTGTCGCCGGCATCGGCAGCCCGTGCAGCGTCGCATAGATTCGCTCGGCGAGCGCGGCATTGATGCCTTCCACGCGCGCGATTTCTTCGGATCCGGCCTGTTTCAGGCCTGCCAGGCCACCGAAATGCCGCAGCAGGTTCGCGCGGCGGCGCGGACCGATCCCGGGAATATCTTCCAGCCGGCTGGTGGTGCGCGCCTTCTGGCGGCGGCCGCGGTGGCCGGTGATGGCGAAGCGGTGCGCCTCGTCGCGGACCTGCTGGACCAGCTGCAGCGCCGGCGATTCGGCGCCCGGGCGCAGTTCGCGGCCGTCGGGCAGCAGCAGTTGTTCGTGGCCCGCGCGGCGTTCCTCGCCCTTGGCCACGCCCACCACGTACACACCGTTGACCCCCAATTCGCCCAGGACCGCGTTGGCCTGCGCCAGCTGCCCCTTGCCGCCGTCGATCAGCAGCAGGTCGGGCAGCACGCCGCCCTCTTCGATCGCGCGCCGGAAGCGGCGCTCGAGCGCCTGGTGCATGGCCGCGTAATCGTCGCCCGGTTCGATGCCCGTGATGTTGTAGCGGCGGTACTGGCTGCTCACGGGTCCGTTCGCATCGAACACCACGCACGAGGCCACCGTCGCCTCGCCCATCGTGTGGCTGATGTCGAAGCATTCGATGCGCTTGGGCACGTCCGACAGGCCGAGCATGTCGCGCAAGGCTTCCGCGCGGGCGCTCTGCGCGGCGTGGCTGGACAGCTCGGTGGCGAGGGAGAGTTCGGCGTTGCGCTTGACGAGGTCCACGTAGCCGGCGCGTTCGCCGCGCACGCTGTGCTTCAACTGCACCTTGCGACCGGCGGTTTCCGTCAGTGCGACCTCGATGAGGTCGCGATCGGGCACGTCGCGGTCGAGCACGATTTCGCGCGGCGGCGGTTGTTCGCCGTAATACTGCGAGACGAAGGCGGCCAGCACTTCTTCCGGCGCGGCACCATTCGTCTTCGGGAAGAACGCGCGCGTGCCGAGGTTGCGCCCGTCGCGGAAGGCAAGCAGGAGCACGCACGCCGACGCGCCCTGCATCGCCACCGCGAGCACGTCCAGGTCCGCGGCCTGGCCATCGACGTATTGGCGCGCCTGCAGTTTGCGGATCGTGGTGATGAGGTCGCGCATGCGCGCGGCTTCCTCGAAATCCAGGCGCGTGCTCGCCGCTTCCATCGCGGTGGTCAATTCGTTGCCGAGTTCTTCGCTGCGGCCGTCGAGGAACAGCGAAGCGCGCCGCACCGCATCGGCGTAATCGCGCGCCTGCACCAGGCCGACGCAGGGCGCGCTGCAGCGGCCGATCTGGAACTGCAGGCACGGCCGCGAACGATTGCGGAACACGCTGTCCTCGCAACTGCGCAGCTTGAACAGCTTGTGCATGGAGTTGAGCGTTTCGCGCACGGCCACGGCGCTCGGATACGGGCCGAAGTAACGCCCCGCCACCGCGCGCGGGCCACGATGGAAGGCCAGGCGCGGCCAGGCTTCCTGCGTCAGCAGCACGTAGGGGTAACTCTTGTCGTCGCGCAGCAACACGTTGTAACGCGGGTGCAGCGACTTGATCAGCTGGTTTTCCAGCAACAGCGCTTCGGCGTCGGTGCGCGTGACGGTGACTTCCATCCGCACGACCTGCGACAACATCGCCATCGTGCGCGCGGTCTTCGGCGTCGCGTTGAAGTAGCTGCCCACGCGGTTGCGCAGCACGCGCGCCTTGCCGACGTACAGGATCGCGTCGTCCTTGCCGTACATGCGGTACACGCCCGGCTGCGAGCCGAGGCCGCGCGCGAAGGCCTTGCCGTCGAAAGGCGGGCTTTCGATGGGCTGGCCGTCGATGGGGCTGTCGATGGGCGCGCCGTCGGTCATGCCGTCATTATCGCGGGCCCGCGCGCTGGCCGGATGACTGGCGGGTCATTCCCCGATCGGGACGTGCTGGACCGCGCCGGTCCTGGGATCCACGCGCAGCACCGCATGCGCGTCGGTATCGGCGATCCACACCGCGCCCGCGCCCACCGCCAGGCCCGCGGGGCCGTGCAAGGGTTGCGGCAGCATGTGGGTGGTGAGGTCGCCGCCGCCCAGGCGCAGGCTGCGCAGGCGGTCGTTGCCGGCATCCACGATCCACAGCATCGGCGCATCGGGGTCGAGCGCGATCGCCTGCGGATCCTGCAACTGCGCGATGTTGCGCGGTCCATCGACATGGCCGAAGGCGAAGGGCCCCTGCCCCAGCAAGGTCTGCACCACGTTGTCGCGCGCGGCCAGGGAGCGGATCGCCGAGGCCGCGGCATCGCACACGTACACCGTCTGTTGCACGGCCGCGAGCGCCACCGGTTGCGCGAAGGCGCACATGGTGCCCGCGCCGTCCTTCATGTCCAGGCGGCCCGAACCAGCGCGCAGCGTCAAGCCCGGACGCCCGAGGTCGTAGCTCCAGATGGTGTTGTCGCCGGTCACGGCGATGTGCAGTTGATCGTTGAGCGCCGCGACGGCGCGCGGCGCATCGAGCGAGGTGTTGCGCGGATCTGCGACCGGGCCTTCCTTCGGCGTGCCGCGCTTGCCGTTGCCGACCAGCGTGACGACGTCACCCGAGCGCAGGTTGATGCGCCGCACCGCGTGGTTGCCGGTATCGGCGACGTACAGCGCATCGCGCACGAGGCTCAGGCCGTGCGGGCTGTGGAAGGCCGCGTGGCTGGCATCGCCGTCGAACAATTCCGAATCGCCACTGCCGAACGTGCGCAGGATGCGTCCGGCGTGGTTGCACTCGAGCACGCGATGATGGCCGCTGTCGGCCACGTAAAGGTATTGCGGCGTGACCGCCAGGCCGACGGGGAAACACAGCGGCAGGTCGGGTTCGCGCACGCGACGCGGCAGCAGCGCGTCGGCCTCGTCCTCGGGCGCGTCGTGCATGTCCTGCAGGCGCTTTTCGAGTTCGGCGGCGATGCGGCCGTCGCCTTGCAACCGCGCCTGCACCTGGCCTGTTTCGTCGATCACCAACAGTGTCGGCCAAGCGGAGACGCCGAAGTGCTGCCAGGCGACCCAGTCGGCGTCGAGCGCGAGCGGCAGCTTCACGCCGTGGCGGTGCGCGCGTTTCATCACGCGCTTTGCGTCGCGCTCCCAGTCGAAGCGCGGCACGTGGATGGCGAAGGCACGCAGGCGGCTCGGGAAACGCGCGCGCAGGGCCTGCAACTCGTACATCGCGTGGATGGACCACGTGGAGCCGATGTTGACGAAGGCGACGACGGTCAGCCAACCTGGCTGCGCCACCGACGAGGGCGTCGCGGCGTTCAACCATTCCAACGTCGAAGGAAACCCCGGTACCAACGCCTGCCCCATCACGAATCCTCTGTCCCTGCGGCCGATTCTAGGGGCCGGTGCGATGCAACATGCGTGACGTCGGTCAGGACGCCGACTGTTCCGCCCATCGCGCTTCGGCGCGGGCGAGGTCTTCCGGCGTGTCGACGCCCGGCGGGAACGGCTCCGGCGACAGGGCGACCGCGATGCGGAACCCCGCTTCGAGCACGCGCAGTTGCTCCAGCGATTCCAGGCGCTCCAGGCGTCCCGGCGGCAACGCGGCGAAGCGTTGCAGGAACCCCGCGCGATACGCATACAGGCCGATGTGGCGCAGCCAATGGCCGCCTTCGGGCAGCGTGTGGCGATCGTGCATGAACGCGTCGCGGGGCCAGGGGATCGGAGCGCGCGAGAAATACAACGCGGTGCCGTCGGCGGCGCGCACGAGCTTCACGGCGTTCGGGTCGAACAGCGTCGCGGCGTCTTCGATCTGTGTTGCGAGCGTGGCCATCTCCGCACCCGAGGACGCGAGGATCTCGGCCGCGGCACGAATGCCGGCGGCGGGCGCGAAGGGCTCGTCGCCCTGCAGGTTCACGACGATGGTGTCGTCCGGCCAGCCGGCGATGCGCGCGCATTCGGCCAGGCGATCGGTGCCGGAAGCGTGGTCCTGCGAGGTCATCGCGATGCGCACGCCGCTGCCCTCGAGCGCACGCACGATGCGTTCGTCGTCGGCCGCGACCCACACCTGTTCCGCACCCGCCGCCAGTGCGCGGCGCGCGACGTGCAGCACGAGCGGTTCGCCGCCGATCAGGCGCAAGGGCTTGCCGGGCAGGCGCGAAGCCGCATATCGCGCGGGAATGGCGACGACGAAACGGGTCATGCGTGGCCTCCGCGGGGCGGCAGTCGATCCATCAGGGCGATCCAGAAGGCTTCCGGCAATTCCGCGCGCACGGGCACGCTGTGGAATTCGGCTTCCATGTGCTCGGGTGCAACGAGGGTGCGGCATTTCACCGCGTCCTTCTCGGTCATCAGCACCGGCAGGCGGCTGCCGAATTCGAAATCGGCGGCCGTGTAGGCGTGATGGTCGGCGAAGGCATGCGGCACGACGGCGATGCCGTGCGCGCGCAGCATGTCGAAGAAGCGTTCGGGATTGCCGATGCCGGCGACCGCATGCACGCGCTGGCCGGCGAAGGACGACAACGGGCGCTCGCGGCCGCCCTGCAACAGGTGCGCATCGCCGGGCACCAGGCGCATCGGCCATTCGCCGAACTGCACGGTGTCCTCGGCGGAGACATTCACGACGCGGAAGTCGCAGGCCGCGGCGCGTTCGGGCGGCTCGCGCAAGGGACCGGCAGGCAGCAGTCGGCCGTTGCCATGGCGACGGCGGCCGTCGCTCACATCGATCTCGACATCGCGCGCCAAGCGGTAATGCTGCAGGCCGTCGTCGCATACCACGATGTCGCAGCCGGCCTGCGCGAGGGCGCGTGCTGCCGCGGCGCGGTCGCGGTCGACGCGCACCTTCGCACCGGTGCGCATTGCGATCAGGACGGGTTCGTCGCCGCCTTCGTCCGGCGTGGTCTCGCGCTCGATCCACAGCGGCGTGGTGACGTCGCGACGGCCGTAGCCGCGGCTCGCCACGCCCGGCGTCCAACCTGCGGCGCGCAGGCGATCGACCAGCGCGATCGTCAACGGCGTCTTGCCCGTTCCGCCCACGGCGATGTTGCCGACGACGATGACCGGCACCGGCGCGCGCTGGGCGCGCAACCATCCCTTGCGATACAGGTTGCGGCGCAGCCCGGCGAGCCCGCCGTACACCGTGCTCAGCGCGCGCGCGCCGAGCGGCACCGGCGCGTTGTCGAACCAGTAGACCGGCGCACGGTCCTCTTTCATGCCTCGGCCGGTTCGCGGAACTGCATGCGATGCAGGTGCGCGTAGATGCCACCGCGCGCGATCAGCTCGGCGTGCGTGCCCTGCTCCACCAACTGGCCTTCGTCGAGCACCAGCACCTGGTCGGCGTGTTCGATGGTCGACAGGCGATGGGCGATGACCAGCGTCGTGCGGTCGGGCATCAGGTGTTCGAGTGCGTCCTGCACCAGGCGCTCGGATTCGTTGTCGAGCGCAGCGGTGGCTTCGTCGAGGATGAGGACCGGCGCATCCTTGAGCATCGCGCGCGCGATGGCCAGGCGCTGGCGCTGGCCGCCGGACAAGCGTCCGCCGTGTTCGCCGATGCGCGTGTCCAGGCCTTCGGGCAGGGATGCGACGAATTCCATGGCGTTGGCACTGCGCACGGCGGCGTCGAGGCGATCGGACGATGCGCCCTGCATCTCGCCGTAGGCCACGTTGTCGGCGATGCTCGCGTCGAACAGGATCACGCGCTGCGACACCATCGCGACCTGGCGGCGCAGGTCTTCGAGTTTGTATTCCTCGATCGGATGGCCATCGAGCAGCACCTGGCCCGATTCGGGTTCGTAGAAGCGCGGGATCAGCTTGATCAGCGTGCTCTTGCCGCTGCCCGAACGGCCGACGATCGCCGTGACCGTGCCCGGCTTCGCGGTGAAGCTGATGTCGCGGATCGCCGGACGCGCCTGGCCGGGATAACGCGCGGACACATGGCGGAACTCAAGCAAACCCTTCGCGCGTTGCAGCGGCTGCGTGCCGCTGTCGCGCTCGTCGGGCGCATCGAGCACCGAGAACAGGCGATCGGCCGAGGACACGCCGCGCTGGAGCATCGCCTGCACGTTGGTGAGCTGCCGCAGCGGCGGAATGATGCCGACCAGCGAGGTCATCAGCACGGTGAAATCGCCCGCGGTCAGGCGGCCCGCCACGGCCTCGTGCGCGGCGAGCACCAGCAGCACGGCCATGCCGATCGCGCCGAGCACTTGCACGAACAGCGAGATCGACCCGCGCGTGACTTCCACTTTCAGCGCCAGGCGCAGGTTCTGCCGCGTCTGCGCGGCATAGCGGCCGATCTCCGCGTCCTGCGCGCCGTAGATCTTCACTTCCTGGTGGCCGTGCAGTGCCTGGTCGGCGGACTGCAGCATCTCCGCCGCGTTCTCCAGGATGCGATGGTTGATGCGGCGATAACGCGCACCGACGCTGTTCATCACCCACACGAGGAACGGTGCGAGCAACAGCAGCGCGATCGTGACGCGCCAGCTCGTGTAGAGCATCGCGGCCATCATCGCGATGGCCATCAGCGTGGAGCTGACCATCACTTTCAACGCATCGACCGCGGCCTGCGCCACCTGCTCGGTGTCGCCGCCCAGGCGGGTGAGCATGGAGGCGACCGGTTCGGCGTCGAAGCGCGCGCCCGGCAGGCGGAAGTACTTGCGCATCAGCATCAGGCGCAGGTCGCGCGCGACGCCGCGGCCCGAACGCGCCATCGTGTAATCGCCCGCGAGGCCGAACAGGCCGCGCGCGATGAACAACGCCACCATCGCGACCGGCAACCAGAATTCGAAATGCGCCGGATTGGCCAGCCCGTCGACGATGGGCTTCAGCAGCCGCGTGATGCCGTAGCTGGTGAGCGCCTCCAGGCCCATCGCGAGCGCGGCGATGCCGAGCCACGCGCGATAGGGCTTGGCGTACCCGAGCAGGCGGCGATACGTCTGCGCGGGCGTCGGCGCCGTCGCGTCGGTCATTTCGCGCTGGCCTGCGACGGCGTCGCGGGCGGCGCGGTCGCGATGGACACCTTGGAGAAGCCGAGCTGCGCCAGCGCATCGAGCGCCGTGACCACGGCCTGGTGCTGCGTGCGGCCGTCGGCGCGCAGGAGCACGGGGCGGTTGCGGTCGTTGCCGGCGACATCCACCAGGGTCTGCTTGAGCGATTCCACGTCGGTGCGCAGCGCTTCGCGGTCGTCGATGAAGTAACGGCCTTCGGCGTTGATCAGCACGCTCAGCGCCTTGGACTGCGCTTCCGCCGGCTGGCCGTCGGCCTGCGGCAGTTGCAGCTTGAGGACCGAGCGCGCGTCGAACGTGGTGGTGACGACGAAGAAGATGATCAGGCAGAGGACGACGTCGATCAGCGGGATCAGGTTGATCTCCGGCGTGTCGTCTTCGCGGAAGTCGCGGATGCGCATGCGGTCAGTCGACGGTCGCGTCCGCGGGGACGTGCGCGTGCGGCGCGGAGGCGACGGCGCGCTGGGCAGCGGCGGCGCGCGGGTCGAGCGCATCCATCAGCTGGATGGCTTCGTGTTCCATGTCGACGATGTACGCCGCGATGCGGCCGCGGAAATAACGATGGAACGCGAGCGCCGGGATCGCGACGATCATGCCGGCCGCGGTGCACACCAGCGCCTTGCCGATGCCGCCGGCGAGCTGGTTCACGTCGCCGATGCCGTGGTCGAGGATGCCGAGGAACATCTGGATCATGCCCACCACCGTGCCGAACAGCCCGAGCAACGGGCCGGCGGCGGCGATGGTGCCGAGGGTGTTGAGGAAACGCTCCATGCGATGCACGAGGTGACGGCCGACGTCCTCGGTGCGCTCGCGGATCTCTTCGCGCGGGCGATGGCGGATGTCGAGCACCGAGGCGAGCAGCGCGCCCAGGGGCGAGTTGGCGCGGAGCGAGTCGATGTGGGCCGGGTCGAGGCGCCCGCGGCCTGCCCAGGCGCGGACTTCCGCACCGAGGTTGGGCGGCATCACGACCTTCCGGCGGAGGCTCCAGAAGCGTTCGACGATGATCGCCAAGGCGACCACCGACAGCAGAATCAGGGGGATCATGGGCCAACCGCCCGCCCGAACCAGTTCCAGCACGCTCGATCCTCCGGCCTGGGGCCGTGTTCAATCCTGCCGATAGCATAGCCCAGCGGTCCGGGCGGACCGGGGCAAGGCGTCCCAAACCCGCGCATGCGACTTGCGGCGCGGGGTGGCCACCGCCCCGCCGCGGCCGACGTCGATCCGAAGGGCGCCGTCCCCTGCCGTGTTCAGGACCTGCGTACCGGCGGCACACCAGCGCGCGACGACCTCGGGGCGCGGGTGGCCGAAGCGGTTGCCATGCCCCGCCGACACGACCGCGAAGCGCGCATCCGCCGCGGCGACGAACATCGGATCGGACGAGCCCTCGCTGCCGTGGTGCGGCACGAGCACGACGTCTGCGCGGAGCGCTGCCGGATCGCGGCGCGCGAGCGTGCGCTCGACGACTTCGCCGATATCGCCGGTCAGCAGCGCGGCACCGTGCGTCCCTTCGATGCGCAGCACGCAGCCGGACTCGTTGCCGAAGTACGGGAAGTGCGGCGTCGGATGCAGGTAGCGGAAGGTCACGCCGTCGCGGTGCCACGCACGGCCGGCGATGCACCGCGCGTGCGTTTGCGTCGGACTGTCCGGGGGCGCGTGCGACAGGCGCACCGGGATCTCGCGCCGGATCGAGGCCCAACCTCCTGCGTGGTCGTTGTCCGCATGGCTCACGATGACCAGGTCGAGTGCACGCACGCCGAGCGCGCGCAGCGCGGGCACGACGACCCGATCCCCTGCGTCGTAACCGGTGTGGATCGCAGGCCCGGTATCGAACAGCACCGCATGCGACGCCGTGCGCACGAGCACCGAAAGCCCCTGCCCCACGTCGAGCACGTCGATGCGGAACGCGCCATGCGCGGGCAGCGCACGCGAAGGCCACAACAACGGAAGCCACAGCAGCAAGGCGATCGGCTTGCCCGGCACGCCGCGTGGCAGCAGGCACCACGCCGCCCCGAGCATCGCCAGGGGCAGTGCGAACCATCGTGCTTCCGGGATCCAACGGAATGCGAGCTCGCTCGCGCCGAGCCGCACGAAACCGGGCCACGTCAGGTCGAACGCCCACGCTGCCGCGTGCCAGGCCCATGCGCCCCACCCCGCGTGCACGGCTTCCAGCCCGGTGCCGAGCAATGCGAGCGGCACGACCACGAGGCTCCACGAGGGCACGGCGACCAGGTTCGCGAGCGGCCCGGCGAGCGAAGCCTGCCCGAACAGGGCAACGGTGAGCGGCAACAACCCGACGGTCGCCACGGCCTGCGCCGAGGCGAAGGTGCGCAGCACCGGCGCCTTCCCGTGCGGCAGGCACCACAGCAACCACGCGACGCCGCCGACGCTCAGCCAGAACCCCGCGCCAAGCAGCGACAAGGGATCCATCGCCACGATCGCAACGACGGCGAGCGCCAGCGAAGCCGGAATGGACATCGGGCGCCGCATGCAGCGTGCGAGTGCCACCACGGCGATCATGCAGGTGGTGCGCACGGTCGGCAGCGCGAAGCCCGCGATGGCCGTGTACCCGGCGGCGCCGACGACCGCGGCCATCGCCATGCCGAGCGGACGCGGCATGCGCAGGCCGAGCCAGGGCACGAGGCGCCAGAGCAGCGATGCCGACAGCGCGAAGAACCCGGCGACCAACCCCACGTGGAAGCCGGAAATCGCGATGAGGTGCGTGAGGCCGGTCGCGCGCAACGTGGCCCAGTCCGCGTCGTCGAGGCTGCGCGTGTCGCCGAGCGCGAGGGCGGCGATGAAGCGCGACGTCGGCGTTGCCACGCCTGCATGGATGCGCGTCGACATGCGTTCGCGCCAGGCATCGATGCCGCCGGGCGCCTCCCGTTCGACGGCGTTTCCACGGACGTAGCCCGTGGCCGCGATGCGTTGCGCGAGCGCATGGCGTTCCGTGTCGATGCCGCCGGGGTTGCACAGCCCGCGGGGTGCGCGCAGGCGCACGTCGAATTGCCATCGGCTGCCTGCCTGCGGGATCGGCTGTGGCGATGCGCGCGCGGTGTACCACGCGAGCCTGACCGGATGGCCGCGCAATGCATCGGGATTGCCGGCGGCATCATCGACTTGCAACAGGAAGCGCACGCGGCCGGGCTCGACCACGGGCAGGCCCGCGACACGACCGGTGATCGTCTGCGTGCTGCCTTCGAGCTCCGGCGGAAGGCGTGCCTGCAAGGCGGAGGTCGCGTGCCAGGCCGTCCAGGTGAATCCGCCCACCACGCAGGCCACGTACCAGGCAATGCGACAGCGCGGCAGTCGCGCGAGGACGGCGATGGCGACCAGCAGCAAAGGGATGCAGCGCCACATCGGTGGCAACGCGGACGCAAACAGGCACGTGGACGCGCCGCCGACGAGCGCCGTCGCGATGCCGACTGGCCCGGGTCTGCCGGAATGGAGGAACGCAGTGTGCATCGCGAGATGACGCCACGATTTGCGCGCGTGCTGTAAGCGCGCACTCCGAGGAGAACGTCCCGACTTCGCGCGGATTGTTCTCGCGTGTCGACGCAGGCGATGTCGCGGCATTTCCCGACAGACCTGTCACGCCGCGCGCCCTTACGCTGGCCTGCATCCGATCCGGGAGCCCGAAGTGAAGCAACGAAGAACCCGTTTCGCGGACGCACCCCGCGCAGCCCGTGTCGCCTGGCGACCTTCCGCGTGGCCCATCGTCGTGCTCGTGGCGATGGGGATGCTGGCGTCGATCGGGGCACTCGCCTCGGACCTTCCGGTCGCGTGGGCCGTGGGCGTCGGCACGGTCGCAGCGACCGCCGGAGTCCTGCAGGCGCGTCGCGAAGCGCGTCGCGCGCATCGTGCGTTGGCGATCGATTCAGGCGGCATGACGCTCGATGGGCGCCCGCTCCGGCAGGTGACACTGCATTGGCGCGGCCCCCTCGCCTTCCTGTGGGCGCGCGACCAAGCCGGGCGCGTCCATCGCCTGGCCTGGTGGCCCGACACGCTCGACGCCGCCGGTCGCCGCGCCCTGCGGCTCGCCGTCGCGACCCACTCGCGGCCGACACCCACGTGATGCGACGATAGGCGCCACATGTTCAAACCCATCCCCGTCGCCATCGGCCTGCGCTACCTCCGCGCCAAGCGCCGCAATGGCTTCATCTCCTTCATCTCGCTCGCGTCGATCCTGGGCATCGCGCTCGGTGTCACCGCGCTCATCACCACGCTCGCGGTCATGAGCGGGTTCCAGCGCGAGATCCGCGACCGCATGCTGCAGATGGCCGCCCACGCGACCGTCAGCGGTTACGGCGAGCCGCTCACCGACTGGCCGCACGCGGTCGCGCTCGCGTCGCAGGACAAGCGCGTCGCCGGCGCCGCGCCTTACGTCGAAACCCAGGGCCTGCTGCGCAGCACGCGCAACCAGCCGGCGATCATCCGCGGCATCCTGCCTGCGGAAGAAGCCAAGGTCTCGGTGCTCGGCAAGAAAATGGTCGATGGCTCCATCGACTCGCTGAAGCCCGGGGAATTCAACATCGTGCTCGGGCGAGAGCTGGCCTTGTGGCTCGGCGTGAACGTCGGGGACAGCGTCGTGGTGACCACCGACCTGCAGGCCACGCCGATGGGCGCGATGCCGCAGTTCAAGCGCTTCAAGGTGACGGGCCTGTTCGAGGCCGGCTACAACGAATTCGACAAGGGCCTGGCCGTCGTGCACCTGCAGGACGCGCAGCGCCTGATGCGCATGGGCGACGGCGTCACCGGCGTGCGCCTGAAGCTGTACGACATGGACAAGGCCTTCGACGTCGCCCGCGAGCTGGCGCTGAAGTTGCCCGGCCCCTACAGCGTCAGCGACTGGACGCGCGAGAACGCCAACATGTTCCGCGCGCTGAAGATGGAAAAGACGGTGATGGCGATCCTGCTCTCGCTGCTGATCGCGATGGGCGCGTTCAACCTCGTGTCCTCGCAGGTGATGCTGGTGACCGACAAACAGGCGGACATCGCCATCCTGCGCACGCTGGGCCTCACGCCGCGCGGCGTGATGCAGGTGTTCATGGTCCAGGGCACGCTCATCGGCATCATCGGCACCGTGCTCGGCGTGATCGGCGGCGTGCTGCTCACGCTCAACCTGGATGGCATCCTGTCGCTGATCGAACGCGTCCTCGGCGTGCAGCTGCTGCCCGAGGACGTGTACTACATCACCGGCCTGCCCACGGAAATGAAACCGGACGACGTGGCGACCATCGCGCTCGTGGCGCTCGGCATGGCCTTCATCGCCACGCTGTATCCGGCGTGGCGCGCGGCGCGCACGGCGCCGGCGGAGGCGCTGCGCTATGAATGACGTCCTGCGCGCCGACGGCCTGGCCAAGACCTATTCCGAGGGATCGCTGCGCACCCACGTCTTCCACGACCTGCACCTGTCGGTGGCGGAAGGCGAAACCGTGGCGGTGCTCGGCGCTTCGGGCGCCGGCAAGAGCACCCTGCTGCACCTGCTCGGCGGCCTCGACATCCCCACCGCGGGCGATGTCTGGGTGGCCGGCCAGCAGATGAGCACCTTGTCCGACGCCGCGCGCGGCAGGCTGCGCAACAAGGCACTCGGATTCGTCTACCAGTTCCACCACCTGCTGCCGGAATTCACGGCGCTGGAGAACGTGATGCTCCCGGTGCTGCTCAACGGCACGCCGATCCCCGCAGCGCAGACGCGCGCGCAGGAATTGCTGGAGTCGGTCGGCCTCGGCCATCGCCTGCAGCACAAGCCGGGCGAACTCTCCGGCGGCGAGCGCCAGCGCACCGCGGTGGCGCGTGCGCTCGTGAACAAGCCGGCCTGCGTGCTCGGCGACGAACCCACCGGCAACCTCGACGAGAAGACCGCAGCGAACGTGTTCGCGCAGATGCTCGAGCTCAACCACGCACAGCGCACCAGCCTGGTGCTGGTGACGCACGACCGCAGCCTGGCGCGCCGCCTGGACCGCGTGCTCGAACTGCATGAAGGGAAGTTGCGGGAAGTCGCACCCAGCGACGTCTGATTCGGCGGCTAGCCCGCCGGCTCGATCGCCTGCCCGAACGCAATCAGGTTTCCATCCGGCGCGAGCACCAGCAACTCGCGCTGGTGGTATTCCTTGTCCGCGGGTCCGTGCACGTCGCGCGGCGGCAGCGTGTCGAGCTTCGGCTTCAGCTCGGCGTACAACGCATCGACATCCCGCACGTCGACGTAATACGCGAACCGCCGCGTCCCCGGCTGGAAGGGATTCCCCTCGCCTTCCTCCAGGATCCGGAACGCCACGCCGTCGCGCGTCACGTAGGCGTAGTTGTCCTGGCGATACGTCGCCTTGAACCCGAGGATATCGTCGAAGAAGGCCAGCGCCTTCGCGAGGTCGGGCACCAGCATGAAAGGGGTGACCTGGAAGAATTGCTCGCCCATCTGCGACGCCCTCCGCTGAATGGCCCCGACAATGCCCCCACACAAATCGCCGCGCAACCATCGGGTGGCACCGGCCCCCTTCTTGTTGAAGGGGGCGGCGCGACAGCGCCGGGGTTAAGGCCTGCAACCACCCGGCGAACTTTGCTGCGCAAAGTTCGGGCCTTCTTTTTTGCCACGCAAAAAAGAAGGCCCGATCTCGCAAGCCTTTTTCAAGGGCCTGGAGGGGATCGAGCCTTCCGCTTTGCCAAGGTCGTCCGGCGGTTTGTCTTGTTCGTCGAAACCTGTTGTTTCTCGGAACGTCTCGCGGCTTTCCTTGACGGTTGCCGAAGCTACGCCAGCAACCGTGATGCGACCGTCAAACCGGCTGCTGAGTTCGCGCTCCCCACGGCCACCAACCTTTCCCCGTCAACGCATAACGATCCGCCGCGCGCTCGAAGCGATTGCGCACGCTGATCCCACCGAACAACAGATACAGCGGCAGGAACAGCGGGCCCAGCACCATGTACTGGAAGACATGCGCACGTTCGTGGTCCGACATCAGGATCGTCGGCTCGTCCGCCTGCCCCGCGCGATGCGCATAGGTCACGCAAGGCGAGTCGAGCGTGTCGCCCGTGTGCAGGATGGTGTTGCCGAAGGTGATCGCACCGCCCGGCCCCCACGGCCAGCGGTGGAACACGATCGCGCATTCGCGCCGGCGCACATGCGCGTGTGCGCCGAATGCGATTCCCACCGTGCCCGCGATCAATCCCACCAAGGTGTTCGGCAAGGTCCATGCCATGCCGACGACGCGCAGTGCACGCAGCAGCGCCGGCGACATGGGCGTCAGCGTTGCGCCAACCAATCGCGGATCGTCTGCGGCACTTCCTTCTGCGCGCGGCCGGAGACGTAGATGCCGATGTGGCCGCCCTTGAACGACAGCTCGGTGTAGTCGGTCGTGCCGACCAACCCGCGCAGTGCCTTCGAGGCCGCCGGCGGCACCAGGTGGTCCTGCTCGGCGAAGATGTTGAGCACCGGCATTTCGATCATGCCCAGGTGCACTTCGCGATCGCCGATGGTCACGCCGCCGTTGACGAATCCGTTCGCTTGGTAGAACTGCTTGACGAACTGGCGGAAGGCCTCGCCCGCCTGGTCCGGCGAATCGAAGATCCACTTCTCCATGCGCAGGAAGTCCTCGACCGCCTTCTTGTCGTCGAGGATGTCGACGAGGCCGACGTACTTCTGCACGAACAGGCGTGCCGGCTTCAGCGTGAGGTAGCACCAGTTCATCAGGTCGGCGGGTACGTTGCCGAGCGTGTCGACGAACAGGTCGACGTCCATCGACCGCGTCCAGTGCGACAGCATGTTGTCGTCGGTGTGGAAGTCCACCGGCGTGACCATGGTGATGAGGTTGCGGATCTTGGCCGGGTGCAGCGAGGCGTAGCACAGCGAGAACGCGCCGCCCTGGCAGATGCCCAGCAGGTTGATCGCATCCAGCCCGTGCGTGCGCCGCAGGTAATCGATCGCGCCGCCGAGGAAGCGTTCGACGTAATCCTCGAGCGTGAGGTAGCGATCCGAGCGATCCGGATAGCCCCAGTCCATGATGTAGACGTCTTCACCGCGCGCGAGCAGCCCGCGCACGATGGAACGATCGCTTTGCAGGTCGACCATGTAGGGCCGATTGACCAGCGCGTAGCTGATCAGCAGCGGGACCTTCGCGGTCGGCGCCTGTTCGCCGCGATAGCGGTAGAGCACCACCTTGCCGTCGGACCACACGGCTTCCTTGGTCGTCGCGCCGTAATCGACGTCATCGACTTCGCGCAGCGTGTTCAAGCCCGCGCCGAGTTTCTGCTGGACCTTGAGCGCTTCGTCGGCGAGCGCTTCGGGGCTGATGTCGAGCGGGCCCTGCGGATGCAGCGTCATGCCTTCTTCCCCTTCGTGGTCTTTTTCGCGGCCGGCTTGCGGCTGCCGAGGATCTTGTCGCCCTGCACCTTCAGCGAGGGCTCGTCCGGGCGCGCGTTCGCGGATGGCTTGCCGGCGCTTGCCTTCGTGGCATGCGGCGCGGGTTCCGACTTCGCGGCGCCCTGCGTCGCCAGCGCATCGCGCAGCTTCCGCACTTCGCGTTCGAGCTGGGCGATCTTCTTGTGCGCCGCGTCGACCTCGCTGCGCGTGGGCATGCCGAGCTGGCCGGTCATGTGCTCCACTTCGCCCTGCACGCCGCCGCGCACGCGCATCTGCGCGTCGACGAGGCGGCCGTAGACGGCGCGGAACTCGGGCGAAAGCGCGATCTCCGCATAAGCTTCTTCCGCCGCATCGATCCACAGGTCGAACAGGGCGCGGGCCGACGTGAGCTGCTTGCCCGGCGCGCTGCGTTCGCCCAGCTTCTTTTCGAACAACTCGTACGCACGCTGTCCCGACTTCAGCATCAGCGCGTTGTAGGCGCTGTTCTGCTGCTGGAGGTCGATCTGCGCGAGCGCGAGCTTCTGCAAACGCTCCTGGTGTTCGCGCGCGAAGCCGAAGGCCGGCATGCCCAGCCACGAGGTCGCCTCGCGCTTCCATGCATCCAGGAACGGCGAGGCATCCTCGATCCACTGGTCCAGGCCCTGCTGGCCCTGCCCGCGCATTGCACGGAAGAGTTCGGGGAACGGGTTTTCGCCCACCGCGCCCAGCGCCTGCTTCCAGGCCTTGGCGATGTCGCTCGCGGCGGCATCCTGGCCGGCGAAGCGCGCGGCGACGTCCTGCATCGCGCCGTACCAGCTGCGCGCCTGGCTGTTGAAGCGATCCACCGCGGCATTGACCTCCGAACGCTGCCCGTGTGCGAGCTGCATCCACCAATCCACGGCGTCGTGCCAGGCCTGCGCGCCGGATTGGGCATCGGCCTTCGCGCCGGCGGGGACGCCGGTACGGAGCATGTCGCCCCACGCGCTCCAGTACTGGCGCGCGAGCTGTTCGAATTCGCGGGACGGATCCATCGATGTTCCTTGCTTCAGAGTTTCGGAATGCGCAGCGTCTTGCTGATCATCAGCGAGCCGCTCAGCGCGAAGACGAGGACGAGCGGGTGCAGCTGCCAGGGGCCGAGGTGCACCACGCCGAACCACAGGTCTGCGCCGATCCGGTCCTGCAATGCGGCAATGGCGAGCATCACCACGATCAGCAGGCTCGACGGGATCGGCGTGCCTTCGAAGAACTTCACCTTGTCGTCGTCGCCGGAGAGTTGCTCGGCCGTCACGTTGTAGCGCGCCAACCGGCTCACGCCGCAACCGACGAAGTATGACAGCACCACCCAGTCCCAGCCGCCCTGCAGGCCGCAGGCATAGCCGAGCGCGGCGGGCGCGACGCCGAAGGAAATGACGTCGGCGAGCGAATCGAGCTCGCGGCCCAGCGTGGAGGCCGACTTGCGCCAGCGGGCGACGCGCCCGTCGAGCGCATCGAAGATGAAAGCGAGCGGGATCAGCGCCATGCCCACCAGCAGGTCGCGCACCACGCCCTCCTGCAGGAAGCGCATGGCCGCGAAGATGGCCCCGGTGCCGCAGAACGCGTTGGCGAGGGTGAACCAATCCGCCAGGTGGAAGTCGCGCAGCATCGAGAAGTGGCGGGGTCGCTGCATGCCGGTCCAACTCCTTGTGGAGTCGCGCAGGGTGCCAAAGGCAGTGTGAACATCGCAACCGCGGCATGCAGTCGGCGGGGCCCCTGCCGGCATCTCAGCCCTTGCGACATCAGCTGCCTACAACAGCGCGCATCGCCAAGAGAGAGCGCGACGCCCATGCAGGCCCAGGCCCTGACGCTGTTCGAACCCCCCGTTCCCCCCGCCCCGCGCATCGGCGACGGTGGCGCGCTCGCCACGCGCCTGGCCGGCAAGCACGCTGCGCTGATCACCGGCCATTTCGTCCTGCCCGGCCGCGAGGGACGTTATGCCGAGCTGCCCGACGCGTTGCCCCTCGCGCTGGCCGCCGCACTACGCAGCCGCGGCGTCTCGCAGCTCTATGCACACCAGCGCGAGGCGTGGGACGCCGCCCAGCGGGGCGAACATCTCGTGGTCGCCACGCCCACCGCCTCCGGCAAATCGCTGTGCTACACCCTTCCGGTGGTCGCCGCCGCGATGACGCGCCAGGCGAAGGCGCTGTACCTGTTCCCGACCAAGGCGCTCGCGCAGGACCAGGTGGCCGAGCTGATCGAACTCAACCGCGCGGGCGACCTGGGCCTGCGCGCCGCCACCTTCGACGGCGACACGCCCGGCGACCAGCGCCAGGCCATCCGCCTCAACGGCGACATCGTGGTGAGCAACCCGGACATGCTCCACCAGGGGATCCTGCCGCACCACACCAAGTGGGCGCAGTTCTTCGAGAACCTGCAGTACGTGGTGATCGACGAGATCCACAGCTATCGCGGCGTGTTCGGCTCGCACCTGGCCAACGTGTTGCGTCGCCTGCGTCGCGTCTGCGCGTTCTATGGCGCGAAGCCGCAGTTCATCCTGTGCTCGGCGACCATCGGCAATCCGAAGGACCACGCCGAGGCACTGCTCGAAGCCGACGTCACCGCGATCACCGATTCGGGCGCGCCCACCGGCGACAAGCACGTGCTGCTGTGGAATCCGCCGGTGGTCAATCCCGACCTGGGCCTGCGCGCCTCCGCGCGTTCGCAGAGCAACAAGATCGCGCGCACGGCGATCCGCGCGGGGCTCAAGACGCTCGTGTTCGCACAGTCGCGCACGATGGTCGAGGTGCTGACGAAGTACCTGAAGGACGTGTTCGACCACGATCCGCGCAAGCCCGCGCGCATCCGCGCCTATCGCGGCGGTTATCTGCCGACGGAACGCCGGGAAGCGGAACGTGCGATGCGCGAAGGTCGGATCGACGGCATCGTGTCCACCTCGGCGCTGGAGCTGGGCGTCGACATCGGCAGCCTGGATGTCGTGGTGCTCAACGGGTATCCGGGCTCGGTGGCGGCGACGTGGCAGCGCTTCGGGCGCGCAGGCCGGCGGCAACAGGCGTCGGTGGGCGTGATGGTCGCCAGCTCCGATCCGCTCGACCAGTACGTCGTGCGCCATCCGGAGTTCTTTTCGAACGCGACGCCCGAACAGGCGCGCATCGCGCCCGACCAGCCGGTGATCCTGCTCGATCATGTCCGCTGCGCTGCGTTCGAACTGCCCTTCCTCGAAGGCGAACATTTCGGCCCCGTGGATCCGACGGTCTACCTGGAACTGCTCGCACAGGATGGCGTCGTGCATCCGGAAGGTGGCCGCTGGGAATGGATCGCGGACAGTTATCCGGCCAACGCCGTGAGCCTGCGCTCGGTGGCGGACGGCAACTTCGTCGTCGTGGATCGCACCGACGGGCGCCAGGTGATCATCGCCGAGGTCGACTATTCCTCCGCGCCGCTGATGCTCTACGAAGGCGCGATCCACATGGTGCAGTCCACGCCCTACCAGGTGGAACGCCTGGACTGGGAAGGCCGCAAGGCCTACGTCACGCGCACGCACGTGGACTACTACACGGACGCGATCGACTACACCAAGCTCAAGGTGCTGGATCGGTTCGATGGTTGCATCGCCGGCCAGGGCACCTGCCACCACGGTGAAGTGCACGTGGTGCGCCGCGTCGCCGGCTACAAGAAGATCCGCTACTACACGCACGAGAACATCGGCTACGGGCCCGTCACCCTGCCCGACCAGGAAATGCATACCACCTCGCTGTGGTGGCAGTTGTCGCAGGAGGCGCTGGATGCACGGTTCCCTTCGCGCCAGGACGCACTGGATGGCTTCCTCGGCGCAGCATATGCCTTGCACGTGGTGGCGAAGGTCGCGGTGATGGCCGATGCGGCCGACCTGCAGAAGGCGGTCGGCAGTGGCGACGGTGCGTGGTTCGCCACGCAGGACAGTCGCGGGCGTGGGCAACTGCGCAGCCCCGACGGCGGCATCGGCGATCCCGATGTCCACGACCGCTTCGTGCCCACGGTGTACCTCTACGACAACTATCCCGGCGGCGTCGGGCAAAGCGAGCCCTTGTGGCGTCGCCAGCGCGAGCTGGTGGTACTGGCGCGCGAACTCGTCGAGCGCTGCGACTGCAAGGCCGGCTGCCCCGCGTGCGTCGGGCCCGTGCTCGAAGTGCAGGAAGGCGCCGAGGCCACGCCGCGTGCGCTCGCACTGCGCGTGTTCGCGGCGCTGGAGGCCGCATGAGCCTCACGCTCGCCAAGCTGCAACAACTCAAGCGCCAGGCCGGGGGCGATATCGCTGCACGCGAACCGGCACCAATGTCTCCACCGAGCGCACGCACGTCGATCGAACAACTGCGCCAACTGCTGCGCGTCCGCGCGCCGTCACCGTCGCTGCATGCCGTCTCGCACGACCGAACGCTGCCTGGCATCGAGATCGCCCGCGACCTCGTGCTGCAGGAAACGCTCCTCCGCGATGATCCGTTGCCGGAGGCTTTCTGCGGCGCCTTCGATCGCAAGGACGCGCTCGACCCCGCGCGCATGCTCTTCTTCGACACCGAAACCACCGGCCTGGCCGGCGGCACCGGCACGCGCGCCTTCATGATCGGTGCCGCCGACTGGCACGAGGGTGCATTGCGCATCCGACAGCTGACGATGCGCGCGATGTCCGCCGAAGCTGCGATGCTCGATGCGTTCCGCAGCTGGGTCCGCCCGGACATGCTGCTCGTCAGCTACAACGGCAAGTGCTACGACGCGCCGCTGCTCGCCACGCGCTATCGCTTGGCGCGGCAAGCAAACCCACTCGCGGGCCTCGACCACGTCGACCTGCTGTACCCCACGCGGCGTCGCTATCGCGGCGTTTACGAGAACTGCCGCTTGGCGACGATCGAGCGACAGGTCTTGCGCATCGTGCGCGAGGACGACCTGCCGGGGTCCGAAGCCCCGGCGGCATGGCGCACGTTCCTGCGCGGCGGTTCTGCACACACGCTGCGCCGCGTGCTCGAACACAACCACCAGGATGTGATTTCACTCTCGCGCTTGTTGCGACACCTTAGCGTCGCGCATGCAACGGATGAGTCGCATTCGGCGCACACAGTCGCTTCCTGACGCATTCATAAAAAACTTGCGCATCACGTGTCCTTCGCGTGCGCATTGCGGCGTTGGAATCGCTGCGACTTCAAGGATGCGGTAGCCCGACAGGGGGCGAGGCGGAAGTCGTGAAGAACCAACAACAACCGCTAGGGGCTGCCCATGTCTCCGCATCGACCCAACCGATCGCGCGTGCGCATCGTCGCGAACGCGCTGTTCCTCTCCCTTTGCATCGCCGGTGTTGCCAGCGTCGCCAACGCCGCCGCCATCCACGGTGCGATCTTCACCTCCGATGTCGCCGGCAACGTCAACGTCAACCAGTACGATTCCAAAGCCGACGTCTACCTTAACGGTGGACCGACCAATTCCAACTGCAGCGCGGCCGCCGTCGACGATGGCGTGTACGTGTTCCAGATCACCAATCCCTCCGGCACCGTCGTGCTGAGCAGCGACGACATCAGCCAGCGCGAGTTCACCGTGCTCAACGGCGTGATCGTGTCTGCCAATAGCCACTCCGTCGTCGCGGCGGGACCGCCGTGCGACGGCGTGCGCGTGCAGATGGCGCCCTTCGACGACACACCCAACAACGGCGGCGTCTATAAAGCCTGGATCACCCGCAAGTCGGACTACATCGCCAACGGCAACACCTTCAAGAACGGCGACACCAAGACCGACAACTTCCACGTCAAGGAACCCGCGGTTGTTCCCGAAACCGCCGACCTCAACGTCTACAAGTTCTACGACGCCAACGCCAACGGCATCTGGGACTCCGACGAACAACCGCTGTTCGGCTGGGCGATGCGCACGCAGAACGGCAACAGCTTCGATTCCACGCAGCTCACGGAGTCGCCCGACGGCCTGACGACGTGGTTCGGCCTGGATCCCGCCGACAACCCGTACTCGGTCACCGAAGGCACCGCAGGCGGCACGTGGCACCAGTCCGCGTCGTTCATCAACGGCGCGGCCACCGCCACGCCGACCAACCCAGTGACGGGCCTGGACCTGGTCGCAGGCGAAACCACCGAAGTGATCTTCGGCAACTACTGCGATTGCAAGACGGGCAATCCGAAGAGCTTCTGGATCAGCACGTCCGGCATGAACAAGGTCAACGACGGCGGCACGATGAACCCCGAGTTCAATGCGCTCAACCAGTTGAACCTGCGTTCCTCCGGTGGCGGCAACTTCAACCTCGATACGGTGCACATCGCACAGGCCACCAACTGGGCCACGCTGGTCAGCTACCTCAGCAACACCAGCACGACCAACCAGGCTTATGCACTCTCGCGGCAGCTCGCGATCCTGCGCCTGAACATCGATGCCGGTTACATCGTCGGCGCGGATTTCTATCCGGCGTTCGGCGGGACCGTCAACCAGCTCCGCGACGATGCGAACGCGGCCCTGGGCATCGATGGCCTCACGCCGGTCGGCGATCCGAACCGCGCCCTGCAGTTGCAGCTGACCACCTGGATCACCACGCTCAACAACGGCACCACGATCATCAAGGCGAAGCCCTGCAAGTTCCTGTTCGCCCTGCCTCCGCCGACCTGATTCGGCGACGATCCGCAAGGACGCAAAGGCCCCGGGCATGCCCCGGGGCCTTTTTTTTCGAAGGGACCTTGCGCCTGCCACGCCCTCCTGCCAGCCTGCGCGCAGCCATCGCAGGGACCTTCCATGCAGGACAACGACGAACGCGACCCGTCAGCCTTCCAGCTGCCGCGCGAAACCACGCCGACGTGGGAGGTCGAACTACTCATCTCCGGCGTCGCGGTGTTCGCGATGCTGCAGTTGCCGAACTGGCTCGACAGCGTGGTGCTGGACTGGTCCCCGCGCTTCATCGACCGCTGGGCGCGCCTGCTGTGGCTGGTCTACCTCTACGCGAAGAGCGCGGCGCTCATCCTGGCGGTCACCTTCGTCATCCACCTGCTGATGCGCGCACGCTGGATCGCGCTGGTGGGCATGCATTCGATCTACCCGAAGGGCGTGGACTGGAACCGCCTGGGCATCGGTCCGAACGCGCGCGAGATCGAATCCCAGCGCATGGGCCAGATGTCGGACAGCATCGAGCGCGCCGACAATCGCGCGACGATGGTGTTCGCGCTCGGCGTCGTGCTGGCCTCGATCCTGTTCCTGATCACCATCGGCGTGGCCGTGCTGCTCGGCGGTGCATTGTGGATCGACACCCACTACGGCATCCCGATCGACATCGGCTGGGTCGTGTGGGGCTTCTCGCTGCTGATCCTGCCCTATGCGTTCGCAATGATGGTCGACCGCAACTTCGGCGAGAAGATGACACCCGGCGGCCTCCCGCAGCGCGTGGTGCGGGCGATCCTGCGCGGTTACGCGCGCGTCGGCATGGGCATGGCGAACAACCCCGCCCTCGCGATGCTCTCCAGCCACCACGGCCGCCGCCGCACGATCCTGATGACCTTCACGATCTTCATGCTGGCGGTGCTCGCGGCATCGTCGAGCCTGTTCTACGCGCGCGATCCGGATCTGTTCGGCAGCTATGCGCGCTTCCCGGACTCCGACGAAGTCGGCACGCGCAGCGTGGACCCGGCGAACTACGACGACCGCCGCGACATCGTGCGCGACGAGCCCGTGCCCTACATCCAGTCGGCCGTGATCGTCGGTCCGTATCTGCAGCTGGTGGTGCCCTACGTGCCCGATCGCGACAGCAAGATCCTGGACGCGACCTGCGCCAACGCCGACGACCTCACCACCCTGGATTGCCTGCAGCGTGCGCATCGCGTCTCGCTCGACGGCAAGCCGCTTCCCGTGCAGTTCGACGTCGGCCAGGACGCGCGCACGAACCGTCCCGCCCTGGTCACGATGATCGACGTGCGCGACCTCGCGCGCGGAAGGCACGAGGTGAAAGTCGCCGAACCACCGACGCACAAGGGCTCGGGCGACAGCCGGATTCCCTTCTGGCGCTGAGCCCGGCGTGAGCGACACCCCGCGCAAGATCCTGCACGTCGACATGGACGCGTTCTACGCGTCGGTGGAGCAGCGCGACGATCCGTCGCTGCGCGGCAAGCCCGTCGTCGTCGCATGGCGCGGTGCGCGTTCAGTGGTCTGCGCAGCGAGTTACGAGGCGCGCAAGTTCGGCGTGCGTTCGGCGATGCCCGCGGTGCGCGCCGAACGCCTGTGCCCGCAGGCGATCTTCGTGCCGCCGGACTTCACCCGCTACAAGGCGGTCTCCAAGCACGTGCGCGAGATCTTCGCGCGCCACACCGACCTGATCGAACCGCTCTCGCTCGATGAGGCCTACCTCGACGTCACGCACACGCTCACCCACATGCCCTCGGCCACCGCGACCGCGGAGGCGATCCGCACCGCGATCCGCGAGGAAACGCAGCTCACCGCGTCCGCAGGCGTGGCGCCCAACAAGTTCCTCGCGAAGATCGCGTCCGACTGGAACAAGCCTGATGGCCTGTTCGTCATCCGACCGCACCAGGTCGACGCCTTCCTCGCGCCGCTGCCGGTCGGTCGCCTGCCCGGCGTGGGCAAGGTCATGGAAGCCAAGCTCGCCGAACTCGGCGTGTCGACCGTCGCGGACCTGCGCGCGCTGGGGCCGGCCTATCTCGAACAACGCTTCGGGCGTTGGGGCCGCCGCCTGCACGAGCTCGCGCACGGCATCGACGACCACCCGGTGCAGTCCGAACGCCCGACCATGCAGATCAGCGCCGAAGACACCTTCGAACACGACCTGCGCCTGGCCGAACTCGAACCGCACATCCGCCGCCTCGCCGAGAAAGCCTGGGCCGGTTACGAACGCGAACGCGCGACCGAGCACGGGCGCATCGCCCGCACCGTGGTGCTGAAGCTCAAGACCCATGACTTCCGCATCCTCACGCGCAGCCTCACGCCGCCGGAACCGCCGGACTCGCTCGCGCGCCTGGCCGACCTCGCCTGCGCCCTGCGCGAGCGCGTCGAACTGCCTTCGCGCACGCGCTACCGCCTGGTGGGCGTGGGCTTGTCCGGCTTCGTCGATCCCGACCGCCTGCCCGGCCAGCACGATCTCTTCGCCTGAGCGCGGACACACTGCCGCCGTGCCCGCCCTCCACGTCCTCACCCTCAACTGCCACATGGGCTTCGACCTGCTCAATCGGCGCTTCGTGCTGCATGAACTGCGCGAGGCGGTGCGCGCGGTGTCGGCGGACCTCGTGTTCCTCCAGGAAGTCATGGGCGAGAACGCCTTGCACCAGCAACGCCACGCGCTGTGGCCCGACGCGCCGCAGTACGAATTCCTCGCCGAGTCGCTGTGGCCGCACGCGGCGTATGGTCGCAACGCGGTGTATCCGCACGGCCACCATGGCAATGCGTTGCTGTCGAAGTTCGCCATCCGCTCGCACGTCAATCGCGACGTCTCCATCCAGGGCCACGAGGAACGCGGGCTGCTGCACGCCGAACTCGAAGTAGATGGCACGGTGCTGCACGCGATCTGCGTGCACCTGGGCCTGCGCGAATCGCATCGCCGCGAGCAACTGCGCTTGCTCGGCGAAGTGCTGGCCAGCGAAGTGCCGGCCGATGCGCCGCTGATCGTGGCCGGCGACTTCAACGACTGGCGTGCACGTGGACATCGACTGGTGGAGGCCTGCGGTCTGCGCGAAGTGTTCCAGCAGGCGCACGGCCGGCTTGCGCGCACGTTTCCGGCCCGCTGGCCGCTCCTGCCGGTCGACCGCATCTACGTACGCAACGCGCAGGCGCATGCGCCCACGGTGCTTTCGATGCGCCCGTGGACGCACCTGTCCGACCATGCCCCGTTGTCCGTGGAGATCGCCTGGTGACGCGGCATTGGCGACATGCCATGCGCGCCAAGCGCGTGGGCCTTGCCGTGTTCCTCGTCCTCGTGGGGGCGCTGCTCGTTCGTGCGGCGCAGTCGATCGCATGGCACGACGTCGCCGCAGCGCTGCTTGCACTCGACGCCACGACAGTGGCGAGCGCCCTCGCGCTCACTGTCGCGAGCTACCTGCTCTATTCGTGTTACGACCTGGCGGCACGCCGCTACGCCGACCACCATGTCGCGACCCCGCGCGTGATGATGATCTCCCTCATCGCCTATGCGTTCTCGCTCAACATCGGCGCACTCGTGGGCGGCACCGGCTTCCGCTTCCGGATGTATGCGCGCGAAGGCGTGTCGCTCGGCCGCATCGCGCGCGTGGTGCTCTTCTGCATCGCGACGAACTGGATCGGCTACGTGGCGCTCGCAAGCGCCCTGTTCGCGTCCGGCGCGATCGTGCCGCCGCCGGAGTTCACGCTGCTCCCCGTGGGAACCGGCACGGGCCTGCGCGTGCTCGGCGTGGCGATGCTGTGCGCCATCGTGGCCTACCTCATCGCCTGTCGCGCGACGCACGGGCGGATCTTCCATGTGCGCGGCCACCATTTCCGCTTGCCTTCGCTGCAACTCGCCTTGCTGCAGATCGCGATGGCCGCCGGAAACTGGGCGCTGATGGGCATGATCGTCGCGCGCTTCCTCCCCCGGACGGGGGATGCCGTGGTGCTCGCCGCACTGCTGCTTGCCGCCATCACCACCGCCATCGCCCACGTTCCCGCGGGCCTCGGCGTGATGGAGGCGGTCTTCATCGCATTGCTGGGCCATGCAACTCCTGCGCCAGAGATCATCGCTGCGTTGCTCGCCTATCGCGCCTGCTATTACCTGGCGCCGCTGGTCCTCGCCCTGCTCGCCTACGCCCTCCTCGAGTTCCGCGGCCGTCCTGCACGTAGCACTCCGTTGCGTTGAGTTAAGTTCCGGGTCACGGAGGACGGTGCGACGCCAATGGATGCGCCCGGGCACGATCCGGAACGCCTCACCGCCGGTGAAGGGGACTGGCTGCGTCGCGTGCGCGCCTTCGATTGGTCGTCCACGCCCCTGGGCCCGCTGGCCGCATGGCCGCATTCGCTGCGCACCGCGCTGCAGGTGCACGAGACCGAGATCGACCACCTGCGTCGCTTGCAGGCGCTGAGCACGCGGCTGGTGCGCGCGGACGAAGACGAAGCCGCGTTGTTGCAGGATGTCGTCGCCGCCGCGGTCGCGGTCACCAACGCAGACCGCGGCGAACTGCGCCTGATGCGCGACGACGGGATGACCCTCGGATTGATCGCCAGCCACGGCTTCGAAGGCAACTTCGATGCGTTCCTCGGCACCGTCGGCACCGCCAGCGTCGCGAACGAAGCTGCACGCACGGCGCGTCGCGTGCTGGTGGAAGACGTGTCGCAGGCCACGCCGATCGATGGCGACACACGTGCGGCACTCCTGCGCAGCGACATCCGCGCGGTACAGGCCTCGCCGCTGCTGGCGCGCGACGGCCACGTGCTCGGCGCGATCACCACCTACCACGGCGCAGGATTGCCGGGCGAACGCGACCTGTTGCTGCTCGACCTGCTCTCGCGCCAGGCCGCCGACTGGATCGAACGCTCGCGCGCCGCCGATCGCCTGGAACACAGCGAACGCCAGCTGCGATCGGTGATGCACCAGACCGTCGCCGGCGTGATGGTCACCGACATCGACGGACGCATGACCTACGTCAATCCTTGCCTGTGCCGCATGCTCGGCTATCGCGAGGACCAGCTGCTCGGCAAGCACGTCACCGACATCACCGATCCGCAGTGCATCGAGGAATCGTTGGAGGCCTTGCGCCAGCTCGAAGACGGCACGCCAAGCCTCACGATCGAAAAGCAGTACCTGCGCGCCGACGGCAATCCCCTCTGGGCCAGCGCGAGCACCAGCGCATTGCGTGGCCCCGACGGTGTCTACGAAGGCGCGGTGGCGGTGATCATCGACATCGGCAAGCACAAGGCTCTGGAATCCACGCTGCGCGAACAGGCCGACCACCTGCAGCTCGTGCTCAACACCGGCAAGCTCGGCACCTGGTACGTGGACCTGCGCACGATGGCCCCTACCGCGTCCGACCAGTGCAAGGCGAACTTCGGCCTCGCGCCCGACGAGCCGCTGGACCTGCAACGCGCCTTCGACGAACTGATCCATCCCGACGACCGCAACCGCATGCGCCGCGCGATCGTGCATACCGTGGCCTCGCACGACGAGTACGACGCCGAGCATCGCGTAGTCTGGCCCAATGGCGAAGTGCACTGGATCGTTTCGCGCGGCCGCGCGATCTATGACGCGGACGGACACGCCATCGGACTGACCGGCGTGAACTTCGACGACACCGGCCGCCGCGCGGCCATGGAACGCCTGCGCGAGAACGAACTGCAGTTGCGCCGCACGGTGGAGGATGCCCCGCTCGCCTTGATCATCCATGCCGACGACGGCGAGGTGCTGCAGCTCAGTCGAAGCTGGACCGAGCAGACCGGATACTCATTGGAAGATGCCCCGGTGCTGCAGGACTGGTTGCGGCGCGCCTACGGCATTCGCGAAGGGAGCTTCCGCGACGCGATGGATCGCCTGTTCGGCGTCGACCACGCGATGCTGCAGACCGACATCGACATCGTCACGCGCGATGGCCAGCCGCGCGCGTGGAGCCTCAACGCCTCCTCGCCGGGCGCCTTGAAGGATGGTCGACGCTACGTCGTGGCCATGGCGATGGACCTCACCGAGCGCAAGCGCGCCGAGGCCCTGATGCGCCGTTCCGCCGCGCGCGCGGCCTTCCGCGTCTCGCTCAGCGATGCGTTGCGCCCACTTGCCGACCCCAACGAGATCCAGCGCGCGGCGGCGGACACGCTATGCGAGTACCTGCGCGCCGATCGCGTGGTCTACGCCGAAGTGCTGGACGACCACGAGACCGTGCGCGTGCTGTCGGAGCACTGCGGCAACGACATGCCGTCGCTCGTGGGCGAACACCGTCTGTCGAGCTTCGGGGAAGACCTCGGCGCGCGATTGCGCAGCGGACGCACCGTGGTGCTGGACGACGTGCATGCCAGCAGCACCCTCGGTGCGGCGTTTCGCGAGAGCTACGATCGCCAGCACGTGCGCGCGCATGTCTCGGTGCCCCTGGTCAAGGCAGGCCGACTGGAAGCCGTGCTCAGCGTGCACCAGGCCACGCCACGCCTGTGGGCGGGCGACGAGATCGCGCTCATCGAGGAAACCGCGGAACGTACCTGGGCCGCCATCGAACGCGCCCGCGCGGAAGTCGCGGTGCGCGAAAGCGAAGCGCGCCTGGAAGCCGAACTGGGCGACGCCACCCTGCTGCAAAGCATCAGCGCCGAACTCGTGCACGAAGAGACCGAGGAAACGCTGTACGACAAGATCGTCGCCGCCGCGATGGCGATCATGCATTCGCAGTTCGCGGTGCTGCAGCGCCTGCATCCGGAACGCGGCAACGGCGAACTCGAACTGCTCGCCGCACGCGGCTTCACCCCGCAGAACCAGGCGGCGTGGACGTGGATCGATGCCGGGCCGACCTCGCAGAGCTGTGGCGCGCAATCCCTGCGCAGCGGCGCACGCACCATCGTGACCGACGTCGAGCAGACGCCCGCGATGGATGGATCGGCCGATGCCGACCGCTATCGGCGTACGGGCATTTCCGCGGCGCAGAGCACGCCCCTGTACGCGCGCGACGGCCAGATCGTCGGCATGCTGTCGACACACTGGACGCGCCCGCACGTCCCCGCCGAGCGCGACCTGCGCCTGCTCGACATCCTCGCCCGCCAGGCCGCCGACCTGATCGAACGCCGCCAGACACTCGAAGACCTGCGCGCCGCCGATCGCCGCAAGGACGAATTCCTGGCCACCCTCGCCCACGAACTGCGCAACCCGCTCGCCCCGCTGCGCAACTGCCTGCACATCCTGCGTGCGCGCGAAGGCGACGACGCGCAACTGCACAAGCTGCACGGCATGATGGAGCGCCAGGTCTCGCACATGGTGCGCCTGGTGGACGACCTGATGGAGGTCTCGCGCATCACCCGCGGCGAGATCGAACTGCGCAAGCAGCGCGTGATGATGCGCGACGTGCTGGATGCCGCGATCGAAACCAGCCGCCCCTTGCTGGAACAGGCCAACCACCACTTCCACCTGGACGTCACCACCGAACCGCTGCCGCTGGACGCCGATCCCGTGCGACTGGCGCAGGTCTTCACCAACCTGCTCAACAACGCCGCGAAGTACACGCCGTCGGGCGGCAACATCACGCTGCATGCCGGACGCGCGGGCCCGTGGGCGGAGATCCGCGTGGAGGACGACGGCATCGGCCTCGCCCAGGACATGCTCACGCAGGTCTTCGACATGTTCACGCAGAGCGAGCACGGCCGCGCGCATTCGCAGGGCGGACTCGGCATCGGCCTGACCCTGGTGCGCAGCCTGGTCGAACAGCACGGCGGCACCGTGGAAGCGCGCAGCGCAGGCATCGGACGCGGCAGCGAGTTCGTCGTGCGCCTGCCCCTGGTGGGCGTGCGGCAAGTCGGCGCGGATTCGATGGACTGGCCGATCGTGCGCGACCCGCAGGCCATGTCGATCGTGGTCGCCGACGACAACCACGAAAGCGCCGATTCGATGGCCCTGTTCCTGCAAATGCAGGGCCACGACGTCCGCACCGTCTACGACGGACGCGCATGCGTGGAAGCCGTGGCCGAACGCAAACCCGACGTCGTCCTGCTCGACCTCGGCATGCCGCTACTGGACGGCTACGAAACCTGCCAACAGATCCGCGCCATGCCCGGCGGCGACCGCATCGCCGTGCTGGCCACCACCGGCTGGGGCACCGACGCCGATCGCCTGCGCTCGCAACAAAGCGGCTTCGACGCACACCTGGTGAAACCCGTCGATCCGGAAATGCTCCTCGCGCGCCTGGATGCCTTGCACTAAGTGACCGCGGCGTACACCACGACGCCCATGAAGAGCATCCCGAACACGAACGCGACCCACCGCCCCCACGTGCGCGCAGCAGGATTGACCGCCAACGCCACCGCCGTAACGGGAAGCAAGACAACCAACATCGCCATCGCACCCACCAAACACCAGGACCCGACGTCCCAAACAACTTCGTGCACAGGAAATGCACTGAGCACGGCAATCGCGACCCCCGCCACCACCAAGGGCGCGAACAACCAGACCGTCGGAATCGTAGTCAAGCGTCGAAAATCGATCATGGCGCGACTATAACGAACGCAGTGCAGCCCACAAACCTGCGCGGAGGGTCGACACGCACTCGGTTATCGCGACTGCAGGGCGGCCATGGATGGCCACCCGGGCGGAGCTCCGTTTGCATGGATGCGGCTTGGAGGCGCTCCGACAGGCGCGATAACCGAGGGCGTGGCGGCCCGTCCCTTCCGGAGCCGATGACCGCTTTCCAACCCGCAAAGAAAAAGCGGGCCGAAGCCCGCTTTTTCGATCAGACGCTGACTCGCGGAAGCTTACGCCGCCGGAATCCCCTCGCCTTCTTCCACGGCCTTCATCGACAGACGAATGCGACCCTGCTTGTCGACCTCGAGCACCTTGACCTTCACCACATCGCCTTCCTTGAGCTTGTCGCTGACCTTCTCGACGCGCTCGTTGGAAATCTGCGACACGTGGACCAGACCGTCCTTGCCCGGAAGGATGGTGACGAACGCACCGAAGTCCATCAGCTTGACGACCTTGCCCTCGTAGATGCGGCCCGGCTCGACGTCCGACGTGATCTGCTCGATGCGCGCCTTCGCAGCCTGGGCGGCGGCGGCGTTGACCGAAGCGATGACGATCGTGCCGTCGTCCTGGATGTCGATCTGCGTCCCGGTTTCCTTGGTGATCGCCTGGATGGTCGAACCACCCTTGCCGATCACTTCGCGGATCTTGTCCGGGTGGATCTTCATCGTGAGCAGGCGCGGCGCGAACTCGCTGAGCTCGCCGCGCGGCGTGGTGATGGCCTTCGCCATCTCGCCGAGGATGTGCAGTCGGCCGGCCTTCGCCTGCGCCAGCGCCACCTTCATGATCTCTTCGGTGATGCCCTGGATCTTGATGTCCATCTGCAGCGCGGAGACGCCCTTCTCGGTGCCCGCGACCTTGAAGTCCATGTCGCCGAGGTGGTCTTCGTCGCCGAGGATGTCGCTGAGCACGACGTAGGCGTCGCCTTCCTTCACCAGGCCCATCGCGATGCCCGCGACCGGCGACTTGATCGGCACGCCCGCGTCCATCAGCGCCAGCGACGAACCGCAGACCGAGGCCATCGACGAGGAGCCGTTCGACTCGGTGATTTCCGACACGATGCGGATCGTGTACGGGAATTCTTCCATCGTCGGCATCACGGCGAGCACGCCGCGCTTGGCGAGGCGGCCGTGGCCGATTTCGCGACGCTTCGGACCCATCATGCGGCCCGCTTCACCGACCGAGTAGGGCGGGAAGTTGTAGTGGAACAGGAAGTGTTCCTTGTACTCGCCGGCGACGGCGTCGATGATCTGGCCATCGCGCGCGGTGCCGAGCGTGGCGACCACGATCGCCTGCGTTTCGCCACGGGTGAACAGCGAGGAGCCGTGCGTGCGCGGCAGGATGCCGACCTTCGAAGCGATCGGGCGCACGGTGTCGAGCGCGCGGCCGTCGATGCGGGTCTTGGTCGAGAGGACCGCGTTGCGCATCGTGCTGTATTCGAGGTCGCCGAATTCCTTCGCGTATTCGCCGGCGGCCCAACCTTCCGATTCAGCGCGGCCGGTCAGCGAGGACCAGACATCCTTGCGGATCGCACCGATGGCTTCGCGGCGCTCGCCCTTGTCGCGCACCTGGTAGGCCTGCGCGAGCTGCGCGCCGGCGGCTTCGGTGATGGCGCCGATGAGCGCGGTGTTCTTCGCCGGGGCGGTCCACGTCGTGGGCTTGGTGCCCGCTTCGACGGTGAGCTCGTTGATGGCGTTGATGACCTTCTGCATTTCGCGATGGCCGAACATCACCGCGCCGAGCATCACGTCTTCGGAGAGTTCCTTCGCTTCGGATTCGACCATCAGCACGGCGTTGGAGGTGCCGGCGACGACGAGTTCGAGTTCCGAATCCACCAGTTCGGTGGTCGAGGGGTTGAGCAGGTACTGGCCGTTCTTGTAACCGACCTTCGCGGCGCCGATCGGGCCCTGGAACGGCGTGCCGGCCAGCGAGAGCGCGGCCGAGGCGCCGATGAGCGCGGCGATGTCGCCATCGACTTCCGGATTCAGCGACATCACGGTCGCGATGATCTGGACTTCGTTCTTGTATTCCTCGGGGAACAGCGGGCGGATCGGGCGATCGATCAGGCGCGAGATCAGCGTTTCCTTTTCGGTCTGGCGCCCTTCGCGCTTGAAGAAGCCGCCCGGGATGCGGCCGCCGGCGTAGAACTTCTCCTGGTAATCCACCGTCAGGGGGAAGAAGTCCTGGCCTTCGCGCGCGGACTTGGCGGCGACGGCGGTGACCAGCAGTACGGTGCCGTCGATCTTGACGACCACGGCGCCGGAGGCCTGGCGCGCGATTTCGCCGGTTTCGAGGGTGACCTCGTGCTTGCCGTACTGGAAGGTCTTGGTAATTTTTGCCACGTGTGTAATTCCTTGGATGACTTGCGGATGGACCGCGTTCCGACCCATGCCGGAGGCGGTTGTCGCCGGGGGAGCGGCGACCTCTTAAAACAAGACCGCGGCGCATCGCTGCGCCGCGGTCCGGGTTTGTCGCTTAGCGACGCAGGCCCAACTTCTCGATCAGGGCCTTGTAGCGCTCGTTGTCCTTGCGCTTCAGGTAATCGAGGAGGCTGCGGCGGCGGTTGACCATCATCAGCAGGCCACGACGGCTGTGGTGGTCCTGCTTGTGCGTCTTGAAGTGGCCCGTGAGCTGCTCGATGCGGGCCGTGAGCAGGGCGACCTGGACTTCCGGCGAACCGGTGTCGTTGTCGCCACGCTTGTGTTCGCTGATGACCTTTGCGGAATCGATGGACATTGTTGCTTTACTCCTGGATGCGAGGTTTGCAGGAACGCTTCGGCTGTCTCGACCGAGCGCACCGCGTGCCCGCCGTTTGCGGAATGCAGGGGACCCTGCGTGATTTGCTGCGAAAAGCCGCGGGATTGTAAGCCGCGGGCGCCTTTCAGGACAAGGGTTTAGCTTCGAGCGGCTGTGGCTGCCCGAGCGCCGCGGCCCATGTGAAGAGCCGCTGCGGACGCAGGCGCCCTTCCCCGTCGACTTCGCCCAGCCCCAGCGCGCGGCCGGCTTCGTCGTAGAGGGCGACGCTGCCGGGCGTGGAAGAGGCCCCGGCGACCGACTGTCCACGCGCCAGGCGCTGCGCCTGCGCCTCCGACACCCGCAGGTGCGGCCATGAGGCCATGCCCGCTTCGATCGGGAGCAGGCAGGCATCGAGCATGCGTTCGCCGCGGTCGGCGAGTTCCTGCAGCGCTTCCAGGGTCCACATGCGCGGATCGCGGAAGGGATCGACCCAGAGGCGACGCAGCTCGGCCACGTGCGCTCCGCAACCGAGCAGTTCGCCCAGGTCGCGCACGAGGCTGCGCACGTAGGTGCCCGATCCGCATTCCACGTTCAGGCGCAGCAGCGGTTCGTCGCCATGCAACAGGTCGGCGGCGGAGATGAGGTCGAAGGCGTGGACCTCGACCGGCCGTGGATCGACTTCGACCGCTTCGCCGCGGCGCGCACGCGCATAGAGCGGTTCGCCGCCGCGCTTGAGCGCGGAGAAGATCGGTGGCCGCTGCATCTGCGCGCCCGTGAGGGTGCGCAAGGCCGCGTCGATCTCCGGAATGGTGAGGCGCGGGACCGGCCGTTCGCGCAGCGGCTGGCCTTCGGCATCGTCGGTATCGGTAACGATGCCCAGGCGCGCGACGGTCTCGTACGCCTTGCGTGCGCCGAGCAGGCCGCCCGCGATCTTCGTGGCTTCACCGAAACACACCGGCAGCAGGCCGGTGGCGAGGGGATCGAGGCTGCCGGTGTGGCCGGCCTTGTCGGCGCGGAAGAGATGGCGGACGCGTTGCAGGGCCTGGTTCGAACTCAGGCCGCGCGGCTTGTCCAGCAGCAGGAGGCCGTCGAGCTTGCGGAACTGGGTTTTGGGCAATCGCGGCTTCAAGCGCCGTCCGGGTCGCGCAACAGCTGTTCGATGCGTTCGCCGCGATCCACGGAATCGTCGTAATGGAAGTGCAGCTCGGGCACGTGGCGCATCTTCACCGCGCGCGCGAGCTGGTAGCGGATTTCCGGTGCGAGGCCCTTCAGCGCCTTCACCGTTTCCTTCGCCTTGTCGGGCAGCAGCACGGTGACGAAGACCTTGGCGTGCGCCATGTCGCGGGTGATCTCCACGTCCGACACGCTCGTGGACGCCAGGCCATGCTCACGCACGGCCTGGTGCACCAGCGTGCCCAGCTCGCGACGGAGCTGGGCGGAAACGCGGTCGGTGCGGTGGAAGCTCTTCTGCGCCATGTGGTCTTACAGCGTGCGCTGGACTTCGATGCGCTCGAAGCACTCGATCTGGTCGCCCGGCTTGACGTCGTTGTAGGCCTTGACGCCGATACCGCACTCCGTGCCGTTGCGCACTTCGTCCACGTTTTCCTTGTAGCGGCGCAGCGATTCGAGTTCGCCTTCGAACACGACCGTGTTGTCGCGCAGCACGCGGATCGGCTTGGAGCGCTTGACCACGCCTTCGACGACCATGCAGCCGGCGACCGCGCCGAACTTCGACGAACGGAACACGTCGCGCACTTCGGCGATGCCGATGATCTCTTCGCGGATCTCCTTGCCGAGCACGCCCGAGGCGATCTGCTTCACCTGGTCGATGACGTCGTAGATGATCGAGAAGTAACGCAGGTCGACGCCGTTGGATTCGATCACCTTGCGCGCCGAAGCATCGGCACGGACGTTGAAGCCGATGACCGTGGCCTTCGAGGTCGCGGCGAGCGTGGCGTCGGACTCGGTGATGCCACCGACGCCGCCACCGATCACGTTGATGCGGATCTGCGCGTTGGACAGGCCGGTGAGCGCTTCGCGCAACGCCTGCACCGAACCCTGCACGTCGGCCTTCACCAACAGGTTGAGCGTCTGCTGGCCGGCGCCCTCGCCCATCTGCGCCATGATGTCTTCCATGCGGTTGCCCGCCTGGCTGACGAGGCGCGATTCGCGGCGCTTGGCATCGCGCTGCTGCGCGACGTCCTTCGCGAGGCGTTCGTCTTCGACGACGACGAAATCGTCGCCGGCATCCGGCACGCCCGAAAGGCCCAGCACCTGCACCGGGATCGACGGCGCCGCTTCCGGCACCTGCTTGCCCGTTTCGTCGAACAGCGCGCGCACGCGGCCGTACTGGATGCCGCACACCAGGTAATCGCCCTTGCGGAGCGTGCCCTGCTGCACGAGCACCGTCGCGACCGGGCCGCGGCCCTTGTCGAGCGCCGACTCGATGACCACGCCGCTGGCGCGGCCGTCGTACACGGCCCGGAGTTCGAGCACTTCGGCCTGCAGCGAGATCGCGTCGAGCAGCGTATCCACGCCCGCGCCGGTCTTCGCCGAGAGGTCCACCATCTGCGTTTCGCCACCGAATTCCTCGGCGACCACGCCCTGCGCGAGCAGGTCGTTCTTCACGCGCAGCGGGTCCGCGTCGGACTTGTCGATCTTGTTCACCGCGACGATCAGCGGGACGCCCGCCGCCTTCGCGTGCTGCACGGCTTCCACCGTCTGCGGCATGACGCCGTCATCGGCCGCGACCACCAGCACCACGATGTCCGTGAGCTTCGCGCCGCGCGCACGCATCTGCGTGAACGCCGCATGGCCCGGGGTGTCGAGGAAGCTGATCGTGCCGCGGTCGGTTTCGACGTGGTACGCACCGATGTGCTGCGTGATTCCGCCGGCTTCGCCCGCGGCCACCTTGGTGCGGCGGATGTAGTCGAGCAGCGAGGTCTTGCCGTGGTCGACGTGGCCCATGATCGTGACGACCGGCGGACGCGGCCTGCGCTCGCCCTGCTGGTCTTCCGAATGCGCGAGCAGCACGTCTTCCACGTCGCCCGCGTCCACGTGCACGGCCTTGTGGCCGAGTTCTTCGGTGACGAGCACCGCGGTGTCGTGGTCGATCGTCTGCGTGATCGTGGCCATGACGCCCATCTTGAACAGCTGCTTCACCACCTCGCCGCCCTTGAGCGCGAGCTTCTGCGCCAGGTCGCCGACGGTGATGGCATCGCCGATGGCGATCTCGCGCACGATCGGCGCAGTGGGACGCATGAAGCCGGTGCCGGTGCGCGACTGGTCGAGCTGGCGACGCTGCTTCGGACGACCGCGCGCAGCACCGCGACGCGCACGTTCCTGCGCGCTCAGGTGTAGCTGGCCGGCGAAACGCGCGGCGTTGTCGTCGTCTTCGATCGACGTGACCATCGCGTGCGAGCCGCGGTTCGGAGCGCCCGCCTTGCCCTTGTGCGCGTTCTTGTCGTCGACGACGGCCGGACGTGCCGGCGCAGGCTTCGGGTGGCCATGGTGGCCGGCCTTCGGCTTGGTGGTTTCCTCGGCGACGACCGCTTCGGCCGTGGCGACGGCAGCGGCGGCGGCCGCTTCGCGCTCGCGTTCTGCGGCTTCGTCTTCCAGGCGCTTGCGCTCGGCGATCTCGGCGGCGCGCTTGGCGTCGGTTTCGGCCAGGCGCTGCTGCTCGGTGAGGTTGCGCTGGCGCGACTCCTCGAGCTTGCGCAGGATTTCGTCGCGCTCCGGATCCGTGCCCGGCGCGGGCGCAGGCGGCGGCGCCGGCGTCGCTTCACCGCCGTCGGCCGGCTTCATGTACGTGCGCTTCTGCCGGACCTCGACCGCGACCGTGCTCTTGGTGCGGCCGGAGGCGACCGTCACTTCCTGCACCTTGCGGCGGTTGAGGGTGATCTTCTTCGGCGCGTTGGTTTCCTCGACAGGCTCTTCGGCCTTGCCGTGGGTGCGCCGCAGGAAGCCGAGGAGCTTAATCTTCTCGGTGCTGGTCACGACCTGGTCGGGACCGCTGAAGCTCATGCCCGCTTCGGACAATTGCTCAAGCAGTTTCTCGACCGGCGTGTTCACCAGTTCGGCCAGCTTGCGGATGGTGGTTTGCTGCGACATTCGGTATCCGTTGTCAGGAGGGCGATTCTAGACGGGTGCGCCTTGGAAGGCGCGCCCCGGCCTTCGCGTCATTCGAACCAGTGCTTACGCGCTTCCATGATCAGCGCCGCGGCACGCTCGGCGTCCATGTCTTCGATATCGGTGATTTCGTCCACGGCCATGTCGGCCAGGTCGTCGCGCGTGCGGATGCCGCGGCCGGCCAGCACGTAGGCGGTCGCCTCGTCCATGCCCGGCAGCGTGAGCAGGTCTTCGGCGGGCGCGTGCTCGTCGAGTTCCTCTTCCACCGCAAGCGCTTCGTTGAGGAGCGCGTCGCGCGCACGGGCGCGGAGTTCCTCGACGATGTCTTCGTCGAAGCCTTCCACCGCCAGCAATTCGCCGACCGGCACGTACGCGATTTCCTCGACCGTGGTGAAGCCTTCGGACACCAGGATGCTGGCGATTTCCTCGTCGACCTCGAGCTTTTCCATGAACAGCTGGCGCGCCGAGGTCTGCTCGGCTTCGCTCTTGGCCTGCACCTGGTCGGCGGTCATCACGTTGAGCTGCCAACCGCTCAGGCGACTGGCCAGGCGCACGTTCTGGCCGCCCTTGCCGATGGCCTGCGCGAGGCGGTCTTCGGCAACGGCGAGGTCCATCGAATGCTTTTCTTCATCGACGATGATCGACTGCACTTCGGCCGGCGCCATCGCGTTGATGACGAACTGCGCGCTGTTGTCGCTCCACAGGATGATGTCCACGCGCTCGCCGTTGAGCTCGTTCGACACGGCCTGCACGCGCGAACCGCGCATGCCGATGCACGCGCCGATCGGATCGGTGCGGTGGTCGTGCGCGAGCACGGCGATCTTGGCGCGGTCGCCCGGATCGCGGGCGCAGGCCTTGATTTCCACCAGGCCCTGGCCGACTTCCGGCACTTCGAGCTTGAACAGCTCGATCATGAATTCCGGCGCCGCGCGGCTGATGAACAGCTGCGGGCCGCGCGGTTCGGTGCGCACGTCGTAGAGGTAACCGCGCACGCGGTCGCCGGCGCGCAGCACGTCGCGCGGGATGCCCTTGTCCTTCGGGATGAAGGCTTCGGCGTTGCCGCCGAGGTCCACGTAGATGTTGCCGCGCTCGGCGCGCTTCACCACGCCCGTGACGAGCTCGCCCACGCGGTCCTTCCACGCATCGACGACCTGCGCGCGTTCGGCTTCGCGCACGCGCTGCACGATGACCTGCTTGGCGGCTTGGGCGGCGATGCGGCCGAAGTCCGGGTTTTCGATCTGCGATTCGATGTAGTCGCCGACTTCGGCGCCTTCGCTCTCGTCCACCGCATCCATCAGGCGGATCTGGCGGTCGGGCGATTCCATCACGACGTCGTCGGCCACCACTTCCCAGCGGCGGTAGGTTTCGTAGTTGCCGTCCTTCGGGTCGATCTGCACGCGCACGAGCACGTCCTGGTCGGGATAGCGCTTCTTCGCGGCCGAGGCGAGCGCGGCTTCGATCGCTTCGAAGATCACCGATTCCGGCACGCCCTTTTCATTGGCGACGGCGTCGACGACAAGCAGGAGTTCTTTCGACATGGTTGGTTGTCTCTGGAGCTGAATGTGAATGTGGTGCGGGCGAAAAAGCGGGGGGCGTTACTTCTTCTTCGCCGGTTTATGGTTGGGTTTCTTCGGGGCCAGGCCGAGCGCTTCCCAATCGGGGACGAGCTTGGCCTTGTCGATGTTGTCGAACGCGACTTCGAAGGGCTTGCCCTCCACGTCGAACACGATCGCCTCGCCTTCCACCTTGTCGATGCGCCCCTGCAGGCGGCGGCGGCCGTCCTGCGGAAGCTTCAGCCCGACCTTCGCGCTCTGCCCCAGGAAGCGCACGTAATGCGCCAGGGCGAACAGCGGCCGGTCGATGCCCGGCGACGACACCTCGAGGGTGTAGTTGCCGCTGATCGGATCCTCGACATCGAGCTGTGCGGAGACCTCGCGGCTCACCGCCTCGCAATCCTCGATGCCGACCAAACGTTCGGTCTCGTCGGCGGGGACGTCGATGTACAAGCGCAACACCGCACCACCGGGGGACGGCAGGTATTCGGTGCCCAGCAACTCCAGGCCCAGCGACTCGACGGTCGAGGCCAGCAGGGCCGAGATTTCGCTTGCTTTATCGGACATCGGCAATCCTCGCCTTTGGCTCCGCCCGGAGCCCGAAAACAACAAGGGGCCCGTCGGGCCCCTTGTCTGACGGGATCGAGTCCCGTTGGATGTCGGCTGGCGCGGGCCTTGCGGCACCCGCGACCATCAGCCCGGCGGTCTCCCTGAATGAAAAAAGGCTCCGAGGAGCCCTTGATCGCCAGCGGAGACGCTGGTGCAGGGACAACGCCCCTGCTGGAAACGCCGCGCAGTTTAGTCCCGGGGGGCCGTAAGGGCAACCCCGGGTGAAACGGGTTCAGGAAGGTGCGGTCGGGCGACCCGAGGGCTCGACCGCCCCGAACCGGGCGTCATCGCTGCACGGGCGTGATCTTGAATACGAGGTCTACCGGCTCGACGAATTGCGTCGTCGCTCCGTTGCCCGAACGCCAGATGACATTCGCGCCGGTCTTGAAGTTGCGCCACATGAGGTCGCTGACCCCGTCGCCGTTGTAATCGCCGACCGCAACGATTTGCCAGTCCTGGCTCAGCACGGTGGACACGGCCTTTTGCGTCGTGCCATTGGCCGACAACCAAATGGTGTTCGCGCCTGTTCGGCTGTTACGCCAAACCAGGTCGGACTTGAAGTCGCCGTTGAAGTCGCCGACGCCTACGACCTTCCAATCGAGGTTCGTCACGCCGGTCATCCCCTGCTGCGTCGTCGAGTTGGCCGACTTCCAATAGACGTTCGCGCCGGTTTTCGTGTTGCGCCAGAACACGTCGGATCTGCCGTCGCCGTTGAAATCGCCCACTGCTTGGATCTTCCACGCGAAATCGGTCACGCCTGTCATGGCAATCGGCGTCGCCGCGTCTGCAGAGCGCCAGATCGCGTTCGCACCGGAGGTTGTGTTGCGCCACACCAGGTCGGAACGATCGTCTCCGTCGAAGTCGCCGGCCCCCACCACTTGCCAGGCCAGCGGCGTGACCCTCGGGAGCGCTCTGTCGTAGATCCCGGCGAGCTGGATCATGTTTTCGCCCGTCGCCGGGTTGCGCCAGAACACGTCGGAGTTGCCGTCGCCATCGAAGTCGCCGAGGGCTTGTGCCTCCCACGGACTCGGGACGAGCGGCGGGCAGGGATAAAAGCCGCAGAACTGGTTCTTGTCCGCCCATTTCCACAGCCAGCTGTCGCTGCGTTCGACCCAACGCCAAAGCAGGTCGGACACGCCGTCGCCGTCGAAATCGCTGACCGGGAGACTGGTGGCGTAGGGCTTGCACCCGTAGAGCAGCGTCACCCCTGAAAGCGTCGAACCCGCAAGATCGGGACAACCGTCGCCGTTGAGATCGCCCACCGCGAAGCCCTTCGCCGATCCCGCCGGGCGAGGGCCGAAATACACGTCGCCGAAGCCCGGAAGCTCGTAGCGCTCCTGCTTCGACAGATCCGCAGAATTCGCGCCGAAAACCGTCACCGAATGGAAGAACAAGTGCCCGGCCACCAACTCCTTGTCACCGTCCTTGTCCAGGTCGGCCGACAGCAGCATGGTCGTGCTGTCGTATATCGGCACCTGTTGCGCCAACGCGAGAAAGCCGCGCGTGTTGAGGCGATAGATGTTGAGCCGGCCATCGGGGCGGTTTTGCGGTGAAGCGGTCACCACTTCGTTGACGCCGTCCCCGTCGATGTCGACGACCTGCAAGGCAGCCGGATACGCTCCGGCGGGAGACCACGGGTGCGGGTATGACCATGCACCCGGCCAGAATCCGCCGAGTGCGTTGTTCTCGAAGACGAAGAAGCTGTTTACGACGGACGAGGTGAGCACCAGGTCCTGGCGGCCATCGCCAGTCACGTCCGCAAGCTGCACGCTCTTCAGGTCCGTGTCCCATGTGCCGGCCGGTGTCTGCAGCGTCTCCGTCGATCGAAAGCCGCCGATCCCGTCGCCGTAAAGGATGGACGCGGTGACCTGGACATCGTGGCACACGATGTCCGCGTTGCCGTCGCCATCGATATCCCCGGTCGCGATGTAGGCGCAGCCTCCGGAAATCGCTTGCGTCGTCGACGTGAGCGCACCGTTGGCGAGACGGACGACGATCAGTTGGTTGAGTCCGTGGCCGACGATCATTTCCGGCGGACCGGCATGATCCAGGTCCACGAACGAAACGGGGAGCGCGTCGTCGCCTCCCGGCAGCGAGAGGCTGAGCGGTGGCGCGAGCGCCCCGTCGGGCTTCTGCAGGTAGACCGCGAGCTGTGGCGCCATTTTCCCGCCGATGGTGACGGCCAGGTCCATGCGACCGTCGCCGTTCGCGTCACCGATGGCGACGCCTCCGGTGACATCGCGCGCGATGACCATTTTTGCGGGACGGCCGAACGTGAAATCGGCGGCGGACGCGGCGCCAGCCGCGCAAAGCATCAACGCGGCGAGCGGGAGAATGCGCTTCACGGAACCACCTGCCATGCCGCCCCGGCGATCGCAATGTCGTACGCTGACTGGTTCCCGTCGCGCATGATCGAGTTCCAGCCGGTGGCCCTGTTGCGCCAGAGGATGTCATCCTTACCGTCGCCGGAGTAATCGCCGATCGCTGCCACGATCCAATCGCGACCCAATGCCATGGTGGACTGTTGTTTCGTCGCGTCGGCCGACAGCCAGATCGTGTTCTCGCCAGTGATGATGTTGTGCCACATGATGTCGTCCATCGTGTCGCCGTTGAAGTCGCCGACGCCCCCAACCGTCCAACCCCGCACGGGCATCGCGGCAATCGACACCGCGGTGGTTGAATCCGCCGAGAACCAGATCGCGTTTTCGCCCGTCTCCGTATTGCGCCACAGGACATCGGCGCTGCCGTCGCCGTCGAAATCGCCGACGCCCACGACCTGCCGCGCGAGAAGTTCTGACGAAACGACGCGCGTGCGATCGCTGCGTGCGCCAAGCCAGATGACATTCCCACCGGAATTCCCGTTGCGCCACAGCACGTCGGCACTCCCGTCGCCGTCGAAGTCGCCGGTGCCGACGATCTTCCACGGTGTCGCCGCCGGCACGGTCGGTTGCAGGGTCGCCGAATTGCCCGCGCGCCAGATCATGTTCGCGCCGGTCGCCGGGTTGCGCCAAAACACATCGGCCTTCCCGTCGTTGTCGAAATCCGCGAGCGCGGCGACGACCCACGGCGCCGCGACGCTCGGAAGCGTCACAGCGCTCGTCGACTGGGCATTGATCCAAAGGATGTTCTGGCCTGTGGCCGGATAACGCCAGAGGATGTCGGTCTGGAGGTCGCCGGACACGTCCCGACGTGGCCTGCGCATACCGTACTTCAGGCTGACTTCGTAGGAGCTGTTGTTCACCGCGACATCGGTGCGGCCATCGCCATTGAGGTCTCCCACCGCCATGAAGGCGTAGAGGCCACCCACGCGGATGTTGCCCGACACGATTTCCATCGATGAAAGACCCGACGCGGAATTCATGTAGCGCCCGATGGCGCTCGTCGCCATGTGGCCGACCAGCAGATCCAAACGCCCGTCTCCGTCGACATCATGCTTGAGGAACGTCGACGGCCCCGACTTCGAGGGAAATTGCCTCCAGGGCCGCAATGCGCCGTATGCGTCGCGCCGATAGAGGAGCACCCGCGACATCGAACCGCCGCCGATGCCCACCGCGACCTCGTCGACGCCATCTCCGTCTGCGTCGATGGCTTCGATGGCGCTCGACGTGGACCCGGCGAACTCGCGCGGTATGCCGTACGCACGCGCAGGCAGGAAGCCACCTGTCCGGTCGTTCTCGTAGACGAAGAACGCCCACACACCGGCATCGACCGCAAGCAGGTCCGGATACCCGTCCCCGGTGACATCGGCGAGTTTGATCTGGCGGGTGGACCAGCCGCGCACCGCGGTCATCGGGAAATACGTCGCTTCGCCGGGCAGGCCAGACGCGTCGATCGGCAAGATGAACGCCTGCTGCTTCGTCGACTGGCAGAGGATGTCGGGGGTCCCGTTGCGATCGAGGTCGGCGGTGGCGATGTGCAGGCAATCCAGTCCGACGTTGTACACGCTCGGCACGAACTCCTCGCCGTTCCAACGATAGAGGATCACGCCTCTGTCGTACCCGGCAACGACCTCGACGCTACCGTTGCCGTCGAGGTCGACACCTTCCACCGAGAGGATGTGACCCATCGGCATGGTGAGGGAGATCGGCAAGTCGAGCTTGCCGTCCACCCGTTGCAGGCGGATAGCGAGGGAAGAGCCACTCACGTCGACGATGTTGAGGAGATCGTCGCGGCCGTCGTTGTTCACATCGGCGATCGCCACCCACTCCCCGCCTTCAAAGGAGAGGTTTGTCGCCTGCACTGTGTATTCGAAACTGGGCGCCAGGCTGGCGTAAGCCGGCAAGCAAGCCACGATCAAAGTCGCCGCGAATGCGGCGGCCCGTGCCATCGGTGTCATCCCCTGTCCCCTGTTCGGTGGCGCGTGGCGCCTTTTTTCAGGGCCCATGATAACAACCGGCCCTTCGCCGACCGCGGGACAAGGCACGGACTTCACTGCGAAAAAGTCGCATGTCCGAGGGACGTCGCGAAAAAAAAGGGCCGGCGATGGCCGGCCCTGTGTGCTTTCGGTAGCGGGCCGCCCCTCAGGCGCCCACTCCCTCCACGGCCCGATCGAGCGCCGCGATGTCGATCTTGCGCATCGTCATCATCGACTCGAACGCGCGCTTGGAAGTCTCGCCGCCCTTGGACATCAACTCGCTCAGGCGCCGCGGCGTGATCTGCCATGAGAGCCCGAAGCGATCCTTGCACCAACCGCAGGCGCTCTCCTGCCCACCGTTGTCCACGATGGCGTTCCAGTAGCGATCGGTTTCCGCCTGGTCGTCGGTGGCGACCTGGTAGCTCACCGCTTCGTTGAACTTGAACGCGGGGCCGCCGTTCAAGAGCATGAACTGCATGCCGAGGATCGTCATCTCGACGGTGAGCACGTCGCCTTTCTTGCCTGCGGGATAGTCGCCGGGCGCGCGCGCGATGCTGTCGATGCGGCTGTTCGGGAAGGTGTCGGCGTAGAACTTCGCGGCGTCTTCGGCGTTGCCGTCGTACCACAGACACGCTTGCAGCTTGGGGGTCATGGCCAGCCTCGTTGGTGAGCACGAACGCACGAGGGTAACGGGGCCCTGCTAGCAGAGGGTGAAATTGGCACCACGCTTCGAGCCACGGCGGGAGGTACCGCAGCGGAAAAAGATCACTGCTGCCCCGGCGGATACACGATGAGCGAGACACCGAAGCGCTTCGCATCGGCGTACGCCTGCTTCAACTCGTCGGAGTAGCCAGAGATGTCGGTATCGGGCGGCAGCTGCAGCGTCGATTTCACGTTCGCCACTGCGCGCCAACCCAACCCGGTGAGCCGATTGGCGGCCTTTTGCATGGCGACGTCAGCATCAGCGGAATCCACCAGGCAGATGGCGTCCACTTCGGTGCCGGGCGGGAACTTGCGGTGCGCTTCGCCGGCGGTGATCGAGAGTCGGAAACAATGCACGGTGCGGTCACTCGTAAGGGCGCGAAAAAAACAAAGGGCCGGCTTTCGCCGGCCCTTCATTTTTTGGTAGCGGGGGCAGGATTTGAACCTGCGACCTTCGGGTTATGAGCCCGACGAGCTGCCAGACTGCTCCACCCCGCATCAGGCCGCGCATTATGTGGAAGTGGCTCGGCAATTGCAACACATGGCATCGCATGCACCCCTGGCGTTTCGGTGCGAGTCACTTCGATGCGGTTCGCGTGGTCCGTCAGAGCGCGGGCTCCACGGCCGGATCGCGCTCGCCACGCAGGGCCTGCACGCGCTTGGCGGCGGTGGCCACCATGCCGGCATCGCCCAGGGCGCGATAGAGCGACTGCGTGGTCCACGCCACCCGGTAGTCGGTAGTCGCGAAGGCGTCGAGGTCGCCCAACAGCGCCGCCGCCGCATCGGCGTGCCCCTGCGCGAGGAGCAGGCGCGCTTGCAACAGGCCGACCTGCACGCGTTCTTCGGGCGCGCCTGTGTGTTCGGTGTTTGCGCTTGCCGCACGCGCTGCCTGCAATGCGGCCTCGGCATTCCCCTCGCCCTGCGCCAACAACGCGCGCGCCAGGTCCCACGGCGTGCGCGACGTACCGGGTGTCGGCGTCGTCGGCGCGCGTGCGATCCATGCGCGCGCAGTGGCGACGTCGCGATTGCGCAGCGCCGCCTGGACTGCTGCCAACGCCAGGCCGCCTTCGATGTTGGCGTCGCCCGCAGGCATGCGTCGCGCCAATGCGACTGCACCGGCGCGATCGCCTTGCGCCATGTGCAAACGCAATTGCAGCTCCTGCACGGCGAGCGCGTTCTCCGCGTCCGGCTGCAAGGTCGCGATGATCTCTCCCGCTTCGCGCAGGCGCCCGAGGGACAGCATCGTCCTGGCGCGCGTGGTCGCGATCGCGGACACGAGGTAGGCGTCTTCGAGGGACTTCGCCAATGCGTGCGCACGTTCGATCGACACCAACGCATCGTTCGGCTGCACGAGCAACAGTTGCGTCTCCGCTTTCGACATCAGCGTCGCAGCCAGGTAGTCGCGCACGTCGTAGCGTTCGAACACCGCGATCGCGTGGTCGTATTCCTGCAGCGCCTGCGGGTAATGCCCGCGCATTGTTTCGATCTTGCCGAGGTTGCTGGCGACGGTGGCGGCTTCGACGAAGTCCCCCGAACGCTGCATGGCGATGCGCGCCAGGCCCATGTCGCGCACGGCGGCTTCCATCTTGCCCTGCTGCACCTGCGCGACGCCGCGGCCGTTGTAGGCGTTGCCGAGTTGCGCGGGATTGCCCGAGCCGGCGTCGCGGCGTTCCAACAGGGCCAGCGCTTGCGTGTAGCGCGCTTCGGCCTGCGGCCAGTGGTTGCGACGCACTTCCACGGCGCCCTGCCCCATCAACACTTGCGCGCGGATGGCGTCGTCGACCGGCGGTTGGCGCGCGAGGATCGCATCGAAGATGCGCGCGGCTTCGTCGATGCGGCCCGCGCGAAATTCGAGCTGGCCTTCGCGCTGGCGCAGGCGCGGGTCGTCGCGTTCGGTGGACGGCGTGGTTTCGATCAGGTGTCGTGCGGTCGCGATCTGGCCCGCGAACAGTTCGGCGTCGATCTGTTGCACACGTTCGGTCAGCGGGCTCGGCGCGCTGTCGGCGCTGCGTCGGCCAACGCGACGCAGCCATGTATCCGTGGCCGTGGCGGCCGCCGCCAATGGCGTCGCGCCGCGCGCTTCGATGGAGCGCGACTGCCCGCCTTCGCGGAGATTGAAACGCAGGTGCCATCCACTGGCGTCGTGCGACGCTTCTGGCACGAGGATCCAGCGCGCACCACTGTCGGCTTGCAACTTGGCCCAAGCGGCGGCGTCGAGCGTCGCGGGATCCTTGAGTTGTGCGCTCAGGTGCAGGGTCTGTTCGCTCGGGACGACTTTCAGGCCGCTGCCACGCACGCGGCTGGCGACGTAGTCCATCGCCCCCAGGCGCACCCACGCGCTTTCGCTTTCGACCGGTGCAACGGCGACGGGCAACACGAGGACGACATCGCCGACCGGCGCATGCGAGGCCACGGGTTGCACGGGCGCCTCGCGCTTCATCCACCACCAGCCGCCGACGACGACAACAACAACGAGCAAAGACAATGCGACGAACCACGGCATGCGCGAGCGCCGCGCAGGCGGCGCGTCGAACGTTTGCACAACCTCGGGCGCCGGTTCGGCAGCGGCAGGTGCTTGCACGGCCGCGGGCACCGACGGATCCACTTCCTCCACCGGCGCCACCCAGCGATACCCGAACCGCGGCACCGTGCGCACGATCTCCTGCCGATCGCCCGCATCGCCCAAGGCCTTGCGCGCGCGCAACAAGGTTTGCGCAACCACCGTGTCGCTGACTTCCACGCGCCCCCACACCGCCGCGATCAATTCATCGCGTCCCACCGCGCGATCGCGATGGGCGACGAGGTACGCCAGGCATTCGAAGGACTTGGGCGGCAGCGCGATGCGCTCGCCATGGCGCGAGAGTTCGCGCGATGCGGGATCGAGTTCGAAATCGAGGAATTTGTATCGCGAAAGGCGCATGCGCCAACCCGCCTTCCAGAGACCGCCATCCTAAGCGATGGCCGCCCGAGCGTCGCTAATCCGCGACGATATCGAGCGTTTCGCGGCGTGCGGAAGCCGCGCCGGCATCCCACGGTGGCCGCCGCAGGAAGCGCACCCGGCCGCGTCCGCGCTGGCATGCCCGGAAACTCCACGTTTGCACGATCCGCGGCGCGGGACCTTGCGCAGGATCCAGGCCCGGGTCGGTTTCCACGCGCAGGAAAGGCGGCAGGTCACCGTCGAGGACCCAGTCCTGGCCGCTGGCCGGGCTGGCCGGCAGGCGGATGCGCAGGGCCTGCCCGACCGCAATGCGGATCGTCGGCGCACCGACATTCGTTGCATCGATCTCCACCACCGCGTCGCGCGTGCCTGGCGCAGGCGGTGCAGCCACGTCGCGGCCGCTGTTGCACGCGGCCAGTAACACGATGAACAACAACGAAGCACACTTGCTTGGTACAGCGATGACACATCTCCCGAGTGAATCGGCCGGGGCGACGCGCGCCCCGGCCTTGCCTTCAATGGCGCGTGAGGCGAATCAAAGCACCGTCGCGCGCACCATCACGCCCGCGGCATCGGCCTGCGCCGTCACCTTCAGGTAGTAGTGGCCCGCGGCCGGCGTGGTGAGCGTGATCGTCTGGTTGGTGCCCGGGCGGTTGGACGCACCGATGTTCCAGCTCGCCATCGGCTCGGCTTCGTACTGCACGAACTCGCTCACCGTGCCGCGACCGCCGTAGGTCAGCATCTGCAGGCTCTTCGCACCCGCCGGAACATTGATGTCGTAGATCACGCTCTGGCCGGCCGCGAGCGGCGCGACCGACGACGCGACGCCACTCACCAGCGGAATGCCCGTCACCGGCTGGCCAAAGGTCTGCGCACGCTGCACCGCGGCGGTGGCATCCACGATACCCGCACCGATCGGCTTGTCCGGCTTGACCGGGAACGGACGCGCGGTGGAGATCAGCACGCCCTGCACCTGCGCGGGCGTCAGCGGCTTGGCCGCCACGCTCTGCATCAGCGCGATGATGCCGGACACGTGCGGCGTGGCCATCGACGTCCCGGTGTAACCACCGAATGCATCGGCGCCCGGCACGGTCGTGCCGGCGTTGAGCGTCGACCAGATGTAACCGTTCGGCGAGCCTTCGGTGCCCGCGCCACCCGGCGCCGAGATTTCGACCGACGAACCGTAGTTCGAATAGCTCGCACGCTGGCCGCTGTAGCCCGTGGCACCGACGGTGATGACGTTCGCGCAACCGGCAGGCGAATGCGTGATCGCATCGGAGTTCTGGTTGCCTGCCGCGACGACGACGACCGCACCGAGCGAGACTGCCGTGTTGATCGCGTCCTGCACGTAGGCCGGGCACGACTGGTCGCCACCGAGGCTCAGGCTCAGGACTTCCGCCGGGTTCGGGTTCTTCGGCACGCCGGGCACGTCGCCACCGGCCGCCCACACCATCGCGTCGGCGATGTCGGAGTCGTAACCGCCGCAACGGCCGAGCACGCGGATCGGAACGATCTTCGCTTCCGGTGCAACGCCCGCACCGGCGAGGCCGTTGTTGGTCACTTCGGCGATCGTGCCGGACACGTGCGTGCCGTGCCAGGAGCTGTTGCGCGCGGCCGAGCCGCTGCCGCATTCGCCCGCTGCGCTCCAGTCGCCGGTGTCCCAACCGCCCGGCTGGCGCGTGTCGTCGGCGCGACGCGAAACGAAGGCATCGGTGATGAAGTCGTAACCCGGCAGCAGGTTCGGTTCGAGGTCGGCGTGGTGCGTGGCGCCCGTATCGATCACGGCGACGACGACGCCAGCGCCCTTGGTGATGTCCCATGCGGTGGTGACGCGCGCGCCACCGGCGCCGGTGCCGTAATGCCAGTTCTGGTACGTGGCCAGGTACGGATCGTTCGGCAGTGCGTCGGCGTGCACGCGGCCGTCGACGGCGACGTATTCGACGTTCGGATCGGCGGCGATCGAACGCATCAGTGCTTCGGCTTCATTGCGCGTCAGACGCTGCGAAGCGCGAATCACGTGGCGCCCGCCACGCGCGGTGGCGCGCAGCGTGTTCATCGACAAGGGCACGGCTTTGCCGGCGGCGTTGGTCTGCACGGCGACCTGCGGACGCACGCGGGTGGCGGCGGCGTCGAGCGCCTTCTGGCGCGCAGCGGCCTGCGTGCTTTCGGCAGTGCCGGCGCGGAACTTGACGACGAAGCGCGGCGTGGCCGACAGCGTGGCGTCGTTGAGGGCGGACAGATCGATGGTGGCGTTGCCCGCGAAGGCCGGCGCGATGGCGGCGGCGAGGAGCAGGCTGAGGGTGGTGCGGCGAAGAGTCATTGCAGTCTTCCTGGAAGATTGGGGTTGACCGCGGCGCCGCGATGGCGCCGCGGTGCATGTTGCTTAGAGGTCCAAACCGAAGCCGACGCCGGCGCTCGAATCGCTGCTGCTGAACGCGCCGCCGATGCTGAAGGACGCGTGTTCGCCGATCTGCTTCGAATAGCCAATGGAGAGCGCGCTCTGTCCGTTCTGCCAGCCGGCGCCGACGCCGATGCGACCGGCATCGGTGCGTGCGTTCGCGGCGTTGATCGCCATGTTCAACATGGCCGCGCTCATCGCACCTTCGCGGTCGATGCGCTCGTCCTGCTTGTCCAGGCGCTTGCCGAAGTCCTGCGTGAGGCGGGTGAACTCGTCGTTCATCGCCTGCAGGCGGGCGTCGGTGTAGCCGTTGGCGCTCTGCAGCGTGGTGGCGGCGGTGCTGTTGGTGTAGGCGTTCGCGCTTTGCAGCGTCGCGGCATTGCCCGCGTTGACCTGTGCGACGTTGGCGGCGTCGGTGTCGGCCGTGCCGGTCGCGACGTTGGTCACGCGGCGTTCGTTGCCCGCGCTGCCGACCGACACCGTGTTCGCCTGGTCGGCGACCGAACCCTGGCCGATGGCGACGGCACCGTTGGCGCTGACGCTCGCGCCCTCGCCGATCGCCGTGCCCGACGCAGCGGTGACGCTGGCATTCGCACCGACTGCAACGGAATCCGTCGCGACTGCGGCGATGCTCGCACCGCTGCCGACCGCCGTGCCACTGTCCGCGCCGACGTTCGCATTCGTGCCGAACGCGGTGTCGGTGCCGTCGGTGGCGTTGCTGCCGTTGCCGAGTGCAAGGCCGTTGCCCGTGCCGATCGGCATGCCGAGGCCCGGCGTCGCGGACAGCGTATTCACCTGCGTGGTGAGGTTGCTGATCGTCGTGTTGATGCCGCTGATGTAACCGTCCAGCGCGGAGAACGCGTCGCCCACGTTGTAGTAGTCGCTGCCCTGGATCGAATACGTCGGCGCGCCCAGCAGGCCGTTGACGTCGATCGTGGCACCGCCACCGAAGGCGGCCGCGACCGTGTCGAGCTGCGCGGCGCTGCTCGCACCGACGGCGATGAGCGCATCATTGAGCTGCGACACGTTGACCGCGTCGGTGTCCGCCGAACCGGCGGCGACGTTGGTGATCTGGCGTTCGTAACCCGCCGAACCCACCGACACCGTGTTCGCACGATCGGCGACCGAGTTCGAACCCAGCGCAACGCTGTCGTCTTCCAGCGCGACGCTGTTGTAGCCCATCGCGGTGCTGTTCATGCCGAGCGCGAAAGCGTTGGTGCCGGCCGCCATGCTGTACATGCCGTCGGCGTAGGCATACGCGCCGAGCGCCGAGGCGTAGTCGCCATTGGCCTGGCTGCCATCGCCGAAGGCCGACGAGGAGGCGCCGTTCGCGATGCTGGCGTTGCCCGTCGCGGTGGCGTTGAGGCCCATGGCCTGCGCATTCGCACCGAAGGCCACGGCGTTGTCCGACATGGCCTGCGCCTGCGAACCGAACGCGATGGCGTTGCTGGTGTCGCCGCCACCCAGGTTGTCGACCATGGCATCGACGCCGAAGGCGATGTTCGTGGTGCCGAAGCCGCCGAGGGCCTGGGCGTTGGCGCCGATGGCGATGTCCTGGTGCCAGGCGCTGACGGCATTGTCGCCAAGCGCGATGCTGTCGACGCCCCAGGCCACGCTTTCGCTGCCGATGGCAACCGCGAACGCATCATGGGCCCTGCTCTGCTGGCCCAAGGCGATGCTGGCATGCCCTTCGGCATACGCCACGAAGCCCGCCGCGACCGAGCCATTGATGATCTTCTGGTCGTAGGTCGAGTAATGACTCAGGCCATCGCCCCATGAACTGTCGAAATCACTGGTCCTGGCCGCCGGACCCAAGGCCGTGTCGTAGTTGCCCCAGGCGCGGGCATTGGCGCCAAATGCCTGCGCTGCCGTACCCGGGGTGTTGGTTCCGAACGCCCAGCCGGTGGGAAGCGTATTCGTGGGCGCGGCGCCGAAGGCCGCATTGAGGTCGAACCACCCGCCGACCGCGGTGGAGCCCGAGCCGATGGCGTAGGTACCGGTACCGATGGCGGTGGTGCCATAGCCGTATGCGATGGCGTTGTAGCCATACGCAGTACCCCAGCCGCGCACCGTTGCAGACCCGGTGCCAACGACCGTGTCGTTCTTGTCCTTCAGCAGGATCGTACCGGTGGGATCGAAGCCGTCGCCTGAAGTCGAGGCACCGCTGCCGATCACCACGCTGTTGGTGCCCTGCGCCACTGCGCCCGCGCCGATGACCGTCGTGTTCGTCGCGACACCCGCGGTGTAGACCGAGATCGGAGTGGTGGAGCCGAAGCCGTTGATCAGCGTGAGGACCCGCGATTCGGCGCGCGCGCCGTTGCCGATGACCACGGTGCTGTTGCCGTTCGCCTTGGCGCCGGTGCCGATGGCGATCGCGCTCGTCGCGGGCGTCGACAGCGTGGTCTGCACCATCGTCGTCACGCCGGCGGTGGTGGTCGCGGTCACCGAGTTGATGGTGTTCTCGACCGTCGCGCCGTTGCCCATCGCGATGTCGTTGTTGCCGTTCGCACGCGAGTTGGTGCCCACCGCGATGCTGTTCTGGTTGCTCGCCGGGCCGTTGGTCGTGGTGGTCGTGGTGGTGACTGTGTTGGGCGTGCCCTGCACCGTCGTCTTGGTGGTCGTGGTGTTCAACGACTGGGTCTGCGCGGTGTTGCCGACGGCGATGCTGTTGGCACCGGTGGCCACCGACTGCACGCCGACCGCCACCGCGCCCGCGCCGAGCGCCTGCGCCGCGGCGCCGACGGCCACGGACTTGGCACCGTTGGCCCAGGTGATTTCGTTGGCGTCGACCAGGCCGTCGCCATCGAGGTCGATCCACGAACCGATGGCGGTCGCGTTGTCGCCCGTGGCGGTCGTTTCATCGCCCTCGGACACCGAACGGTTGCCGACGGCCTTCGCGCGCGGGCCGCATGCCAGCGAATCGGAACCCGGCGAGGTGCTGTCGATCGGCAGCGGAAGGCCGGTGGTCTGGTCGACCAACTGGCAGTTGACGCCGGCGAAGGCCGGGACGGACATGACGGACAACAGAGCGAGGGTCAGGACGCGGCGTTGCAGCCGGGGCTTGGAGGACATGTCGGATCTCGTTGAAGGAAAAGGGCGGGGGCGCGGCTGCATGGCGACACCGCCCCCTGCCGTAACTCCCCCGTCGCCAAACCTCGTCGGCCACGCGGGAATTCGCTTCAACGTGCGATCACATTTCGATGACAGAGCGGCAACAAGCGAATGATTCGACAAGGAATTTGTCGTTTCGGACGCCCAAACGACGACGCCCTCCTTGCGGAGGGCGTCGGTGGATCAATCAGAGGGCGTGGCGCGTCAGCGGAACGCCGCCATGCACCAGGCCATGATCGGGTTCCAGGCCAGGCCGAGGAACAGCAGCGAGAGTGCGTTGACGCCGAAGACGATGCGCAGCGGGCGGTCGTCGCGCTCCACCGGGCCGTCGCCGACGGGCTCGTCGAAGTACATCACCTTGATCACGCGCAGGTAGTAGAACGACCCGATCACGGCGAACACGATACCGACGATCACCAGCCACATCATGTTCCCCTGCAGCGCGGCGCGCAGCACGGCGAGCTTCGACCAGAAGCCGAGGAACGGCGGCACGCCGGCGAGCGAGGCCATCACGCACAGGACCAGGCCGGCCATCCACGGGCTGCGGGCGTTGAGGCCCTTGAAGTCGTCGATGTTGTCGGCTTCGAAGCCGCGGTTGGACAGCACGATGATCGCGCCGAAGGCCGCGGCCGACATGATCGCGTAGGTGATCGCGTAGAACATCGCCGACGCATAGCCCTGCGGACCGCCCCCGGCGAGGCCGAGGAACAGGAAGCCGACGTGCGAGATCGTCGAATACGCGAGCATGCGCTTGAGGTTGGTCTGCGCCAGCGCGATCAGGTTGCCGATCACCAGCGACAACGTGGCCAGGCCGGCGAGCAGCAGGCGCCATTGTTCGTCGAGCGGGCCGGCGCCGGTTTCCAGCAGGCGGTAGGCCATGCCGAACGCGGCGAGCTTCGGCGCCGAACCGATGAACAGCGTGATCGGCGTGGGCGCGCCGTGGTAGACGTCCGGCAGCCACATGTGGAACGGCGCGGCACCGAACTTGAAGGCGATGCCCGCGACGATGAACACCAGGCCCGTCAGCACCAGGCCCGGCGATGCATGCGACATCGCGGCGTGGATGCCCGGCAGGTCGAGCGTGCCGGTGGCGCCGTACATCAGCGACATGCCGTATAGCAGCATGCCCGAGGCGAGCGAGCCCAGGACGAAATACTTCATCGCCGCTTCGGAGGCGAGCGGACCGTCGCGGTCGATCGCGACCAGCGCGTACTGGCACAGCGCGAGCATTTCCAGGCCGAGGTACACGGTGACCAGGTTGCCCGCGGACACCATCAGCATCATGCCGGCGGTGGAGAACAGCACCAGCACCGGCACCTCGCCCTTGTACAGCCCGCGCTCGCGCAGGTAAGGCCACGCATAGACGAGCGACAGCGCCGAGATGGCGCAGGTGAACAGCTTGAGCACGTCGGCCGCGACGTCGCGGATGAACATGCCGTTGAGCACGATGCCCTGCCCGCCCACGCCGGTGGCGACCATGCCGGCCACGAACACGAGCGCGGCAATCGAGAGCACGTGCGTGACCCAGCGCTGGCGCTCCTCGAGGAACAGATCGAGCATCAGCAGCGCGAACGCGGCGCCGGTGAGCACGAGCTCGGGCAGCAGCGGCAGCAGTTCGGCGGGATTGGGCGTGGTCATGGGCATGCTGGCGATCTCAGAGCTTGGTCGCGGCCAGCTGGCTGGCGAGCTGGGCGATGGCGGGTTCCATCAGGTCGGTCAGCGGCTTCGGATACACACCGAGCGCGAGCACACCGATGGCGAACGTGCCGAGCACGATCCATTCCCGCATGTTGATGTCTTCGAGTTCGGCGACGTGGGCGTTGCCGACCTCGCCGAAGATCGTGCGCTTGACCAACCACAGCGTGTAGGCCGCGCCGAGGATCAGCGTGGTCGCCGCGCCGAAGGCGAGCAGCGGATGCTGCTGGAAGCTGGCGAGGATCACCATGAACTCGCCGATGAAACCCGACGTGCCCGGCAGGCCCGAGTTGGCCATGCCGAACAGCACCATGAACATCGCGAACCACGGCATCACGTTCGCCACGCCGCCGTAGTCGCGGATCATGCGGCTGTGCATGCGGTCGTAGAGCACGCCGACGCAGGAGAACATCGCACCGGAGATGAAGCCGTGCGAAATCATCTGCACCATCGCGCCCTGCAGGCCGAGGCGTGCGGCGTCGAGGTTGCCCGTGTCGCGCACCAGCGAGAAGGCGATGAAGGTGCCCAGGGTCACGAAGCCCATGTGCGAGATCGACGAGTACGCGATCAGCTTCTTCATGTCGTCCTGCACCAGCGCGACGAAGCCGATGTAGACGATGGCGATCAGCGACAGCGCGATGACGACCCACGCGAACTCGTGGCCGGCGTCCGGCACGATCGGCAGGGTGAAACGCAGGAAGCCGTATCCGCCGATCTTCAGCATGATCGCCGCCAGCACCACCGAGCCACCGGTCGGCGCTTCCACGTGCGCATCCGGCAACCACGTGTGCACCGGGAACATCGGCACTTTCACCGAGAACGCGGCGAGGAAGGCGAAGAACAGCCAGGTCTGCTCCTGCATGGTCAGCGGCAGCGCCGCCATGTCCGCCAGCTGCCAGCTACCGCCCTTCAGGTACAGGTAGATGATGCCGACCAGCATGAACACCGACCCGAGGAAGGTGTACAGGAAGAACTTGATCGACGCGTACACGCGCCGCGGGCCGCCCCACACGCCGATGATGATGAACATCGGGATGAGCATGGCTTCGAAGAACACGTAGAACAGCATGCCGTCGAGCGCGGAGAACACGCCGATCATCAGGCCTTCGAGCACGAGGAACGCGGCGACGTACTGGTTCACGCGTTCGTCGATCGCGGTCCACGCACCGATCAGCACCAGCACGGTGGTGAGCGTGGTCAGGCCGATCAGCGCGACCGAGATGCCGTCGGCGCCGAGCGCGTAACGGATGTCGTAGGCCGGGATCCACTGGTGCTGTTCGACGAACTGCATGCCGGTGGCGGCGTAATCGAATCCGGTGAACAGCGGGATGCTCAGCGCGAGCGCGAGCAGCGCCGTGCCCAGCGCAAGCCAGCGCGCCATGCTCGCGCGGTTCTCGCCAAGCATCAGCGACAGCGCGCCGCCGAGGATGGGCAACCAGATCAACAGGCTCAGAAGGGGGGCGTTCGCCACGTCGTTACATCCAGTAATGATTGATGACGGCAAGCAGCGCGATCAGGCCAACGATCATCGCGAAGGCGTAGTGGTACAGGTAACCGGACTGCAGCTGGCGCACGACGCCCGACACGAGGTCGACCACGCGCGCACTGCCGTTCACCACCACCCCGTCGATGACCTTGCTGTCCACCTGGCGCGACACCTGGCCGAGTGCGACACCGCCACCGGCGAAGCCATCGATCCACAGGTCGTCCATGAAGTACTTGCGCTCCAGCACGCGCACCGGCCAGCGCAGGGCATGCGCGATCTTGCCCGGCAGGTCGGGGCGGAACACGTAGAGGAACGTGGCGAGCGCGAAGCCGGCGAAGGCGAGCCAGAAGGCAGGTGCAGCGAAGCCGTGGATCGCGAAGTTGACCGCGCCGTGGAATTCCTCTGCCAGGTTCGCCATCGTGCCGTGCTCCGGCATGTCGATCGCGCCGAGGAAGAACGGCAGGCGCTCCTGCGCGGCGTCCCAGGTCTTGCCGAACAGCATCGGACCGGCAGTGAAGAAGCCGATGATGATCGAGGGAATCGCGAGCAGGATCAGCGGGACCGTCACGACCCACGGCGACTCGTGCGGCGTATGCGCATGGCCATGGTCGTCATGGTGGTCGTCGTGCGCGTCATGCGCATGCGAGATCGCGTCCTCGTGCTCCGTCGAGTCCGCCTCCGGCGCGATGTAATGCTCCGGCACCGGATCGTGGAAGCGTTCCTTCCCGTGGAAGGTCATGTACAGCAGGCGGAAGCTGTAGAACGAGGTGACGAACGCGCCGAGCAGCACGGCCCAGTACGCGTAGGTCTGCACGGTGAAGCCCGGATTTCCGTGCGCGGCGAGCTCGGCCGCTTCGATGATCGTGTCCTTCGAATAGAAGCCGCTGAAGAACGGCGTGCCGACCAGCGCCAGCGTGCCGATGACCATCGTCCAGTAGGTGATGGGCATGTACTTCTTCAGGCCGCCCATCCGGCGCATGTCCTGTTCGTGGTGCATGCCGATGATCACCGAGCCGGCACCGAGGAACAGCAGCGCCTTGAAGAAGGCGTGGGTCATCAGGTGGTACACGCCCGCCGAGTACGCGCCCACGCCGAGCGCGACCGTCATGTAGCCCAGCTGCGACAACGTGGAGTACGCGACGACGCGCTTGATGTCGTTCTGCACGATGCCGATCAGGCCGGTCCAGAACGCCGTGGTCGCGCCGATGAACAGCACGAAGTTGAGCGCGGCCGGCGAGAGCTCGAACAGCGGCGACATGCGCGCCACCATGAAGATGCCCGCGGTCACCATCGTCGCGGCGTGGATCAGCGCGGAGATCGGCGTCGGGCCTTCCATCGAGTCGGGCAGCCACACGTGCAGCGGCACCTGCGCCGACTTGCCCATGGCGCCGATGAACAGGCAGATGCAGATGACGGTCGCGATCGACCAGGCGTGGCCCGAGAAGATCTCGACGGTCTGCCCGCCGCCCATGATCGACGACGCGTTGGCGAACACCGTCGCGTAGTCCAGCGAGCCGAACCAGTACAGCACGCCCGCGATGCCCAGCAGGAAGCCGAAGTCGCCGACGCGGTTGACCAGGAAGGCCTTGAGGTTGGCGAAGATCGCGCTCGGGCGCTTGAACCAGAAGCCGATCAGCAGGTACGACACCAGGCCCACCGCTTCCCAGCCGAAGAACAGCTGCAGGAAGTTGTTGCTCATCACCAGCATGAGCATCGAGAAGGTGAACAGCGAGATGTAGCTGAAGAAGCGCTGGTAGCCCGGGTCTTCTTCCATGTAGCCGATGGTGTAGATGTGCACCAGCAGCGACACGAAGGTGACCACGACCATCATCATCGCGGTGAGCTTGTCGACCATGAAGCCGACGTGCGCGTTGTAACCGCCGATCTCGAACCAGGTGTACAGGTTCTGGTTGAACGGCGCAGCGCCCTGCCCCACCAGCTGCCACAGCACGTACATCGACAGCGCGCAGCTGATCGCCACGCCGCCGATGGTGACCGTGTGCGCGCCGACGCGGCCGATGCGCTTGCCGAACAGGCCGGCCAGGATCGCGCCGATCAGCGGCGCGAGGACGACCCACACCAGCATCGTCTTCGAGAGGGTGAATTCAACGCCCGGCATCGGATCAGCCCTTCAAGGTATCGATTTCGGCGACGTTGATCGTGCGCCGGTTGCGGAACAGCGTGACCAGGATCGCCAGGCCGATGGCGGCCTCGGCGGCGGCCACGGTGAGGATGAAGAACACGAACACCTGGCCTGCGGCATCGCCGAGCTCGCGCGAGAACGCGACGAAGTTGATGTTGACCGCGAGCAGCATCAGCTCGATCGACATCAGCAGCACGATCACGTTCTTCCGGTTGAGGAAGATGCCGGCGAGTGCGATGCAGAACAGCGCCGCGCCCAGGAACAGGAAGTGCCCAAGGGACAAGGCCATCATCGCGGGGTCTCCTCGGTGGCGGCCGGCGCGGCCGGCTTCACGGCATCCATCTTCACGACGCGCAGGCGGTCGGAGGCACGCACGCGCGCCTGTGCCGACGGACTCTGGTGCTTCACGCCGGTGCGGCGGCGCAGCGTCAGCATCACGGCGGCCACGACGGCGATGGTCAGGATCACCGCCGCCACTTCGAAGGGCAGCAGGAAGTCGGTGAACAGCGCACGCGCGAGCCAGGTGGTGTTCGGGATGTTGGCCGCGGCGGCCGCATCGGCGGCGAGCGGCGCCTGCACGAGCACCTTCACGCCGATCAGCATGCTGATCTCGATCAGCATCGCGATGGCAACGGCCGCGCCGATCGGCAGGTAGCGCACGAAGCCCTCGCGCAGCGGCGCGACGTCGATGTCGAGCATCATCACCACGAACAGGAACAGCACCATCACCGCGCCCACGTAGACCAGGATCAGCGCGATGCCGAGGAATTCGGCGCCGGCGAGGATCCAGGTACAGGCCACGGAGAAGAACGTGAGCACGAGCAGCAGCGCTGCCTGCACCGGGTTCCTCACGCTGATGACACCGACGGCCGCGGCGATGGCCATGGTGGCGAAGGCGTAGAACGAAAGCGTTGCGAGATCCATGTGGCCCTCAGCGGAACGGTGCGTCGGCGGCGCGGCGCGCGGCGATTTCCGCCTCGAGCCTGTCGCCGATGGCCAGCAGCTGCGGCTTGGTCACGATGTTCTGGCCGCGCGCAGTGAAGTGGTATTCGTGCAGGTGCGTCTCGACGATCGAGTCCACCGGGCACGACTCCTCGCAGAACCCGCAGAAGATGCACTTGAACAGATCGATGTCGTAGCGCGTGGTCCGGCGGGTGCCGTCGGCGCGCTGCTCCGAGTCGATGGTGATCGCCAGCGCCGGGCACACCGCTTCGCACAACTTGCAGGCGATGCAGCGCTCTTCGCCGTTGGGATAGCGGCGCAGCGCGTGCAGGCCGCGGAAGCGCGGCGACTGCGGCGTCTTTTCCATCGGGTACATCAACGTGTACTTCGGGCGGAACAGGTACTTGCCCGTGAGCATCAGGCCCTGTGCCAGCTCGATGAGCAGCAGGCTGCGGAAAAAGGAAACGATTCGAGTCATGCCCGTCACTGCCCCGGCGTGAACACGTTGTAGTACGCCATCAGCGCCGTTACGAAGATCCAGGCGATGGTGATCGGAATGAAGACCTTCCAGCCCAGGCGCATGATCTGGTCATAGCGGTAGCGCGGGAAGGAAGCACGGAACCAGATGAAGCAGCTGGCGAAGAAGAACACCTTCAGGAACAGCCACGGCCAACCATTCGCCGACAGGAACGGGATGCCGAGCCCCTGGAACGGGCTGAGCCAGCCGCCCACGAAGAAGATCGACACCAGGAAGCTGACGAGCAGCATGTTGGCGTATTCGGCCAGGAAGAACAGCGCGAACTGCGAACCGGAGTACTCGACCATGTGGCCGGCGACGATTTCCGATTCGCCTTCCACCACGTCGAAGGGCGCGCGGTTGGTCTCGGCCACGCCGGACACGAAGTAGATGACGAACAACGGGAACAGCGGCCACATGAACCACTCGAACATGCCCGCGTTGCCTTCCTGCGCGTGCACGATGTCCGACAGGTTCAGGCTGCCCGCGGCGATCAGCACGCCGACCAGCGCGAATCCCATCGCGATTTCGTAGGACACAACCTGCGCCGCGGCGCGCATCGCACCGAGGAAGGCGTACTTCGAGTTCGATGCCCAGCCCGCCAGGATGATCCCGTACACGCCGAGCGAGGTCATCGCGAGCAGGTACAGCAGGCCCGCGTTCGCATTCGACAGCACGACCTTCGAATCGAAGGGCACCACCGCCCAGGCGGCGAACGCCGGCACGAGCGCGATCAAGGGCGCGAGTCGATACAGGAAGGGCTGCGCCACGGTGGGCTGCACCACTTCCTTGAACAGCAGCTTGAACACGTCGGCGAAGGCCTGGAGGATGCCCTTGCCCACGTACATCGGCCCGTGGCGCACGTGCATCCAGCCGATCAGCTTGCGCTCCCACACCACGTAGAACGCGACGGCCAGGATCACCGGCACGGCGATGGCGAGGATCTTCAGGACGATCCAGACCAGGGCACCGAGGGCGCCGAAGGACAGGAAGAAGTCACGGATGGGGTCGATGAACATCATCATGCGCGACGAACCTCCACGTTGCCCGTGAGCAGCGCAGCCGTCGCGCCATAACCGGATTCCACCCACGCGGTGCCGCGCGCGACCTTGTCGCTCGTGGCCACCGGCAGCGTTGCCGTGCCGGTTGCGTTGGACACCTTCGCCACGCCGTCCGGATGAACGCCCGCCTCGCCCGCATCCTCGGGATGCAGGACGACGCGCGCGCCGAGCGTCAGCGGATGCGCCTGCAGCGCGGCCGCCCGACGCACCGTGGCATCGCTGCGATAGATCGCCTGCGAGGCCACCACTTCAAGGCCGGCGCCATGCACCTGCGCGTGCGGCGGCACGCCGCCCTTGACGACCTGCACGTTGCGTTCGGACAAACCTGCGCGCATGCCGGCGTAATCGGTGAAGTCGAAGCCCGCGACACCGAGGTCGCCACCGAGCGCACGCAGGACGCGCCAACCGGCACGCGCGTCGCCTGGCAGCTTGCCGCCAGCGGTGCCGTGCTGCACGAAGCCGTCGAGGTTGGTCAGCGAGCCGTCGATTTCCGGCAGCGCACCGATCGGCAGGATCACGTCGGCGACCTTGCGCGTGGATTCGCATGCGAAATGGCTGAAGGCCACGACCTGCGCATTGCCCAGCGCCTTGAACGCCTGCGCCTGGTCGGCGAAGTCGAGGCCCGGCTCGATGCCGTAGATCACGTACGCGCTGCGGGCATCGGCGAGCATCGCGTTCGCATCGCGCGCCGACGGCAGCACGCCGTGCTGCGCCAGGCCGAGCGCATTCGCGCCCTGCGGGATGCGGCACACGGCGGCGTCGTTGGCGGCGGCGAAACCGCGCACCGCGGCGCGGATCGCGGCGGCGTGCGTGCCGAGTTCGGCAACGGCGCCAACGATCACCACGGCGCGCTGCGCGCCCTTGATGTCGACGCCGGCGAGTGCGGTCGAAAGCTGCGACGGCGGCACGATCGTCTTCGACGCGACGTCGAAGGCCACGTCGAAGTCGACCGGATTGACCATGTGCACGCGCGCGCCCTTCTTCACCGCCTTGCGGAGGCGCTGGTGCAGCAGCGGCAGTTCGTGGCGCAGGTGCGAACCGACGATCACGATCGCGTCGGCGTTCTCGATGTCGGCCACGGCCATGCCGGCGCGTTCGGCGACGGCGGCGTCGGAGAGATCGTGCTGCGCGATGCGGTGGTCGAGGTTGCCGGTGCCCAGGCCGTCGGCCAGGCGCGCAAGCAGCGCACCCTCTTCGTTCGACGTCGACGGGTGCACGAGCACGCCGAGCTGGTCGCCGCCGTTGTCGCGCAGGATCTTCGCGGCCTTGGCCAGCGCTTCTTCCCAGGAGGTTTCGCGCCAGTTGTCACCGTCGCGCACCATCGGCTTCATCGCGCGGTCGGCGGCGTACAGGCCCTGGTGCGAATAGCGGTCGCGGTCCGACAGCCAGCATTCGTTGACCGCTTCGTTGTCGCGCGGCACGGTGCGCAGCACTTCGCCGCGGCGCACGTGCAGGAACAGGTTGCTGCCCAGTGCATCGTGGAAGCCGATCGATTCGCGCGCGACCAGTTCCCACGGACGCGCACGGAAGCGGAACACCTTGTTGGTCAGCGCGCCGACCGGGCAGACGTCGATGACGTTGCCGGACAGTTCGGTCGTCAGCGGCTTGCCGTCGTAGGTGCCGATCTGCAGGTTCTCGCCGCGCATCATGCCGCCGAGCTCGTAGGTGCCGGCGACTTCCGCGGTGAAGCGCACGCAGCGCGTGCACTGGATGCAGCGCGTCATGTCGGAGGCGACGAGCGGACCGAAGTCCTCGTCGGCCACCACGCGCTTGCGCTCGGAGAAGCGCGAGACCGAACGGCCGTAGCCGAGCGAGAGGTCCTGCAGTTCGCACTCGCCGCCCTGGTCGCAGATCGGGCAGTCGAGCGGATGGTTGATGAGCAGGAATTCCATCACGTTGCGCTGCGACTTCAGTGCCTTGTCGCTGCGCGTGACGATCTTCATGCCGTCCATCACCGGCGTCGCGCACGCGGGCGCGGGCTTCGGCATCTTTTCCACTTCGACCAGGCACATGCGGCAGTTCGCCGCGATGCTCAGCTTGTCGTGGTAGCAGAAGCGCGGGATCGGGATGCCGGCCTTGTCGGCGGCCTGGATGATCATCGAGCCCTTCGGCGCGGTCATCGCGACGCCGTCGATCTCGATGGCGACGTGGCCTTCCGGCACGACGGGCTTCACATCAGTCTCAACGGCGCTCATGCGGCCACACCCTGCTTGGCGACGACCGTGCCGTTGCGCTGGTCATCGACCAGGAACCGCCCGTTGACGATCGCGTATTCGAATTCGTCCCAGAAGTGGAACAGGAAGCCCTGCACCGGCCACGCAGCGGCTTCGCCGAACGCGCAGATGGTGTGGCCTTCGATCTGGCCCGCGGCGGCGCGCAGCATCTGCAGGTCGTCGAGCGTGGCCTTGCCTTCCACGATGCGCGTGAGCATGCGGTACATCCAGCCGGTGCCTTCGCGGCACGGCGTGCACTGGCCGCAGCTTTCCTTGAAGTAGAAGCGCGCGATGCGCTGGCAGGCACGCACCATGCAGGTGGTGTCGTCCATCACGATGACCGCGCCCGAACCCAGGCCCGAACCGGCCTTCTGGATCGAGTCGTAGTCCATCGTGCAGGCCATCATCGCGTCGGCCGGCAGCACCTTCATCGAGGAACCACCGGGGATCACGGCCTTGAGCTTGCGGCCTTCGCGCATGCCGCCGGCCATCTGCAGCAGATCGGCGAACGAGGTGCCCAGGCGGATCTCGTAGTTGCCCGGCTTGGCCACGTGGCCCGACACCGAGAACACCTTCGGCCCGCCGTTGTTCGGCTTGCCGAGGTTGAGGAACCATTCGGCGCCGTTGCGGATGATCGCCGGCACCGACGCATACGTTTCGGTGTTGTTGATCGTGGTCGGCTTGCCGTACAGGCCGAAGTTCGCGGGGAACGGCGGCTTGTAGCGCGGCTGGCCCTTCTTGCCTTCGAGCGATTCCATCAGCGCGGTTTCTTCGCCGCAGATGTAGGCGCCCGCGCCGAGCACGTTGTACAGGTCGATGTCGACGCCGCTGCCGAGGAGGTTCTTGCCCAGCCAACCGTTGGCATAAGCCTCGCGCGTCGCCTCTTCGAGATGCTCGAAGGGCTCGTGGTGGAACTCGCCGCGCAGGTAGTTGTAGGCCGCCGGCGAACCCGTCGCGTAGCACGCGATCGCCATGCCTTCGATCACGGCATGCGGGTTGTAGCGCAGGATGTCGCGATCCTTCGCCGTGCCCGGCTCCGATTCGTCGGAGTTGCACAGGATGTACTTGATGCCCGGACCCTTCGGCATGAAGGACCACTTCAGGCCGGTCGGGAAGCCCGCGCCGCCGCGGCCGCGCAGGCCGGACTGCTTGACCATCTCGATGACGGCGGCCGGTTCGATCTTCTCTTCGAGGATCTTGCGCAGCGCGGCGTAACCGCCGGTCTTCAGGTAGTTCTCGTAGGACCAGGGCTTGTCGAAGTGCAGCGTCGTGTAGACGACGTTGTGTTCCTGCGGCGCAGGACCGACGGGGCCGGTAGGTTCGGAATAGTGGCTGTGGCCGCCCATGCGCTTACTCCAGCCCGTCCAGGAGCTCGTCGACCTTCTGGGTCGTGAGCTTTTCGTGGTAGTGGCCGTTGATGACCATCATCGGCGCGCCGCAGCACGCGGCGAGGCACTCTTCTTCGCGCTTGAGGAACACGCGGCCGTCGGCGGTGGATTCGCCGAGCTTGCAGCCGAGCTTCTTCTCCGCATGCGCGACGAGGTCTTCGGCGCCGTTGAGCCAGCAGCTGATGTTCGTGCAGAAGGCGACGTTGTGGCGCCCGACCTTTTCGGTTTCGAACATCGAATAGAACGTGGCGACTTCGTACGCCCACACCGGCGGGAGGTCGAGGTACTTGGCCACGGCGGCGATCAGCTCGTCGCTCAGCCAGCCGCCGTTCTGTTCCTGCGCGGCGTGCAAGCCCTGCAGCACGGCCGAACGCTTGCGGTCGGGCGGGAACTTGGTCAGCCAGTGGTCGATGTGCGCACGCGTCGCGTCCGACAGCACCTGCTGCGGATCGACATTGCGCGCGTTCTCGAAGTTGCCGGTCGCTCTCATCGGTATGCCTTGCTAATGCGTTTGGATCCGTCGTTGCCGACGGTCAGCGGTCGATCTCGCCGAACACCACGTCGTAGGTGCCGATCATCGCGACGACGTCGGCGAGCATGTGGCCCGTGACGATCGCGTCCATCGAGGAAAGGTGCGCGAAGCCCGGCGCGCGCAGCTTGCAGCGGAACGGCTTGTTGGCGCCGTCGCTGACCAGGTACACGCCGAACTCGCCCTTGGGCGCTTCCACCGCGGCATACGTTTCCCCTGCCGGGACGCAGTAGCCTTCGGTGAACAGCTTGAAGTGGTGGATCAGGGCTTCCATGTCGTCCTTCATCTCCTCGCGGGAGGGAGGCGCGACCTTGTAGTTGTCCAGCATCACCGGGCCCGGGTTGGCCTTCAGCCACTTCACGCACTGGGCGATGATGCGGTTGGACTGGCGCATCTCGGCGACGCGCACCAGGTAACGGTCGTAGCAGTCGCCGTTGGTGCCCAGCGGGATGTCGAAATCGACTTCCGCGTACTTGGCGTAGGGCTGCTTCTTGCGCAGGTCCCAGGCGAGGCCGGAGCCGCGCACCATCGGGCCGCTCATGCCCCAGGCGAGCGCATCTTCCGGCGACACGACGCCGATGCCGACGGTGCGCTGCTTCCAGATGCGGTTCTCGGTGAGCAGCGTCTCGTACTCGTCGACGCGCTTCGGGAAATCCTTGGTGAAGGCATCGAGGTAATCAAGCATCGAGCCTTCGCGCCATTCGTTGAAGCGCTTGAGCTTCTGCCCCTTGCGCCACGGCGATTCGCGGTACTGCGGCATGCGGTCCGGCAGGTCGCGGTAGACGCCGCCCGGGCGGTAGTACGTGGCGTGCATGCGCGCGCCCGAAACCGCCTCGTACACGTCCATCAGCTCTTCGCGTTCGCGGAACGCGTAGAGGAACACCGCCATCGCGCCGAGGTCGAGCGCGTTGGAACCGACCCACATCAGGTGGTTCAGGATGCGCGTGATCTCGTCGAACATCGTCCGGATCCACTGCGCGCGTTCCGGGGCTTCGATGCCGAGCAGGCGCTCGATGCCGAGCACGTAGGCGTGCTCGTTGCACATCATCGAGACGTAATCCAGGCGATCCATGTAACCTATCGACTGGTTGAAGGGCTTGGATTCGACCAGCTTTTCGGTGCCGCGATGCAGCAGGCCGATGTGCGGATCGGCGCGCTGCACGATTTCGCCGTCCATCTCGAGGATGAGGCGGAGCACGCCGTGCGCGGCCGGATGCTGCGGGCCGAAGTTCAGGGTGTAGTTGCGAATCTCGGCGTTGTTCAGGCCCGAGGTGTTCGACGGAAAGCGGTCCACCTGCGCGTTCACTTCACCGCCTCCCTGCCCTCGCCTTCGGCGGTCTTGTAACGCGCGTCGTCGCGGATCACGCGCGGCACGCCCACGCGCGGTTCGACCGAGGTGACCGGTTCGTACACGACGCGCTGCTTTTCGTTGTCGTAACGCACTTCGACGTTGCCGATCAGCGGGAAGTCCTTGCGGAACGGATGGCCGACGAAGCCGTAGTCGGTGAGGATGCGGCGCAGGTCCGGATGGCCTTCGAAGAGGATGCCGTACATGTCGAAGGCTTCGCGTTCGAACCAGTTCACGCCGGGCCACAGGTCGACGACGGAGGCCACAACCGGCAGCGTGTCGTCGGCGGCGAAGCAGCGCGCGCGCAGGCGCACGTTGTTCTGCATCGACAGCAAATGCGCGACGACGGCGAAGCGACGGTTCGACGGCAGCTTCGCATCGGTGGGCTGCTCGCCCCACTTGAAGCGGCCCGGGCCGCGCCCTTCGACGCCGCGCGAGAAACCTTCGGACGACACGTCGGTGGTATCCCACTCGTCGCTGCCGTAACCGAGGTAGTCCACGCCGCAGATGTCCATCGCCTGTTCGAAGCCGAAGGCGTCGCGCAGCGTACGGCAGGTGGCATGCCAGGCATCGGGCGCGACGTCGAGCGTCACTTCACCGCGCGGCTGCGCGACGTCGATGACGGCGTCGGGGAAATGCGCGCGCAGGCGCTCGACCAGCGTTGCGGTGCTCATGCCGTCGCACCTTGCGCCGCGTCCTTCTTGCGGAAGGGATGCGTTTCATTGCGACGGATCTTCTTCTGCAGCTGCAGGATGCCGTACACGAGCGCCTCGGCGGTCGGCGGGCAGCCCGGCACGTACACGTCCACCGGCACGATGCGGTCGCAACCGCGCACGACGGCGTAGGAGTAGTGGTAATAGCCGCCGCCGTTCGCACAGCTGCCCATGGAAATGACCCACTTCGGGTCGGGCATCTGGTCGTAGACCTTGCGCAGCGCAGGGGCCATCTTGTTGACGAGCGTACCGGCGACGATCATCACGTCGCTCTGGCGCGGCGACGGACGGAACACGACGCCGTAGCGGTCGAGGTCCAGGCGCGCGGCGCCCGCATGCATCATCTCGACGGCACAGCACGCCAGGCCGAAGGTCATCGGCCACATCGAACCCGTGCGCGCCCAGTTCCACAGCGCGTCGAAGCTCGTGGTGACGAAGCCCTGCTCGACCAGCGGATTTTCACCCTCGGGCCGCAGGATGTCGCCGATGCGATCGTCCGGCAGCGGGTTGTGCATCAAGCCCGAGACGGTCTGGATCACTCCCATTCCAATGCACCCTTCTTCCAGACGTAGACGAAGCCGATCACCAGCAACAACAGGAACACGCCCATCTCCACCAGGCCGAACACGCCGAGCTCGCGGAACACGAGCGCCCAGGGGAAGACGAACGCGATTTCCAGGTCGAAGACGATGAACAGGATCGCGATGAGGTAGTAGCGCACGTCGAACTGCATGCGCGCGTCTTCGAACGCAGCGAAGCCGCATTCGTAAGGTGAAAGTTTTTCTGCGCTGGGGCGCTTGGGCCCGAGCACGTTGCCCACGATGATCAGGGCAATGCCGATCCCCGTGGCGACGATCAGGAACAGCAGGGTCGGCAGATATTCGGCCAGCACGCTCGGACCTCTCGTACCAATCGCTAAGGGAGCCCACAGGGCGTCGGATTTCACGCCGTGCATCCCGCCCCTTTACGCGCACCGCGGGGGGACGGAGTGTACGAGCCCGCTATTGTAACGGGCGGTCGCCTCGGGCCACCAGACCTTATTGCCGCTTTGACGATATCGACGGGCACAAAAAAACCCGCGCGATGGCGGGTTTTTTATGGTGCCCAAGGGGGGACTCGAACCCCCACGACTTACGTCGCTACCACCTCAAGGTAGTGCGTCTACCAATTCCGCCACCTGGGCAGGTGTTCCGCGGCGCTTGCTGCGGAGTTCAACATTGTAGGCCGGATCAGTTGCCTTGCGAAGGCTTCGTCGTCGACGGCGCAGCCGGAACCGCATTCGTCGGCGCCACGGCGGCCGGTGCCGTCGGCACGGCGGCGGCCGGCGCGAGCGGAACCGCGGACGACGGCTTCGTCGTCGCCGGCGCGGCCGGCACGGACGACATCAGGCCGAGGTCCGTCGCGGCGGGCGCCTGGGTCTGCTTGCGGCCGTGCGTCGCGTTCCAGCCCATGAACAGGCTGATCACGAAGAACGCGATCGCCAGCCACTTGGTGGACTTGGACAGGAAGTTGCCGGCGCCACGGGAGCCGAACACGGTGGCCGACGCGCCTGCGCCGAAGCCGGAACCGGCCTGGGCACCCGCGCCACGCTGCATCAGGATCAGCGCGACCATCGCAATGGCGATGAGCACGTAGACCACATTGAGGATCGTCATCAACATTCGGAAGGAACTCTGCCTTTCGTGTCAGGCCGCCGCTTGCGCGATGGCCAGGAAATCCCGGGCGACGAGGGACGCGCCACCCACCAGCCCGCCATCGACGTCGGGCTGGGAGAACAGCGCCTTCGCATTATCGGGCTTGACGCTGCCGCCATAGAGGATCGGCAACGAGCCGGCGATCTTAGCATTGCGCGAGGCGACCTCGCCACGAATGAAAGCGTGGACTGCCTGCGCCTGCTCCGGGGTGGCCGTGCGGCCGGTGCCGATGGCCCACACGGGCTCGTAGGCCAGGATGGCGCCGTCCAGGGCATCCGGGCCGCCCAGCGCGAACACGGGCTCGAGCTGGGATTCGATGCGCCATTCGGTCTGGCCGTCCTCGCGTTCACGCAGCGATTCGCCCACGCAGAGGATCGGCACGAGGCCCGCGCGCTTGGCGGCGAAGAACTTCTGCGCGACCAGTTCGCTGGTTTCCCCGTGGTACTGGCGGCGCTCGGAATGGCCGACCAAGCCATAGCGGGCCCCGACGTCCAACAGCATGGCGGCCGAGACCTCGCCCGTGTAGGCGCCCGTCTCGTTCACGCTCACGTCCTGGGCGCCGAAGTGGATGTCGCGCGCGGCGAAGTGCTCGCACAACTCGCCCAGGTAAGGCAGCGGGGGCAGCACGATGCGTTCGACGCCCTCGGGCGCGGCGACCTCCGCGATCTCCCCCAGCAGCGCGCACGCGAAGTCGCGGGTGCCGTGAAGTTTCCAGTTGCCCGCCACGATCTTGCGTCGCATTGCCGTTCCTCTATCCGTGAAGCCGAGCGCGGAAGTTTATCCCAGCGGCCGCCCGCATCCCCTTATCATCGGGTGATGCAGCCTCTCCGCCCCGGAAAACCCCTGCCCGTCCTGCCCTATCGCAAGCCCACGGAGGGCCGCGACTACTGGGTGTTCGACGACGTGCTCCCCGATCCGCAGGCCGTGCGGGAACGCACGCTGGCGCGCACCGACTGGGTGCTCGGCTTTCCGCACCGCGCCGAAAGCTGGCCGGGCATGCGGGTGATGCCGGGGCTGGAACCGGACGAACTCGAGATCGTCGAGGCGCTGGTGCGCAAGGCCACGGGGAGCGCGAAGCTGTGGATCGAAACCGCATCCGACGGCGCGCACCTCAACCACAACTGCATCCAGGTCGTCGGCGACGGCGAATGCGATCAGCGCCCGCATACCGATTCGCGCGCGTTGTGCCGGTACGCCGCGGTGCTCTACCTCAATCCCGGCGTGCCCGACGACTGCGGCACCAGCTTCTTCCGCCAGCGATTGCCCGGCGGGCAGCGCGGCGGCAACTTCGTGATGCCGCCCCACAACAATCTGGTTGAAGCCCTCGGTACGCGTTACGTGCCGCCGGACTCCTTCGTCGAGGACATGCGCATCCCGCACCGGTTCAACCGCCTGCTGCTGTACCGCGCGAACCTCCTGCACAGCGCCACCGCGTATTACGGCCGCGCGCTGGAGGAGAAACGCATGGCCGCGGTCTTCTTCTGGATGGCGAAAGCATGAGTGGCGAGATCAAGTACCAGGCCGCGATCGACCTGGCCAACCGCAACAACTCGCACACGCTGCTGCACGAGTTGGCGACCGAATCCGGCCGGCAAGGCCTGCGCATCCTGGAAGTCGGTTGTTCCTCCGGCTATCTCGGCGCCTCGCTGATGGCCAAGGGCCACGTGGTCACGGGCGTCGAACCGGATCCGACCTCCGCGCGCCTGGCCGCCGACGTGCTGGCCCAGGCCTGGAACGGCGATCTCGCCTCCTTCCTCGACGCGCACCCCGACGCGCGCTTCGACGTCATCGTCTTCGGCGACGTGCTCGAACACATGGTCGATCCGGTGGCTGAACTGCGCCGCGCCCTCGCCCACCTCTCACCCGACGGCTCCGTGGCCATCTCGCTGCCGAACGTCGCCCACGGCAGCGTGCGCGCGATGCTGCTCTCGGGGCGCTTCGATTATTCCGAACGCGGGATCCTGGACCGCACGCACCTGCGCTTCTTCACGCGCCAGGGCATTGCGCAGCTGCTCGCCGACGCCGGCCTCGCGCTGGAACGCCTGCACCAGATCGACATCCCGCCCGACACCATCGGCACCGAATACGCGATGCGCCTGGATCGCGAACTGATCACGGCGGTGGAACTGCTCGGTGGCGACCGCGCGCAGTCGCTGGCCTTCCAGTACGTGATGCGCGCGCGTCCCTCCACGCAGGCGCGCGATGCGCTCGTCGCCGCCAACACCGCCGTGCCGAGCGAAGCGACGATTTCCACGCGTCGCCCGCGCGGTTCGAGTTCGCCGATCCAGCGCCTGCAGGTGGCGTTGTTCCGGTCGATGCTGCGGTCGATCAGTGCGCGGCGCTTCCGCCGCTGAGGCGCCCTACTTCAGCTTGATTTCGCGCAGGCGCTCTTCGAGGTAGCCCTGCGCGGTGATCGCTTCGGGATAGCGGCTCGGGTTCTCGGCGTCCACGCAGGAAGGCAGCACGTCGATCAGGAAGTCCGGATTCGGGTGCAGGAAGAACGGCGTGGAATAGCGTGGCTGGCGCGCGAGTTCGCCCGGCGGGTTGACCACGCGGTGCGTCGTGGACGGATACACGTGGTTGGTCAGGCGCTGCAGCATGTCGCCGATGTTCACCACGATGGTGTCCGCGTCCGACGTGAATGGCACCCACTCGCCCACGCGCGAACGCACTTCCAGCCCCGCCGCGCTCGCACCGACGAGCAGCGTGATCAGGTTGATGTCCTCGTGCGCACCGGCGCGGACGTTCGGGATGTCCGGCGTGGTGATCGGCGGATAGTGGATCGGGCGCAGGATCGAATTGCCGTAATCCGTCTTGTCGACGAAGTAGTCTTCCGGCAAGCCGATGTGCAGCGCCAGGGCGGCCAACACCTGCGAGCCGAGCTGGTCGAGCGACTCGTACAGGCCATAGCCGACATCATGGAACTCGGCGATTTCCTTCGGCCACAGGTTCGGCTGCATGACGTCCGCGCACTTGTGGTCGCGCGGGATCTCGCGGCCGATGTGCCAGAACTCCTTGAGATCCGAATACTGCGCACCCTTCGCGGTCTCCACGCCGAAGGGCGTATAGCCGCGCGCACCGCCGCCACCCGCCACGTGGTACTGGCGCTTCACGTCGTCCGGCAGCGCGAAGAAGCGCTGGAACACGTCGTACGCGCGATCGATCTGCGCTTGCGGGATGCCGTGGTTGCGGATGCCCGCGAAGCCCCATTCGCGATACGCGTTGCCGAGCTCGGCCACGAAGGCGGCGCGATCGGCGTCGCTGGCGGGATGGGTGAAACGCGCGATGTCGAGCGTGGGGATGCGTGCTGGCGAATTCATGGTTCCGGGTTACTTCGAAGCCGAACGCACCGCGTCGGCGAGTTTCTCGAGCGTGGCCTGCACGAGCGCGTCGTCGTCGGCCTCCACCGTCACGCGCACCACGGGCTCGGTGCCCGAGGGACGCAGGAAGGCGCGACCGCGTCCGGCGACGGCCGACTGCGCATCGGCGAGTGCGGCCTGCACGGCCGGATGTTCGACGGGCGCGGCGCCCGCATCGATGCGCACGTTGATCGTCTTCTGCGGCACCTTGCGCACGCCGGCCACGGCCTCGCGCAGCGTCAGGCCGCGTCGGCGCAGCACCTCCAGCACCTGCAGCGCGCTGACGATGCCATCGCCCGTGCTCGCCTTGTCCAGGCAGAGCAGATGTCCGGAGGCTTCGCCGCCGAGCACGCCTTCGTGCGCGATCAATTGCTGGTGGACGTAACGGTCGCCGACCTTCGCGCGCACGAACGGAATGCCCCGCTCTTCCAACGCACGTTCGAGGCCGAAGTTCGTCATCAGCGTGCCGACGAGCGGGCCACGCAGGCGGCCGCTGTCCTGCCAGTCGGTGGCGAGCACGTAGAGCAGGTCGTCGCCGTCGCAGACGGTGCCGTCGCCTGCCACGAACAGCACGCGGTCGCCGTCGCCGTCGAAGGCGATGCCGAGGTCCGCGCCGGTGGCGCGCACGTGGGCGACGAGCGCTTCGGGATGCGTGGAGCCCACCCCATCATTGATGTTCAGCCCGTTCGGATCGATGCCGATGGCATCCACGCGCGCGCCGAGTTCGCGCAGCACGAGCGGCGCGATCTGGTAGGTCGCACCGTTCGCGCAGTCCATCGCAATGCGCAGGCCCGTGAGGTCGAAACCCTTGGGCACCGAGTTCTTGCAGGCCTCCACGTAACGCTCGACCGCACCGCGCGTGCGCACGGCCTTGCCGAGCAGTTCGGAGGACACGGTTTCGAACGGATGGTCCAGCGCGGCTTCGATGGCGAGTTCGGTCGCGTCGTCGAGCTTCTCGCCTTCCTCGGAGAAGAACTTGATGCCGTTGTCGAAGTGCGGGTTGTGCGACGCCGAAATGACGATACCGCCGTCGGCGCGCAGCGAGCGCGTGAGGTGCGCGACGGCGGGCGTGGGCATCGGGCCCATCAGCTGCACGTCCACGCCCGCGGCGACCAGGCCGGCTTCCAGCGCGGCTTCGAACATGTAGTTCGAGATGCGCGTGTCCTTGCCGATGATCACCACCGGCTTGCGCCATTCGCTGCGCGCGTGCGCCTGGCGCAGCGTGCGCCCGTAGGCATTGCCCAGGCGCAGCACGAAATCGGCCGAGATCGCGCCCTCGCCCACCCGGCCGCGGATGCCGTCGGTGCCGAAGTAGCGGCGACTCAAGCAGTGGTCTCCCCGGGCAGCGCTTCCACGTCGTCGGCCGGCTGCGACTGCTTCATCATCAGCGCGAACAGATGCGCGAGGCGGTCGCGCATTTCGCGACGGTCGCAGATCTGGTCGATCGCACCGTGGTCGACGAGGAATTCCGAACGCTGGAAGCCTTCCGGCAACTTCTCGCGCACGGTCTGCTCGATCACGCGCGGGCCGGCGAAGCCGATCAGCGCGCCCGGTTCGGCGATGTTGATGTCGCCCAGCATCGCGAAGGAGGCGGACACGCCGCCGGTGGTCGGATGCGTGAGCACGGAAATGTACGGCAGCCCGGCCGCGCGCATGCGGGCCAGCGCGGCGGAGGTCTTCGCCATCTGCATCAGCGAGAACAGGCTCTCCTGCATGCGCGCGCCGCCGCTGGCGGAGAAGCACACGTAGGGGCAGCGCAGTTCCACCGCGCGTTCGGCCGCGCGCGCGAAACGCTCGCCGACCACCGAGCCCATCGAGCCGCCCATGTAGGCGAAATCGAACGAGGAGGCGACCAGGTCGCGGCCCTTGAGCTGGCCTTCCATCGCGATCAGCGCGTCGCGCTCGCCGGTGGACTTCTGCGCGGCCTTGATGCGGTCGGAATACTTCTTCTGGTCCTTGAACTTCAGGACGTCGGTCGGGCCGAGGTCGGGCGCGATCTCGATCGCCGGCCCGTCGAACAGCGACATCAGGCGCGCGCGGGCGCGGATGGGCATGTGGTGGCCGCACTTGGGGCACACCTCGAGGTTTTCCTCGAGCTCGGGGCGATAAAGCACGGAGCCGCACTTGTCGCACTTTTCCCAGAGCCCTTCGGGCACGCTGCGCTTGTTTCCGCCTTCGGTGCGGATGCGCGAGGGCATCAGTTTCTTCAGCCAGGACACGTGGCGTTCTTCCGTCCGTCGAATTCGGTTGGGCCCGGCATCAGCCGGGGGCGCGGCAGTCTAGCGCAGCGCTTCGCGCAGGGGCGCGAGGAAGCGGCCGGCGGCCTCGGCGGGTGCGGGTGCGTCGGCGATCGCCGCCACCAATGCGCTGCCCACCACCACGCCGTCGGCGTGTTCGGCCATGGCCGCGGCGGAGGCTGCGTCCTTGATGCCGAAGCCGGCAAGCACGGGCACCGCGCTCGTGGCACGCAATTCCCGCAGGCGCGCCGCCGCGGCACCGGCGTCGAGCCGGTCCGCGCCGGTGACGCCGGCGAAACTCACGAAATAAAGGTAACCCTGCGCGTCCTCGCACAGGCGGCGCAGGCGCGAGGCCGGCGTCGTGGGCGAGGCGAGCAGGATCAGGGCGAGGCCGCGCGCGCCCAGGGCCGTGCGCAGTTCGCCCGCTTCTTCCGGCGGCAGGTCGACGAGCAGCACGCCGTCGACGCCCGCCTCGGCCGCATCGTCCGCGAAGCGCTGCGCACCGCGGATTTCGACCGGATTGAGGTAGCCCATCAGCACGATGGGCGTGCGCGCATCCGTCTTGCGGAAAGCGCGCACGGTATCGAGCACGTAGGCCAGCCCGGCACCGCGCGCGAGCGCGCGCTCCGAACTGCGCTGGATCACGGGGCCGTCCGCCATCGGGTCGGAGAACGGCACGCCGATTTCCAGCACGTCGGCGCCGGCCGCGACGAGCGCATGCAGGACGGGCACCGTCGCCGCAAGCGAAGGATCGCCCGCGGTGACGAACGGCACCAGCGCCTTGCGTCCCGCGGCGCGCAAAGCGCCGAAGGTGGCCTCGATGCGCGCTACGCCCACGGGGCCCGTGCTCACCTGGCCCGTGCTCACCTGGCCCGTGCTCACCTGGCCCGTGCTCACCTGGATCAGGCGTCCTTGGCCGCGGCGGCCGCCGCTTCCTGCTCGGCGCGCGCACGCGCGGCGTATTCGAACGCCAGCTCCGACTCGCCCACGTCCAGGCCGCGCTCGGCGCCCAGGCCGTCCAGGTGCTCGTTGAGCATGCGGCGGTAGAGGTTGGTCATGTAGTCGAGGAACTTGGTGCGGTCCTTGGCGATGTCGCCGCCGGCGCTGGACAGGTACACGTGCGCGTTGAAGCGCGCGGCCGCGTAGAGGCTGGCCATGCTGATGCGCTTCAGGCCGTGTTCCTTCGCCTGCTTGTTCGTGAGCTCGAGGTACTCGTTGCACACGGTGAAGAACTTCGGGTCGAGTTCGCCCGGCGTGCCGGCCTGGGCCTGGGTTTCTTCGGTCATTGCATTTGCTCCTGGTGGTTCGAATTGAGTTGGTGCTGGATCAGAAAGCGAAACCGTCGCGCGCGGCGATGGTGTGTACGTCCTTGTCGCCGCGCCCGGACAGGTTGCACAGCACGAGCGCGTCGCGCGGCATCCCGCGCGCGAGCTTCACGGCCTGCGCAAGGGCGTGGCTGGATTCGAGCGCGGCGAGGATGCCCTCGGTGCGCGCGAGCTGGTGGAAGGCGGCGAGCGCTTCGTCGTCGGTCACCCCGACGTACTCCGCGCGCCCCGTCTCCTTCAGGAATGCGTGTTCGGGGCCGACGCCCGGATAATCAAGGCCCGCGGACACCGAATGCGTCTCCACGATCTGGCCGTCGTCGTCGCACAGCACGTAGGTGCGGTTGCCGTGCAGCACGCCGGGGCGGCCCGCGGCCAGCGACGCGGCGTGGTGTCCGGTGGCGATGCCCTCGCCCGCCGCTTCGGCACCGACGATGCGCACGGCAGGATCGTTGAGGAAGGCGTGGAAGATGCCGATCGCATTGCTGCCGCCACCGACGCACGCGGTGACGACGTCGGGGAGACGGCCGTATTCGGCCAGCATCTGCGCACGCGCCTCGCGCCCGACGACCGCGTTGAAGTCGCGCACCATGCGCGGATACGGATCGGGACCGGCGACCGTGCCGATGATGTAGAACGTGTCGGCGACGTTGGTCACCCAGTCGCGCATCGCCTCGTTCAGCGCGTCCTTCAGCGTCTTCGAACCGCTGGTGACCGGCACGACCGTCGCGCCGAGCAACTGCATGCGATAGACGTTGATCTTCTGGCGCTCGATGTCGGTCGCGCCCATGTACACGACGCATTCCAGGCCCAGGCGCGCGGCCACCGTCGCGGACGCAACGCCGTGCTGCCCCGCGCCCGTCTCCGCGATGATGCGGCGCTTGCCCATGCGCTTGGCGAGCAACGCCTGGCCGATCGTGTTGTTGATCTTGTGCGCGCCGGTGTGGTTCAGGTCTTCGCGCTTGAGCAGGATGCGTGCGCCGCCGACGTCGTCGCTCAGGCGCTCCGCGAGATAGATCGGGCTCGGACGGCCCACGTAATGCGCCAGGTCGTTCTCGAACTCGCCGATGAAGGCCGGATCCACGCGCGCGGCGTCGTAGGCGGCGGCGAGTTCCTCCAGCGGCCCGATCAGCGTTTCGGCCACGAAGCGCCCGCCGAAGCGGCCGAAGTGGCCGTTCGCATCGGGTTGGGCGTGGTAGTCGATCCGGGGACTGTCGGGGACGGATCGATCAATCGGTGTGGCAATCGGCACGACGGACTTCTTCGACGAAACGCCGCATCTTATCGCCGTCCTTGATTCCCGGCGCGCTTTCGATGCCGCTGGCCACGTCCACCCCCCAGGGCAAGGTGGTCAGGACCGCGTCGAAGACGTTGTCCGCGGTCAGCCCGCCGGCCAGCACGAAGGGTTTGCCCAGGCCCGTGGGGATCTGGGTCCAGTCGAAGCTGCGCCCGGTCCCGCCCTGCTCGCCCTGCGCATGGCCGTCGAACAGGAAGCCGGCCGCGCCGGGGTACTTGAGGTGCAACTGGGTGGACTGGGAGGCGCGTTGGCCCGGGTCCAGGCCCCGCATCGGGATGCCCTTGACGTAGGGGAGCCCGAAGCTGCGGCAGAAGGCGTCCTCTTCCGAGCCGTGGAACTGCAGGAGGGTCGGCCGGACCTGCCGGATCACCTCGCGCACCAACTCGGCGTCGTTGTCCTTGAACAGGGCCACCGCATCGACCAGCGGCTCCATCGCGTTGCGCATCGCCCGCGCTTCCTCGGGCTGCAGGCAGCGCGGGCTGCCTTCGGCGAACACGAAGCCCACCGCGTCCACGCCCAGCTCGCTGGCCAGGCGCACGTCGCCGGCGCGGGTCATGCCGCAGAACTTGATGCGGGTGCGGAACAGGGTGCGGCTCACACGCTCACCTCGTCGGGCAATCCGAAGCGGATCGGGTACAGGGGCCCGAGGAAGACGAGCCCCGTGCCCGGGGCGGTGGGACCGGCCACGGTGCGATCGCGGCCGGCCAGCAGCTCGGCGATCCAGCCGCCCGGCTGCTCGCCGCGCCCCACCATCAACAGACTGCCCACGATATTGCGAACCATGTGATGCAGGAATGCATTGGCGCGGACCTCGACGATCACCTCGTCCCCCGTCCGGGCCACCGAGATGGCCTGCAGGTCGCGGCGCGCGTGCGGGGCCTGGCAGTGCACGGTGCGGAAGGCGCTGAAGTCGTGCTCGCCGACCAGGGCCTGCGCAGCGGCGTGCATCGCCTCCGCATCCAGGGGCAGGCGCTCCCAGGTCAGGTATTGGCGACCCAGCGCGGGACGGACCCGACGATTGAGGATGCGGTAGCGATAGCGCCGTGCGACCGCGGAGAAGCGCGCGTGGAAATCGTCGGCCACCGGCACGCACCAGCGGATGCAGACCGAATGCGGCAGGCGCGAAGTCGCGCCGAGCATCCAGCCGCGCGGTTCTCGTTTCGCATCGCTGTCGAAGTGCACGACGTTGCATGCGGCATGCACGCCGGCGTCGGTGCGGCCCGCGCAGACGGTGTCCACGCGTGCATTCGCGACGGACGACAGCGCCGTCTCCAGCGCCTGCTGCACCGTTTCGTCGCCGGCCTCCCCGGGCTTGGAGAGGCGTTGCCAGCCGAGGAAGTCGCCGCCGTCGTATTCGACGCCGAGCGCGTAACGCATCAGTCCTGCCTTCCCGCGCGACGACTCACAGGTCGCGCAGCATGCGCGCGGCGATGTCGCGTGCGGCCGGATCGCGGCTGGCGAGCACTTCGCGCAGCACCACGCGCGCCGCGTCGTCGTCGCCCATGTCGAGGTAGGCGCGCGCGAGTTCGAGTTGCTGCGCAGCGGTTTCCGGTTCGGCGACCGCAGCGCCTGCAGTGCGCGGCGCACCGCCTGCGTGCCAGGTCGGCGCGGAGCCCAGCGCGGCGGGCGCGGAAGTCCAATCCGTCGCGGGTTCCGGACGCTTCGCCGGTGCGCTGCCGACGTCGGCGAAGGCCGGCGGCGGCGCGGACCTGGAGGTCAGCGGTTCGTCGGCTTCCTCGGACGCCTTCGGAATCCCGGCGGCCATCGCTTCGGTGTCGTAGCTGCGGCGCGATGCGGCCGGCACCGGCGCACGGCGACGCGTGAACAACCACGCGAGCAGGCTCAGCACGACCAGGCCCGCACCGCCCCACAACCACACCGGAGTCGAGGCCTGTTCGGGTTGCGCCGGTTTGGTCGTGGTCGTCGCGGGCGCGGCGGCCTTCGCATCGTTCGCCTGTGCCAGGCGCTGTTCGGCGGCGGCGAGGCGGCTGTCCTTCATCTGGATCAGCGCCGCCTGGTCGGCCTGCAGCTTTTCCAGTTCGGCGACGCGCGCCTTGAGATCGGTGACCTCGGCGCTACGCGCGGCCAGGTCTTCCTTCGTCTGTTGCAGTTCCTGTCGCAGCATCTCGCCCTCGCCTCCGGCGCTCGCGCCGGATCGTGTTCCCGGGGTTTTCGCATCGCCCACCGGCGGTGCGATTTCCAGCCGCGCGCCCGCGACGCGCGCATTGGAGTTCGCGGGTTTGGAATTGGAGCCGGACTGCGTCGCGCCGTCGTTGGCGATCGCGGCCGGTTGCGGCGCCGGTGCGGACATCGCACGCCACTGGTCGATGTGGTCGCGCACGACCACGGCGGCCTCGCGCGCGTCGAGCTGCGCGACGTCTTCGGCCGGCGGCACGCGGAGCACGGTGCCGGCCTTGAGCAGGTTGATGTTGCCGCGCACGAAGGCGTCGGGATTGGCGCGCAGCAGCGCGAGCATCGTCTGGTCGAGCGTGTAGCCGCGGCGCGAGACCGAACTCGCGATCTCCGACAGCGTCTGTCCCTTGTGCACGCTCACCTGGTCGGCGGGCATCTGCTCGGGGATGTCGGTGGGTGCGGCGATCGGCGCGGGTGCGGGCGTCGGGGTGGGTGCGACCGCGACGTCGTTCGCGGGTGCGGGTTCGGCCGGCGCTTCGGCGGGCGGCTGCGGGGCCGTGTCGTCGGTCGGGGCCGGTGGCGGCGCCGGTTCGGCCGCGGCGACCGGACGCTCGATCACGTTCGAGGGCGCCATCGTCGGCGCCTGGATCGGCGGCTGCGCGGGCGCGGCCACCGTGCGCGGGGTATCGAGCAGCGCGGAGTATTCGCGGACCAGGCGCCCGCTGCCCCAGTCGACTTCGACCAGGAAGGTCACCAGCGGCTGGTCCACCGGTGCGCTGCTTGTGACGCGGATGACGGGGCGGCCGCGCTCGTCGAGCGCGACGCTGAAGTCCAGGTCGGCGGCGGCGCCGGTCGGCGGCTCCAGCCCGATGCGGCGGAAGGTGTCCGGCGAGGCGAGCCGCGCCTGCAGCTGCTCCAGCTCGGACGGGTCGCTCGAAATGATCGGAATCTCGGCCAGCAGCGGCTGGTCGACCTTCGATTTGACCTGGATCTGGCCAAGGCCCAGCGCCGCGGCCGGGCCGGCCACGGCGACGAGCGCGATCGCCAGGGCGACGCGCAATCGACTCAAGCGTAGATCCATGCCGGTGTCCCCCTCAGGCCCGATCGGACTCTAGCCGCCGCAAGGTGCGGCGGCAATGCGTAAAACAACGGGACGCGACGCGCTGCGCGGTCAGCGGATGCGGTCAACGCTCGTCGGCGACGAGTTCGGCGATCTGCACCGCGTTGAGCGCCGCCCCCTTGCGGATGTTGTCGGCCACGATCCAGAGGTTGACCGCGCGCGGGTGCGACTCGTCGTCCCGGATGCGCCCCACGAAGACCGGGTCCCGGCCCGAGGCGTGCGTCACCGGCGTCGGGTAGCCGCCCGGCACCGCGTCGTCCACCACTTCCACGCCCGGTGCGGTCTGCAGCATGGCGCGCACTTCCGCGGCGGTGATCTTTTCGCGCGTTTCCACGTTCACCGATTCGGAATGGCCGAAGAACACCGGCACGCGCACCGCGGTCGGGTTCACGCGGATGCTGTCGTCGCCCAGGATCTTCTTTGTCTCCCACACCAGCTTCATCTCTTCCTTCGTGTAGCCGTTGGGCTGGAAGTCGTCGATGTGCGGGATGAGGTTGAACGCGATCTGCACCGGGAACTTCTTCGGCTCCGGATCCTGGAAGTTGAGGATGCCCGCGGTCTGGCGGCCGAGTTCTTCCATCGCCGTGCGACCGCCGCCGGAGACCGACTGGTAGGTGGACACGTTGATGCGCTCGATGCCCGCCTTGCGGTGGATCGGCGCGAGCGCGACGAGCATCTGCATCGTCGAGCAGTTCGGATTCGCGATGATGCCGCGCGGACGGTTGCGCACCTGGTCGGGGTTCACTTCGGTGACGACCAACGGCACGTCGGCGTCGTAGCGGAACGCGGAGGAGTTATCGATCACCACCGCACCGGCGGCCGCGAACTTCGGCGCGTATTCCTTCGAGGTCGAACCACCGGCCGAGAACAGCGCGATGTCCACGCCTTTCGGATCGAAGGTGGCCAGGTCCTGCACCACCACGTCGCGGTGACCGAATTTCACTTTCGTGCCGGCAGAACGCTCGCTCGCGAGCGCGACGAGGTTCCCGACCGGGAAATTGCGCTCCGCGAGGATGGAAAGCATGGTTTCGCCGACGGCGCCGGTGGCGCCGACGACCGCGACGGTGAAGGTCTTGCTGGTCATCGGTGTGGTGTCTCGGAAGTGTTGCGAAATAGGAACAAGAAATGCGTTGCAGGCGTCAGCGTTTGCCCGCGCCCGGTGCGATGCGCGGCGAGACGTCGCCGACATCGCCGCACTGCGCGCGATGGCGCAATGCCTGGTCCATCAGCACCAGCGCCACCATCGCTTCGCAGATCGGTGTTGCGCGCACGCCCACGCAGGGATCGTGGCGGCCGGTGGTGACGACTTCGACCGGATGGCCGTCGAGGTCGAGGCTGCGCGCAGGCAGCCGCAGGCTGGACGTGGGCTTGAACGCCGCCGACACGACGACCTGCTGCCCGGTGGAGATGCCGCCGAGGATGCCGCCGGCATGGTTGGAAAGGAAGCCCGATTCCGTGATTTCGTCGCGGTGCTGCGTGCCGCGCTGCGCGACCACGGCGAAACCGTCGCCGATCTCCACGCCCTTGACGGCATTGATCGACATCAGCGCCGCGGCGAGTTCGCCGTCGAGCTTGCCGTAGATCGGCTCACCCCAGCCCGGCGGCACGCCGTCGGCCACGACGGTAATGCGCGCACCGACCGAATCGCCGGACTTGCGCAGCGCATCCATGTAGGCCTCGAGCTCGGCGACCTGCGCCTCGTCGGGCCAGAAAAACGGATTGCCTTCGACCGCATTCCAGTCGAAGCCACGCGGTGCGAGATCGCCGATCTGCGCCAGGTGCCCGCGCACGCGCACGCCGAACTTCTCGCGCAGCCAGCGCTTGGCGATCACCGCGGCGGCGACGCGCATCGTGGTTTCGCGCGCCGAGGAACGCCCGCCGCCGCGCGGATCACGATGGCCGTACTTCTGCCAGTAGGTGTAATCGGCGTGGCCGGGGCGGAAGGTCTGCGCGATGGCGTCGTAGTCCTTGGATTTCGCATCGGTGTTGCGCACGAGCAGCGCGATCGGCGTGCCCGTGGTGCGGCCTTCGTACACGCCGCTGATGATCTCGACTTCGTCGGCCTCGTGGCGTTGCGAGGTGTGGCGGCTGCGCCCGGTGGCGCGACGCGCGAGGTCGTCGCGGAAATCGTCCGGCGCCACGGCCACGCCCGGCGGGCACCCGTCGATCACGCACCCGATGGCCGGGCCGTGCGACTCCCCGAAGGTCGTGACGCGGAACAGCTGGCCGAAGGTGTTCATGCGTGATCAGCGCCCCGGGCGGCGTGCGTCTGCGAGTTCGCGGATGCGGGCATTGTGCGCGACCAGGTCGCTGCACTCGGCGACGAAGATGCCCATCTGCCCGACCTTGAATTCCACCCAGGCCAGCGGAAGTTCCGGCAGCAGTTTGACCAGCGCCTGCTCCGCTTCGCCGACTTCGCACACCAGCAGGCCGTCGCGATCCAGGTGCAGCGGCGCGTCGCGCAGGATCTGCAGCGCCAGGTCCAGGCCGTCGTCGCCGGCGCGCAGGCCGAGTTCGGGCTCGTAGTCGTATTCCTTCGGCAACGCGTCGGTTTCGGCGTTGGTGACGTAGGGCGGATTGGTGACGATCAGGTCGTAGTGCTCGCCGGTGAGGCCGGAGAACAGGTCGGACTTGAGGAAGCGCGCGTTGTCGGCGTGCAGGCGCTTGCGGTTTTCCTGCGCGAGCGAGAGCGCGTCGTCGGAAATGTCCACGCCGTCGACATGCCAGTCCGGGTGGTAGTGGGCCATCGCGATGGCGATGCAGCCCGAACCGGTGCACAGGTCGAGCGCGCGCATCACTTCGCGGTCGCCGAGCCAGGGCTGGAAGCCTTCCATGATCATTTCGGCGATGGGCGAGCGCGGCACCAGGGCGCGGCGATCGGTCTTGAAGCTCAGGCCGGCGAACCAGGCCTCGCCGGTGAGGTACGCGGCGGGCATGCGCTCTTCGATGCGGCGCAGGAACAGCGCGAGGACTTCTTCCTTCTCCGCTTCCGTCACGCGCGCGTTGCCGTAGACCGGCGAGAGGTCGTGCGGCAGGTGCAGCGCGTGCAGGGTGAGCTGCGTGGCTTCGTCGAGCGCGTTGTCGTAGCTGTGGCCGAAGGTGAGCCCGGCCGCGTTGAAACGGCTCGCGCCGTAGCGGATCAGGTCGATGATCGTGGCAAGCGCTTCGGTCATGGGGGCAGCGTTGGGGGGATTGGTGCGAAAGGGCCGTGATGATAGCGCGGCAGCTATCATGTTCGATTCCGCCCCCGCCCATTCCCCCCCATTCGACGCAACGCGCGAGAAGGACCCCGCATGTTCAACCGCACCACCGCCTGGATCCTGGTCGTCGCGCTCGCCGCGGGGCTCGGCCTGTGGGCGGCGCGCCAATGGTTCGGCCCGGCCGTGCCCGCGCAGCCGCAGACCCGCGCCGTGCGCCTGTTCCCCGAGCCGCGCGCCCTGCCCGCCTATTCGCTGCAGCAGTCCGACGGCACGCGGCTGGTCCCAGGCGAACTGCAGGGGCACTGGACGCTGGTCTTCCTCGGCTTCACCCATTGCCCGGATGTCTGCCCGACCACGCTCGCCGAGCTCGCCCAGGCGCAGAAGCAGTGGGAAGCCCTGCCGGACTCCACCCGCCCGCGCGTGCTGTTCGTCTCCGTCGACCCGGACCGCGACACGGCCATCGCCGCCGGCGAATACGCGCATGCCTTCCACCGCGACACGCTCGCCGCCACCGGCGACCTGCCCGCGCTGGAATCCTTCGCGCGCAGCCTGTCGATGGTCTTCATGAAGGCACCCGCCGAGCCTGGCGCGCCGCCGGATCGCTACAACGTGGACCACACCGCCACGCTCGCCGTGCTCGATCCGCAGGGCCGCATGGCCGGCATCGTGCAGCCGCCGCTCGTGCCCGCCGACATCGCCGCCGATTTCCGGATGCTCACGAAGACCATGGGACGCTGATCCGATGTCGCCGATCACCGCCCTCACCTACGTCCTGCCGCACCGCTTCCTGTCCTCGCTTGCGCGCCGGCTCGCGTATTCGACGAACCCGCGCACCAAGCAGTGGCTGATCGACACCGTCGTGCGCAAGTTCGACGTCAACCTGTCCGAAGCGCTGGAACCGGATGCGACGCGCTATGCAACGTTCAACCACTTCTTCACCCGCGCGCTGAAGCCCGGCGCGCGCGAGCCCGACGCCGATCCGCGCGCGCTGCTGATGCCGGCCGACGGGCGCATCAGCGAATGCGGGCGCATCGGGTTTGCCGGCGAAGCCGAGCATGAAGATCCGGGGCACGTGTTCCAGGCGAAGGGCCATGGCTTCTCGACCGCCGAACTGCTGGGCGACGAACGCGCCGCGCAGGATTTCATCGGCGGGACGTTCGCGACCGTGTACCTCTCCCCGCGCGACTACCACCGCGTGCACATGCCGTGGACCGGCACGCTGCGCGAAACGGTGCACGTGCCCGGGCGGCTTTTCAGCGTCGGCGTGGACGCGGTCGGTTCGGTGTCGAAGCTGTTCGCGCGCAACGAACGCGTGGTCTGCCACTTCGACACGGACTTCGGGCCGATGGCGATGGTGATGGTCGGCGCGCTATTGGTTTCAGGCGTGGAAACCGTCTGGGGCGGCGTCGAAATTCCGCCCTACGGCGGTCCGATCGTCGTGAAGGACTATCGCGGCCAGGGCATCGTGGTGGAGCGCTTCGCCGAGATGGCGCGCTTCAACTACGGCTCGACGGTGATCGTGCTGTTCCCGAAGGGCGTGGCGGAACTGGCGTCGGCGCTGGGCCCGCAGGCGCCGGTGAAGCTCGGCGAGCGGCTGGCCACGTTGAAGGTGTGACGCGATCCGGGCGCACCGCGCGGTGCGCCCGAGTATGCGAACTCAGTTCGCTTCGCAGCTTTCCAGCGTGAGCGTCTGCCCCGGGTGGATCGCGTAGCGCGGCGCCTTGATCTTGTTCGCCTGCGCGAGTTCGTGCGTGTCGCATTGGAACTTGCGCGAAATCGCGGTGAGCGTTTCGCCGCTGCGCACGCGATAGGTCTTTTTCTTCTTCGATTCCTGCTTCGCCTTCGCGGCCGGCTTCGGTGCGTCGGCCTTCGTCGCAACGTCGGAGGACGCGGACGCCACCGTCTTGTCCACTTCGAACTGGCCCACGCGCACGATCGCCGTGTTCGGATCGCTCGTCACCAGCTGGTGCGCGAGGTCCGCGCGCGCACCCTGTGCGCAATGGCGGTCGTACATGCGCACGATCTGCGTGGTGGCGTTGAGCGTGGCGCCGGCCGGCAGCCAGCTGTCCGCGTCGTAACGCGGGTTGAGGTTGCGCAGCGCGCGCAGGAAGCCATCGCGCGTGCCGCCGTTGCCAAGGCAGATCGTCAATTCGTACAGCGAAGCCGAGCGCACGAGCTTGAGCGGCGCCGACTTCGTCTCGACTTTCGGGAACTTCAGGCCGTACTGCTTCGGGTGCAGGAACAGCCACGCCGCCGCGACCACCATCGGCACGTAGTCGCGCGTTTCCGGCGGGAACTGGTTGTACACGGAGGCATCCCAGAAGCCGCGGCCGCCGCTGCCCTGGTACACGCGCAGCGCACGGCCTTCGCCGCCGTTGTAGGCGGCCAGCGCCATTTCGATGCTGCGGTTGAGCTCGGCCATGCGCTCGTTGAGGTAGGACGCGCTGGCCTCGGCGGACGCACGCGCATCGAAGCGCGTGTCGAAGCCGGTGCCGTCGGGGCCCAGGCCGAAGCGCTTGCCGGTGGAATACATGAACTGCATCGGGCCGGCGGCGCCGGCGCGCGAACTCACGTGCACCTTGCCGTTGGATTCCTTGGCCATGATGCCGAACAGCAGCGCCTCGGGCAGGCCCGCGCGCTCGAACTGCGGCCACATCTGGCTGCGCAGGTATTCGTAGTTTTCGTAGGAATCGATCAGCGCCGGGCGCATGTCGGTGAGCCAGCGGCGGATCGCGGCCTGCACGGCCGGGTTGTACTGGACCATGTTGTCGAAGCGATGGTCGTCGGACAGCAGTTGCGCGGCGCGCGCGGCTTCCGGCACGTCGGCGGTCATCGGCGATGCGATGTGGTCGTCGTCGCCGTCGTCCATGTCGTCGTCATCGTCGGCCACGGCAGTCTGCGCGTCGGCCTTCTGCTTGAGCAGGCGCTTGTAGGTGGCGAGCATGGTGGGCATCGAGCAGCCCTTCTGCTTCACGCACTCGGCGATGGCGTCTTCCATGTCCTCGAGCGCGGCATCGCTTTCGGCCGTGCCGGTGGGATCGTTGTTGCCGATCTTCACGGCCGCCTCGCGGTAGCGCTGTTCGGCTGCGCCCATCTTCCCGTTCAGCAGGTCCACGGCCGCCTGGTCGCGCTTGGACAGGGCGAGCGCAGTCGGCGCATACACGACGAGGGCCGCGGCCAGGCCGAGGGAAACAACCGCAAAACGGGAGACAGCAGAGTCGGACATGCTAAGGCTGTGTGAACGAAAGTCGGGGCAAGGTACCGTTCGCGCGCGCACGCTCGCAAGCGGCAGAAGGTGTGAAACTGCGGACCCGTCCGTGGTTTGCCTGCTTTGCGCCGACGCACGGCTAGAATCCACCGACACCTGAACAGGCCCCCTCATGTCCATCCTGATTGGAAAATCGGTCACCACGCCGCAGGGCGGCCCGGTCACGCTCGAGCCGAAATACGGCAATCGCCATGGCCTCGTCGCCGGCGCCACGGGCACGGGCAAGACCGTCACGCTCATGACGCTGGCCGAAGGATTTTCGAAACTCGGCGTGCCGGTCTTCCTCGCCGACGTGAAGGGCGATGTCGCGGGGCTCGCGCTCGCTGGCAGCGGTGATGCCAAGGTCGCCGAACGCGCCGCGCAGATCGGCGTGGCCGATTACGCGCCCGCCGCCAATCCGGTGGTGTTCTGGGATCTGTACGGCAAGCTCGGACATCCCGTGCGCGCCACCGCGAGCGAGATGGGCCCGACGCTGCTCGCGCGCATCCTCGAGCTCAACGACACGCAGGCCGGCGTGCTCGACATCGTGTTCAAGCTCGCCGACGACCGCGGTTTGCTGCTGCTGGATCTCGAAGACCTGCGCGCGCTGCTCGGCGTTGTCGCGGACGAACGCAAGGACATCTCCACGTCCTACGGACTGGTCAGCACGCAATCGGTCGGTGCGATCCAGCGCGCGCTGCTGCGCCTCGAGCAGGACGGCGCCGATCAATTCTTCGGCGAACCCGCGCTCGCGCTCGCAGACCTCATGCGCACCACGCAGGACGGCCGCGGCGTCGTCAACGTGCTCGCCGCAGACCAGCTCGTGCTCAAACCGCGCCTCTATTCGAGTTTCCTGCTGTGGCTGCTGTCCGAATTGTTCGAGACGCTGCCGGAAGTGGGCGACCTGGACAAACCCAAGCTCGTGTTCGTGTTCGACGAAGCGCACCTGTTGTTCGACGACGCGCCGCCCGCGCTGCAGCAGCGCGTCGAACAGGTCGTGCGCCTGATTCGCTCCAAGGGCGTGGGTGTGTATTTCTGCTCGCAGTTCCCCGACGACGTGCCCGACAACATCCTCGGCCAGCTCGGCAACCGCGTGCAGCACGCCCTGCGCGCGTTCACGCCGCGCGACCAGAAGGCGGTGCGCACGGCGGCGGAAACCTTCGTCGCCAACCCGGCCCTGGACGTGGCGAAGGTGATCTCCGCGCTTGGCGTCGGCGAAGCACTCGTTTCCACATTGCACGACACCGACACAAGCAAGGCCGTGCCCATGCCCGTCGAACGCACGCTGATCGCACCGCCGCGCTGCCGCATGGGCGCGATCACCGACGCCGAACGCATGCAGGTCCGCGCGGGCAGCCCGGTCGGCGCGAAATACGACACGCGCGTGGATCGCGAATCCGCCGCGGAAATGCTGGCGGCGAAGGCGCATGCCGCGACGGAACGCGTCGATGCGCCCAAGGCGAAGACGCAGGAAGACGACGAGAACGAAGGCGGCTTCAGCCAGTCGGTGAAGGACGTCCTGTTCGGAACCAAGCGCCGCCAGGGCATGGTCGAGACGATGGCCAAGCAGACCGCGCGCACCGTCGGCAGCCAGGTCGGCCGGCAGATCCTGCGCGGCGTGCTCGGCGGCATCTTCGGCGGCAGCAAACGCTGATCCTTTCCATCCACTGCATGAGGTGTTCGATGCGTTCTTCGCTTGTGCTTGTCTTGCTTCCGCTTGCGCTGCTCGCTGCCTGCAATCGCACGAGCGAAGCGCCCGCCGCTGCCGCGCCGGCCACCGTGGCCGCACCCGCGACGGTCGAAGAGGCGCCGTCCGGCACCGTGGCCGCAGCACCCGTCGGTGTCTCCGACGCCCCCGCGCCCGGCGAGCACACCACCTTCGATGCGAAGGGGTTCGCCGGCACCTTCGGCGATGCGAAGAGCGCGGTGACCTTCACTGCGGACGGTGCGTATTCGATGACGAGCGAAAGCGTGGCCGCGAAGGCGCCGGACACCGGCACCTGGACGCTGGAGCCGGATGCGCACCACATCCGCCTGGATCCGAACGCCAAGGCCGAAGAGGATCGCGTGTACGAACTCGTCAACAACGACGAACTGCATGCGGCCGACGGCCAGGTGCTTCGCCGCACGACGCAGTGATGGGCCCGTAGGAGCAGCGATGGGACGTTGGCGCCCCCCCGGCGAAAAGGCCACGGCGCTGATCACGCGCGAAGGCCACGCGCGCCTGAAAGCGGAACTCGACGACCTCTGGCGCGTGCGCCGGCCGGAGGTCGTGCGTGCCCTCGCCGCCGCGGCGGCCGAGGGCGATCGCTCGGAGAACGCCGAGTACACCTATCGCAAGAAGCAACTGGGCGAGATCGATCGGCGCGTGCGCTATCTCTCCAAGCGCCTGGAGGCCTTGCGCGTGGTCGAGGAGGCGCCGTCTGATCGCGAGGCGGTCTTCTTCGGCGCGACGGTGGAGATCGAGCACGCGACGAGCGGCGAAACGCACACCTACCGCATCGTCGGGCCGGACGAGACGGACGCGAAACTGGGCTGGATCAGCGTGGATTCGCCGCTGGCGCGCGCGATGCTGAAGAAGCGCGTGGACGACGAGTTCGAAGCGGCGCTGCCCGGAGGCAACGCGCGCTATTTCATCGTGGACGTGCAGTACTAGTCGCGGGCGACGGTTTCGCCGAACAAGTCATGTTCGTCGCTGCCGAGAATCTCGACATCGACGAAGTCGCCGGGACGCAGCCCCGCTTCGCGCCCATCCTGGATCTGCACGAGACCATCGATTTCCGGCGCATCGAAGCGCGAACGCGCGATCGCGAGTTCGCCATCCATCGCATCCACCAGGCAGCGCTGCACGGTGCCGACCTTGGCTTCGAGGCGATCCGCCGAAATCTGCGCCTGGCGCTCCATGAAGCGCGCGAGGCGTTCCTGCTTCAATTCTTCCGGCAACTGGTCCGGCAGCGCATTCGCCGCGGCACCGTCGACCGGCGAATAGGCGAACGCACCCACGCGATCGAGCTGCGCTTCATCGAGGAAATCGAGCAGCGTTTCGAATTCTTCTTCGGTCTCGCCCGGGAAGCCGACGATGAAGGTCGAGCGGATGGCGAGCTCCGGGCAGATTTCGCGCCAGCGCGACACGCGCTCCAGCGTCTTCTCCACCGCACCCGGACGCTTCATCAGCTTGAGGATGCGCGGGCTCGCGTGCTGGAAGGGAATGTCGAGGTAGGGCAGCAGCTTGCCCTCCGCCATCAACGGAATGATCTCGTCGACGTGCGGATACGGGTAGACGTAGTGCAGGCGCGTCCAGATGCCGAGTTCCGACAGGCCTTCGCACAAGGCCTTCATGCGCGTCTGGTAGGCCTTGCCGCGCCAGGTGCGCTCGGCGTACTTCACGTCCACGCCGTAGGCCGAGGTGTCCTGCGAGATCACCAGCAACTCGCGCACGCCTCCCATCGCGAGCTTTTCGGCTTCGCGCAGCACGTCGTCGACGGGGCGCGAGACCAGGTCGCCGCGCATCGAGGGAATGATGCAGAAGGTGCAACGATGATTGCAGCCTTCGGAGATCTTGAGGTAGGCGTAATGCTTCGGCGTGAGCTTCAGGCCGTAGTCCGGAAGCAGGTCGACGAAGGGATCGTGCGACGGCGGCAATGCCAGGTGCACCGCATCCATCACGCTCTTGTAGTCCTGCGGACCGCTGATCGAGAGCACGTCGGGGTGCGCTTCGCGGATCTGCTCCGGTTTCTTGCCCAGGCAGCCGGTGACGATCACCTTGCCGTTTTCCGCAATCGCCTCGCCGATGGCGTCCAGCGATTCGGTCACTGCCGAATCGATGAAGCCGCAGGTGTTGACCACGACGATGTCGGCATCGTCGTAGGACTGCACGATGTCGTAGCCCTCGACCTTGAGCTGGGTGAGGATGCGTTCGGAATCGACGAGCGCCTTCGGACAACCGAGGCTGACGAAACCGACCTTGCCTCCCTGGGCGGCGGGCTTGGACTTGGTGGAAACCGACATCGAATCAACGACCTGGTGGAGAGCGAAGGCCGCGGATTATAGGTGCGCCCGGGCCCCGGCACCGGATCCAAGCGGCCGCAGGTTCAGGTTTTTCGGGCCCGGCCTCACAAGGAGTAGGATCGTGGCCGGAGCATGCCCGCAGGAGCACCCATGCACCGCTGGATCGATATCGAGACGCCCCACGGCCCCATCCGCGGCTGGCGCGCCGAACCGGCCGGCCCGTCCAAGGGCGCCGTTTTGGTGATCCAGGAAATCTTCGGCGTGAATCCTCACATGCGCAGCGTCGCCGACCGGCTGGCCGACGCGGGCTTCGTCGCCCTCGCCCCCTCCCTCTTCGATCCCGTCGAACATGGCGTCGAACTCGACTATTCCGACGCCGGCATCCAGCGCGCCCGCGCACTCGTGACGGCGCTGGGCTTCCCGCGCGCGATGGACCTGCTCAATGCCTCGGCCGAGAAACTGCAGATGGAAGGCCTGCGCGTCGGCGCGGTCGGCTTCTGCTGGGGCGGCACGCTCGCCTATCTGTGCGCGACGCGGCTCTCGCTGCCCGCGGTGTGCTACTACGGCGCGCGCAGCGTGCCCTTCCTCGACGAACACGCGGGCGCACCGCTGATGTTCCATTTCGGTGCCGACGATCCGAGCATCCCCGCGGCCGACATCGAACAGCACCGCGAGAAACAACCCCAGGCGCAGGTCTTCGTCTACGAACACACGGGCCACGCCTTCAACCGCGACGTCGACCCGAAGGTGTACAACGCGCAGGCGGCGCAGACCGCATGGACGCGCACGCTCGATTTCCTCGAAACACAACTCCGATGAAACACCACCCGCAACAAGAACCCTGGCACCTGCATCCGCAGCTCGCCGACGACACGCATCCGGTCGACTCCTGGCCCCTGTGCGAAGTGCGCCTGATGGACGATGCCAACCATCCCTGGCTGATCCTCGTGCCGCGCGTGGCCGGCGCGACCGAAGTCACCGACCTGTCCACCGACCAGCAAGCCAACCTGATGCGCGAGATCGACCGCGCCGCACGCACCCTGCGCGTGTTCCGCCCGCGCAAACTCAACGTCGCCGCACTCGGCAACCTGGTCCCGCAACTGCACGTACACGTGATCGCCCGTTACGAACAGGACATCGCCTGGCCGCGCCCGGTGTGGGGGATGGCGGCGGCGCAACCTTATGCGCCGGAAGCATTGATCGAGCGGATTCAGCTGTTACGCGACACAATCGTCGAACCCGAATCCTGAGAGCTTTCCCATGCGCAAGTTGTTGCTGGCCACGATGCTGGCCGTCGTGACCCTGCCCGCGTACGCGTTGTTCGACAAGAAGCCCGAGACTTCCGCCGCCGAGGCCGCGCAGCAGAACATGCCCGCGGTGACGATCTGGGTCGAGGCGACCTGGGGGTTCCGCAACCAGGGCGCGGCCAATTCGCTCAGCAAGGCGCACGTGGCCTTCGCGAAGTACGGCTACAAAGTCCAGAGCGTGGAGCCTTACATCGAGAACGGTGACTTGCAGGGGTTCTTTGTCACCTATCAGAAGCCGTAACGCTTAAGAGCCTCGGCTCCGGGGGGACGGACCGCCACGCCCTCGGTTATCGCGCCTGTCGGAGCGCCTACAAGCCGCATCCATGCAACCGGAGCTCCGCCCGCATGGCCATCCATGGCCGTGCTTCAGTCGCGACAACCGAGTACGTGCCGTTCCTCGCCACCATTTGCGAGCACGCTGCGTTAGAGGCTTAGAAGCTTTTTACCGAAGCCGCAAATGGTGACTTACGGTGGAGGCCTGGCACACGCTCGATGAGCGTGGCTGCAGGGCGGCCATGGATGGCCACCCGGGCGGAGCTCCGGTTGCATGGATGCGGCTTGGAGGCGCTCCGACAGACGCGCTCATCGAGCGGGTGACAGGCCGGACTCTCCGCAAGCCGAGGCTTTTGACGCCTCAGGTCTTCGGCAGCGTAACGCCCGTCTGCCCCTGGTACTTGCCGCCGCGATCCTTGTACGACGTCTCGCACACTTCGTCGCTCTGGAAGAACAACATCTGCGCCACCCCCTCGTTGGCATAGATGCGCGCCGGCAGCGGCGTCGTGTTGCTGAATTCCAGCGTCACGTGGCCCTCCCACTCCGGCTCCAGCGGCGTCACGTTCACGATGATCCCGCAGCGCGCGTACGTGCTCTTGCCCAGGCAGACCACCAGCGTGTCGCGCGGAATACGGAAGTACTCGACCGTGCGCGCGAGCGCGAAGGAATTCGGCGGGATGATGCAGACGTCGGATTCGATGTCCACGAAACTGCCCGAATCGAAATGCTTCGGATCCACGATCGTGGAATTGATGTTGGTGAACACCTTGAACTCGCGCGAGCAACGCACGTCGTAGCCGTAGCTGGAGGTGCCGTAGCTGACGATGCGATGGCCGTCGACCGGGGAATGCTTGACCTGGCCCGGCTCGAACGGCTCGATCATGCCGTTCTGCTCGGCCATGCGGCGGATCCAGCGGTCGCTCTTGATGCTCATTCGGGACGTCTGCGCGGGTCGAAAAAGGAAGCCGATCTTAACCTTCAGAGCAGCTGCGCGCCGAGCGAAACCGGCGCGCGCGGGCGGCGCGCGAGTTCGGCGGCCATGCGGCGGGCCGTGGCACGGTAGGCCGCGGCGGCCGGGGAATCGGGCGCGGCGGCCACGATCGGCGTGCCGGCGTCGCCCTGTTCGCGGATGCCGATGTCCAGCGGCAGCGCGCCGAGCAGCGGCACGCCGTATTGCGCGGCGATGCGCTCGCCGCCGCCCTGGCCGAACAGGTGTTCGACGTGGCCACAGTTGGAGCACACGTGCACCGCCATGTTCTCGACCAGGCCCAGCACGGGCACGTGGACCTTCTCGAACATGCGCAAGGCCTTGCGCGCGTCCAGCGTCGCGACGTCCTGCGGCGTGGTCACCACGACCGCGCCGGCGACCGGGATCTTCTGCGCCAGCGTGAGCTGGATGTCGCCCGTGCCCGGCGGCAGGTCGACGATGAGGTAATCGAGCTGGCCGTCGCTGCCCCACAGGGTCTGCTCGAGCAGTTGCGTGAGCGCGGAGGTCGCCATCGGGCCTCGCCAGATCATCGGCGTGTCCTGCTCGACCATCAGGCCGATCGACATCGCATCCACGCCATGCGCGCGCATCGGTTCGATGGCCTTGCCGTCGGGGCTGTCGGGGCGGCCGGTGAGGCCCAGCATCGTGGGGATGCTCGGGCCGTAGACGTCCGCGTCGAGCACGCCCACGCGCGCGCCTTCCTGGGCCAGCGCGAGCGCGAGGTTCACCGCGGTCGTCGACTTGCCGACGCCGCCCTTGCCCGAGCCCACCGCGATCACGTTGCGGATGCGCGGCAGCGGCGTGAGTTCGCCTTGCGGTGCGTGCGCATCGATGCGCGACTGCACTTCCAGGCTCGCCAGCGACAGGCCTTCGGAGGCGAGGACACCACCGACTGCGTCGCGCAGGCCCTCGTGCCAACGCTGCGCCGGATAGCCCAGCGTGATCGCGACGGCCGCGCGGCCCTCGCTGGCGGCGGCACGGATGCGCGCGCCCGTTTCGGCGAGCGTGAGCCCGGCTTCTGGGTCGCGGATGGCGGCGATACGGGATTCGAGGGGGGTCATGGCGATGAACGCGGGGGAAGCCCGACATTGTACCGGCGTGGGGCGCGCCTTCCGTACGCAGGCGGATGCGGTATAAAGCCGGCGTACCGCCCTCGCGCGGACACCATCCACGCATCCCTGGGAGGGACCATGCGCAACAAGCTCTTCGCGTCCATGCTCGCGCTGCCGTTGCTCGCCGCGCTGTCCGCCGTGTCGGCGCAGACGGCACCGGATCCGGTGCTCGGCAAGTGGAAGACCATCGACGACGAAACCGGCAAGGCGATGTCGATCACCGAGGTGTATCGCACCAAGAACGGCTCGATTGCCGCCCATGTCGTCGAGATGCTCGATCCGGCCAAGCAGAACTGCGACGAATGCGACGGCGCCGACAAGGGCAAGCCGATCGCCGGCATGATGGTCTTCTGGGACATGAAGCAGGTCGACGGCGTGTGGGGCGGCGGCCAGGGCTTCAAGCCTTCCGCCGGCGAGCACTTCAAGGTGAAGAGCGTCAAGGCGATCGAAGGCGGCAAGAAGCTCGAGATCACCGGCTGCAAGCTGATCTTCTGTCGCTCGGCGACGTGGGTGCGCGCCGACTGACGGCCCGCGCCAGCTGGAATCCCGAAAAGCCCGGCGGAAAGCCGGGCTTTTTTCGTTCCGGACGGGAACACCTGCAATAATCACCGACCCGCTGCTCCGCGAACCCCATGAATCGCCACGTCGCCGTTTCCTGCGCCCTGCCCTACGCCAACGGGCCCCTCCACCTCGGTCACCTGGTCGGTTACATCCAGGGCGACATCTGGGTGCGTGCGCGCCGCATGGCGGGCGATGCGGTGCGATTCGTGTGCGCCGACGACACGCACGGCACGCCGATCATGCTCGCCGCCGAAAAGGCCGGCATGAGCGCGGAGGCCTACATCGCCGGCATCCAGGCGCAGCACGAGCGCGACTTCGCCGATTTCCACGTCGCCTTCGACCATTACGACTCCACCAACTCGCAGGCCAACCGCGCGCTCACCGAAGCGATCTACGCGCGCCTGGACGCGACGGGCCACATCACGCGCCGCTCGGTCGCGGGTTTCTACGACCCGGCCAAGGGCATGTTCCTGCCCGACCGCTACATCAAGGGCATCTGCCCCAACTGCGGCACGCCCGACCAGTACGGCGACAACTGCGAGAACTGCGGCGCGACGTATTCGCCGACCGACCTGAAGGAACCGCGTTCGGTGCTCAGCGGTGCCACGCCGGAAGTGCGCGACTCCGAACACTTCTTCTTCGAAGTCGGCCAGTTCACCGACTTCCTGCGCGGCTGGCTCGCGCGCGACGTCGCGATCCCGGGCGTGAAGGCCAAGCTGATGGAATGGATCGACGCCGAAGGCGGCCTGCGCGCGTGGGACATCTCGCGCGATGCGCCCTACTTCGGTTTCGAAATCCCGGGGCATCCGGGCAAGTATTTCTACGTGTGGCTGGATGCGCCCATCGGCTACCTCTCCGCGCTGCAGGTGCTGTGCGAGCGCGATGCGGCCGCCGGTGCGTCCTTCATGGACTACCTCGCGCACGACAGCGAGGCCGAGCTGCACCACTTCATCGGCAAGGACATCGTCAACTTCCACGGCCTGTTCTGGCCGGCGGTGCTGCACGGCGCGGGTTTCCGCGCGCCGACGAAGCTGCACGTCAACGGTTACCTCACCGTCGACGGCGCGAAGATGTCCAAGTCGCGCGGCACCTTCATCATGGCGCGCACGTACCTGGAAGCGGGCCTGGATCCCGAAGCGCTGCGTTACTACTTCGCGGCGAAGTCCGGTGGCGGCGTCGACGACCTCGACCTCAACCTGCACGACTTCATCGCGCGGGTGAACAGCGACCTGGTGGGCAAGTTCGTCAACCTCGCCAGCCGCTGCGCGGGCTTCATCGAGAAGCGCTTCGGCGGCCAGCTCGCCGACGCGCTGCCCGACCACGCGATGTACGCCCGTTTCGTCGAAGCGATTCCCTCGATCGCGGCCGCGTACGACACGAATCAACCGGCCACCGTGCTGCGCCACGTGATGGCGCTCGCGGATGAAGCCAACCGTTACATCGACGACAAGAAGCCGTGGGTGCTGGCCAAGCAGGAAGGCGCGGACGCCGAACTGCAGGCCGTGTGCACGCAGGGCCTGAATCTTTTCCGCGTGCTCGCGGGGCTGCTGAAGCCCGTGCTGCCGCGCTTGTCCGCGCAGGCGGAAGATTTCCTCGGCGCACGCGTGTCGCGCTGGGACGATCTCGCCGCGCCGCTGCTCGGCCATCGCATCAGTGCCTACCAACCGCTCTTCACCCGCATCGACCCCAAGCAGATCGACCAGATGACCGACGCCAGCAAGGACACCCTCGCCCCCGTTGCCGCGCAGCCCGTGGCGGCCGCCAAGCCTGCCGTGCCCGCGCCTGCACAGGAACTCGCGCACATCGGCATCGACGATTTCGCGAAGCTCGACCTGCGCGTGGCGAAGGTGCTCGCCTGCGAGTTCGTCGACGGCTCGGACAAGCTGCTGCGCTTCGAACTCGACGCCGGCGCGCTCGGCAAGCGCCAGATCTTCTCGGGCATCCGCGCGTCCTACGGCGATCCTGCGTCGCTGGTCGGCCGCAACGTGGTATTCATCGCCAACCTCGCGCCGCGCAAGATGCGCTTCGGCATCAGCGAAGGGATGATCCTCTCGGCGGGCCTGGACGGCGGTGCGCTGCACCTGCTCGACGCGCCGGGCGCGGACGCGGGTTCGCCGGTCAAGTAAGGGAGCGGCGGTGGATTCCGCCATCGATCTCGTCGAACGCCTCGACCGCATCCTGCCGCAGACGCAATGCGGCCAGTGCGGTTTCGCCGGCTGTCGCCCGTACGCCGAAGCGATGGCGCGTGGCGAGGCGGATGTCGATCGTTGTCCGCCCGGCGGCGATGCAGGCGCACGCGCACTCGCGCATGTGCTGCACGTCGAAGCGAGGCCCTACGACCGCACGCGCGGCACGCACAAGCCGCCGCTGGTCGCGCTCGTGGTGGAAGAAGACTGCATCGGTTGCACCAAGTGCATCCAGGCCTGCCCCGTCGATGCGATCGCCGGCGGCAACAAACGCATGCACACGGTGATCGAGCCGCTGTGCACGGGCTGCGAGCTGTGCGTGCCGGCGTGCCCCGTGGATTGCATCGTGATGGTGGCGCCGGTTTAAGGCGTCGCCACGGGTTCGCCGAAGGTCAGCCAGAAGCCATTGTTGTCGCGCACGATGAATTCGCGCATGCCGTAGAACGTGTCGTGGGGGGGCTCCACCACGACGACCTGGCCGCCCACCCGCGCGAAATACGCATCGACGCCATCGACTTCCAGGTACAGGTCCGCATCCCGGCGCGGCGCGTCGCTCGCGTGGCCGCCGATGCTCAGCATCACGCGGCCCGCGCCGAAGCCGAGCATCGCCCACACCAGTTCGCCGTCGTCCTCGCCGGTGTTGACCACGTCGAAGCCGATGCCGACGTACCACGCGATCGTCGCACCGACGTCGGGCACGTGCAGCATCGGCGTGAGCGCGCGCTTCATCTCACTTCACCGCACACGCCGAACACACGCGCTCGACCTTGTAGCCCTTCTTGCGCAGCTTCTCGACTACGCCGTCGTTGCCGAGCAGGTGCATCGCACCGACCACCACCAAGGTGTCGTCGGTGCCCGACGCAGCGAGGCGCGCTTCGAGCTTCGGCACCCAGGTGTCGTTGCGCTGCGTGTTGATGCGTTCGTACATGGAGGGGTACTTGGTGCGCACTTCGTTGACCATGTGCGCGGCCAGGGCGTCAACGTCGCCCGCGCGCCATTCGCGGTGCAGCAGGTCGAGTTCGTGTTCGTTGCCGCTGTCCGACAACGATTCGTCGAGCATTTGCAGCTGCTGCGCCTTGTCCATGCCGTCGAGCATGTCGAGCTGCTGCATCCCCGTCTCCAGGCCGCCAGCGGTCTTGTTCGCGGCCTTCGCGGAAGCGGCGATGTGGTTGTCGAGACCGAGCTTGGATTCGAAGCCGCGCGTGCCGGCATCCAGGATGGTGACGAGCAGGCTGACGTACCACGGCTCGAACGCCTGCAGCATCTCCGGCGTCATGTTGATCCTGCGCAGGCCGGCCTCGTTCTTGTTCGCCCAGGCGGCGAGCTTGGCGGACAACTCGGGCGAGAGATCGCTGTCGAGCGTCGTGCCGTCGGTGCGGATGGCGGCCATCGCCATCTTCATGCCGAGCTCCGCCGAGCCCATTTCCTCCGGCGGCAATTCGAACAACACCGATTCGGAATCGGCGAGCGCGTTGTCGACATCCTTCGACAGCGGATAGTCGTCCTCGCGCAGCATGTGGAAGGAGCCGAGCAGGTAGACGCTGTTGTTGGCGTCGGAGACTTTCCACAACAAGGGCACCGGCGGTGCCTTCGCGGGTGCGGGCACGGGCGCCTTGTTCGCGGCGAGCGCGAGCGCCGGCACGAGCAGCGCGGTGAACACAGCGGTACGACGCATGCGGGATCCTCGGATCATCAGTGGTACGCCTTCTCGCCTGCGATGACTTCGAGGTCGAGGCGGTTGGCCGGCGGTGCGAGCGGGCACGTGGCGAAGGCCGTGAACGCGCACGGCGGATTCTCGACGCGATTGAAGTCGACGGTGATGTGGCCGTCGGGGCCGGGGCGCGGGAGGTCGAGATATCGGCCGGCCGGATAACTGCCATGGCCGCTGGTGCGATCGGCGAAGACGAGGAACAGCGTCGGCTCGCCCTGGTCGAGCAGTTCGAGGCGATGCACCTTGCCGTCGCGTTCGAATTCGATGGCACCGGGATTGGGCACCTGCTCGACCATGTTGACGATGTTGACGATCGGCAGCGTCTTGCCCGGTGGATTCGGCACGTAACGCGCGCGCACCGTCCAATCCTTTCCGCCCGGCCAATACTGGATGCCCTTGAAGTGCAGGCGCGCGTCGGCGTCGGCGTGCTTCACGCGCAGCGCGAGGCGATCGCCCCGCTTGATGATCGTGGCCAGGCCTTTGCCTTCATCGAAGCCGATCACGCTCGGGCCATTGGGGTCGCGGTCCGTCGCCAGGACCGTGGCGCCCGTGAGCGGCTGGCCGTCGAGCGTGAGCGCCACGCCTGCTTCGGGCACGAAGCGCACGCGGCCCTGCGCATCCAGGTCGAACATGCCCAGGTGCGGCGGTCCCTTCTCCAGCAGCAGGCCGTTGCCGGGCGCGCTGCCCGCGTAATGCGCGCCGCGCTCGAGCCAATGCAGTCCGATCACGCTGGTCCAGCCATCCGGCGCCGTGAGTGCCGCCGCGCGTGCATCGCGCCACGGCTTCTCCTGCGCCGCGAACGCACGCGCCGCTTCGGCGGCCTTGCGCGCGGCTTCGCCATCGTCGCCCCGATTGCAGGCAGCGAGCACGACGAGCGCGATGGCGGCGCAGGCAATGCGAATCCCCTTCCCCATGTTCAACGTCCTCGCAGGAACCATTTGTCGATGTCGGCCAGCGGCACGCGCGTCCAGGTGGGGCGGCCGTGGTTGCACTGCCCGGAGCGTTCGGTCGCTTCCATCTCGCGCAGCAGTGCGTTCATTTCGGGAAGGCCCAGGCGCCGGTTCGCGCGCACGGCGCCGTGGCAGGCCATCGTCGCGAGCAACTCGTCGCGTGCGGCGGCGATGCGGCGCGTGTCGCCGTGTTCGCGCAGGTCGGCCAGGACGTCGCGCAGCAGCGCTTCGACATCGCCGTCGGCAAGCAGCGCGGGCACGCTGCGCAGGCGCAGGGAGCCCGGCCCCGCGCGCGTGAGTTCGAAACCCAGTTCCGCGAGCGTGGCGGATTCGCGTTCGGCGACGTCGGCTTCGCGCTCCGACACGGCGACGCTCATCGGCACCAACAAGGGCTGCGTGCGCAGACCCGCGCCATCGTGCGCGCACTTGAGCTTTTCGTAACCGATGCGTTCGTGCGCGGCGTGCATGTCCACGACGATCAGGCCTTCGGCGTTCTCGGCGAGGATGTAGATGCCGTGCAACTGCGCGATGGCGTAGCCGAGCGGCGGTGGTGCGTCGTCACGCGCTTCGGCCATGGGCATGGGCGGCGCGAGGACTTCGGTTCCGGATCCGCCGTAGAGCGCCGCGTAAGCCACGCGGGTGTCTTCAACGCGCAGCGCCAGCCCCGATTGCGCACTGCCCTGCCACGACGACGGCCCGACCCATGTGCGCGCGGCGACTTCGGTCACCGGTGCGACATCCGCGCTCGCGCCTGCGCGCGTTTCCGCGAGCGCCTGCTGCAGGGTGCGATAAGTGAAGTCGTGCACGAGGCGCGATTCGCGGAAACGAACTTCGTGCTTCGCCGGATGCACGTTCACATCGACGGTGCGCGGGTCGACTTCCAGGAACAGCACGTAGGCCGGCTGGCGCCCGTGGAAGAGCACGTCGCCGTAGGCCTGCTTCACCGCGTGGGCGACATTGCGATCGCGCACGCTGCGACCGTTGACGTAGAGATACTGCTGGTCGGCGCTCGCGCGGTTGTAGACCGGTTGCGCGATCCAGCCGTGCAGGCGCAGGCCCGCACCGGCATGGTCGACGCGCAAGGCGTGCTTCGCGAACTCCTCGCCGAGCGTTTCGAACAGGCGATCGGTGGAGGCCAGCATGCCGTCGCCGCGATAACGCCGCGCAGGCCGGCCGTTGTGCGAAACGCGCAGCTCGACATCCGGCCGTGCGAGTGCGAGCGAACGCAACCATTCTTCGATGTGGCCCAGCTCCGTGCGTTCGGCGCGCAGGAACTTGCGACGCGCGGGCACGTTGTAGAACAGGTCGCGCACTTCGACGGTGGTGCCCGGCGGATGCGCTTTCGGCGCGACCTCGCCGATGCGGCCGCCTTCGACCTGCAGCGACGCGCCATGGGCGTTGCCGGTATGGCGCGAGGCGAGTTCGAAGCGGCTGACCGACGCGATCGACGGCAGCGCTTCGCCACGGAAGCCGAGCGTGGCCACGGCTTCCAGGTCGTCGAGCGAGGCGATCTTGCTGGTGGCGTGGCGCGACACCGCGAGCGGAAGTTCTTCCGGCGGAATGCCGCCGCCGTCGTCGCGCACGCGGATCAGGCGGATGCCGCCCTCTTCCAGGTCGATCTCGACGCGACGCGCGCCGGCGTCGAGTGCGTTCTCGACGAGTTCCTTCACCACCGACGCAGGCCGTTCGACGACCTCGCCCGCGGCGATCTGGTTGATCAGGGTGTCCGGGAGTTGGCGGATCGGCACGTGGCGACGCTCAAAAACCAGCGTCGATCATAACGGAGCCGGCGGGCGGGCCCGCGCTTTTTCTAGCGTCCGCCCGAGGTGGACGCGGTCGCCATCTCCGCGGCTTCCGCGCGCGCGGCGTACAGCGTCCCCGGCGGCGGCTGGCGGGTGAAGTAGGTATTGACGCCGTCGAGGATCGCGCGCGCCAGCTCGGACCGGTGACCCGGGTCGTTGAGCTTGCGTTCTTCGCCCGGGTTCGAGATGAACGCGGTCTCGACCAGCATCGAGGGCACGTCGGGCGAACGCAGCACGACGAAGTTCGCGCGCTCGACCGCGCCCTTGTGCGTCTTGCCCAGCTTCTTCAGCCCGGTGAGCACATGGCCGGCGATGTCTTCGGAGGCTTTCATCGTGCCGGTCTGCGACAGGTCGAGCAGCACCGAGGCGAGCGTGTTGTCCTTGTCCTGCAGGCGCACGCCGCCGACGAGGTCCGCCGCATTTTCCTGGTTCGCGAGCCAGCGCGCCGCTTGCGAGGACGCACCGCGCTGCGAGAGCACGAACACCGACGAACCGCTCGCATCCGGATTGGTGAATGCATCGGCGTGGATCGACACGAACAGGTCGGCCTTCGCCGCGCGCGCCTTCTGGTAGCGCTGCGCGAGCGGAATGAACACGTCGGTATCGCGGGTGAGGTAGGCCTTCAGGCCCGGCGTGGCGTTGACCTGGCGCGCAAGTTCGCGCGCGACCGCAAGCGTGAGGTCTTTTTCGCGACTGCCGTTCGCACCGCGCGCACCGGGATCCTGGCCGCCGTGGCCGGCATCGATGGCGATGACGAGGGGACGCATGCCGCCGCGCATCAGCTGCTGCATCGTCTTGGTGGCGCCCGGCGGCGTGGCGTTCGCGATCGTCGGGGCGGGTTGCTGCGGGAGCGTCGTGGGGTTCGCGCCGTGCATCGTCGGCATCGTCGTCGGCATCGTGGTCGACGAAGGTGTTGCAGTCGTCGCAGACGGCAGCGACGCCACGAGGCGCGACGTCGCATCGGCGGATTTCGCCGCGGTGTCTTCGGCAGATTTCTGCGCGACGTCCTGCGTGCTTTCGATTTTCGCAGGCACGCTCGATTGCGCCGCGATATCGGCGATCGGATCGGTCGGTGTATCGGTTGCAGCGCGAGCCTTGCCGTCGCCCGGCCATTCCAGCACAAGGCGCGTGCCGTCGGCCGTCGTTTCCAGCCGCGGCTTGAGCGCCACGACGGGCTGGGCGAGGTCGAACACGATGCGCACGGTGCCCGGGGTCGGCTGCCCGGTGCGGACCGCCTTGACCACGCCGGCGCCAGCGGGCGCGTGGAATTTGCGGTCGAGGGTCGAGGCCGGCAGGTCGACAACCAGGCGGTCGGGACCGGCGAGCGAAATAGTGGTGTAGCGGCCGGGCGTGTCGAGCAGCAATTCGGCGCGGGTGCCGGTGGCGCCTTCCGTCAGCGCCAAGTCCTTGATTTCACTGGCGCGCGCGATGTTCCAGCACAGCGCCAGGATTAGCGCCGCACCGAGCATCCATTGCTGAACGATGGCCCCCTTGATCCGCATGAGCCGGATTCAAGCACCGCGCGGCGCGGATTGCAAGCACTTTTTCCTTATGAATCCGGGGCCTGCGGAAGGTTCCTCTCAGGGTGGAACAACAAACACGCGCAAGTCGGGATGTTCCACGATCCGGGCCCGCCAGTCCTCGCCGTTCGGGGTACCTGGGACCAGGTCGATCGACCGGCCGCCGCCATCGATGGCCAGGGCCAGGTCGAGGTCGGCCGGGGGCAGCGCATCCCCGCCCCGCTCCGGCCATTCGACCAGCCACAGGGCGCCGTCCGCGGCGTCGATGCCGAGGAATTCCAACTCGCCGGGATTGCCGATGCGGTAGAGGTCCAGGTGCAGCGCATCGCCCCCATCGGCCAGCGGATAGCGCTCGACCAGGGTGTAGGTCGGACTGCGGATCGCGCCGGTCACGCCGAGTGCGCGCAGCAATGCACGCGCCAGCGTCGACTTGCCTGCGCCAAGGTCGCCGCGCAGGTGCACCACCGCGCGCGGCGGCCGCGTGCGCGCGAGCAGCGCGCCGAAGCGATCGGTGGCGTCCGGATCGGGCAGGTGCAGTCGCATCAGCGCACGTTGTCCGGATTGGACAGGCGACGCAACCGCGGCAATAAGTCGGAGGGCAATAGACCGCGCTCGCCACCGTCGCGCGCGGCTTCGTCGCCCGCCGCGGCGTGCAGCAGCGCACCGACGCACGCGGCATCGAAGGCCGGTTGGCCCTGCGCGCGCAGCGAGGCGATGACACCCGTCAGCAGATCGCCCATGCCACCGACGGCCATACCCGGATTGCCCGCACCGATCACCGCGGGTCGATGATCCGGCGCAGCCACGATCGTGCCTGCGCCCTTGAGCACGACGACCGCACCGAACTTCTCCACGAGCGCATGCGCCGCGCCGAAGCGATCGTCCTGGACCTCTGCGGTGGTCGAACCGAGCAGGCGCGCGGCTTCACCGGGATGCGGCGTGAGGATGCAATCGGACGGCAACGTTTGGTTGCGTGCGGCGAGCAGATTCAGTGCATCGGCATCGAGCACGAGCGGTTTTCCTGCGGAAAGCGCAGCGCCGAACAGCACGCGCCCCCACACGCCCTGCCCCAACCCGGGACCGACCGCGACAACGTCCGCGTGCTGCAACTGCACCGCAAGATCTTCGCTGCGCTCCACCGCGCGGCCCATCGCTTCCGGACGCCGTGCAAGCATCGCCGCGATGTGTTCCTCGCGCGTGGCGACGTCCACCAAGCCCACGCCACTGCGCAACGCTGCATCCGCGCACAGCAGGATCGCACCGCCGCTGCCGTGGTCGCCGCCGAGGCACAGCACGCGTCCCGACAGTCCTTTGTGTGCATTGCGCGGCCGCGGGCGCAACACGTTGCGCAAGGCATCCGGCAACACGAGCGCCGAATGCGGGGCGATGCCGTCGAACGCATTCGGTGGCACCTGCAATTCCGCGAGTTCCAGGCGACCGGCCAGATCGATCGCCGCACCGGTGCGCAGGCCAGGCTTGGGCACGATGAACTCGAGGGTGCGCGTGGCCGCGACCGCCACGCCGGGCACGGCACCGCGATCGGCGTCCACGCCGCTCGGCGCATCCAGGGAGAGGCATGCCGCCGGATGCGCATTGATCGCTTCGATCAAGCCTTTCGCCGCGCCTTCCGGCGCGCGCGTCAACCCGAGGCCGAACAGTGCATCGACGATGAGATCGGCGGGAGGCAGCGCGTCGACGAAGGTTTCCGTCCGCCCGTTGCGTTCGCGGAATTCATCGCGCGCCCGCGTCGCGGACGCGGTGCGCGGCGAATGCTCGGCCAGGCGCACCACCCGCACGTTGCGGCCGGCCTCCAGCGCCAGGCGCGCGAGCACGTAGCCGTCGCCGCCGTTGTTGCCCGGGCCGCACACCACCACGATGCGCTGGGCCTGCGGCCAGTGGCGCAGGGCACAGTGCCAGGCCGCGCGGCCGGCACGGCGCATCAGTTCGAAGGCATCGCCGCCCAGGGCGTCGGTGGCGCGGGTGTCGAGCGTGCGCGCGGCGTTCGCGTCGTAGAGCGCTAAGGTCGGTGGCATCGCCGGATTCTATACTTCACGCGTGCCTCCACTTTCGCCCACGGTGTCCCGAAACGCGCCGGATCCGGTCCTGCTTGCGGCCCGGATCCGCGAGATCGCGCGCGCGATGGGCTTCCAGCGCGTGGGCATCGCGGGTGTCGAACTCGGGCCCGACGAAACGCACCTGCGCGATTGGCTCGCGCAAGGCCTGTACGGTTCGATGGACTGGATGGCGCGACACGGCGACAAGCGCTCGCGCCCCGGCGAACTCGTGCCCGGCACGGTGCGCGTGATTTCCGTGGGCCTGGATTACGGGCAGGACGACACGGCGGCCTGGGACACGCTCGCCGATGGCACGCGGGCCTACGTGGCGCGCTATGCGCTCGGCCGCGATTACCACAAGCTGATGCGCAACCGCCTGCAGGCGCTCGCCGACCGCATTGCCGAAGAGATCGGACCGTTCGGGCATCGCGTGTTCGTCGACTCCGCGCCCGTGCTCGAACGCGCCCTCGCGCGCAACGCGGGCCTGGGCTGGATCGGCAAGCACACCTGCCTGATCGACAAGGACGCCGGCTCCTGGTTCTTCCTCGGCGAGGTCTACGTCGACCTCCCGCTGCCGATCGACGAGCCCGCGAGCGCGCATTGCGGCACCTGCGTGCGCTGCATCGAGATCTGCCCGACGCGCGCGATCGTCGCGCCGCATCGCCTCGACGCGCGCCGCTGCATTTCCTATCTCACCATCGAACACGAAGGGTCGATCGATCCGGAGCTGCGTCCCTTGATGGGCAACCGCATCTTCGGCTGCGACGACTGCCAGCTGATCTGCCCCTGGAACAAGTTCGCCAAGCGCACGGACGAACCGGATTTCCGCGCACGCAACCGCCTCGACGAAGGGACGCTGCCGGAACTGTTCGCGTGGTCCGAAGACGAATTCCTCAAGCGCACCGAAGGCTCGGCGATCCGCCGCAGCGGGCATGCGCGCTGGTTGCGCAACATCGCCATCGCGCTGGGCAATGCGCCGACGACGCCGGAGGTGCTGGCGGCGCTGCATGCGCGCGAAGGCATCGAAGACGAGGTCGTGCGCGAACACATCGCATGGGCCCTCGCGCAGCACGCCGCGCGCGCACGCGAGATCGACGCGCAGCTGATGTCCTAGCGGTCGTCGCGCAGGATTTCGTCGAGCAGCGCGCGCGTCACCGGATCGGCGATGTCCGCGGCCTGTCCGCGCAGCGCCGGCAGCAAGCCACTCGCAAGCTGCTTGCCGAGCTCCACGCCGAACTGGTCGAACGCATTGATGCCCCACGCGCGCGATTGCAGGTACACACTGTGTTCGTACAGCGCGACCAGCGCGCCCATCGCACGCGGCGTGAGCGAATCGACCAGGAATAGCGTGCTCGGGCGATTGCCGGCGTAGCTGCGATGCGGGTCGTCGCTGCCCTGCCCGTTCGCGAACGCTTCGGTCTGCGCGAGCAGGTTGGCGAACAGCGCGCGATGGCTTTCGCGATGCGGATGGTCGGGCAGCACGACGCCCACGAAATCGCCGGGCACGATGTCGGTGCCCTGGTGCAGCGCCTGGAAGAAGCTGTGCTGCACGTCGGTGCCGGCACCACCCCACCACACGGGGACGGTCGATTCGGTCACCGGCGTCCCGTCGAGATGCACGGACTTGCCGAGGCTCTCCATCACCAACTGTTGCAGGTGCGCCGGCAGCAGCTTCAGCCGTTCGTCGTAGGTGAACACGCCCTGCGAGGCGAAGCCGAGCGCGTTGCGATTCCACAGCGCGGTCAACGCATGCCACGCGCCGAGGTTCTCGCGCAGCGGCGCCTGCAGCACGTGCGCGTCCATCTCGGCCGCGCCTGCAAGCAATTGTTCGAAGGCCGGCATGCCCAAGGCGAGCGCGATCGGCAGGCCCACGGCAGACCACAGCGAATAGCGCCCGCCCACCCAGTCCCACATCGGCAGCGTGCGTTCTTCGGGAATGCCCCACGCGGCGGCGCGCGCGAGGTTGGAAGTGACGGCGAGCAGGTGCGTGTCGTGGCCGAGCCATTCGCGCACGATTTCGCCGTTAAGCAGCGTTTCCTGCGTGCCGAAGGTCTTGGACACCAGGATCGCAGCGGTGCGCTTCGGATCCAGCCCGGCCAGCACGCGCTGCGCCGCGGCGCCGTCGACGTTGGACAGGAAGTGCACGCGGAAGCGGCCGGGGCTTGGCGGCTTCAGCGCATCGACCACCAGTCGCGGACCGAGGTCGGAACCGCCGATGCCGATGCTGACGACGTCGGTGACCGGCGTGTCCTGCAGCGATTCGATGAGGTGGCGCATGCGCGCGAGCGCGGCGGTCGCCTCGTCGTGCGCGGCGACGGCGGCGGGCGCCTGCGACAGGTGGCTGCGCAAGGCGGTGTGCAGCGCGGCGCGTCCTTCGGTCGGATTGACGTGTTCGCCGTCCACCAGCGCGCGCATCGCGCCGGCGAAATCCGCGGCTTCGCCGAGGGCGAACAACGCATCGAGCGCCGCGCGGTCGTAGCGCTGGCGCGCGAAGTGGGCGTAGAGGGGGCCGACGCGCAGCACGAAGTCGTTCGCGCGCGATGCATCGTCCGCGACCAGCCGTTTGATCGGCGTGTCGCGCAGGCGCGCCGCATGGGCGCGCAGTGTTTCGAAATGGGCGTCGAGGGCGGGCGTGCGATCCATGCCCGCCGTCCTCACGCGGCCTGCTTCGGCATCGAGTGGTTGGTGTGCGTCAGCGCGTTCTCGCGGTCAACGTACACCAGGGTCGGCTTGTACTTCGCCGCTTCGGCTTCATCCATCGCCGCGTAGGCGCAGATGATCACCAGGTCGCCCGGCGAGGCGCAGTGCGCGGCCGCGCCGTTCACCGAAATCACGCCCGAGCCTTCTTCGCCGCGGATCGCGTAAGTCACGAAGCGCGCGCCGTTGTTGACGTTGTAGATGTGCACCTGCTCGTACTCGCGGATGCCAGCGATGTCGAGCAGGCGGCCGTCGATGGCACACGAGCCTTCGTAATGCAGCTCGGCATGGGTCACGGTGGCGCGGTGGATCTTGGCTTTGAGCAGGTTGAGCTGCATGGAACGGCTCCGGGGGGCGGGGCGGCCTTGGAAAGGTGCGCAGTCTAGGTGGGGGGTTGCGGCACTGCAACAAAGGGCCGCGCCGGGCAATTCAGCGTTGCCCGCGGCCGCTGTTCAGGCCGTGAATTCGAGGTTGTCGATCAGGCGGGTGCGGCCCAGGCGGGCGGCGATGAGGGCCACGCGGGGGCCCGGCGCGTCGTCGGGTTCGGTGAGGTCGGGGGCGCGGATGGCGGCGTAGTCGACTTCGAAGCCCCCGGTGGCCAGCGCGGCGGCGGCCTGCGCTTCCACGTCGGCCCGCTGGCGCCCGGCCGCGATCCCCTCGCGCATGGCCTGCAGGGTCCGGTGGATCAGCGCCGCGCGCGGCCGCTCCTCCGCCGACAGGTACTGGTTGCGCGAGCTCATGGCGAGCCCGTCGCCTTCGCGCAACGTGTCGCCCGGCAGCAACTCGATCGGGAACGCGAGGTCGCGGACCATGTAGCGGATCACCGCGAGCTGCTGGTAATCCTTGCGGCCGAACGCGGCGACATCGGGCTGCACCTGGTGGAACAGGCGCGCGACCACGGTGGCCACGCCATCGAAATGCCCCGGCCGATGCGCGCCTTCCAGCACTTCGGTCACGCCAGGCACGCGCATGCGCACCGCACCGTCGGAACCGTAGGGGTACATCGCGTCCACGCTCGGCATCCACAGCAATTCGCAGCCCGCGTCGGCGAGGCCTGCGGCGTCTGCTTCCGGCGTGCGCGGATAACGCGCGAAATCTTCGTTGGGGCCGAACTGCGTCGGGTTCACGAACACGCTGGCGACCACTTTGTCCGCGTGCTTGCGCGCGAGCTTCACCAGCGAGAAGTGGCCCGCATGCAGGTTGCCCATCGTCGGCACGAAGCCCACGCGCAGGCCCTCGCGCTTCCACGCACCGATGCGCGCGCGCAGGTCCGACAGATCGGTGGAAATCCACAGCGCCATCGCGCGTCCTTATTCGTAGGCGTGGGCGGCGTCGGGGAAGGCGCCGCTGCGCACGGCCTCGCTGTAGGCGCGCACCGCGCCGGCGAGCGAGCCGCCCTCGGCGAGGAAATCCTTCACGAACTTCGGGCGGCGATGCCCGGTGTTCGCGCCGAGCAGGTCGTGCAGCACCAGCACCTGGCCGTCGCAATCCGCGCCTGCGCCGATGCCGATGGTGGGAATCGTGCTCGCGTGCGTGATCGCCGACGCCAGCGCGGACGGCACGCATTCGAGCACGAGCAAGGTGGCGCCGGCTTCGGCGACCAGGCGCGCGTCTTCGCGCAATCGCGCGGCGGCCTTGTCCTCGCGGCCCTGCACCTTGTAACCGCCCAGGCGCAGCACCGACTGCGGCGTGAGGCCGAGGTGCGCGCACACGGGAATCTCGCGATCGACGAGGAAGCGGATCACTTCGAGTTTGTGGCCCGCGCCTTCGAGCTTGACCATCGCCGCGCCCGCCTGCAGGAAACGCATCGAGGCTTCGAACGCGCGCTCGGGCGTTGCGTCCGCGCCGAACGGCAGGTCGGCGATCAACAGGGCCTTGTCCAAACCACGCGCCACGCACTGCACGTGGTACGCGATGTCGGCCACGCTCACCGGCAGCGTGCTGTCATGTCCCTGCACCACCATGCCGAGCGAGTCGCCGACGAGGACGAGGTCGGTGCCGTTCTCCTCGAGCACGCGCGCAAAGCCCGCGTCGTAGGCGGTGAGCATGACGAGCTTGCGGCCTTCGCCCTTGGCGTCGGCCAGCATGGGCACGGTCCAGGGCTTGGCGTCGGTGCTCGTGTACATGGGGGGTGGCCGGTCGACGGGCGGCTAGCCTATCGCGTGGATGTCGCCGGTGACCATCGCGGCCACCAGGTCCGAAGCACGGCCGTGGCCGGGAATCACCAGGTCGGGTGCGATTTCGACCAGCGGCACCAGCGCGAACGCGCGCTCGTGGAGATGCGGGTGCGGGACGTGCAGGCCGGGCTCGTCGATGACGGCGTCGCCGTACAGCAGCAGGTCCAGGTCGAGCGTGCGCGCGCTCCAGCGCTCGACATCGGCGCGCTCGCGGCCGAAGTCGCGCTCCACGCCCAGCATGGCGTCCAGCAGCGTGCGGGCGTCCAGTGCGGTCTCCAGCAGCGCGGCGGCATTCACGAACGCCGGCTGGTCGGTCTTGCCCCAAGCGGGCGTGCGGTACAGGCGCGAGGCCTTCACCAGGCGCGTGCGCGGCAATGCGTCGAGCGCCTGCAGCGCCGCCTGCACCGTCGCGACGGCGTCGCCGAGGTTCGCTCCGAGGCCGATGCAGGCCTGCATGGTCCGCCTCACTCGCCGGCGGCGGGGCCGTTGGAACGGCGGCGGCGACGACGGCGGCGACGCGGTGCATCGCCCTCGCCCTCGCCTTCGTGCGTGCCGGCTTCGATCGCCTGCGCGTCGAGCAGCGCGACGGTCTCCGCCGGTTGCGCCTGCGCATCGCGCCAGAACGCGATGTCGTCGCTGTGCTCGGCGGAGGCGTGCTGGCGCAGCACGAGGAAATCGAAGGCCGCGCGGAAACGCGGATGCGCGAGCATGCGGAACACGCGCTTGCGCTGGCGTTGCGCGAAGCGCGACTGCAGCAGCCAGATCTCCTGCATCGGCAGGGAGAAGCGGCGCGGCAGCGCGATGGTGTCGAGTTGATGCAGCGTGACGCGGTCGGCCGCGCGACGCTGCGCTTCGGCCGCATGCACGCCCTGCGCCTGCAACGTCATCAGGTCGCGGCAATACGCGGGCCACAGCAGCACGGCGAACAGGAAGGCCGGCGAGACCGGATCGTCGCGCTCGATGCGCTCGTCGGTGGCGCGCAGGCCTTCGACCAGCATGCGACGCAAGGCACCGCTGCGGTTGGAGGCGAGCGCCGCCGCGGTTTCCGGCAGGAAGACCTTCAGCAGGCCGTGGCGTTCGAGGCCTTCGAAACTCGCGACCGCGTGGCCGGAGAGGAAGATCTTCAGGGTTTCTTCGAACAGGCGCGCCGGCGAGGATTCGCGCAGCAGCGGTGCGAGCGCGGGAATCGGACGCGCCGTCTCGGGCGCGATCGTGAAATCGAGTTTCGCAGCCAGGCGCACGGCGCGCAGCATGCGCACGGGGTCTTCGCGATAGCGCGTTTCCGGATCGCCGATCAGGCGCAGCACGCGCGCCTGCACGTCTTCGAAGCCGCCCACGTAATCGCGCACGGAGAAATCGTCGATGGCGTAATAGAGCGCGTTGGCGGTGAAGTCGCGGCGCACGGCGTCGTCTTCGATGGTGCCGTAGACGTTGTCGCGCATCAGGCGACCGCCTTCGTGCGTTTCGCGGTCGCCGCTGCCGTCGTCCACGTTTGCGCGGAAGGTCGCCACTTCGATGATCTCGCGGCCGTACACCACGTGCGCGAGGCGGAAGCGCCGGCCGATCAGGCGGCAATTGCGGAACAGCGCCTTGACCTGCTCGGGCGTGGCGTCGGTCGCGACGTCGAAGTCTTTCGGATGCCCGCCGACCAGGAGGTCGCGCACGGCGCCGCCGACGAGATACGCGCCGAAGCCGCCTTCGCGCAGGCGATAGAGCACGCGCAACGCGTTGGGACTGATCTCCTTGCGCGAGATCGGATGCGCGTCGCGCGGGATCGTGCGCAGGACAAGCTGCACACCAGGATGTGTCGTATGTGGCGAGGTGGACATCACGTGCGGCAGACGCCGCGATTCAAAGGGCCGGGTGGAGGACGTTCCGTTGCCTGGGGCCACGGCGGCCCGTATAGTAGCAAGCTCGCTGAAGCAAGCTCTTGCTCCCTTCGTCTAGAGGCCTAGGACGTGGCCCTCTCAAGGCTAAAACACGGGTTCGAATCCCGTAGGGAGCGCCATCTCCTGGCCCCTGGTGCGCAAGCACCGGGGGCTTTGGTTTTCAGCGACCCCTCCCTGGGCTTCAACGCCCAGGAGCGGATCGATCAGCCAACGATCGCGTAGGCCAGGGCCACCAGCACGACGGCCACCAGCGCGCCGGCGAGCATCTCGACCGGCATGCCGCCCTTCGCCTTGGCGATCTTCGACGGATCCTGCGTACGTTCCAGCATCGCCTGCGCGAACGCGTCCGGCGAACCTTGTTCGACTTGCATGGCACTTCCCCTAGTCAGCGGCCCCCCAGGCCGAGGCCAGACTAGCGCGGTTTTGCGGTGCAAAACCATCTCGGCGACCCCTGCCCCTTGGGTTTACACTGCCGGGCCCCGGACCGCTTTCGCCGACCATGCCTTTCGTCGTCACCGAAAACTGCATCAAGTGCAAGTACACCGACTGCGTCGAGGTGTGCCCGGTCGATTGCTTCCACGAAGGCCCGAATTTCCTCGTCATCGATCCGGACGAGTGCATCGACTGCACGTTGTGCGAGCCCGAGTGCCCGGTCAACGCGATCTACCCGGAAGACGACGTGCCTGCGGGCCAGGAAGCGTTCGTCGCGCTCAACGCGGAGTTGTCGAAGTCCTGGCCGGTGATCACCGTGCGCAAGGATCCGCCCGAGGATGCGAAGGATTGGGAAGGCAAGACGGACAAGTTGCCGCTGCTCGAACGCTGAGCGTCGACGCTTCCGCAAACAAGAACGGGCGCCTCGCGGCGCCCGTTTTCGTTTGCAGCGATGTCGGATGCGATCAGCGGCCGCCGAGCGCCGTCTTCAGCGTGTCGACCAGCTTCGCCGGCGCTTCGCCGGTGGCGGGCATGCCGCGCGGATCCACGGCCGAGACGTACGTGCCCGATTCCACCTTGGTGACGCGCACGAGGAAATCCGCACCGCCGTAGTTCACGTCGTACGCACCGAGCAGCTGCGCGCGGCTGGCGACCGTGAGGCCTTCGACCTTGGCGAGCTCGTCGCCCACCTTCGTGAACACCGCATCGCGATCGCCCGCGACGGTGAAACCGATCGGCGCCGCGGCGCCGGCGGCCGCGGCCGCGCTCGGCTGGGCGGCGTTGGCCGACGCGGTGGCCGGCAGCTTCATCGCCGCGTCGAGCGCGGGCTTGTCCAGGTCCGGCGGCACTTCCAGCGGACGCGGCGTTTCGGAATACAGCTTGCTTTCCTTGCTCCACCAGTGGCAGCCGCCGAGGAGGCCGACGAGCAAGGCGGACGCGATGAGGGGGGTCAAACGCATGTTGTGGCTCCTGTCAGGCCGCGACCGAGTCGCGGATGGATTGTTCGAGATCGAGGATGTCGGCCGCCACCGACGCCGTGCGCACCGCGTGCGTCGACGAGAGCGGCAACAACGGAAGGCGCAGGCCGTGGCCGATGCCCATGTGCGCGAGCAGCGCCTTGACGGGGATCGGGTTGGGTTCGACGCCGAGGAAATCGTTGGCGTTGCGCAGGCGCGTATCGAGGCCCTCGGCCACGCTGCGTTCGCCCTTGCGTGCGAGGTCGCACAAGCGACGGAACGCGCGCGGCAACACGTTGGATGCGACGGAGATGACGCCGTCCGCGCCGGCGAGCATCGCGCGGCATGCGGTCGGATCGTCGCCGCTGAGGATCGTGAACGCGTCGCTGCGCAGCGGCAGCAGCGCGTCCATGCGTTCGACGTCGCTGCGCGCTTCCTTCAGCGCGACGATGCGCGCATGGCCGGCGAGTTCCGCGACGGTCTCCGGCAGCATGTCGCAGCCGGTGCGGCCGGGCACGTTGTAGAGCACGACCGGCAGTGCGCCGTCGTCGGCGACTGCGCGGTAATGCGCAAGCAGGCCCGCCTGCGTCGGCCGCACGTACGGCGGGGTGACGACGAGCGCGGCATCGGCGCCGAGCGCACGGGCGCGACGCGTCTGTTCGATCGTCTTGGCGGTGTTGGACTGGCCGGTGCCCGCGAGCACGGGGATGCGGCCGGCGATGTGTTCGACGGCGCTGCGCAGCAACGCGTCGTATTCGACGTCGAACAAGGCCGCCGCTTCGCCGGTGGAACCGGCCACGACCACCGCCTGCGTACCGCCGGCGAGCTGGAGGTCGAGCAGGCGACGCCAGGCGTCGAGGTCGAGCGCGCCATCGGCCGTGAACGGCGTGGCCAGCGCTGTGATGCTGCCGGAAAGTTGCAAGGGGGCTCTCGTGAAGGACTGCGCAGCGCGCACTCATGGATGAGCGACGCGAGGCGCCGCCTGTCGCGATCTTACTTGCGGCGTGAAACCAGCGGCAAGTATGCTGGCTCCGCCCGGGCCGGATGCCGGGGCGCAACCCCACTCGGAAGGCCGCCTTGACCGATACCCCCACCCGTCCTGCGCCGAACGAGAACCACCTGCTGATCAACGCGTACACCACGCACCCGCAGTCGCCGCTGCTCGCGGTGACCCGTCGCATTTCCGACAGCGGTTGCAACCTGGTCGACGCGCGCCTGAGCACGGTGGGTCGGGACGTCTCGGTGACGGCGCTGGCGACCGGTTCGTGGGACGCGGTGGCCAAGCTCGAAACCATGCTCGGGCGCCTGGAGCGCGAGGAAGGCCTCAAGCTCGTGTTCTACCGCACCGGCCCCAAGCAGGTGCAGTCCAACCTGTTGCCCTACATCGTCGAAGTGGTGGCCGCCGACAAGCCCGGCATCCTGTTCCAGCTCGCCGATTTCTTCGACCGCCAGGGGATCACGATCGAGAGCCTGCACTGCTCGCGCTACCGCGCGATGCAGACGGGCGCCGACATGTTCTCCGCGCAGGTCACCATCGGCATTCCCGCCGACATGCACATCGCCGCGTTGCGCGACGATTTCCTCGAGTTCTGCGACCACCTGAACCTCGACGCCATCATGGATCCGATGAAGTTCTGATGCCTGCGTCCGCCAAGCCGCTGCCCCGCAAGATCCTCGACGCCAAACTGGCGGTCGCGGGCAAGGACGGCATCCGCGAGGCGAAGCTTTCCGACTTTTCCGGCCGCTGGCTCGTCCTGTACTTCTATCCGAAGGACAACACGCCCGGTTGCACCACCGAAGGCCGCGACTTCGCGGCACTGCTGCCGAAGTTCCGCCGCGCCGGCGCCGACGTGCTGGGCGTGTCGCGCGATTCCACGCGCTCGCACGAGAACTTCTGCAACAAGCAGGGCTTCGGTTTCGAACTCGTCAGTGATGCGGATGAAACTCTCTGCAACGCGTTCGATGTCATCCGCGAGAAACAGTTGTATGGTCGAAAATACATCGGCGTCGACAGGAGTACCTTCCTGGTCGCACCCGATGGCCACGTCGCGCACGAGTGGCGCGGCGTGAAAGTGCCCGGCCACGCCCAGGCCGTGCTCGAAGCTTTGCAGTCCCTTCGCAAGGAAACCGCATGACGCGCAGCAAGCGGATCTACGTCCTCGATACCAACGTGTTGATGCACGACCCGACGGCCCTGTTCAAGTTCGAAGAACACGACGTCTACCTGCCGATGCAGGTGATGGAAGAGCTGGATAATGCGAAGAAAGGCACGTCCGAGCCCAGCCGCAACGCGCGCCAGGTCAGCCGCTTCCTCAACGAGTTGATCGAATCCCAGGGCGTGGCCAACGTCCACGACGGCATCCCGTTGCTGCGCCCGCAGGGCCTGCAGCTGCGCGGCGCGGAAAGCGCCGGCCGCCTGCGCTTCCAGACCAGCGACTTCGATGCCGGCAAGCGCTTCGGCGCGGTGATCCCGGACAACCACATCCTCGGCGCGATCCTCGCGCTGAAGGAAGCCGAACCCGAAACGCCGGTGGTGTTCGTCTCCAAGGACATCAACCTGCGCATCAAGGCCGCGATCGCGGGCCTCGTGTCGGAGGACTACGAGAACGACCGCGCGCTCGACGACTTCAGCCTGCTCTACACCGGCGCCACGCAACTGCCGGAAGCGTTCTGGTCCATCCACGGCAAGGACCTCAAGTCGTGGACGGAAAAGGGCCGCACCTTCTACGAGATCGCGCGCCGCGACGATGACGATTGGTATCCCAACCAGTTCCTGTTCCTGCCCGGCGACGAAGAAGCCGAGCTGAAGGTCGCCAAGGTGGGCGACGCGCGCGTGGTGCTCCAGATCGTCGACGACTACCGCCACAACCAGCACGCGGTGTGGGGCATCACCGCGCGCAACCGCGAGCAGAACTTCGCGCTCAACGCGCTGATGGACCCGGACATCGACTTCGTCTCGCTGCTCGGCACGGCCGGCACCGGCAAGACGCTGCTCGCCCTCGCCGCGGGCCTGGCGCAGACGATGGACCAGCAGCGCTATCGCGAAATCATCATGACGCGCGCCACGGTGAGCGTCGGCGAGGACATTGGCTTCCTGCCCGGCACCGAAGAAGAAAAGATGACGCCGTGGATGGGCGCGCTGACCGACAACCTGGAAGTGCTCACGCACAACCAGGAAGGCGGCAGCTGGGGCCGCGCGGCCACCAACGACCTGCTCGCCTCGCGCATCAAGATCCGCTCGCTCAACTTCATGCGCGGCCGCACGTTCCTCTCGCGCTACCTCATCCTGGATGAAGCGCAGAACCTGACGCCGAAGCAGATGAAGACGCTGATCACGCGCGCAGGTCCGGGCACGAAGATCATCTGCCTGGGCAACGTCGAGCAGATCGATACGCCTTACTTGACGGAGACCACGTCGGGCCTGACCTACGCCGTGGACCGCTTCAAGGGCTGGTCGCACAGCGCGCACGTCACGCTGCGCCGCGGCGAGCGTTCGCGCCTGGCGGATTACGCGTCCGAAGTTTTGTAAGCGTCGCGCGATGGGCGTGCAGCTGCCGCGATGGGTCTGGATCGGGGCGGGCGCGCTCGCGTGCATCGCGGGCATGGTCAACGCCGTGGGCTACCTCGGCTTCGAACACCAGGCGATCACGCACCTGACGGGAACGACGACGCTGCTCGGTGCCGCAATCGCGAACGGCGACGTGCGCGCGGCGACCGGTCTGGCGGGCGTGGCGCTGGCGTTCGTCGTCGGCGCCGCGCTGAGCGGGATCATCGTGCAGGACGCGACGCTGCAACTCGGTCGTCGCTACGGCGTGGCACTCGCGGTGGAATCCACGCTGCTGTTCGCGTCGGTGTTGCTCTTCCGACGGCAGGAGGTCGCGGGCGCCTGGCTGGCCGCGATGGCCTGCGGCCTGCAGAACGCGATGGCCACGACCTACAGTGGCGCAATCGTGCGTACGACGCATCTCAGCGGCATGTTCACCGACCTCGGCATCGGGCTCGGCCATGCGCTGCGCGGCCTGCCCTTGCAGCGGCGTCGTCTGGCGTTGTGCGGGTTGATCGTGACGACGTTCTTCGCCGGCGGCGTCCTCGGTGCGTTTCTGTTCTTCCGCCTGCACACCGACGCGCTGCTCGTTCCAGCGATCCTGACGGGCGTCGTCGGTATCGGGTACGTTGCCTATCGGCATCGCGCACGACACAGGGCGACGGCATGAAGGCGAGCGCACTCACCATCGCAGGCTCCGATTCCGGCGGCGGCGCAGGAATCCAGGCGGACCTGAAGACCTTCGCGGCGCACAACGTGCATGGTCTGTCGGCGATCGCGGCGCTCACCGCGCAGCACACGCGCGGCGTCACGGCCGTGCACGTGCCGGACGTCGACTTCCTGCGCGCGCAGGTCGATGCGTGCTTCGACGATTTCGACATCCGCGTGGTGAAGATCGGGATGCTCGCAACGACGGACGTGATCCGCACGACGGCCGCGTTGCTCGATGCGCATTCCGACGTGCCAGTGGTCCTGGATCCGGTGATGGTCGCCACTTCGGGCGCGAAGCTGCTCGCCGACGACGCGCTCGACGCGATGCGCACGCAGTTGCTGCCGCGCGCGCGGATCGCCACGCCGAACTTGCCGGAAGCCGAATTGCTGCTGGGTCGCACGATCGACGATGTCGAAGCGATGCGCGAAGCCTGCGAGGACCTGCGCGCACTCGGCGCGCACGCGGTGCTGCTCAAGGGCGGGCACCTGCCGGCGGGCGATGTGGTCGATGTGTTCGCCGATGCGGCCGGGCTGCACGAGATCGTGCATCCGCGCCTGCCCATCGAGGCGCACGGCACCGGCTGCACCCTCGCCTCCGCGATCGCCGCGCGCCTCGCGCTCGGCGACGATCTGCGCGCCGCTTGCATCGGTGCGTCGGATTACGTGCATCGCGCGCTGCTGGGCGGCTATCGCCCGGGACGCAGCGACATCCTGGTGCTCGACCACTTCGGCGCGATGCGATGAGCCTGCGTGCGTTGGACGTGCCGGTCGTCGCGCACGACGGGCATCGCACGGTGTTGCAGGCGCGCATTCCGGAAACACCGCACGCCACGCTGCTTTGGCTTGGCGGCATGGGCATCGCCGCACGCCACTGCATTCCGTTCGCCGAAGCGGTGGCGGCGCGCGGCATCGCGGTGTTCGTGCACGACTGGCGCGGCCTGGGCAGCAGCAGCGTGCGCGCATCGCGTGCGCAGGACTGGGGGTATCGCGAATTGCTGATGCTCGACCTGCCCGCGTGCGAAGCGGCGGTCGCTGAAACGCTGCCGAGCCTGCCGCGCATCGTCGGCGGGCACAGCCTCGGCGGACAACTCGCGAGCGTGCGACTCGGCCTCGCGCCGGACAGTGCGCAGGCCTTGTGGCTGGTCGCGAGCGGCACACCCGATTGGCGCGCGTTTCCTTCGCCAACGCGGTGGTGGTTGCCCATGGCGTATCGGCTGCTCGATGGCATCGCCGTCGCCTGCGGTCGCTTGCCCGGCCGACGCATCGGCTTCGGCGGAGAGGAGTCGCGCGGCGTCATGCGCGATTGGTCGCGCACGGGCCTGACGGGACGCTACGCGGCGAAGGGCCTCGACATTGATCTTGAAGCCGCGTTGCGCCAGGTGCGGGTTCCGATCCGCGCGGTGCGAATGGCGCACGACTGGCTCGCACCCGCCTCTTCGCTGCAGGCCCTGCTCGCGAAGATGCCCGAGGTCATGCCGCGCGTGACGGCGCTCGACCAGGCCGCCCCCGGCGTGCGCGCCGACCACTACGCCTGGATGAAGCAGCCCGAAGCGACGGTCGAGGCACTGCTCGCCGAGTGAATTGCATCCATGCGGCCTCGCCGGACGTACCTGTGGCGTGATCCAGACCCTCGTCCTGCGCCGCGCGCCCCTTGCCCTCCCGTGGCGCGGGCGTAGCATCGGGCACGGCCGACCCAGGGAGCGTTGCATGCCGGAACCGGCGAAGACCGTCGTGCCAGAGGGACCGGCGGGGGCGGACGGCCTCGCCGCGCCGATGGACCGCCGTGGGCTCGAACGCCTGCTCGCCAGCGTGGCGCGAGGTGATGCGCAGGCCTTCGAGCGTCTGTACCACGCAACGTCCGCGAAACTCTTTGGCGTCTGCCTGCGCCTGCTGCCCGACCGCAGCGATGCGGAAGACGTGCTGCAGGACGCCTACGCCGCCATCTGGCGCAAGGCCGCGCAATACGACGCTTCGATCGCCAGCCCGATCTCCTGGCTGGCGATGATCGCGCACAACAAAGCGATCGACCGGCTGCGCAGCGAAGGCATCGCGCGCAACGTGCCGATCGAATTCGCCGATGACGTCAGCGACACCAGCCCCGGCGCATCGCAACTTGCAGAACACGCGGGCGAAACGCGGCGCCTGGACCAATGCCTGGAGCAACTGGAAGCGCGTCGCCGCACGCTCATCCGCACCGCGTTCTTCGATGGCGCGACGTATGAAGAACTCGCGCGCCGCACCGACACGCCGGTGGGCACGGTGAAAAGCTGGATCCGCCGCGGCCTCCTGCAACTTCGCACGTGCCTTGAAACATGACACCCGACCCGGACATCGAACGCGACGACGAAGGCAGCAACGGCGACGACGTCCGCGCCGCCGAATACGTGCTCGGCACGATGGACGCCGATGCACGCGAAGCCTTCGCAGCGCGCGTCGCACGCGATCCGTCGCTCGCGCGCTCGGTGGATGCGTGGAATGGCCGGCTGTCGCCGATGGCCGATGAATTCGTTGCCGTCGCACCGCCGATGCATTTGTGGCACGCCATCCGTCGCCGCCTCGGCTTCGATGTCGTCGAACGCACGAGCACGCCGCTATGGGAGCGCATCGCGTTCTGGCGCGGCATGGGCCTGGCGGGCCTGGCCACCACGGCCGCGTGCGTGATTGCGCTGGTCGCCGTGCCGCGCATCGGACCCTCGCCGCTTCCGTCTCGCGCGCATTCCGCCCTGCCCCACCCGGTGCGCCTGGTCTCCACGCTCGCCGACGGCAAGGGACGCACCACCTTCGTCGCCGCCGTCGACGACGACGCCTGCACCATCGTGCTGATGCCGCGCGACCGGCAGCCGGCGCCGGGCCAGGTGCCCGAGTTGTGGGTCATCGGCGCCGACGGCGTGCCGCGCGCGATCGGCGTGGGCAGCGATGCCCCGCTGCAGGCGATGACCGTGCCGGATGCGATGCGCCCGGGCTTGTTGAACGCGGGCCTGCAGCAGACCGGCGCAACGCTGGCCGTCTCGATGGAACCGCCCGGCGGCTCGCCGACGGGCCGGCCCACCGGCTTCATCGCAGGCAAGGGACCGATCACCCGGCTGTAGCGGCAAGCCCGGCAATCCCTGCGATAATCGCGAGGCCTTTGGCCCCGTAGCTCAGTTGGATAGAGCGTCCCCCTCCTAAGGGGAAGGTCGCACGTTCGAATCGTGTCGGGGCCGTTTTGAAATTCCAGACTGTGGAGTTATCCCCCCGTGACCCATCCTGTCCTCAAAGCGCTCGGCCTCGGCGCTACCGAATCCGGCACCTACCTCGGCAACGGCGAATGGTCGAAGACCAGCGACGCCGGCGTGATCGAGCCCGTCAACCCCACCGACGGCGCCGTGCTCGCCAAGGTCCACGCGTCCTCGCAGGCCGACTACGACACCATCGTCGAGCGCGCGCAGGCCACGTTCAAGGTGTGGCGCACGACGCCGGCGCCGCGCCGCGGCGAAGCCATCCGCCTGTGCGCCGAAGCGCTGCGCGCCAACAAGGACGCGCTCGGTTCGCTGGTCGCGCTCGAAATGGGCAAGTCGAAGCCGGAAGGCGACGGCGAAGTGCAGGAGATGATCGACATCGGCGAATTCGCCGTCGGCCTCTCGCGCCAGCTCTACGGCCTGACCATGCACTCCGAGCGCCCGGGCCACCGCATGTACGAGCAGTGGCATCCGATCGGCCTCGTCGGAATCATCAGCGCGTTCAACTTCCCCGTCGCGGTGTGGGCGTGGAATGCGTTCATCGCCGCGGTGTGCGGCGACATCTCGATCTGGAAGCCCTCGCCGAAGACGCCGCTGTCGGCCATCGCGGCGATGAAGATCTGCAACGCCGCGCTCAAGCAGGGCGGCTTCCCGGACATCTTCTTCCTGTTCAACGACGCGGGCAGCGACCTGGCTTCGACCTTCGTCGACGACAAGCGCGTCGGGCTGATCTCCTTCACCGGTTCGACGAAGATCGGCCGCATGGTCGGTGAGCGCGTCGCCAAGCGCATGGGCCGTTCGCTGCTGGAACTGGGCGGCAACAACGCGATCATCGTGGACAAGTCGGCCGACCTGAAGCTCGCCATCCCCGCCATCGTGTTCGGCGCCGTCGGCACCGCGGGCCAGCGCTGCACCACGACGCGTCGCTTGTTCGTGCACGAGGCCATCCACGACGATGTCCTGTCGAAGCTGGTTGCCGCGTACAAGCAGGTCGAGAAGAAGATCGGCGACCCGACCGATCCGGCGAACCTCATGGGGCCTCTCAACAGCCGCGACGGCGTGGACGCCTACCTCGACGCGATCGCCCAGGCCAAGGCCGCGGGCGGCAAGGTCGAGACCGGCGGCGCTGCGATCGAAGGCAAGGGCAACTTCGTGCTGCCGGCCATCGTGACGGGCCTGTCGAACGATGCGGCCATCGTGCAGCACGAAACCTTCGCGCCCATCCTCTACGTCATGAAGTTCGGCAGCCTCGACGAAGCGATCGGCATGCAGAACGCCGTGCCGCAGGGCCTCTCGTCGTCGATCTTCACCCAGGACCTGAGGGCGGCCGAAGCCTTCCTCGCCGCCTCGGGCTCGGATTGCGGCATCGCCAACGTCAACATCGGCACCTCGGGTGCGGAGATCGGCGGCGCCTTCGGTGGCGAGAAGGAAACCGGCGGCGGACGCGAGTCCGGATCGGATGCCTGGCGCGCCTACATGCGCCGCCAGACCAATACGATCAACTACTCCGATGCGCTGCCGCTGGCGCAAGGCATCAAGTTCGACCTGTGACGGACCACTGACAAGGATGTACGGACTCGCCCGCCCCTTCCTCTTCGGGCTGGACGCCGAGCGCGCGCACGCGGTGACGCTGGCCGCGCTCGAGTCGGCCTACCGCACCGGCATGAACCCGCTGGTGTCGCGCGCGGTGAAGCCGCTGCCGACGCGCGCGTTCGGGCTCAACTTCCCGAACCCCGTCGGCCTGGCCGCCGGCCTGGACAAGAACGGCGCGCACATCGATGCGCTGCTGGCGCTCGGCTTCGGCTTCGTCGAAGTCGGCACCACCACGCCGCGCCCGCAGGAAGGCAACCCGAAGCCGCGCATGTTCCGGCTGCCCGAAAAGCGCGCGGTGATCAATCGCCTGGGCTTCAACAACGAAGGCGTGGATGCGCTGGTGCGCAACGTGCAGCGCGCGCGTCGCACGCACGGGCTGCTCGGCATCAACATCGGCAAGAACAAGGACACGCCGAACGAGTCGGCGGAAGTCGATTACCTGTACTGCATGGAGCGGGTGTACCCGCTTGCCGACTACATCACCGTCAACATCTCCTCGCCGAACACGGCGGGCCTGCGCGAATTGCAGGAAGAGCAGGCGCTGCGTCGCCTGGTCGGTGCGCTGCGCGAGGCGCAGGAGCGCCTGGGGTCGCAGCACGGGCGCCGCGTGCCGATGCTGGTGAAGGTCGCGCCGGACCTGTCCGACGACGATATCGACGCCGCGGGTCGCGTGCTCAGCGACCTGGAAGTCGACGGCGTGATCGCGACCAACACCACGGTCGGGCGCTTCGGGCTGGAAGGCATGAAGCATGCGGAGGAAGCGGGCGGCCTGTCCGGCGAACCGCTGATGGGCAAGTCGACGCTCGTCCTGCGCCGCCTGCGCACGCGCCTGCCGGAGCACATCCCGATGATCGGCGTGGGTGGCATCCTCTCCGGCGCCGACGCGGCGGCCAAGACCGCCGCCGGTGCGACGCTGGTGCAGATGTACACGGGCCTGGTGTATCGCGGGCCGGCGCTGATCGGCGAATGCGTGGATGCGATGCGCCGACGCAAGGAAGCGCCGAGCCGGGGGCACGTGCCGCCGCATGACTGAGTCGGGCAAGATGGCGCCTGCCATGGCGCACGGCTTCCGCATCGTCGAAAACGCAAAACTCGACGCACGCAACACCTTCGGGGTTGCGGCGCGCGCGCCGATGCTCGTCGAAGTCGCCGACGCGGCCGCGCTTCCGGAGCTGTTCGGCTACGGCATGTTGCGCGAAGGCCCCGTGCTGGTGCTCGGCGGCGGCAGCAACGTGTTGTTCGCCGGCGATCCGCAGGGCGTGGTGCTGGCCTTGGGCGCGCAAGCCATCGCGATCGTGGAAGACGATGGCGACACGGCGATCGTCCGCGCGGACGCGGGCGTGGAATGGCATGCCTTCGTGCTGTGGACGCTGGGCCACGGGCTGGCGGGGCTGGAAAACCTTTCGCTGATTCCCGGCACCGTGGGTGCCGCGCCGATCCAGAACATCGGTGCGTACGGCATCGAGGTGCGCGAATCGATCCACGCCGTCCACGCGTTCGATCGCCGCGATCGTTCCGTGGTGCGGCTCACGCCTGCCGAGTGCGCGTTTGCGTACCGTGACAGCGTGTTCAAGCATGACCCCGATCGCTACGTCGTCACTGCCGTGGACTTCCGACTTTCGCGCACCCCGCACCTGCGGCTGGATTACGCCGGCGTCGGCGACGAACTCGCCGCGATGGGCATCGAATCGCCGCGGCCTTCGCAGGTCGCCGAAGCGGTGTGCCGCATCCGCCGCCGCAAACTGCCCGACCCCGCCGTGATCGGCAACGCGGGCAGCTTCTTCAAGAATCCGATCGTGCCGGCCGCCGTGGCCGACGCACTGCATGCGGCGCATCCGAAGCTGCCGATGTTCCGCACCGGCGACGAGGCCACGCGCAAGCTCTCCGCCGCATGGCTGATCGACCAGTGCGGATGGAAGGGCCATCGCGACGGCGATGCCGGCGTGGCCGACTCGCACGCACTGGTGCTGGTCAACCACGGCCGTGCGACGGGCGCGGACCTGCTCGCGCTGGCACGACGCATCGCGGCCTCGGTGCGCGAGCGCTTCGACGTGGCCATCGAGCCCGAGCCCCGCATCGTCGGCGCCGTCTGGTGAGCGCCGGGCCGGGACAGGCGAACGCAACGAGCCACCTGGGCTCGCCCCACATGCGCGCGGCGCTGCTGATGTTGGGCAGCTCGCTCTTCTTCGGCCTGATGGCCGTCGCGATCCGTCTGGCCTCGAAGTCGCTGCACACCTTCGAGATTGCGTTCTTCCGCAACTTCTTCGGCCTGATCGCGGCCTCGCCGCTGCTGCTGAAGCATGGGACGCAGATCCTGCGCACCACCCAGTTCCCTCGCTACATCCTTCGCTGTGTCATTGGCGTGCTCGGGATGTTCTGCGGCTTCTGGGCGATCGGGCACCTGCCCCTCGCGCAGGCGATCTCCCTGTCGTATTCGACGCCGTTGTTCGTGACCATCGCGGCCGTGTGGATGCTGGGCGAACAAGTGCGCGCACGTCGCTGGGCCGCGGTGGCGATCGGCTTCGTCGGCGTGCTGATGATCGTGCGCCCCGGCAGCTCGAGCTTCACCCTCGGCACCCTGGTGGCGATCTCCGCGGCCGTCCTGAGCGCACTGGTGTCGATCCAGATCAAGCAACTCTCGCGTACCGAACCTGCTGACCGCATCGTGTTGTACACGACGATGCTGTGGGTTCCGATGTCGCTGCTGCCCGCCTTGTTCGTGTGGGAATGGCCGCACGGCATCACCTGGCTGTGGGTGGCCGCCGCCGGCACGATGGGCACGAGCGGCCACATGCTGTGGACGCGCGCCCTGAAAGTCGGCGACGTCTCCGCCCTGTCCCCCATCAGCTTCATGCAACTGCCGGTGGTGGCCGTTGCGGGCTGGCTGCTGTTCGACGAACGCCTGGACCGCTGGACCGTCCTGGGCGCCGCCATCATCTTCAGCGCGAACGCCTACATCGCGCACCGCGAAGCGCAGCTCGCACGCAGACACGCCTCACAAGCGCCCACGGAAGCCGCACAGCCGAACGAGTGAGGATTTCCGGGTGGCGTAGCCCCCTTTAGTAAAGGGGGCGCGCGTCAGCGCGGGGAATTGGCATGCAAGACTGCTTGGCCCGAAGTTTGTAAAACAAACTTCGGGTCGACGCGCGAAGCGCCGTCGAAGCACACAAACAAAAAGGCCGATGCTTTCGCATCGGCCTTTTTGTTTGTGTGGCGCGCCCGGAGAGATTCGAACTCCCGACCACCAAGTTCGTAGCCTGGTGCTCTATCCAGCTGAGCTACGGGCGCAGAAGCGGAATTATGCAGATCGCTTCGTCGCTTCGCAATACTTGTATTTCGTATTTCGAAGCGATGTGGCGGAGACTGAGGGATTCGAACCCTCGATGGAGCTTTTGACCCCATACTCCCTTAGCAGGGGAGCCCCTTCGGCCTCTCGGGCAAGTCTCCGGAGGCCGCGAAGTCTACAGACTCACGCCGAAGGCGGCAAACCTGTCTTGCCCTGGTCGCCGGGTTCCTCGCCGCGCTGGATGCGCTGGTAAATCTCTTCCCGGTGTACGGCAACGTCCTTCGGCGCAGTAATGCCGATGCGAACCTGGTTGCCCTTCACTCCCAACACCGTGACCGTCACCGAATCCCCGATCATCAGTGTTTCGCCGACTCGACGAGTCAGGATCAACATGTCGCGTCTCCTTCGCCAGCGGCCTATTCCGTCTGGTCGTTACCGCCGCACTTGCGCGCGGCGAGGCACATCCAATGTAGCGCGAAGCTGAACGATCATAAGTCGTGTGACCATGGGCCCACAACCGCAGATCGTCATGCCCTCAGTGTAGGCGCTCGGCGACCCATTCCGGAACCGCGGCGAGCGCCGCTTGCAGAGCGGGGCCATCGTCGCCGCCGCCCTGCGCGAGGTCGGGACGGCCGCCACCCTTGCCGTTGATCTGACTGGCAACGTGCGCCAGCAGTTCCCCGGCCTTCACTTTCCCGACCAGCGCACCGCTCACGCCCGCGACAAGCGCGGCCTTACCGTCCGTCGTGCCGGCGAGCACGATGACGGCATCGCCGAGTTGCTGCTTCAGGCGATCCATCGCTTCGCGCAGCGCCTTCGCGTCAAACCCTTCCAGGCGCGTGGCCAGCACCCGCGCGCCGGCCACTTCGACCGCGGCACCGGCGAGGTCGGACGTCGCGCCGGACGCAGCCTTCGCCTTCAGGGTTTCGACCTCACGCTCGAGCTTCTTCTGCCGATCCAGCAGCGCGCGCAGCTTTTCGTTCACTTCCGCTGCGCTGCCGCCGAGAAGTCGGGCGGCATCGTGCAGGCGACGCTCTTCGTCCACGACGAAGTCGAGCGCACCCTGCCCCGTCACGGCTTCGATGCGGCGCACGCCCGCGGACACGCCGCCTTCGGACACGATCTTGAACAAGCCGATGTCGCCCGTGCGCGAGACATGCGTGCCGCCGCACAACTCGGTGGAGGTGTCGCCCATGCGCAGCACGCGCACGCGCTCGCCGTACTTTTCGCCGAACAGCGCCATCGCACCGAAGTCGAGCGCTTCCTGCATGCCCATGTGGCGCACTTCGGCGACGTGGTTGTGGCGGATCTCGGCGTTGACCATGCGCTCGATCGTCGCGAGCTCCTGGTGCGTCATCGCCTGGAAGTGCGAGAAGTCGAAGCGCAGGCGATCGGGCGCGACGAGCGAGCCCTTCTGCGTCACGTGGGAACCGAGCACGGTGCGCAACGCGGCGTGCAGCAGGTGCGTGGCACTGTGGTTGAGGACGGTGGCGGCGCGGCGATCGACGTCGATCGCGCCGACGAGATGGTCGCCGACCTTCAGGGTGCCCGCGGTGAGCGTGCCGATGTGGCCATGGAACTGGCCCGCGAGCTTCTGCGTGTCGCGCACGGCGAACATCGTGCCCAGCTCCGCCAGTCGCCCGGTGTCGCCGACCTGCCCGCCGCTCTCGGCATAGAACGGCGAGCGATCGAGGATCACGACGGCTTCGTCGCCGGCGGAAATGGCATCGACAGGGCGACCATCGCGCACGATCGCCGCCACGGTGAGGCCGCCGGCTTCGCCGTGGTCGTAGCCGATGAATTCGGTGGGCTTGAGCTGCGCGATCAGTTCGCCCGGCAGCGCGAGGCCGCCGCCGAACTTGCCCGCGGCACGCGCGCGTTCGCGCTGCTGTTCCATCAGGCGTTCGTACTCGGCCATCGTTTCCGGCGCGAGCGAGGATCCCTTTTCGCGCAGGATGTCGGCGATCAGGTCGGGCGGGCAGCCATAGGTGTCGTGCAGCTGGAACAACTGCTCGCCCGTGAGCTTGCCGCCGGAGGCCTGCAGATAGCCTTCCAGGCGCATCATGCCGGCGTCCAGCGTCTGCGCGAACGCGGCTTCCTCGGCTTTCAGCGCGCGCTCGACGAGCTCGCGCTTCTGCACGAGTTCCGGATAGGCCTCGCCCATCACTTCGCACAGCGGCGCGACCATGCGCCAGAACGCACCGTCGGCCTGCAGCGCACCGAGCTTCCAGAAATGACGCACGGCGCGGCGGATGATGCGGCGGAGCACGTAACCGCGTCCTTCGTTCGACGGCAGCACGCCATCGACGATGAGGAAGCTGCACGCGCGGATGTGGTCGGCGATGACGCGCAGCGACTTGTGTTCGAGGTCCGCAGTGTCCGTGATCGACGCTGCGGCGCGGATCAGGTGCTGGAACAGATCGATCTCGTAGTTGCTGTGCACGTGCTGCAGCACGGCCGCGAGGCGCTCCAGGCCCATGCCCGTGTCGACGCACGGCGCGGGCAGCGGCACGAGCGTGCCGTCCGGCTGGCGGTCGAACTGCATGAAGACGTTGTTCCAGATTTCGATGAAGCGATCGCCGTCTTCATCCGGCGAACCCGGAGGACCGCCGGCGATGTGCGCGCCATGGTCGTAGAAGATTTCCGTGCACGGGCCGCAGGGACCGGTGTCGGCCATCTGCCAGAAATTGTCGGAGGCGAACGGCGCACCCTTGTTGTCGCCGATGCGGATGATGCGATCGGCCGGCAGGCCGACGACCTTGTGCCAGATGTCGAAGGCTTCGTCGTCGTTGTGGTAGATCGTGACGAGCAGGCGCTCGGCGGGCAGCTGCCACACCTGCGTCAGCAACTCCCACGCCCACTGGATCGCTTCGCGCTTGAAGTAATCGCCGAAGCTGAAGTTGCCCAGCATCTCGAAGAAAGTGTGGTGACGCGCGGTGTAACCGACCTGGTCGAGATCGTTGTGCTTGCCGCCGGCGCGCACGCAGCGCTGCGAACTCGTCGCGCGCGTGTAGCTGCGCTTCTCGGCGCCGAGGAAGACATCCTTGAACTGCACCATGCCGGCGTTGGTGAACAGCAAGGTCGGGTCGTTGCCGGGCACCAAGGGGCTGGACGGGACCACGGCGTGGCCCTTGGAGCGGAAGAACTCGAGGAAATCGGACCGGATCTGGTGGGTGCTGAAAAGGGTCTTGGGCGAATTCATGGGGCGACCGGAAAATGGGGGGCCGGAAAGGCGGGCCGTCAAATCGGGCGGACGCACCGCTGCCCGCGTCGCCGACGGCGGACGCGGAGCATGGCGCTCCGGAAGTCGCCAAGCGTAGCAGGCCGTCGGAAGGATCGCCCGCGCGCGCGGGAACTCGGCAGTGCGGCGGAGGCACGCGGCCTCGCGCCGATCAGTCTTCGGGGTCGAAGCGCGTCGCCGCGCGGACCTGGGCGCCGGTAAAACCACGGCGGAGCAGCCAGTCGGCGGCCTTGCGCTGCTTGTCGCGATCGGCGGCGACATCGGCGCCGAAGCGGCGGCGCACGAGGTCGCGCGCCGCTGCATCCCAATCCACTTCGGCTGCGTCGAGGGCCTGCGCCACGCCTTCGCGGTCGAGCGCATGCATGGCGAGCTCGGCGCGGATTCGGACGGGGCCATGGCCGGCGGCCACGCGGCTGCGGATGAGGCTTTCGGCGAAGCGCTGGTCGTCCTGCCAGCCTGCTGCGCTGAGCTTGTCGACGGCGGCAACGGCCGCTTCTGCTTCGACACCGCGCGCGGTGAGCTTGCGGGTCAGTTCCTTGCGGGAGTGTTCGCGACGGACCAGCAAGCCGAGGGCGCGCTGGGCCGGCGTAGGCTCCGGGCGCGGACGCCGAGATTTGCGGCCGCGCGCTTCATCCGTGCGTGTTGCATCCGGGCCGGGCGTTTCCGCCGGGCCCGGACCGTCCTCCCCGCTGCGCCATCCCATAGCCAACGGGGAGGACGCCGGTTCAGGCTTCGGTGCTTTCCGAGGCATCGCGCTTGGGTTCCTGCGGCTGCGGCGCCGGCGCGAGCTTCGCGCGCAGTTCCGCTTCCAGGCGCGCAGCCACCTGCGGGTTCTCCTTGAGGAACGTGCGGGCGTTTTCCTTGCCCTGCCCGATGCGTTCGTCGTAGGCGCTGTACCAGGCACCCGACTTCTCCACGAGCTTGGCGTTGACGCCCATCTCGATCAGCTCGCCTTCGCGGCTGATGCCTTCGCCGTAGAGGATTTCGGTGATGACCTGCTTGAACGGCGGCGCCATCTTATTCTTGACGACCTTGATGCGCGTTTCGTTGCCGATGATCTCGTCGCCCTTCTTGACCGAGCCGATGCGGCGGATGTCCAGGCGCACCGAGGCGTAGAACTTGAGCGCGTTGCCGCCCGTCGTGGTTTCCGGGCTCTGGCCCGGCATCATCACGCCGATCTTCATGCGCAGCTGGTTGATGAAGATGACCATGCAGTTGCTGCGCTTGATGTTGCCGGTGAGCTTGCGCAGCGCCTGGCTCATGAGGCGTGCCTGCAGGCCGGGGAGCTGGTCGCCCATTTCGCCTTCGATTTCCGCCTTGGGCGTGAGCGCCGCGACGGAGTCGATCACCACCATGTCCACCGCGGCGGAACGCACCAGCATGTCGGCGATTTCCAGCGCCTGCTCGCCGGTGTCGGGCTGCGAGACCAGCAGGTCGTCGATGTTGACGCCCAGCTTCTGCGCGTAGATCGGGTCGAGCGCGTGTTCGGCGTCGATGAAGGCCGCGGTGCCGCCCGCCTTCTGGCATTGCGCGATGGTCTGCAGCGTCAGCGTGGTCTTGCCCGAGGACTCAGGACCATAGATTTCGACGACACGCCCCTTGGGCAGGCCGCCGATGCCCAGCGCGATGTCGAGCATGAGCGAGCCGGTGCCGATGACCTCGGCGGGCTCCACGCTCTTGTCGCCCATCCGCATCACCGAGCCCTTGCCGAACTGCTTTTCGATCTGCCCGAGGGCGGCGGAGAGGGCGCGCTTCTTGTTCTCGTCCATGGTGGAGTCCTGAGTCTGGGATGTGTTGGGCGGCGACGTTATCGGCGCTTGTTCGCGTAGGTTGAGACGGGGCATGCGATGACCGGTTTTTTTCTTCGTGGGGAGGGTCATCGTCGGCAGGACCGGCGACCGGCGGCATCGGGCGAAGCCGGAGGGCGCTGTCGGAAAAGTGCTCGCGTTGCGTTCATCGGTTGGGCCGCACCAGGCCGCAGTAGAGGCCTTCGATCGCGAAGTCCTGGCCGGGCTGCACGTCGATGGGCGCGTAGTCCGGGTTGCGCGGCAGCAGGCGGATGCGGTCGTGGGAAATCTTGAGGAGCTTGACGGTGACTTCGTCATCGACGCGGGCGACCACGATCTGGCCCGAGCGCGCGTCGCGCGTGCGGTGCACGCCAATCAGGTCGCCGTCGAAGATGCCTTCGTCGCGCATCGAGTCGCCCTTGACCTTGAGCAGGTAGTCGGGCGCCGGCGAGAAGAACACGCGGTCGAGCAGCACGTAGCTGTCGCCGCCGACATCCGCGCCGATCGGCACGCCGGCCGCCACGCGACCGAGCACCGGCAGGCGCAATGCATCGTCATTGGCTGCTGGCGGCTGGGGCTTCGACCCACCGCCGGGATGCACGACCCGGATGCCGCGGGCCACGCCGGGGATGCGCTGGATCGCACCGGCCTGCTCGAGCGCCTCGAGGTGGTATTGCGCTGCGCGCACCCCCTTGAAGCCGCAGGCGTGGGCGATCTCCGTCTGGGACGGAGGAACCCCATCGCGCTCGATCCGCTCCGCGATGAGGGCCAGGATGGCTTGCTGCGTGTCGGTCAGGTCCATGGTTAGTAGTAATACTACTCACAGACACAAGCCGTCAACAGGTTCAGTCGAGCAGGCCCCCGAGCCCGCGCAGCGCGGCTTCCACCGTCTGCCGGCGCACGGCGTCCCGGTCGCCATCGAAATGGTGGATCTCGGCCTTCGCGTAACCCCCGCGCCGTTTCCAGGCGATCCAGACCGTGCCCACGGGTTTGTCGGTCGTGCCGCCGCCGGGGCCGGCGATGCCGGTGACCGCCACCGAGAGCGAGGCGCCCGAATGCACGAGCGCGCCCGACACCATTTCCAGCACGGTCTCGCGGCTCACCGCGCCGTGGCGTTCGAGCGTCTCGGGGCGCACGCCGAGCAGCGCCTGCTTCGCCTCGTAGCTGTAGGCGGCCAGCCCGCAGTCGAACCAGTCCGAGGAACCCGGCACGTCGGTCACTGCCTTCGCGATCCAGCCGCCGGTGCAGCTTTCGGCAGTGACCAGCATGTGGCGCGCGGCGCGCAGGCGTTCGCCGAGTTGCGCGGACAGCGCTTGCAGGGAGGAATCGTCTGGGACGCTCATGCGGATCCATGCACGGTCGGGACGCGCGTTTGTATCGCAAATCGCACCGACGCGTCGTGCGGCGCGGCTGGCATACTGCCCCGGCTCCCGACTCCTGCGCGTATCAAGTGTCCGTCCAAGATCCTGCCTCCGCGCGCAACGACGCCGCCCACACCCCGCTCATGCGCCAGTTCTTCGCCGCCAAGGCGGAGCACCCGGACGTGCTGCTGTTCTTCCGCATGGGCGATTTCTACGAGCTGTTCTACGACGATGCGCGCAAGGCCGCGCGCCTGCTCGACATCACCCTGACCCAGCGCGGCTCCTCCGCGGGCCAGCCGATCCCGATGGCGGGCGTGCCGGTGCATGCCTACGAGGGATACCTCGCGCGCCTGGTCGCGCTCGGCGAATCGGTGGCGATCTGCGAACAGATCGGCGACCCGGCGCTCGCCAAGGGGCTGGTCGAACGCAAGGTCGTCCGCATCGTCACGCCTGGCACGGTCACCGACGAAGCGCTGCTCAGCGAGCGCCGCGACACGCTGCTGCTTGCGGTCTCGCGCGACAAGCGCGGCTACGGGCTGGCGTGGATGGACTTGTCGAGCGGTCGCTTCCTCGTCAACGAAGTCGATTCCGAAGACGCGCTCGAAGCCGAACTCGCGCGCCTGGAACCGGCCGAACTCCTGCTGCCCGACGATCATGCGTGGCCCGAAGCGATCGCCGCGCGCACGGGCGCGCGCCGCCGTCCGCCCTGGTTGTTCGATGCCGACACCGGGCGTCGCCAGTTGTTGAATTTCTTCGGCGTGCACGACCTCACCGGGTTCGGCCTCGAGGATCGCCCGCGCGCGATCGCCGCCGCCGGCGCCCTGCTCGGCTACGTCGAAGAAACGCAGAAGCAGCGCCTGCCGCACGTGTCGTCGATCGCGGTGGAAGCCAGCGATGGCGCAATCGCGATGAACGCCGCCACGCGCCGCCACCTCGAACTAGACACGCGCGTGGACGGCGACGTGCGCACCACGCTGCTCGGCGTGCTCGATGCGACGATCACGCCGATGGGCGGCCGCCTGCTGCGCCGCTGGCTGCATCGCCCCTTGCGCGACCGCCGCGTCGTCGGCGAGCGCCACCACGCCGTCGCCACGCTGATCGATGCGCGCGCCGACATCGCGCTGCGCGAGACCTTCCGGGGCCTCGGCGACCTCGAACGCATCCTGACGCGCGTGGCGCTGCGCAGCGCGCGTCCGCGCGACCTGTCCACCTTGCGCGATGGCCTGGGCATGCTGCCGGGCGTGCGTGCGCACCTGGCCCCGCTGGATTCCCCGCGCCTGCAGGCCTTGTCGAACGAACTCGGCGAACACGCGGCGAACGCGCACCTGCTCGCCGCCGCCATCGTGCCGCAGCCGCCGGTGCTGGCGCGCGACGGCGGCATCTTCGCCGAAGGTTACGACGCCGAACTCGACGAACTGCGCCGCCTCTCCACGCACGCCGACCAGTTCCTCGTCGATCTCGAAGCGCGCGAACGCGCCGCCAGCGGCATCGCCACGCTGAAGGTCGGCTACAACCGCGTGCACGGCTACTTCATCGAAATCAGCAAGGGCCAGTCCGATCGCGCGCCCGCGCACTACACGCGCCGGCAGACGCTGACGGGCGCGGAGCGTTACATCACCGAGGAACTCAAGCAGTTCGAGGACAAGGTGCTGTCCGCGCGCGAGCGTTCGCTGGCGCGCGAAAAGCTGTTGTACGAAGGCCTGCTCGACGCGCTCAACCACGACCTCGAACCGCTGAAGCGCTGCGCCTCCGCGCTGTCTGAACTCGACGTCCTCGCCTGCTTCGCCGAACGCGCGCAGGCGCTGGACTGGGCGCGCCCCGAACTGCGCGACGCCCCGGGCCTGCACATCGAGCGCGGCCGCCATCCGGTGGTGGAAGCCGTGCGCACCGACCCCTTCGAGCCCAACGACCTCGTGCTCGACGAACACGTGCGCATGCGCGTGATCACCGGCCCGAACATGGGCGGCAAGTCCACCTACATGCGGCAGAACGCGCTGATCGTGCTGCTCGCGCACATCGGCAGTTTCGTGCCCGCCTCGCGCGCGCTGATCGGGCCGATCGACCGCATCCTCACGCGCATCGGCGCGGGCGACGACCTGGCGCGCGGCCAGTCGACCTTCATGGTCGAAATGGCGGAAACCAGTTACATCCTCCACCACGCGACCAACGAGTCGCTCGTGCTGATGGACGAAATCGGCCGCGGCACGTCGACCTACGATGGCCTCGCGCTTGCCGATGCCTGCGCGCGGCACCTGGCGGCGGTCAATCGCAGCTACACGCTGTTCGCCACGCACTACTTCGAACTCACCGCGCTCGCAGAACCGGGCAGCGGCATCGCCAACGTGCACCTGGATGCGGTCGAGCATGGCGACGCGCTGGTGTTCATGCATGCGGTGAAGGACGGACCGGCGAATCGCAGCTTCGGTTTGCAGGTCGCCGCGCTCGCGGGCTTGCCGAAGTCGGTCGTGCGCCAGGCGCGTGGCCGGCTGGCGGAACTCGAACAACAGGGCCGCGATGCACCGACGATGCCGATGACGCCGGAGGCGATGGAATCGCCGCAGCAGTTCGGTTTGTTCGCGCCCTCCTCCGCCGCGCTCGAAGCATTGGCGGCGATCGAGCCGGACGAACTCACGCCGCGGCAGGCGCTCGAAGCGCTCTATCGATTGAAGGGTTTGACCTGACGCGTCAGAGCGCGTCGATGTCGCCCAGCGCGCGGATCAATCGGCGCGCGCGTTTGTCGGGCTTGGTTTCGGGCGCCTGGTAACCGGCGCGCTCGGCGGCGCGGGTCGCGCGTTCGTTGGCACGACGTGCCTTCGATGCTTCGCTCTCCGCATACAAGGCCTGCGCGATCGGCGCGGGACCGCGCGTGTCGGACAAACCGCGCACTTCGATCTCGAAGCGCTCCTCGCCCCGCGCGATCACCATTGCGTCGCCCACGTGCACCGCACGCGAGGCCTTCGCACGCTGTCCGCCGATCTCCACCTTGCCGGTTTCGATCGCCTGCTTGGCCAGGCTGCGCGTCTTGAAGAAGCGCGCGGCCCACAGCCACACATCGATGCGCACGCCCGCTTGGGGCAGTGTCGCGGCGTGTGGAGTCGGTTGCGTCATGGGCGAAGTGTGCGCGTTTGCATGTCCGGAAACGCAACGACCGCCACGAGGGCGGTCGTCGTGCGCGCAACGCGTGCGCGATGTGGCGAAAGATTACTGCTGCGCAGCGGCGGCAGCGGCCGCCTTGGCCTTGGCGTTGCCGGCCAGGTCTTCCTTGATGCGCGCAGCCTTGCCTTCCAGGCCACGGAGGTAATACAGCTTGCCCGCACGCACGTCGCCGCGGCGCTTCACTTCGACCGAGTCGATGGCGGCGCTGTGGGTCTGGAACACGCGCTCGACGCCGAAGCCGTGCGAGATCTTGCGCACGGTGAAGGCCGAGTTCAGGCCCGCGTTCTTCTTGCCGATGACCACGCCTTCGTAGGCCTGGATGCGTTCGCGGTTGCCTTCCTTGACCTTGACGTTGACGACCACGGTGTCGCCGGGGCCGAAGTCGGGCAGCTTGCGCTGGATCTGGTCGGCTTCGAAATTCTGCAGCAGGGTGTTGAGCGAGGGCTTGTTCATGGGACGGCCTGTTGGAGGTGGTCGCGCCTCACGGCGGCGACGGTTGACGCGAAGCCGCGCATTCTAGCGGGCTCCGGCACGATATGGCTAGCTTTTCGTTGACGGCCGGGGGCTTACGCGTCCCCGTCCGATTCATCCAGGCCGCGGAGGTAGCGGCTGCGGAAGGTGTCGAGCAAGGCGCGGTCGGCCTTGTTCAGGCTTTTCTCGTCCATGAGGTCCGGCCGGCGGAGCCAGGTGCGGCCGAGGGATTCCATGCGCCGCCAGCGCGCGATTTCCGCATGGTTGCCCGACAACAGGACCTCGGGGACCTGCCCCAGCGCGTGTTCGACCGGCCGCGTGTAATGCGGGCAATCGAGCAGGCCGTCGGCCTCGAAGCTGTCCTGGGTGGCCGAGTCGGCGTCGTTCAGGGCGCCCTCCTGCAGACGGGCGACCGCATCCACGACCACCGCCGCCGCCAGCTCGCCGCCCGACAGGACGTAATCGCCGATCGACAGTTCCTCGTCGACTTCCGCCTCGATCAGGCGCTCGTCGATGCCCTCGTAGCGGCCGCACAGCAGGACCAGGCGTGGACGCGCGGCGAGCTCGCGGACCTTGGCCTGGGTCAGGCGCGGGCCTTGCGGGCTGAGGTAGACGACCTTCGTTTCGGCCGGATCGGCGGCGCGTGCTGCTTCGATCGCCGCGCGAAGGGGATCGATCAACATCACCATGCCGGGACCGCCGCCGAAGGGGCGGTCGTCGACGCGCCGGTAGTTGCCGGTCGCGTAATCGCGCGGGTTCCAGCCGTGCAGCGAGAGCAGGCCGCGCTCGCGCGCACGCCCGACCACGCCGAAGGCGGAGCACTGGTCGATGAATTCGGGGAACAGGCTGACGATGTCGACGCGCATCAGAAATCCGCATCCCAATCGACGGTGACCAGGCCCGCGTCGAAGTCGACCGACTTGATGTAATCGGGTTCGACGAAGGGAATCATGCGTTCGCGATCGCCCTGCGCCACGAGCACGTCGTTGGCGCCGGTGGAGAACAGGTGCGAGACGGTGCCGAAGGACACGCCTTCCAGGTTCACCACGCGCAGGCCCTCCAGGTCGACCCAGTAATACTCGCCGGGCGCCGGTGGTGGCAGTGCGGAGCGCGCGACCCAGACTTCGGTGCCGCGCATCGCGTCCGCGGAATCGCGGTCTTCGAGGTCCGACAGACGCGCGACCACGCCCTTGGCGGTGGCGCGACCGCGCGCATCGGCGCACGCGCGCTCGTGGCCCTGCGCATCGCGCAGGGTCCATGGCTGGTAACGGAAGATGCGTTCGGGCGGGTCGGTGAAGCTTTCGAGCTTCACTTCGCCCTTGATCCCGAAGGCGCCATGAAAACGCCCCAGCAGAATCGTCTTCTGTGGGGCGTCGTCGATGTCGCTCATGCGGGGATTCGCGCGTTGCGCGAATGCACCGGAATCAGGCAGCCGGAGCGGCCGAGGCGGCCTGCTTGGCGAGGTTGGCGACCTTGTCGGTCATCTGCGCACCCTTGCCGATCCAGTAGGTCAGGCGTTCGGTGTTCAGTTCCACCGACTTCTCGGCGCCCGACGCGATCGGGTTGTAGAAACCCAGGCGCTCGATGTTGCGGCCGTCGCGCGCGCTGCGGCTGTCGGTGACGATGATGTGGTAGAAGGGGCGCTTCTTCGCGCCGCCGCGGGTGAGGCGAATCTTGACCATGGTGCGGAGTTTCCTGTGTTGCCCAGTCGGCAGGGTGCCGAGGTAAGCCGGCGATTCTAAGCCATTGAATGGGCGCGAGGGAACCCGCCACCCGCCCGGCCCGCACGCCCGCCCTCGCCTACCGCCCCGCTGCGGCCGCTTCCGCGGCCCGGATCCGCTCCGGGGTCGGGGGATGGGTCGACAGATAGCCGACCACGCCACCCGGCTCGTTGCGCTGGTCCTGTTCCAGGCGGCGGAGCATGCGGGCGAAGGCCGTCGGCGCCACGCGCCGGCGCTTCAGCAGGTCGATCGCATAGGCATCGGCCTCACGTTCGTGCTCCCGCGAGAACCCGCTGTTCAGCAACGCGGCCGGCACCGCGACCGCGATCGAGGACCCCGACACGTCGCCGAACATCAGGCCCGTGGCCACGAGCACCGACGAACTCTCGATCGCCAGCCGCATGCCGTGGCGATGCACGTGGTGCCCGGCTTCGTGCGCCAGCACCGAGAGCAGTTCATCGTCGTCGTCCGCCAGCGCGACGAGCTGGTCGGTGATGTAGATGCGACCGTCCGGCAGGGCGAACGCGTTCGGCCCGATCGAGGGCGAGGCGACGAAGACGACCTGCATCTGGTCGGCGCGCGGTTCGCCGCGAACGAGGTCGGCGAAGCCCACGCGCAATCGCGCCTGGCGCTCGGCCGCGATCGCGGTCGGATGGAAGTGCGTCTTCTCGAGCATCGCGACGACCTGCGAGGTGAGGTGGTGCTCAACCGACGCAGGCATGTGTTCTGCCACGCGCGTGGCGATCCACGGCACCCCGAACTTCACGAACGCCACGGTCGCGAGCACCGTCACCGCCGCGGCCGCGACGATCGCCGTGCGCCGACGCTCCAGCCAGTCGGCGAAGGCTTCCACGCGACTCTCGCGCCTCGTGGGGAACCACGCTTCCAGCAGAGGCGAGTCCTGGCATTCGATCTGTCCGCCCCCCGCGAAACGCAGGATGCGCGGCGTCGACCCGAGCCTCGGGCTGACGGAGATCTCCGCGACCGGCCATGCTTCCGGCGGCGCGTCGTCGCTTTCGATGTGCAACGTGTGCGCCGCTTCCAGCCGCAACCGCACGGGGCGGATGCGGCTGGAGCGTCCGTCGCACCAGTGGCCGGCGAGCTCGCTCAGAAGCCGAGGTCCAGGCCGGCGTCGAGCGCGCTGACCAGCTCTTCGCCGACGGCGCTGCGCTGGCCTTCGTTGCGTGCCTCGAAGCCGTCCAGCGCATCGCGCGCCAGCAGCGTGAAATGCTCGGCGCGATAACGCGCCAGGCGCACCATCGCCCACGGCACGAGCAGGCCGACCGAGCACAGGATCGCCACGCCGTTCGACACGTAGATCCACAGCATGTCGCGCGCACGAAGCGTGGATTCGAAGCGATGCAGGTCCAGGCGTGCGTTGTTCCAGAACAGGTTCTTGTATTTGGTGCGCACGTACACGATCAGCGCGAAGAACCCGAGGTAGAACATGGCGACGCCCGCGAGCACTTCGGCGCCGGGTGCGCCCGGCTTGCCCACGCCGAACGCCGAGACGACCGCGCCGACCATCAGGCTTGCCGCCACCAACCAGGCAACGCCCAGCCCGATCGCGATGCCGTAGTACTTGTAGTAGTCCTCGCCGGGCGCGTCGAAGCGGAACCGCACGTTGCCCAACTTGTGTCCTTCGACGACGAACTCGTGCTGCCGGCGCTTGGCCATCGGGAACAACAACGAGAGCGTCACCGTCTGCAGGATCGGCCAGCCCATGAAGGGGCCGTAAGCCGCATCGAGCGACTCGTCGAAACGGAACCGGATGCCGCGCCACGCCGAGTTGCGCGCATGGAACCGCAGCCCGAGCACGATGATCATCGGCATCGCCAGGCTGATCGCCGCAAAGAGCGCGACGTAGAGCATCGGCGCGAAGCGAAAGCTCAGGCCGAGCGCGATCACCACCGCATACGCGATCAGGCGTCCGCGCAGGATCGCGATCGGCGAGGCAAGGTATTCGAAGCTCGCGCCCGCCAGCCGCGTGTGGCCGTAGAAGTAACGCTCGGTGCGGACCTTCGCCCACGCCGAATAGATGCCGAGCGTGACGATCGTCAGGATGAGATTGACGAACCAGATGCCGAAGTATTCGCCGGCCTTGCCCGTGAATTCGGGACGATGGCGCGTGACGGGCGCAGGCGACGGAAAGCCGCCCGGCGGCGCCGGAATGCCGTAATCCATGTGCAGTGATCCCCTGGAGGTGAAACCGGCTCCCCAGCCGGCCGGCCGACCTTACAGGAGTCGCGCCGACATCAACAACGGGAATTCATCGCATGGATCAGCGGAACGGCGGCATCCCGCCGCGTCCACCCATCATGCCCTTCATGCCCCGCATCAGGCCCTTCATGCCGCCCGAGCCGAGCTTGCCCATCATCTTTTCCATCTGCTGGAACTGCTTGAGCAGCTTGTTGACGTCGGCCGGTGAGGTGCCGGAGCCGCGCGCGATGCGCGCCCGGCGCGAGCCGTTGAGCAGGTGCGGGTTCTTGCGCTCGCGCGGCGTCATCGACCCGATGATCGCCATCATGCGCGGCACTTCCTTGCCGGTGACCTGGCTCTTCAGGTTCTCGGGGATCTGGCCGATGCCCGGCAGCTTGTCCATGAGCCCGTGCAGGCCGCCCATGTTCTGCATCTGCTCGAGCTGGTCGCGCATGTCCTCGAGGTTGAAGCGCTTGCCCTTGGCCACCTTCTCCGCGAGCTTGGCCGCCTTGTCCTTGTCGACCTGCTGCTCGACCTGTTCGACGAGCGAGAGCACATCGCCCATGTCGAGGATGCGGCTGGCGACGCGGTCGGGATGGAAGACATCCAGGCCATCGGGCTTCTCGCCCGTGCCCATGAACTTGATCGGCTTGCCGGTGATGTAGCGAACCGACAGCGCGGCGCCGCCGCGTGCGTCGCCGTCGGTCTTGGTGAGCACCACGCCGGTGAGCGGGAGTGCTTCGCCGAAATGCTTCGCGGTGACCGCGGCGTCCTGGCCGGTCATCGAGTCGACGACGAACAGCGTTTCGACCGGCGACACCGCGGCATGCAGCGCCTGGATCTCGCGCATCATCGCGTCGTCGATGCTGGTGCGGCCCGCGGTGTCGACGATGAGCACGTCGACGTAGGACTTGCGCGCATCGTCGATGGCGGCGCGCACGATCGCCTCGGGCTTCTGCGAGGGATCCGACGGGAAGAACAGCACGTCGACCTGCTGCGCGAGCGTCTTCAGCTGCTCGATCGCGGCGGGGCGGTACACGTCCGCCGACACCACCATGACCTTCTTCTTGCGACGTTCCTTGAGGTGCTTGGCGAGCTTGGCCACCGTGGTGGTCTTGCCCGCGCCCTGCAGGCCGGCCATCAGGACCACGGCGGGCGCCGGCACGTTGAGGTTCAGATCGCTGGTGGCCGAGCCCATCACCGTGGTGAGCTCGTCGCGCACGACCTTGATCAGCGCCTGGCCGGGCGTCAGCGACTTCAGCACTTCCTGGCCGACCGCACGCACCTTGATGCGCTCGACCAGCGCCTGCACGACCGGCAGTGCGACGTCGGCTTCCAGCAACGCGATGCGGACTTCGCGCAGGGACTCGCGGATGTTCTCTTCGCTCAGGCGACCGCGGCCGCGCAGGCGCTCGATGGTGCCGGACAGGCGCTGGGTCAGGGATTCGAACATGGGATCGGCGAGTCGAAAAACGGCCGCGAAGTATAGCCCCTCGCCCGTGGCACACTCCGCCGCATGACGCTCGCATTCATCGCCGCCCTCGCCTACCTCGTCGCCGCCGGCCTGCTCGCCCGCGGGGTCTCCCGCGATTCGCACGGCCGCGCGTGGCTCATCCCCGCCGTCATCGGTGTCGCCACGCATGCGGCCGCGCATGCCACCGCCTGGCAGGCCAGCGGCACCGCGGACATGCACTTTTTCGCCGCGCTGTCGCTGGTGAGCCTGGGCATGGCGGCGCTGACCACGTTGTACGGCGCGAACGGGCGCATGGCGGCGCTCGGCGTCCTGGTGTTCCCGATCGCGGCGATCTTCGCGCTCGCCTATGCCGCGTACGGCCACGTGCCCGCATCGCCGCTCGACTGGCGATTGCAGTTGCATGCGTGGTGCGCCTTGCTGGCCTACGCAACGCTGGGGATCGCCGCCGTGCTCGCCTTGTTCCTGTGGGCGCAGGAGCGTGCATTGCGTCGGCGCGAATTCCGCGGCTGGCTGCGCGCGTTGCCGCCGCTGACCGAACTCGAATCGCTGCTGTTCCGCACGATCGGCGTCGGCTTCGTGCTGCTCACGCTGACGCTGCTGACGGGCGTGCTGTTCGTCGAAAACCTGCTTGCCCAGCACCTGGTCCACAAGACGGTGCTGAGCATCCTGTCGTGGCTGGCCTTCGGTGCCCTGCTGCTCGGCCGCTGGCGCCGGGGCTGGCGCGGCGCGGTGGCGGTCCGCTGGACCCTCGGCGCCATGGCCCTGCTGATGCTGGCCTTCTTCGGCAGCCAGTTCGTGCTGGAGATGGTGCTCAAGCGCGTGTAGCTGAATGGGCGTCGATGCAATAGTCGCCTTCACAATACTTGCATTGACAACTATTGCGTCGGCATCCATCATGCCGGCCCATGAATACGCCTCCCGACACCCCGGCTGTCTGCAGCGGCTCCAGCCTGGGCCTGCTGTTCCGCCAGGTCCGCGACGCCATGTGGGCCCGGATGGAGCGCGAGCTCGCCGCCGCCGGCCATGAGCTCAACTTCAGCCAGTACATCACCCTGAAGACGCTCGCCTACGGCTCGTCCGGCACGACCGAACTGGCGCGCGCCGCCTACCTGCACCCCGGCGCGATGACCCGCCTGCTCGACAAGCTCGAAGAGCGAGGCCTGATCGCGCGCGATGCGGTCCCCGGCGACCGCCGTGCCGTACAGATCCGCCTCACCGACGCAGGCAATGCGCTGTGGAAGGAGATCTCTCCTTCCGCGCAGCGCGTGCACGACCAGGCGATGGCGAACCTCTCCGAAGCCGAACAGACGGAACTCACCCGCTTGCTCATGCAGGTCCGCGACAACCTCGCGGCCGAGGACTGATCGAATGCGTTTCCCCCGAATCTCCGCACTGGCGCTCGCGACGATCCTCGCCGGTTGCGCCAGTACGCACGGCCTCGCGCCTGCTTCGCAGCCGCGCGATGCGAACGCCACGCTGGCGACGAAGCAATCCTTCAAGGCCACCTCCGATGCGCAGTTCCCCACGCAGCAGTGGTGGACCGTGCTCGGCGATCCGCAACTCGACGCGCTGATCACCGAAGCGCTCGCGGGTACGCCGACGCTGGCCGCGGCCGATGCGCGCGTGCGCCAGGCCGTCGCGCAGGCGGGCATCGCCGATTCGGCACGCAAGCCATCGCTGTCCGCCACCGCGCAATACAGCGGCGTGGTGATCCCCGAAACGGTGGGCGGCCCCGACCTCGGCGGCAGCTATCTGCCCTTCACCCTGCTCGGCCTCACCTTCCATTGGAGCCTGGACCTGTGGGGTGGGCACGCCGCCGATTGGCGCGCCACGCTCGACCAGGCGCGCGCCGCGGAAATCGATGCGCAGGCCGCGCGACTCGTGCTCGCATCCAACATCGCGCAGACCTACATCGTGTTCGCACAGGCCACCGCCGCCGAAGCGACGGCGAATGCGGAATCCACGCGCGCCACCAGCCTGGCCTCGCTGTCGAAGCAACGCGTCGACGCGGGCCTGGATAACCAGTTGCAGCTGCGCAGCGCCGAAGTGACCGTCGCCGCCGCGCGCGAAGCGGCGCAGGCCGCGCGACAGCAGGCAGACCTCGCACGCAACGCGCTCGCCGCGCTGCTCGGCAAGGGCCCCGATCGCGGCCTGTCGATCCAGGCGCCGTCGGTGCTCAAGGCGCAGCCAGCCGCGGTGCCCGATGTGTTGCCGAGCGAATTGCTCGGCCATCGTCCCGACGTCGTCGCCGCGCGCTGGCGCGTGGAAGGCGCGGGCGAACGCATCCACAGCGCGAAAACCGCGTTCTATCCGAGCGTGAACCTCACCGCCCTGGTCGGCCTCGCCGCGGGCCACGCCTCCGATCTGTTCTCGAGCGACGCCTTCCTCGCCGGCGGCGGCCCTGCGCTGAGCCTGCCGATCTTCGACGGCGGCCGCCTGCGCAACCAGCTTGCGAAGACCGACGCCGAATACGACCTCGCCGTCGCCGACTACGACCAGACGCTGGTCGGTGCGGTGCATGAAGTCGCCGATGCCGTGGTCTCCGCGCGCGCACTCGATGGGCAGCTGGCGACCGCGAACGAAGGTCGCAACGCCGCGCAACGCGCGTACGAATTGTCCACCGCGCGTTATCGCGCAGGCCTGGGCACGCAGCTCGACGTCCTCGTCGCGCAGCGCGCGCTGTTCCAGGTCGACCAGACCCTCGACACGCTGCGCGCGCAACGGCTCGCCGCCACGGTGAACCTGCAGCGCGCGCTCGGTGGCGGCCTGGCCATCGCGCATCCGATCGATCTTTCGAATTCCACGACGTCCACCTCTTCCGCGAACGCCCCCACGCCATGACCACCGCCATCAATCCCAACGCCGCCCCCGCCCCCGCGCCGAAGGCGGTGAACAAGCGCAAGCGCGCACTGACGATCCTCGCGCTCGTCGTCGTCGTGGCAGCCATCGCCTGGACGCTGTGGTACCTGCTCGTCGCGCGCTGGCACGAATCCACCGACGACGCCTACGTGCAGGGCAACGTCGTGGCGATCACGCCGCAGACGGCCGGCACCGTCGTGAGCATCGGCGCCGACGACGGCATGAAGGTCGTCGCAGGCCAGGTGCTCGTGCAGCTGGATCCGAACGACGCACGCGTGGCCTACGAACAGGCCGCGGCCAACCTCGCCAACACCGTGCGCCAGGTGCGCGGCCTGTACAGCGCGGTCGACCAGAACCACGCGGAAATCGCGGCACGCCGCGTCGCCGTCGACAAGGCGCGCGACGACGTGAAGCGCCGCAGCGGCCTGGTCGCCACCGGCGCGGTCTCCGCGGAAGAACTCGCGCATGCGCAGGACGAACTGACCGCCGCGGAAGCCGCGCTCGCCAGCGCCGGCGAGAACCTCTCGCGCAACCGCGCGCTCGTCGATGCAACCACGATCCAGGACCAGCCGCAGGTCGCCGCCGCCGCAGCGCAGGTGCGCGCGGCCTACCTCAACCTGCAGCGCATGTCGATCGTCGCGCCGGTCAGCGGTTACGTGGCCAAGCGCAGCGTGCAACTCGGCCAGCGCGTGCAGCCGGGCACCACGCTGATGACGGTCGTGCCGCTCGAACAGGTGTGGGTGGAAGCCAACTTCAAGGAAACGCAGCTGGCGAAGATGCGCATCGGCCAGCCGGTCGAACTGCACTCCGACCTGTACGGCAAGGACGTGCGCTACGACGGCAAGCTGGTGAGCCTGGGCCTGGGCACCGGTAGCGCGTTCGCGCTGCTGCCCGCGCAGAACGCCAGCGGCAACTGGATCAAGATCGTGCAGCGCGTGCCAGTGCGCATCTCCGTCGACACCGCGCAACTGAAGGACCATCCGCTGCGCCTGGGCCTGTCGATGCACACCGACGTGAACATCCGCGACCAGGACGGTGCGCTGCTCGCCGCCGCGCCGCCGGCCAAGCCGCTGCTCACCACCGACGCCTACGCCAGGCAACTCGCCGAAGCCGAAGCACGCATCGACCAGATCGTGCGCGACAACCTCGGCCACCGCGGCTGATCGAACGAAGGCCCGATGTCCGCCACGACCGCCAACGCGGGCGCCCTGCCCCAGGCAGGGTTCCGCCCGCCCAACATTCCGCTGACGACGCTGGGCCTGGCGCTCGCGTCGTTCATGCAGGTGCTCGACCTGACGATCGCGAACGTCTCGTTGCCGACGATTTCCGGCAACCTCGGCGGCAGCGCGAACCAGGCGACGTGGGTGATCACCTCCTTCGCGGTGAGCAACGCGATCGCGTTGCCGCTCACCGGGTGGCTCACGCGCCACTTCGGCGAGCGCAAGTTGTTCGTGTGGGCCACGGCCTTGTTTGTCGTTGCGTCCTTGCTGTGCGGCCTGGCCAACAGCATGGGCCTGCTCGTCGCGGCGCGTGCGCTGCAGGGCTTCGTCGCCGGCCCGATGTACCCGATCACGCAGGCGCTGCTGATCTCGATCTATCCCGCGCACAAACGCGGGCAAGCCATCGCCCTGCTCGCGATGGTCACGGTCGTGGCGCCCATCGCGGGTCCGATCCTCGGTGGCTGGATCACCGACAACTATTCGTGGGAATGGATCTTCTTCATCAACGTGCCGATCGGACTGTTCGCTTCGTTCGTGGTCGGCCGGCAGCTGAAGGGGCGCCCGGAACGGCTCGAGAAGCCGAAGATGGATTACGTCGGGCTCGTCACGCTCGTGCTCGGCGTAGGCGCGCTGCAGATCCTGCTCGACCTGGGCAACGACGAAGACTGGTTCCGTTCGAACCTGATCGTCGCGCTCGCCATCCTCTCGAGCATCTCGCTCATCGTGTTCGTGATCTGGGAGATGACGGACAAGGATCCGATCGTCAACCTGCGCCTGTTCCGCCACCGCAACTTCACCGCGGGGACGATCGCGATGGTCGTGGCCTACGCGGCCTTCTTCAGCGTCGGCATCCTCGTGCCGCTGTGGTTGCAGCGCAACCTGGGGTTCACGCCGATCTGGGCGGGCTTCGCGACGGCGCCGATCGGCATCCTGCCCGTGTTGCTCACGCCCTTCGTGGGCAGGTATGCGCACAAGTTCGACCTGCGCGCGCTGGCGAGCGTGGCCTTCATCGCGATGTCGCTGACGAGTTTCGCGCGCGCGGGCTTCAACCTCGACGTGGACTTCAGGCACATCGCGCTGGTGCAGCTGTTCCAGGGCTTCGGCGTGGCGCTGTTCTTCATGCCGGTGCTGCAGATCCTGCTGTCGGACCTGCAACCACACGAGATCGCGGCGGGCTCGGGGCTGGCCACGTTCATGCGAACGCTGGGCGGCAGCTTCGCCGCATCGCTCACCACGTATGCGTGGACCGAACGCGGCGCGGTGCACCACGCGCACATGACGGAAAAGCTGTCGGCCTACGATCCGGACACGATGCAGACCGCATTGATGCTCGGCAACGGCGACCTGCAACGCGGTGCGGCGGTGCTGGAACGGATGATCTCCAACCAGGCGGCGCAGATCGGCTTCAACGAGATCTTCCACCTGCTCGGCATCATCTTCCTGTGCGTCATCGCGTTCGTCTGGATCGCGAAGCCGCCGTTCCAGGCGAAGGCCGGCCCGGAAGCCGCCGGCGGGCACTGACCTCCACCAGCAGGCGCGCGATCACGCTCGCAAGTTCTTCCGCGCGGTAGGGCTTGGTCACGTAGCCCGCCGCGCCCTGGCGGTATCCCCAGAACGCATCGCTGCGCTGGTCGCGGCTGGTGACCATGACGACGGGGATGTCGCACAGCTCAGGATCGTTGCGGAGGCGCCGCGTGACCGCGTAACCGTCCTCGCCGCCGGCCAGGACAAGATCCATCAGCACCAGGTCGGGGGGCGCGGACCGACACAGGTCGAACGCGCTGTTGCCATCCGTGGCGACCAGGGGCGAATGCCCGAGCAGTCGCACGGCTTCGACGGCGCGCGTGCGGTCGAGCAGGGAGTCGTCGACGATCAGGATGTGGGCCATGGTGCGCAGGTGCGGTGGAGGCACCTCGACCATAGCCATTCGCCACACGCGCGAAGCACGGAGATGTCCCGAAACGACTGGGATCGCGCTGCGCTTCGTCTCAGACCGCGGCGGACAAAGCGTCGCCCAAGCGCTCCACCGCGATCATTTCGAGCCCCTTGAACGCGCCGGCCTTCGGCGCATTTCCCTTCGGCACGATGGCGCGCTTGAAACCATGCGTCGCGGCTTCGCGCAGGCGTTCCTCGCCGTTGGGCACCGGGCGGATCTCGCCCGAGAGGCCGACTTCGCCGAAGGCCACGGTCTTCTCCGCCAGGGGCCGATCGCGCAGCGAGGACAGCACCGCGAGCAGCACCGGGAGGTCCGCCGCGGTTTCCTGCAGGCGGATGCCGCCGACGACGTTGACGAACACGTCCTGGTCGCCCACGCCCACGCCGCCATGGCGATGCAGCACGGCCAGCAGCATGGCGAGGCGATTCTGTTCCAGGCCCACCGCGACGCGGCGCGGATTCGACAGCGGCGAACCATCCACCAGCGCCTGCACTTCCACCAGCAAGGGGCGCGTGCCTTCGCGCGTGACCATCACCGCACTGCCCGGCTGCGCGGTGCTGCCGCCGGAAAGGAAGATCGCGGAAGGATTGGGCACTTCGCGCAGGCCCTTCTCGCCCATCGCGAACACGCCGAGCTCGTTGACCGCGCCGAAGCGGTTCTTGAAGGCGCGCAACACGCGGAAGCGGCTGCCGCTCTCGCCTTCGAAATACAGCACCGCATCCACCATGTGTTCCAGCACGCGCGGACCGGCGATGCCGCCCTCCTTGGTGACATGGCCCACGAGGAACACCGTGGTGCCGGTTTCCTTCGCGTAACGCACCAGGCGCGCGGCGCTCTCGCGCACCTGGCTTACCGAACCGGGCGCTGCGCCGATGGATTCTGTCCACAACGTCTGCACCGAATCGGCAACGATCACCTTCGGGCGATGCGCGACGGCCTGTTCGAGGATGCGTTCGACGCCGGTTTCCGCCAGTGCATGCAAGCCATCGATCGGCAGCCCGAGGCGCATGGCGCGGCCGGCGACCTGCGCGAGCGATTCCTCGCCCGTGACGTACAGTCCCGGCAAGGTCGTGCCCATCTGCGCGAGCGCCTGCAGCAACAGCGTCGACTTGCCGATGCCCGGATCGCCGCCCACCAGCACCACCGCGCCTTCCACCAAGCCGCCGCCGAGCACGCGATCGAATTCGCCGATGCCGGTGGGCACGCGCGCGTCTTCGCTGCTGCGCACGTCGCGCAGTGCGGTGACCTTCGGCGGGTCGACCTTGCCGGCCCAGCCGGACCGGCGCGCGGCGGGCGCCTGGTTCGCGGCTTCCAGCGCGATTTCGCTCAGCGAGTTCCATGCACCGCACGCATCGCATTGCCCTTGCCACTTGGCGTAATCGGCGCCGCATTCGTTGCAGACGTGGGCGGAGCGTTTGGTGGCGGACTTGGCCATGCGCGCGGACTTCGAAAGGCGAGGACGAAGCTGCACTGTACCGGCCGCCATCTCAGGCGATAAGACACGCCCGGCGATCCGCGCAAAAAAGAAGGCCGGGCACCTGGCCCGGCCTTGCGTCGCCCTCCTTGGCGTCGCTTCCCTGCTCTCTCCTCAGAGATCGTTGCCCGCTGCCGCGGCGTTCCGGATCAGGCCCGAGAACGGCAGCAACTGCGTGATGTAACGGTTCCAACGGGTGATGCCGGCCGGGCCGATCCACACCACGTCGCCCGGGCGCAGGTGGAAGCGCGAGGCGACGGCATAGGCCGCCGGATTGGTGGCATCGAGGTTGTAGACGGCCGCCGGATCGCCCTGGTCGGACATGCCGCGCACGACATACACCGCGGCGCCCTTCGAGGTTTCCGGATTCAGGCCGCCGGCGCGACCCAGCGCCTGCGTCAGCGTGATATCGGTCGTCTTGAACGGAATCGCCTGCGGCTGGCGCGCTTCACCGACCACGTAGACTTCCTTGCGATCGTTGTACGGCAGGTACAGGCGATCGCCGGGCTTGAGGTAGATGTCCTGCGCGACGCCGTCGCGATTGATCGCATCCAGGTCGATGTTGTAGTTGCGGCCATCGCGCGTGAGCACCAGGCCCGAGAGATCCGCGTTGGCGACATCCACGCCTGCGCGGCCGACCACCTGCGCCAGCGTCTGCGGCACGGTGGTGGTGTCCTGCGGCGCGGTGCTGGTGAAGGCGCCCTGCAACGAAACGCGCCCGCCGAAACCGACGACGTTGACGTCGATCTGCGGTTCCTTGAGGTAACGCGCGAGCTTCTTCTCCAGCGTGCCGCGCACCTGTTCGACGGTCATGCCGGAGACGTTGATCTTGCCGGCGTAGGGATAGAACAGCGTGCCGTCCGACTGCACCTGGCGGCCGTTGGTGATCGCCTGCTGCTGCGAACCGGCCGGCGTGGTCAGTTCCGGGTGGTCCCACACGGTGATGATGAGCGTGTCGCCGGGCGAGACGTGGTAGGCCGTCGGCTGGAAGGACGTGAGCTCCGCCGGCAGCGTCACCGGCTGGCGCTTGCCCGACACCATCTCCGCGGTGATGGGCTGCACCTGGATTTCCTGGCCGGCCGCCACGGTCGTCCCGGGGGCGTGCACCGACAACTTCTGGCCCGGAATGCAGCCTGTGAGCGCGAGCATGGTGGCCAGCGCGAGGATGCGAGGCAGATGGGTGTTCAAGGTGGAGCCCTCCTAGCTGGGCGGCACCGCATCGGCGGGCCGAATTCAGGTTGTCCGCGGCAGCCTACGGACGAGAATGCGCGCGTCGCGTGAAAACGCCCCCACCGTGTGTCGGCGCATCCTTCACGTGGTCTTTCCTTCCACGCACAGGGCCAGCAGGCCCGCATATTCCTTGAGCGCCCGGCCGCTTTTCCACAGCGCCCGGGGACTCGGCAACCACCGGTCCGCCCAGGATTCGCCGGCCGTCGGTTCGGGCACCGGCACCTCCACCACCTGGATGCCGTTGCGGCGGAACAGCAGGCTCGCCCGCGGCATGTGCAGCGCCGACGTCACCAGCAGCACGCGATGGATATCGTGCTCGCGCGCGATCTGCGCGCTGTACTTCGCATTGGTCGTGGTGTCCGTGCTGCGTTCTTCGATCAGCAGGGCCGAATGCGGCACGCCGAGCTTTTCCATGCCGCGCGCCATGTTGCATGCTTCGGTGCGCACGCCTTCGCCGCCGCCGGAGAGGATCACGCGCGGCGCGCGGCCGGCGTCGTACAGGCGCACGCCCGCCGCGAGGCGGCTGTACTTCAGTTTCTCCAGCGTCACGCCGGGCCGGTTGATCCAGGTGTAACCGCCGCCGCCGAGCACGACGATCGCATCGGCCTTCGGCAAGGACGCAGGATCCGGCGCGACCACGTAGCGATCCTCGAGCGAGCTGCGCAGCCATTCCGCGTTGTGGGGAATCGACCAGAACGCCGACCACGCGAACGCCGCCAGCGCGAGCACGCCGGCCGTGCGCATCCAGCGCAGGCGATGCGCGAGCAAGGCGAGCAGCAGCACCGCCAGCGTCAGGGCAAGCGGATAGGTCAGCGCAACGAGCGCATCGCGCAGCAACGACACGATCAGGCCGCCCGGGCCCGGCGCCGCGATGCGCGGCGGTGCGGCAGCAATTCGTCGTACACCTCGATCGTGCGGCGGATCACCATCTGCTCGTCGAAGTGCTCCATCGCCTTGCGTCGCGCGCAGTCGCCGAGGCGACGCACCAGCGCGCGATCGTCGTCGAGCTGCGCGATGTGCTCAGCGAGCGAACGCGCGCAACGCGGCTCCACGTGCAGGCCGTCCACGCCATGTTCGCTGACCACTTCGCGGCAGCCCGGCAGGTTCGTCGTGACCACGGCCAGCCCGCAGGCCGCCGCTTCGATCAGGCTCTTCGGCACGCCTTCGCGGTAGTAACTGGGCAAGGCGATCACGTCCATCGAGCGCATCAGCGCGGGCATGTCCTCGACATGGCCGCGCCAGTCGACCAGGCCTTCGGCGACCCAGCTTTCCACCTGTTCGCGGCTGACCGAGCGCGGATTGCCCGGATCGGGTGAACCAGCGACCACGAAGTCGATGTTGCGCCCTTGCGCGCGCAACATGCGCGCCGCCTCGATGTACTCGCCGATGCCCTTCTCCCACAGCAGGCGCGCGGCGAGCAGCACGCGCAGCGGGCGCGGTTCGGCGACGGGCACCACGGGCAGGAAGCGCTCGAGGTTCACGCCCGAACTGCGGATCACGCGGATGTGCTGTTCCGGCACCAGGCGCGCGCGCACGAAGGCGTCCGCATCGTCCGGGTTCTGCAGGATCAGGCGTGATTGCTTGCTACCGAGCGTGCCGCGCATCAGCAGCTTGACCATCGGGCGCAATGTGCGCGCAAGCATGCGGTCGCTGGCGAAGACGTACCCCATGCCGGCCACCGCGTTGACCACCGCGGGCACGCCCGCGGCGCGCGCGGCGAGCGCGCCGTAGATCGCGCACTTCACGGTGAAGTTGTGCAACAGGTCGGGGCGTTCATCGCGCAGCACGCGCGTGAGGTCGCGCAGCACGGCGACTTCGCGCACCGGATTGAGGCTGGCGCGATCCATCGCGAGCACGACCCAACGCATGCCGTGGTCGGCGAAGCGCTCGCCGAATTCTCCCGGCGGCGACAGCATCACCACCTCGTGCCCTTCCGCCTTCAGCTGCAGCGCAGTGGAGAGGCGGAAGTTGTAGAGGTACCAGTCGGTGTTCGCATAGAAGACGAACTTCATCGGAGCTCCGCAAGGTGGTAGTGGAGGTGGTTGCGTCGGCGCACCGAGGCCGGCTGGTCGGCCGCCGCGGCCATCGCCGAACGCAACATCCACGGAAAGACGAGGAAGAGCAGGAAGCACGAGGCATAGCGGATGCCGCTGCCGGCGTTGTAGACGCCGAAGGGCACGTAGGCGATCAGCGTGACGAGCATCGCCGGCAGCCAGCCGAGCACCAGCACCTTGCGCGGCAGGCCCGCCGGCGCACGAAAGGCCTGCTGGATCGCATAGAGCAACAGGAAGAACACGACCAGGCCGGAGACGAAGAAAGGCAACAGCACGGGACGCGCCAGCACTTCGCCCGGTGTCGGGCCCACCACCGCCAACGGCAGCGTCCACCACAGGCTCGTGAACAACTCGCGGCTGGTCTGGATGTTGATCCACATGCGCGTGGAGTCGGAATAGATCGTGAAGTAACTGCGTGCCTTGGGCAGCACTTCGCCGGCGATGTAGTCGTCCAACTGCGGCCACGCGAGCACCACCACGATCGCGCCCGCCGTCAGCAGCATCATCGCCTGCACGCCCAGGCTGAGCCCGACGCGCGGCCCGCGCATCAGCATCCACGCCATCAGGAAGAACAGCGCCATCGCGCCACCGAACGGCGCGCGGATGAACACCATGCCCGCCACGCACACCATCGCGAACAAGAGCCGATGCAATCCGCGCGCGCGGAAGTAACCGACCATCGCGCCCATGAAGAAGCCGAGCGTCCCGATGTACAGCGACTCGCGCCCCACCACCGACGCCCACACGCCGAAGCTGGGCGTCAGCAACAAGGCGAGCAACGGCCAGCGATAGGCGCCATGCAAACGCGCCTGGCCGACCAGGTACACCACGCCGGTGGCCGCGTACAACGAGAACGCCAGGTGCGCGAGCACGTCCACGCGCAGCAGGCCGATCAGCGTCGTCGCGATCTGCGTGACCATGTAGGTACGCGCCGAGGCTTCGTCGTCGTAACCGCCGCTCATGTATGCGCGCGCGTCGCCCAGCTGGCTATACCGGCTGTAGATGAACACCGCGAACAGCGTCCAGCAGATGAAGATCGCGTACACGCTCGCCTTCCCCAGCGTGTTGCGCGAAGGGGGCGCCCGGTGTTCGGCAGCGAGATCGGCGTAGGGAACGTCCTGCATGGGCTTCTCAATAACCAGCGCAGCGTGAGCGGGTCGTCATTGATGACCCCCGTGCCGCCCGTGGGCGCGCTTGGCCCGATGGAAGTGGCGGACGCCATGCCAGGTACCGAACAGCAGCACGAGTTCGGCCACGACCGTGGCCCAGGCCGCACCGATTTCCGCGAACCGGGGAATCAACAGGGCGTTCAGTCCCACGGCGACGAGCGTCGCCCAGGCCATCGCATAGACGCGGTAGCGGTTGTGTTCATCCGTCAGCAATGCCGAGCCCATCGAAGTCGACAGGAAACGGATCGGCGGGCAGAGGGAAAGCACGAACAGGATCCCCACGACGGCGCGGTATTTCTCACCGAAGACCAACGGCACGACGTAGGGCACAACGGCCACCATGGACAAGCTCACGGCAATGCCCAGCGCGGTCATGCCCACGTTGCCGCGCTTGTAGACGAGCCAGAACTTGTGCGGGTCGTGGTGCGCCCAGCGCAGCAGTTTGCCCATCAGGAACTTCTGGTAGATGGTCGCGGGGATCAGGTAGATGGCGCTCATCACCGCCAGGGCGATCGCCCAGCGTCCGGCCTGCGCGTTGCTTCCCAGGTACTTGAGCAGGATGGTCGAGACCTGGAAGAACACCGGATACAACACGGCGTACAGACCGTAGGCCCACGACTGCGCCCACACGTCGGCCACGCGCGGCACCTGCACGGGGCCGGGAATCTCGCGGCGCGGGCCGTGTCCGCGCAGGTCGATTTCCCCGCGCAGCATGTTGCGCAACTGCGGCACCGCCAGCGCCACGATACCGAGCGAAATCACGCCGTAGCTCACCGCGACGAAACGTTCGGTCAGGTTCGGGATGAGCAGCAGCATCACCGCGGCGACCAAACGGCTCGCGGGAATCGCCATCTGCCACGACGCCATTTTCGCGTAGCGGTCTTCCAGGCGCGTCTGGTTGCTCATCAACTCGATGGCCAGCACGCTGAGCACGACCGGCATGAGCACGATCAGCGCGAATTGCGTATCCGCGTCGGGCGCGATGAAGATCGCCCAGAACACGATGATCGCCAGCGCCAGCAACGTGGTGCCGACGCTGAAACGCAGCGACGGCTTCACCCATCGGCTCGCCGCCCAGCCTTCCACGCCGTACACGCGCAAGCGGAACTGCCCGAGCCCGAAACCGGCGAGCGGCGCGATCATCGTGACCGTGGCCAGCGACGAAGCGAACAAGCCGTAGGCTTTCGGGCCGAGCTCGCGCGCCAGCAGCGTCTGCGTGAGGAAGACGAACACCGCGCCGAGTGCCGTCGCCGCGCCCAGCATCGAAATGGTCTTCAGCCCCCGCTTCCAGCCGGGGACTAACCATTGGGCGAGGCGCGAGGGATCGGATGCGGGGGGCGTGCCCGTCGACATCGTTGCGGTCGGTTCCTCCATGCCCCTGTCTTTCCCCGCGGATGAGCTGCGGGACGATAACGACGCAGGCGTGAAGACCAGCGCATCGGCCGGGCAAAAAAAAAGGGGCGGAAGCGCCCCCCAGCGCGTCCGCCCCGCGCCGGGTCCGCGCTTTGCGCTGGGCCCCGGCGTCCTTCGAATTGCTTCGTCGGCGGGCCGACACTACGGAGGGCATGCACGGGCTGTCACGCGCGGAAATGCGAATTTGTGACGATGTGAAAATTTCGTAAGACGGGCGGCCCGTAACCCCGCGCATTCAGCTTTTCTCAGGGGATCAACAGCACCTTGCCGACACTGCCCCGCCCTTCGAGCAAGGCATGCGCCTTCGCCTTCAGCTTTTCTCAGGGGATCAACAGCACCTTGCCGACACTGCCCCGCCCTTCGAGCAAGGCATGCGCCTTCGCCCCCTCCCGCAGGGGGAAGCGCGCCGCCACGCTCACGGCCAGGGCGCCACCGCGGACCGCGGCGAACAGGCGATCCGCCTTGGCTTGCCTCGCCTGCGCGCTGGTCAGCACGTTCCAGAGGTCGCCCCCGACCAGCGTCAGCGAGCGATCCATCAGCACGCGGGGATCGACGGGATCGGGATCGCCCGCGGCCATGCCATAGAACACGACCGTGCCACCGGTGCGCGCGAGCGCGAGGCTGTCGATCAGCGTGCGACCGATCGAGTCGTACACCACGTCGACGCCATCGGGCGCCAACGCGCGCACGCGTTCGACCCAGCCTTCGCCCGAATCGACGGCATGCGCGGCGCCGGCGGCCTGCGCCGCGCGACGCTTGTCTTCGGATGATGCGAGTGCAATCACCCGCGCACCTTTCGCGCGTGCGAGCTGCACCAGCAGCTGGCCGACGCCACCACCGGCGGCATGCACCAGCAAGCATTCGCCCGCCTGCACCGCGTGGCTGTCTTCGAGCAGGAATTGCGCGGTCAGTCCCTGCAGCAGCAATGCAGCCGCGACATCGAACCCGATGTCGTCGGGCAAGGCGATCAACCGATCCAGCGGCACCGCGACCAGTTCGGCGTTGGCGAACGCGCTGTCGGCGAAGGCGACGCGCTGGCCGACGCGGAACGCGCCACCCGCGTCGTCCGCATGCAACGCCGCAATCTCGCCCGCCCCTTCATAGCCGGCGATCCACGGCGGCGAACCCGCCAGGTGGTAACGCCCCTGCCGCCGATACACATCCGCGAAGTTCAGGCCGATCGCACGCGAGCGCACGACGGCGATGCCCGGCGCAGGTTGCGGATCCGGCAAGGCCGTCCATTCCAGGACCTCGGGGCCGCCGAAACGGGAGAACGTGAGCGCGTGCATGGGTCAGTCCAAACGATTGTCGGGCGCTATTTCTACCGCACTCGAGTCGGAGGTGACTTCCAGGTGTCGTGCCCAGCGCGGATCGCGGCCATCGCGCGAGGCGCGCGGGCGGCCGGGCGCATTGCGTTCGAACACGTTCTTGCTGATCGACACCTGCTGCGTGCCCTTGCGCAAGGCGATGCCGACCTGCGTGTTGTCGCGGATGCGGTTGTCGCGGATCGTCAGGTCGTTCGCGCCCACGGCGAGGATGCCCGCGTTGCGGTTGTCCTCGATGGTGCAGTCGCTGATCGATACCTCATGCGTGTCCTTCCACACCTGGATGCCCGGGCCGCGATTGCCGCGCAACACGCAGCGTTCGATGCGCACGTCCTGCACGATGTCGCCCTTGTCGGGCTCCACGTCGATGCCGGCCTGCGGCGGCGTGCCGCCCGTGCCGCTGAACTCGCTGTCATGCACCCACACGCGGCGGGACCGTCCGATCGACAAGCCCTGTCGGCGATTGCCCGTGCTGGTGACGTTGGCGATCTCGATGTCCATGCTCGGCGTCGCCGGTTGCCCGCCCTGCGCCGCCTTCCCGCCGATCGACATGCCATCGCCCCAGCACTTGGAGATATGGATGTCGGAAACGACCAGGTTGCGCACCGAATAGATGGCGATGCCGTGGCCCCACTCGCCATCGAGTCCGAGGTGGCGGTCGCGGTCGCCCACGATCGCGCCGCCGGAAATGCGGATGTCGCGCACGCCGCGCAGCAGGATGACGTAGGACCGCGGCGCGGCATTGGGTTGCGCGAGCAGGCGCGCATCGCGCGCCATGCGCAGGTGCACGCCGTCATGCAGGCGGATGCTGCGCAGCGTATCGATCATGTAGTCGCCTGCGGGGACATCGAGGATGCCGCCGCCCGGCAGTGCAGCGAGCGCAGCTTCGAAGGCGTCGGTCTCGTCGGCGCGTCCGTCGCCGCGGGCGCCGAACTTACGCACGTCGACGGTGCGCGCAGCCCCCGCAATCGCCCCGCGCCCGCACCACAGCAAGGCCGAGGCTGCTGCGCCCTGCAGCAGCGTGCGTCGCCCGATTCCCGTGGGTTCCCCGCCCTGCGGCGTGCTCACACCGCCGCCCCGCGCCGGCCCACCAGCCAGGGCAACAACACCGCCAGCAGGTAGAACTTCGATGCGTGGTACTTGTTGTCCATGCGCGTGCGATTGCGCTCGAGCCAGCGCGTCGCGCCCGGCAACATCTCGCGGGCTTCCAGCGACTGCGCATGCACCTGGTCGAAGCGCGCGGAGGCCAGGCCGCGCACGTCGAAGCGGAAGCTGCCCTTGTGCGCCACGTACGGCAGGTTCTTGAAGCGCGTGGCGATGTGCTGGCGCACGATCACCTTGCTCATGTGCGTGACCGGATCCATCTGCAGTTCCGCGGGCACCTCGCGATAGACCCAATCGCAGAAGTGCGGATCACAGAAGGGATAGGCGATCTTGAGGTCGGTCGCCTCGGCGGTGTAGATGCCCTTCGCGAATCCGCCCGCGGCCGCCGCGATCGAGAGCGACAGCACGCGGTACTCCTCCGGGCTCGTGGCCGAGCGGATCTCGGACAGGAAGGGCAGCAACCGCTCGCGCGATTTCTTCGCGATGTCGCGGCCGAACAGTTCGTCCACTTCGCCGTCGGTGAAGCGCGAGCCGGGGAACACGCGCTCCACCGAGTTCATCTGCAGTGTGCCGAGCGCGAAGCACAACTCGAAGTTGTCGCCGACCCAGGGCAATTCCGTGGCGATGCGCGGCAGGCGGATGCCGAGCGCGAGCCACTTGAGCACCTTGTACTGCGGATTGACCGGGATGCCGAAATACGTATCCGATCCCAGGCCGTCGATCATGCCGTCGCCGTCGTTGGCCAGGATTTCGAAGGCGAGATCGACGTAGGACAGCAACGCGAAATCCGCGGTGAGCGACGGCATGCGCGGCGCGACTTCGAGGTAACGGTCGTAGGCGCGGCCGGGATCGCACACCAGCGCCTCGTGCCGCAGCCCCAGCGTCGTGGCGACGTTGCGCGCGGACGCAACTTCGTTCTCTTCGCTTCCACCGAGGTAGGTGATGCACGTGGTGTCGGGCCGCGCGTCGGCGAGCGCGATCGCCATCGTGGTCGAATCCTTGCCTCCGCTTTGCAACGACCATGGCGCACGCACCTGCGCGCAGCTCGCCTCGATCGCCTCGCAAAGACGGCGGTGGTAGCGCGCGACCCAATCCGGCGTCGCCTTGGCGTTGGCATCGTGCTGCTTGCCGTTCTCGCGGAAGCGGAAGCGATACGCATCGCGCGAGGGGTCGCGCCCCGCCAGGTTGGCGGACAGGCCCTGCATGTCCACGCCCTCGAAGATCGAATGCGGCGGATACACGAACCCGTTGCGCAGCACGTCGGCCACCGACACCGGGTCGATGCGCTGCGTGTCCGCGGCCGCGAACACACCGCGCATGGCGAGCGCAGGTGCGGACGCCACTTGCGGCACGACCACGCTCACGGCGGCGTCGCGTCCGAACGGTGCAGCTGGATCCATGGAAGCACCACTGCAAGGAGGTAGAACTTCGAGGCGTGATATTTGTTGCCGAGTCGATGGCGATTGCGCTCCAGCCACGTCACGGCGCCCGGCAGCACGTCGCGCGCCTGCACCGCGAAGTCGTGCACCGTGTCGAAGCGGCTCGACGCCAACCCCCTCAGGTCGAAACGGAAACTGCCCTTCTTCCTCACGTAAGGCAGTTCCGGGAATCGCGTGGCGATGTGGCTGCGCACTAGGACTTTGTTCACCCTGCTTTCCGGATCGATCATCTGGTGCGGTGGCACTTCGCGATACACCCATTCCCTGAAACGCACGTCGCAGAACGGATAGGCCGCGTGCATGCCCAGCGCACTGCACGTGTACAAGCCCTTCGCGAACGCACCGGCCGAGCCCGCGATGGACGTGGAGATGTCGCGCCACTCGTCCTGGCTGGCGGCCGTGGCGATCTCTTCGCGGAACACGTCGAGTCGCTTGTAGGATTCCTGCGACATCGGGCGGCCGAAGAGTTCGTCCACTTCCGCGTCGGTGAAACGCGAGCCGGGGAAGACCCGCTCGATGGATTCCATCTGCAGCGTACCCAGCAGGAAGCACAGTTCGAAGTTGCGTTCGACGAACGGCATCTCCGCGAGGTTGATCGGCAAGCGCATGCGGCGTGCGAGCCGCGCGAGCATGCGTTGCTGGCGCGACATCGGCGTTCCGAAGTAGCTGTCGGCGCCAAGCCCATCAATGACGCCATCGCCGCCGCGCCCGATGATTTCGGTCGCGAGGTCGACGTAGGACAGCAACGCGAAGTCGGCCGTGAGCAGCGGCATGCGGTCGGCCACGGCGAGGTAGCGGTCGTACGCGCGCCCCGGATCGCAGGTCAGCGTTTCGTGGCGCAGGCCGAGGGTCTTGGCGACGAAGGTCGCCGAATCGACTTCGTCTTCCTCGCGCCCCCCCAGGTAGGTGATGCACGTCGCGTCCGGCCTGGCATCCGCAACGGCGATGGCCAGCGTCGTGGAATCCTTGCCGCCGCTCTGCAACAACCAGGGATGCTTGGACTGCCGCGTGGATTCTGCGACGGCTTCCACCAGCAGGCGATGGTAGGTGCCCACCCAATCCTGCGATTCCTCGGTTTCGCCGCGCTTGCCGGAGTCGCGGAACTTGAAGTGGAATTCCGGCGCAACGAGCATGTCCTGCGACGGCGAGAACCCGAACGTCACCAGCTTCACGTCCTCGAAGATCGAGTGCGGCGGATAGACGAAGGCATTGCGCAGGATGTCGGCCACCGACACCAGGTCGATGGTGCGCGCGGGCGCGGTGTTTCCGGACAGGCCTGAGAAGTCCGGCGTGCCGTAGTACGGCGACATCGTGATCTGCTTCGGCGCCGCCGATGCACTGGCCGGCGGTGCGTAGCTGCGCGTGTCGAGCGTGGAGACATTCATTGTCAGCGATACGCCCTGTGCTTGCCGCTACCGGAGGTGGGGAGATACTCGTAGTACGTGTAGGCGTAATGACCGCCGCTGCGCTTCTGCACGCCATTGAAGATGGCGCCCTTCACTTCCACGCCGTTCTGCTCCAGGCGCTGCTTGGCCAGCGCGATCTCGCGCTGCTGGTTCAGGCCGAAGCGCACGACCATGAGGCAAGTGCCGACCTGGTGGCCGATCACCGCCGCATCGGTCACCGCCAGCACCGGCGGCGTATCGATGATCACGATGTCGTAGCGGGGGCCGACCTGTTCGAGCAGTTCGTTGAACGCGGGGTTCATCAGCAGCTCGGAGGGATTCGGCGGAATCTCGCCGCGCGAGATGAAGGACAGGTTGTCGGCGCCCTGCACGCTGCGGATCGCATCTTCCAGCGGGATCTGGCCGGAGATCAGTTCGGACAGGCCGCCTTCCGATCGCACGCCCACCGCGTGGTGCAGCGTGCCGCGGCGCATGTCCGCGTCGATCAACAGCACGCGCTGCCCGGCCTGCGACATCGTCACCGCGAGGTTCGCGCACACGAAGGTCTTGCCGACGCCCGGGCTCGGCGCGGAGATCATCAGCAGGTTGTTCTTGGTCTTGAAGCGCGCGAAGTGCAGGCTCGTGCGCAGGCTGCGCAGCGCTTCCATCGCAAGGTCGGTCGGTGCGTTGAGCGCCAACAGCTTCTGCTGGCCGTTCGGGAAACGCGCCGGGTTGAGCGTGAGTTCGCGACCGCGTTCGCTGTACGGAATCGACGCATACACGGGCAGGCCGAGCAGTTCGATGTCCGCCGGGTCTTCCACGCCGCGGCGCATCATCTGCCGCACGAGCACGAAGCCCATCATCAGCAACGCACCGAGCAGCGTGCCGCCGGCGATCACCGGGATCGGCTTCGGCCACGCGGGGCTCTCGTAGTTGACCGCGGCCGGGTCGATGATGCGCGCGTTGCCGACCGCGCTGGCGCGCGCGATGTCGAGCTGCTGCGCCTGGTCGAGCAGGCTGGCGTAGGTCTGGTTGGTCACCTCGACGTCGCGGGTCAGGCGGAACAGGCCCTGTTGGGTCTCCGGCAGTTCCGCGATGCGGCCGCGCAACGCCGCCTTCTGCGATTCGAACTGGGCGATCTGCGCGAGCAGCGCCTTGTAGGTCGGATGCTGCGGCGTGAAGCGGCTCGCGAGGTCGGCCTGCTGGATGCGCAACTGGCTGATCGCCGATTCGATGCCCACCGTCTGGTTGAGCAGCGACTGGTTCTGCACGGTGACATCGAGCGTCTGCGTGCGCGTCTGGTAGGCGGTGAGCGCGGCCTGCGCCTTGTCGAGTTCCTTGCGCACGTTCGGCAGCTGGCGCTTGACGAACTGCAGGCGCTTGGCGGCTTCGGCCGAATTGCGCGCCACGTTCTGGTGCACGTAGGCACGGCTGATCTGCTCGAGCACCTGGCGGGCGAGGATCGGGTCTTCGTTCTGGTAGGTCAGCGCGATCACGCCGGAGTCGCGGCCCTGTTCGGAAGCGCTGATGTCCTTGCGCAGTTGCGCGAGGATGTTGAGCGAGTTCAGGCGCGTGACGTCGAAGCGCATGCCCGGATTGGCATGCAGCGAACGCACGAGCATGTTCACGCCGCCCGCCTGCACGGGCTGGCCGGCGACGCCGCGCACGAGCAGGTTGCCTTCGGGGTCATACAGCGTGTAGCTGCCGCCCTCGCCCGCCACCAGGCGCATGGGCTGGTCGACGAGTTCCTGCGGCACGTCCAGGCGCGCGATCTCGAGCTTCTCGCCGCCCCAACCGTATCGCGCCAGGCCGAACCACGGCGAGTTCACTTCACCGGGGCGCGAAGGCGCGAAGTTGCGCGCGATGTAGCTGCCGAACAACGGGAAGCGCGCGGGCTCGATTTGTACGTCCAGGTCGAGGTTGTCGAGCGCTTCGCTGAGCACGCTGCGCGAGGTCAGCAACTGGATTTCGGTGGTCGCCGCCGATTCGCCGGTGTTGGACTGCGCGGCCGAATTCGCCGACAAGCCGGGGAAGGTCGGGGTGCGCCGCTCGACCTGCACCGTTGCCGAGGCTTCGTACTTCGGCGTGGCGAGCACCACGTACAGCACGCTCGCCAGCAGGAACATCACGGTGCCGAAGAGGATCATCCGCTTGCTGTCGCCAAGCGTCGACAACAGCGTGCGCAGGTCGATTTCCTCGTCGCGCACCGAAGGCGGGACGATCTGGGGCGGTGGGCTGGTGCGGGTCGAAAGGTAAGTCGCCATCAGTCATCGCTCTCGTCAGGAATTGGTGCGTTCGAATTGAAAAGACAGGCACGCCTTGCGTCGCGGATGAAACGCGCCACACCGGGCCGGGCGCTCCTCTCGCCGCGACCCGCAATGCCTGCCCTGCTGGCCCCTCAGGACACCTCGCGCATGCGGTCGCCCGATGCGTAGCGCACCAGGTCCGCGACCGGCGCGAGCGGAACGACCGTTCCGGCGGCGGGCCGCAACGCAGCGAGCGCTTCAACGATGCGCTCGCATGCATCCACCCGCGGCTGCTCCGGATTGCGCAGCAGCTCCCAGGCGTGCCGGTCCTGGATCAGGTTGAGTACGACATCGGAGATGGTCTGCTCGTGAATATCGATGCGCCGGACGTTGGGGGTCTCGCTGGTGAGCGGTCCGCCAGCCCCGGATTCGGGTCCGTTGTTCAGCAACAGGACGGGTTTGCCCAGCGGCGCAGCCTCGGCCGCGACGTCGCCGGCCACCGCCACCACCAGGTAGGCCGCATCGGCCAGGTAGGCGAAGTCGAGGTACTCGTCCGGCGCCACCAGGTGGATGTTGGCGAAGGCGCCGAGCATGCCGTCGATGCCATCCATGTTGCGCGAGGGCGGCATCAGGCAGATGACATCGATGTCGGGACGACGCAGCGCGATGCGACGCAAGGCGCGCGCGAGCGGCTCGAGGCGTTCGCCCATCTTCTCGCGACCGAGCACGAGCAGCAGCGGCGCGTCCTCGCGCAGGAAGCCGAAACGCTGCGTCAGGCGGCGCAGGATTTCTTCGTCGTGGTGCATGCGTTCGACGGCGGTGTGCAGCGTGCGCGCGGCCGGATCGCCGGTGACGAGCACGCGATCGGACGGCACGCCGTCGGCGATCAGCGAACGCCCGATCGATTCGGTGGCGGTGAAGTGCAAGGCGGCGAGCGAGCCGATCACCTTGCGCGTGGCGTCCTGCGCCGCGTGCGGCGCCGCGGTGCCCGCCGGTTCGACGGAAATCACCGGAATGTGCTGGTAAGTCGCAGCCAGAGCGGTCGCCACGCTCGTCGGCGCGCCGCCCGGCACCAGCACGATGTCCGGGTGGAAGTCGTGCAGCACGCGGTCGATGCCACCGAGCGCGGCCGAGGTGACCTGCGCATCGTCGTCGACGTCGTCGGCCAGCGTGACGCGCACGTCCGGCACCAGGTCGAACAGCTCGAGCACGCGCTCCGGATGTTCGGCGCTCTGCGTGGCGATGCACACGCGCGCTTCGAAGCGTGCATCGCGCCCCATCTGTTCGACGATCGGCGCGATCTGCGCCGCGCCCGGCGAAGCGCCCAGCACGAACAGCGCCTTGACCACGCCCGAGCCCGGCGCATGCACCGGAAGCGGCGAGAAGGCCTCGATGGTCGGATGCGTGCCGTGCACGACCACGGGCTTCACGAACAGGCCCGCGAGCGCAGCGATCACGGTCGGTGCGCGCGTAATGTACAGCGCCAGCGCGACGCAGAACGCGGCCAGGCTGAGCGGCTCGGCAACATCGCGCAGCAGGTAACCGAGCGCGCCGAGCGCAAGGCCCAGCCCGACGATCATCGCCAGCGCGATGCGCGGCGGGAAACCGGCATCCACCAGCAGGTGGTGCAGGTGGTTGCGATCGGGCTTGAACGGCGAGCGCCCCAGGCGCATGCGGCGCTGCATCACGGCCAGCGTATCCATCACCGGCAACGCGACGCACCACAGCGTATCCACCGGCGCGAGCACGCCGACCTTCTGGTTGCTCAGGTAGATCAGGCTCCACGCCATCAAAAAGCCGATCAGCGTGCTGCCCGCATCGCCCATGAAGACCTTGCGGCCATCGGGCCAGCCCAGGTTGACGCACAGATAAGGCACGAGCGCGGCGAACAGCACCTGCAGCAGCAGCACCACGCCGATCACCGGCCAGCCGCCATTCGCGAACAGCATGATCGTGCCGATGGTCACCATCGCCATGCCCGCGGCGAGGCCATCGATGCCATCCATCATGTTGAACGCGTTCACCAAACCGATGACTGCGACGATCGTGATCGGGATGCCGACGATGCCGAGTTGCAGGACCTGGTCGCCGAGGAGGTGCCCTGCGCTGTCCAGGTACACGCCCGTCGCGCCGATCACCAGCCATGCGGTGCTGGCCTGGATGATCAGGCGCGACTTCACGCTCAGGTTGTTGAGGTCGTCGACCGCGCCGGTCATGACGATCAGCGCGCACGGCACGAGCAGGCTCGCGACGAAGCCGTCGACGTATCCGAGATAGGCCAGGCCCACGACGGTGCCGAAGAAGAAGCACAGCCCGCCGATCAGGGGCACGCGGCCCCTGTGCGCCTTGCGTCCACCGGGCTTGTCCACGAGACCCAGCCGCCGCGCCATCGGGCGCAGCGAGAAGATCGCGAAGAGCGTTACGGCCAGCGCAATCGCACTTGCGGCCACCAGTTTTGCTTCTTCCATGCAGCGCCTCTCGATGACCGGGACATGTCCGGTGAGGCGATGCAGCGGCGCCGCCCCCGGTCCTGCCGCTTCCACGCAGCGTTAACGAAACGCTGCGCCGCAACAGGTTCTGGAGAGGCTATTGAGGCCGGGTTGTTGGAAAGGTGAAGAAAGAACGTTAATCGTGCGTCGAAACGCACCGAATATCGGTCCGTTCAGCATCGGTGGTCGGAATGGCCGAGTGCAATTGTTTCCCGCGTTCTCCTTCCATGGACCGATCCGTTGGCACTAAAGGTGCATGCGCCAGGCTTGCACGGTGCGGTCGATCAGCCGGAAGTTGTCCTCGAACACCGGCAGTGTCTTGCCGTAGGGATCCGGCACCTCGCAATTGCCCTCCCAACGCCCCAGCAGGAAAGTCTTGCCGCGCGCCTGCGGCGAGATCGCGTGGATGGCATCGACGTGGCGCTTCTGCATTGCGAGCACGAGGTCGGCGCGGCCGATCATTTCGGGCGTCACCTGTCGCGCCGCGTGCCCCTCCCCGCTCAGGCCGTTGTCTTCGAGCACGCGTTGCGCGAGCGGATCGACGGGATTGCCGACGAGCGCAGCCAGGCCCGCCGATTCGACGACGACCTCGTTGCCCCCGCCCAGGTGCTTGCGCAACAGGATTTCGGCCATGGGCGATCGGCAGATGTTGCCGACGCAGATGATCAGGATGCGATGGATCATGGGGGCGCAGTCTAGCCGAGCGCCCCCACGTATTCATGGCGCGCCCGTCACGGTGCGGGCGCCCACCCCATCGAATCCGGCGAACCGTCCGGATGCGAGTACCAGCGCAGGGCATTGATGCCGCCGGGGCAGGCATCGCCGCGCGTGCGCGTCTGCAGCTCGCCGACCTCGGTGGTCAGCCCCGCGCTGTAGCAGCCGCCGCGGTTGTCGGTGAACAGGTAGTCGCGGCTGGAGTTCCAGTCCGCCGCCGTGGGTTCGGTCTCGGCCAGCCAGTGATGCGTGCCGTCGAACACGTCCAGCACGTGCGTGTCGTACCGCGGCGTGCCGCGGTGCAACTGCGAGGTGCGGATGCTGCGCGCCTGGTGCACGTCCATGTCGATGTGCTCGGAGCTGATGCCGGCATACTCGTCGCCCGACCGCCACTGGCCATCCTGGAAGTAATCGATGGTCAACGGATAGCTCGTGGCAATCTTGTCCTCGCTGAGCAGCGTGCTTCCCAGCGTGCGATAGCTCGTGCGGTCGACGTTGCTCGACAAGCGCACGCGCTGCAGGAAGGAAGTGAATGTGCCGTCGGACTGCACGTCCGGCCCCGTCACGTCCCAGGTCACCGCGTTGGTGAAGCGGTTGCTCTGGATGACCGAACTCCGGATGCGACCGCTCGACGTGTCGACGTAACCGTCGATTCGGAAATCGCGGCGCGCACGCGTGGTCACCGTGCCGGTGAGGTGGTGGCACAGGACGGACATGGCCCACGCGCAGCCTTGGTTGGTCTGCGACAAGCTGTTCGTTTCCGTGGGACTCGCGGCGGCGAGCGAATTGGCCGTCACCGCGCCCGGCACGACCGCGCGCCCGTGATCGGTGTACAGGATCAGTTGGCCACCGACGAAGGCCTGCGACGAGGTTTCGCCCGCAATGCGCACGGTCACGTTATGCACCGCGCCATTGTTGAGGCGACCTGCGAAGGGAGTGAGATCGACGCGGAAGGGAATGAAGTTCAGTGCCTGCACGCCCGGCGCCGGATCGTTGACCGTGTTGCGCAGTGCATTCGTCATGTTGCTCGGCAACCACGGGAACACCGGCGCGAGCCCTGCGAGCGTACCGTCCACCAGCACTTCCACTTCGCGGAAGCTGCCGCCGTTGCAGCCATGCGGCGGGTCGCCGAAGATCGAATGCGAATCGCCCATCGCGTAGGCCCGGTGCAGCAACGGGAAGGCGGTGAACGACGCATCCGGCGCGCAGTTCGACCAGATCCGCCGGTCGGTGCCCAGCACCTGCGCATACACGTCGGCATAGGCCTTGATGGTGTTGCGCGGGAAGGTGCCTTCGAAGTTGGCGTTGTTGCCGTAGGCGTCGCCATTGGGCATCAGCGGGAACACCTCGTCCGCCACGCGTTGCGCGGGCGTGGTCGGCGTCGCGCGCCAGAACACCAGGCGCACGGAGCGCACGCTGGCTGCGAGTTCGTTGAAGACCAGGTAGTCGTTGTCGAAACTGCCCGGGAACTTGGCGGCTTCCGGACGCGTGAAGTACTTCGAGATCTCGGTGACGTCGCGCTCGAAGCGCCACAGCGCGATGTCGTCGGTGATCTGCGTGGAGCCCGCCCAGAGCGTGCCGGCGTTGTTGTTCGCGAAGTCCGTGTAGAACAACTGGATGTTGCCGGACGGGTCGGCGTTCTCGCGCGGGCCGGTCAGTTCGACCACCAGCACGACTTTCGAATACGGACCCGGGCACGAGGTCGCGGGCACCGGCAGCGGTTCCATCTCGGGGAAGCGCACGATCAGCGTGTTCGTCATGATCGTCTGCACGCAGGTCGCGCCCGCGGCGCGCGGCACACGCGGTTCGACCTGCAGCGGATCCGCGCCGGCGGCGGAAGGCGCGAGGGCCGCGGCGATCGCGTAGTGCGCGGCCACCGCGGAGTTGGTGTAGGCGTTGTTGCCTGGCGAGGTCGCCACTGCGCGCTGCGCCTGTGCGCCCGGGATCGTCGACGTCGACGTCATCCGCGTGCCGCTCAACGCCCACGCACTCAGCGCGAGCACCGCCGTTCCCGCGATCGCGCCTGCGCGCGCGGTCATCTGCATTCCCATGGCCCCGCCCTCCTCCTTTGGACGCGGACGACCGTGGAGCGGGAAATGTGTGGAATATGTGGACGTCGCAACGGCTGAGTTGCTTCATTGCGCTGAATTGCGTTCCCGACCGATGGGTGACCGGAATGCAACATCGGCGCCACGGCGGATGGTGCGCTGCAACGGCCGTGGTGCGACCGCACGGTCGCTTGCCCTACAGTGCGCGCCATGCGCCTGCTGGCCACCCCTGCGATCCAGGTCTCCGTGCGCGCGGCCACCGCGGCGGGGCTCGCGTACTGGGTCGCGACGTTGCTGCACGCGGACTACGCGATCTACGCGTTGGTCGGCGCGATCATCGTGACCGACCTGTCGCCCGCGATGACGCGCCGCCTCGGATGGCAACGCATGGCGGGCACGGTCATCGGTGCCGCGTCCGGCGCGGTCTTGCTGCACCTGCTGCCCGTCGGACCGATTGCGCTGGGCGTTGCCATCCTCGCGTCGATGCTGGTCACCTACCTGATGCGACTCGAGCCATCGGCGGCGCGCGTGGCAGGCTACGTCGCGGCCATCGTGATGCTCGCCTATCGCGCCGATCCCTGGCACTACGCATTCGCGCGTGCGTGGGAGACCTTGGTGGGAATCGGTGCGGCGCAGCTCGTCGGCCTGGTGCCTTTGTGGATGCGCGAGCACGAGGAAGCGGCGACTGAAACGAAACGGCCCCGCGTGAAGCGGGGCCGTGAATGACGCATCGGGAATCGATTACTTGCCCGACGTCTCCGTCGGCGCCGCCGACGCCGTTTCCGGCGGCGACAGCATCATGCGAACGACCGCACGCTTCGCCACCGATGCCGAAAGATGGTTCATGCCGAGGATGGCGTTCGCCTCGTAGTCGGACACGGCGTACTCGTGGCCCTGATAGCGAATGCGCAGACCGAGTCGATCCTTGCCCGCCATGAAGCCGAACATCACGCGCACGCCCGGCGGGCGCTGGCGGATGTCGACGATGGCCGCGTCGGCGGTCTCCGTCTCGGACACCGTGTAGCCGCGCTCCTTCGCTTCCTTCGCATAGGCCTCTTCGATCAGGCCCGGCACCTTGTCGTTGTGCTCGCAGTCACCGCAGTCCCAGCTGATGACCAGCTTCGGAAGGGACTTCGCCGTTGCGACCGGCGCAGGCGTCACGGCGGGTGCGGGCGTTTCGGCCGCCGCGGGTGCGGCGGAGGTGGCGGAGGCGGCGTCCTGCGCGAAGGCGGGCTGCAGCGCACCGAGGGCGCACAAGGTCATTGCGATCAACGTCTTCTTCAAAATCCATCCCCTGGTTGATGAAAGAAATGCACGGCACGCGAAGCGTGCAGGCGCGGGCTCCCCAATGGCCCGCAAGCATTATTTCCAACTGGCCGAGGCAAAGGATCCGGGAATTCTTCTCAGTGATGCCGGTCACGCGCTGGCCTTCGCGAAGCGTCTACGACGTTGTTCTCGCTTGACTCCCGGGGAGCCTGATCGCCATGCAACCAGTCCTGCCGTTGACGCACCCTTTCACCTTGTTCCATGTCGTGCTCAGCCTGGTCGCCATCGTGGCGGGCCTGGTGGTGGCCAAGGGGCTGCTCGCCTCGCAACGCATGCCGGGTTGGACGACGCTGTTTCTGTGGACCACGGTGGCGACGACGCTCACCGGATTCCTGTTCCCGTTCCGCGGGTTCACGCCGGCGATCGGCACCGGCATCGTGTCCGCGCTCGTCCTCGTGCCCACGCTCTACGCGCTGTATGCGCGCAGGTGGGCCGGTGCGTGGCGATGGATCTATGTCGCCGGCGCGATGATTTCGCTGTACCTCAACGTCTTCGTACTGGTCGTGCAGTTGTTTGCAAAGGTGCCGCCCTTGCACGCATTGGCACCGATGCAGGCGGAGCCGCCCTTCGCCATCGCGCAAGGCGTGGTGCTGTTGGTGTTCGTCGCGCTGACGATCGTGGCCGTGCGGCGGTTCCGGCCCTCTGGCGCCTAACGGACCTTCACGACCGCCGGCGGCGTCCACTGGCCGCGGGTGATCGCCTCCTCCGGCCAGTACGCCCGCACATACAGCGAGAAATCAGCGCCCTTCGGTGACGGCAACCAGTTGGCGCGTTGCGCAGGTTCCTTCGGCTCGTCCGCCTGGACGTGGATCGTGAGCGACCCATCCGCGGCCTTCTGCAGGTCCTTGTTCTTCGTGCCCACCGAATAGCGCTTGATCGCGTTGGGTTCGAAGAAGTGGTGCTGGTTGTACAGCGTGAGCGACCAGAATCCTTTCACCGGCGGCAGTTGGCCGTTCGCGAACGTCACCGTGTAGCGATTGGCGCCGTTGAGCCGCTGCCCGTCCTCGTCGAGGTCCTGGTAGAAGTACTTCGTCTCGTTCGGTTTGTTGACCAGGATGTTCGACTTGCCGACGGCGGTGCGCGTGAAGTAATCGGTGCCGAAGGCCGCGCCATTGTTGATGGTCGTCCAGTGGTGCGGCAACGGAACGCCGTAGTTTCGGAACTCGAAGAGCGGTGCCACGATCTCGGCGTCGGCTTTCTTCGCCTCGTCGATCATGGCCGCTTTCAGCTTCGGATCCCTGCCCGCGACCGCAACGAGTTCGCGCAGGGCTGCGTATTTCGACGCTTCGCCCGGCAGCGGCGTGGCGTCGTCGAGCAGCAGCGGCAACTGATCGATGAAGGTTTCGGGGAACACCCACTTCGTTTCGGCGCCGCTGCCTTCGGGCTGCGGGAAGTGCGGCAACTTCGACCAGTCGTGCGTCTTCATCTTTCCGTCGAACTCGGCGAGCGGATACACGTCGATCTGGTTGATGACGGCCTGGATGGCGCGCCTGTCTTCCGGCGTGTCGTCCTGGAACGCGCGGGGCGCGAAGAAGCCCGTGTTCGTTCCCGAATGGAAGACCTGCGTGATGCCCGCGGGCACGTCGCCCTTCCAGCCGGGCCCGACGAGCAGGTAGAACCCGGGCTTGGTGCCGTACATGGCGCCGAGGTCGGCGAAGCTGTCGGTGCGCAGGTCGACGATCTGGTACACCCAGAAGCGGCTTCCGAAGTCGGGCACCTGCACGACGACGGGGCTCACGTCGAACGCGAACGGCCCGCCACCGTAGACGACATCCTGGTTCGGACAGGCGACTGCACGCTCCGCCGGATCGACGTAATCGGTGAGCATCGACATGCGGTTGAGCGGCGGGAAGGGCAGCACGCCTCCCAACAAGCCCGGTTCGGGCGCTTTCGCGAAGGCCAGCCGCTTGTTGTAGATGTTGGCCATCGGCCAGGCCCAGACGTACGCCTCGCGCGTCAGCAGGCGCGCGTAAGCCTCGGTGATGCGGGTTCCGGGAACCGGACCCGGGACGACGGTCGTCATGTCGGCGCCTCCTTGAAGGAGGACCGATGCTGGCGCGCGCTTCGTGTCAGCGTCGACCGCAATTCATCGGCCGCGAGGTCCGTAAAACTACTGATCCGTCCCGGTGCGGGCAAAGAAAAAGGGCCTGCAAGGTGGCGCCTTGCAAGCCCTTCTCTTTATGGTGCCGGAAATAGGAATCGAACCTACGACCTACGCATTACGAATGCGCCGCTCTACCAACTGAGCTATTCCGGCGAGGGCGTGAATTCTAGGGGTCCACCAGTGTCAGGCGCAACTCTTTTGGCAGCGCAAACACCATGTCCTCGGGTTTGCCATCCAATTCCCGCACGCCGCCGGCACCCAGTTCGCGCAGGCGGGCGATCACGCCGCGGACCAGGACGTCGGGCGCGGAAGCGCCCGCGGTGACGCCGATATGGCGGCGACCCTCGATCCAGCGCGGGTCGATTTCGCTCGCGCCGTCGATCAAATGGGCTTCCACACCCTCACGTTCGGCGAGTTCGCGCAGCCGGTTGGAGTTGGAGCTGTTCGGGGAGCCGACCACCAGGACCAGGTCGCAGCGGGCGCGCGCGAGTTCACGCACCGCATCCTGCCGGTTCTGGGTGGCGTAGCAGATATCGTCGTTCTTCGGGCCCTGCATCGCGGGGTAACGCGCGCGCAGGGCGTCGATGATGCTGCGGGTGTCGTCGACCGAGAGCGTGGTCTGCGTCGTGTAGGCGCAGTTTTCGGGTTGCGCGATGTGCAGGTGGGCGACGTCGTCGATGTCTTCGACGAGATGGATCGTCCCTGCCCCGGCCTGCGCATTCCACTGGCCCATGGTGCCTTCGACTTCCGGATGCCCGGCGTGGCCGATCAGCACCATGTCGCGGCCCGCGCGGCATTGGCGTGCGACTTCCAGGTGCACCTTGGTCACCAGCGGGCACGTGGCGTCGAACACCTTGAGGCCGCGGCGCCCGGCTTCCTGGCGCACGGCCTGCGAGACGCCGTGGGCGGAGAAAATGACGGTCGCGTTGTCCGGCACCTCGTCGAGTTCCTCGACGAAGATCGCCCCGCGGTGCTTGAGGTCGTCCACCACGAAGCGGTTGTGCACGACCTCGTGACGCACGTAGATCGGGGCGCCCAGCAGTTCCAGGGCGCGCTTGACGATCTCGATCGCGCGGTCGACGCCGGCGCAGAAGCCGCGCGGGTTGGCGAGGAGGATGTCCATGGCCGCGATTATCGCGCGTCCCGGCCGTGCTTGCCTTGCAGCAGGCCGAACAGCGCGATCCCGATGGCGCCGGCCACGATGGCCGAGTCGGCCACGTTGAACGAGGGCCAGGCGTGGTCGCGCCAGTGCCACTGGATGAAATCCACCACGTGGCCGTGCCGCAGGCGGTCGATCACGTTGCCCAGCGCGCCGCCGATGACCAGCGCGAAGGGCAGCGCCGTGCGCCATTCACGCCGCGGCGTGCGCGAGAGCCACGTGCCCAGCAGGCCGCTGATGCCGAAGGCCAGCGCCATGAAGAACCACTTCTGCCAGCCGCCGGCGTCGCTGAGGAAGCTGAACGCCGCGCCGGTGTTGTAGCTGCGGTACCAGTTCCAGAAACCGTCGATCACCGGCACGGCCGTGTATTCCGGCAGGCTGGCGAGCACCCAGGCCTTGCTCAGCTGGTCGAGCACGATGACGACCGCGGACACCAGCAGCCAGGGCAGCGCATTGGGTTGGACGCGCATCAGAAGAACATCCTCGATTCGCCCGGACCTTCGATGTTGCTCACGCAACGCCCGCACAACTGCGGGTGCGCATCCACGGCACCGACGTCGCCGCGGTACTGCCAGCAACGCACGCACTTGGTCTTCTGCGTCGGGGCCGCGGTGACCTGGATGGCGTTCGCGCCATTGTCCGCCACCACGTGCACATCGCCGCTGATCAGCAGGAAGCGCAATTCGTCGACGAACGGCGCGAGCCACTGTTGGTCGGCCGCGCCACACACCAGCCCGATCTCCGCTTCCAGCGCCGCGCCGATCGCACCGTTGGCGCGCATCGGTTCGAGCACCTTGGCCACGTCGTCGCGCAGCGCGAGCAGGCGGTCCATGTCCTCGACCGACAGAACTGCGTTGTCGCCCAGCGGCGCCAGGCCCTCGTACCAGGTCGTGAACAGCACGTTGCCTTCGCGCTTGCCCGGCAGGTGCTGCCACATCTCGTCGGCGGTGAAGGACAGGATCGGCGCGATCCAGCGCACGAAGGCTTCGGCGATGCGATACATCGCCGACTGCGCGGAACGTCGTGCCGGCGCGTCTTCGCGCAGCGTGTAGAGGCGGTCCTTGGTGACGTCCAGGTACAGCGCGCCGAGGTCGACGCTGCAGAAGTTGCCCAGCGCCTGCACGATCTCGGCGAAGTCGTAACGCGCGTACGCGTCGGCGATCTTCACCTGCAGGGCATGCGCGCGATGCACGATCCAGCGATCCAGCGCGACCATCGCATCCAGCGGCGCGAGATCGTGCGCAGGGTCGAAGCCGTGCAGGTTGCCGAGCAGGAAGCGTGCGGTGTTGCGGATGCGGCGGTACACGTCGCCCGTGCGCTTGAGGATCTCGTCGGAGACGGCGATCTCGTTGCGGTAGTCGGTGGCGGCGATCCACAGGCGCAGCACGTCCGCGCCCATCTGGTCGATCACGCGCTGCGGCTCGATGGTGTTGCCGAGCGACTTCGACATCTTGCGACCGTTCTGGTCGACCGTGAAGCCGTGCGTCAGCACTTGCTTGTAAGGCGCGATGCCGTCCATCGCCACGCCCGTGAGCAACGACGACTGGAACCAGCCGCGATGCTGGTCGGAGCCTTCGAGATACAGGTCAGCGGGCTTGCGCAGCATGTCTTCGGGACGCTGCGCGAGCACGCATTCGTGGCTCACGCCGGAGTCGAGCCACACATCGAGGATGTCGGTCACCTTGTCGTAGCGCGAGGCGGTGGCACCGAGCAGTTCGCTCGGATCCAGCGAGTACCACGCGTCCACGCCTTCGCGTTCGACGCGGTCGGCCACTTGCCGCATCAAAGCGGGCGAATCCGGATGCGGTTCGCCCGTTTCGCGATCGATGAACAAGGCGATCGGCACGCCCCAGGTGCGCTGGCGCGAGATGCACCAGTCCGGGCGGCCTTCGACCATCGCGTAGATGCGCGCCTCGCCCCAGTCGGGGAACCATTCGACATCGCCGATCGCCTTCAGCGAATCGCGGCGCAGGCCCGCCTGCTCCATCGAAATGAACCACTGTGGCGTGGCGCGGAACGCCACCGGCGTCTTGTGGCGCCAGCAGTGCGGATAACTGTGCGTGAGCGTGACGTGGGCGAGCAGCGCGCCGTTGTTGCGCAGCACTTCGACGATGGCGTCGTTCGCCTTCCAGATGTGCATGCCCGCGAGCGCGACGCCATCGGCCGGCGGCGTGGACGGCAGGTACACGCCGCGCCCGTCGACGGGATTGATCTGCGCCGCGGTGTAGGGCCCCATGAGGTCGTAGCGCAGGCCGACCGCGAAGTCTTCCTGGCCGTGGCCCGGCGCGGTGTGCACGGCGCCGGTGCCGTCTTCGGCCGACACGTGGTCGCCGAGGATCAGCGGGATCTCACGGTCGTAGAAGGGATGCTGCAAGCGCTGGCCTTCGAGTTCGACGCCCGTGGCGCGGCCATGCACGATGAAATCGTTGACGCCGTAACGCGCCAGCGCCTTCTCGGCGAGCGCTTCGGCGAGCACGAGCCAGGTGCGCATGCCGAAGCGTGCGGGACCTTCGACGAGCACGTAATCCAGTTCCGGGCCGAGCGTCACCGCGAGGCTCGCGGGCAGCGTCCACGGCGTGGTCGTCCAGATCGGCACGGCGACGTCGATGCCTTCCGGCAACGCGACACCGAACGCCGAGGCAAGCGCCTGCGGCTGCCGCGCCTTGTAGGCGACGTCGATCGCGGGCGAGGCCTTGTCCTGGTATTCGATCTCCGCTTCGGCGAGCGCCGAACCGCAATCGAAGCACCAATGCACCGGCTTCACGCCGCGGCTGAGGTGGCCGCGATCGATGATCTTCGCGAGCGAGCGCAGCATGTCCGCTTCGTAGCGGAAATCCATCGTGCGATACGGCTGGTCCCACGCGCCGACGACCCCCAGGCGCTTGAAGTCGCGGCGCTGCGCGTCGATCTGCTCGGCGGCGTATTCGCGGCACTTCGCGCGGAACGCGGCGGCGTCGAGCTTGTCGCCCACCTTGCCGTACTTCTTCTCGACGACGAGTTCGATCGGCAGGCCGTGGCAATCCCAGCCGGGCACGTAAGGTGCGTCGAAGCCCGAGAGCAGCCGGGACTTCACCACCACGTCCTTCAGCACCTTGTTCACCGCATGGCCGATGTGGATCTGGCCGTTGGCGTAGGGCGGACCGTCGTGCAGCACGAACGTGGGGCGGCCCTTCGCATGCTGGCGGATCTGCGCGTACAGGCCGTCACCCTCCCAGCGCGCGAGCGTGTGCGGTTCGCGCTTGGGCAGGTCGCCGCGCATGGGGAATTCCGTCGCGGGCAGGTGGATGGTGGACTTGTAATCGTGGGTCACGCGCAAGCCTGTTGCTTGAAGGTGGAAAGGAGGTCGCGTGCCTGTTGGGCGTCGCGATGCATCTGGGCGACCAGTGCGGGCAGATCGGCGAAAGCAAGTTCGTCGCGCAGGCGCGCCACGAATTCCACCGCGATGCGGCGCCCGTAGAGGTCGCCATCGAAGTCGAACAGATGCGCTTCGAGCAAGGGCTCCACGCCCGCAACGGTCGGACGCGTGCCGAAGCTCGAGACCGATGCGATCGGATGTGCGCCCACGCCATGCACGCGCGTGGCGTAGATGCCTTGCAAGGGCGGACGCTTGCCACCGTAGCGCAGGTTCGCGGTCGGGTAACCCAGCGTGCGGCCGAGTTGCTTGCCGCGCACCACGCGACCGGCGATGGCATAGCGACGACCGAGCAGGCGCTCGACGCTGTCGAAATCGCCGACGTTCAGCGCTTCGCGAATGCGCGTGCTCGACACGCGCTCGCCATCGACCGCGACCGGGTGGATCGCATGCGCGGTGAAGCCGAGGGATTCGCCGAGCGTCCGCAACAAGGTCAGATCGCCCGCCCTGCCCTTGCCGAAGCGGAAGTCGGGGCCGATCCACACCTCGCGCACCTGAAGGCGACCGACGAGGATCTCGCGCACGAAGCGTTCGGCCTCCATCGACGCGAGCTTCGCATCGAAACGCAGCAGGCCGACCAGGTCGATGCCGATGTCGCGCAGGCCTTCGAACTTCGCGCGCGCCAGGGTGAGGCGCGGCGGCTTCTGCGCGGGCGCGAAGAATTCGCGCGGCAGCGGTTCGAAGGTCAAGGCGACGGCCGGCACGCCGAGTTCGCGCGCACGCTCGACCGCGCGGTGCACCAGCGCCCGATGGCCGAGATGGAGGCCGTCGAAGGCGCCGATGCAGACCACGCTGCCTTGGGGGCACAAAGGCCCGCCTTCGACGTCACGGAACAGCCTGCTCATGGAACGCGGGAGTATAGCGGCCGGCCGCGGAATCAATGTTCCCTCAGGTCGCTCGGGCGGAAGCCCATCGCGAGCATCGCCGCGCCATAGACCGCCGCGCCGCCGCCGACCAGCAGGCCGAGCCAGAGGATGCGCGTGGCGACCCGCACGGCGGTGAAGTCCGGCCCGAGCCGCAGCGCCACGATCAGGAACACGACCATCGCCGCGCACGCCACGCCCAGGCGCAGCAGGAACACACCCCACCCCGGCTTCCGCTCGTACACGCCGGCCTGCCGCAGCCAGCGCCACAGCAGCATCAGGTTCAGGTAACTCGCCGCGGCGCTCGCCAGGCCCAGCGCGAAATGCAGGCCCGGCACCGACGATAAGGCCACCAGGATCGGGCCCTGCTTGAAGTGCTCCGGCACCATCACGACGTACAGGATCGCGAGGATCAGGCCGTTGAACACCATGTTCGCGACCAGCGAGGCCACGCCCGCGCGCACCGGCGTCTTCGTGTCCTGCCGCGCGTAGAACGCAGGCAGCACCACTTTCACCAGCGCGAAGGCCGGCAGGCCGAAGCTCAGGCCGAACACCGACAAGGCCGCCATGCGCGTATCGAATGCGGTGAAGCGGCCGTGCTGGAACAGCGTGGACACCAGCGGCACCGACAGCAGCATCAGGCCCAGCGCGGCCGGGATCGAGATCATGAGCGTCGTGCGCAGGCCCCAGTCGAGCGCGTTGGAAAAGCCCGCGCGATCGGTGTTGACATGGTGGCGCGCCAGCGCCGGCAGGATCACCGTGCCGAGTGCCACGCCGAACACGCCGAGCGGCAGTTCGAGGAAGCGATCGGCCTGCGACAACCACGTCTGCGAACCGGCAATCAGCAGCGAAGCGATCACCGTATCGAGCAGCAGGTTGATCTGCGCGATCGAGGAGCCGAACAGCGTGGGCACCATCAGGCGCATCACTTTCCGCACATCCGGATGCGAGGCGCCCCACTTCGGCAGCGACAGCAGATCCAGCTTGGCCAGCTGCGGCAGCTGGAACAGCAACTGCAGCACGCCGGCAGCGAGGATCGACCAGCCGAGCGCGAGGATCGGCACATCGAGCTTCGGCGACAGCCAGATCGCGCCGCCGATCATGCAGAGATTGAGGATGACCGGCGTCAGCGCCGGCATGCCGAAACGATGGAAGCTGTTGAGCGCGCCGCCGGCCAGGGCCGTGAGCGAGACGAACAACAGGAACGGGAACGTCAGTCGCAGCAGCTCCACCGTGAGCGCGAACTTCTCCGGATTGGCCGCCGAGCCAGGCGAGAACAGCAGCGTGACCTGCGGGGCGAACAACACGCCCAACGCCACGATGATCGCCAGCACCCCGCCGAGCGTACCGGCCGTACGGGAGACCAGTTCCTTCAGGTCCTCGTGGCTGCGCTTCTCCTTGATCTCCGTGAAGACGGGGACGAAGGCCGTGGAGAACGAGCCCTCCGCGAACAGCCGCCGCATGAAGTTCGGGATGCGGAAGGCCACCCAGAAGGCGTCCGTGCCGGCGTTGGCGCCGAACACGCTGTTGATCACCATGTCCCGGACCAAGCCGAAGACCCGGCTGACCATGGTCATGCTGCCGAAGGACAGCAGGCCCCGGAGCATCCGGGGTCGATGGGCGGCGGCCGTCATGCGGACTCGCCTCCGGCGCGGGCGCCAAGGTTGACCCAAGCCATTGAAACACCCATACTTCCGGGCTTCGTTGTGTCGCCCCACCCACTTTTCATCGTTACAAACCCCAGGATTCCGTCGTGGCCAATATCAAGTCCGCCAAGAAGCGCGCCAAGCAGACCGTCGTGCGCAACGCTCGCAACGCCGCCCAGCGCTCGATGCTGCGCACCGCCGTCAAGAAGGTGCTCAAGGCCCTCGACGCCAACGATGCCGCTGCCGCCCAGGCCGCGTTCGTCGTCGCTCAGCCCATCCTTGACCGCTTCAGCGCGCGTGGCCTGATCCACAAGAACAAGGCCGCCCGTCACAAGAGCCGCCTGACCGCGCGCATCAAGGCGCTGCAGGCCGCCTGATTCCACAGGCGCCGCAGTGTTCGTGAAAAACCCCGCTTCGGCGGGGTTTTTTGTTGCCTGCGCGTCAGGCGACATCCGACGCCTCTTCGCGCAAGCGGTCGAAGAAGGTCTGCACCGCCAGCATGATCGGCCACGTGCCTTCGCGGCCGATGGCGGAGACCAGGTACCAGGGCTGCGTCCAACCGAGCTCGCGCACGACCTCTTCAGCCTTCGCGCGCGCTTCGTCCTCGAACATCAGGTCCGCCTTGTTCAGCACGAGCCAGCGCGGCTTTTCCAGCATGCCCGGATCGTACTTGCGCAATTCGTGTTCGATGGCGCGCACCTGGTCCGCCGGCGAGGCTTCCACGCCGCCTTCCATCGGGGCGAGATCGACCAGGTGCAGCAGCAGCCGCGTGCGCTGCACGTGGCGCAGGAACAGGCTGCCTAGCCCCGCGCCTTCCGCCGCGCCTTCGATCAGGCCGGGGATGTCGGCGATGACGAAGCTGCGGTGCGGTTCGACGCTGACCACGCCCAGGTTCGGATACAGGGTGGTGAACGGGTAATCGGCCACCTTCGGCGTCGCTGCGGAAACCGCGCGGATGAAGGTGGACTTGCCCGCGTTCGGGAAGCCGAGCAGGCCGACGTCCGCCAGCAGTTTGAGTTCCAGGCGCAGCGTGCGCGTCTCGCCCTCGCTGCCCGGCGTCGAACGACGCGGCGAACGATTGATCGAGCTCTTGAAATGCATGTTGCCGAGGCCGCCCTTGCCGCCGTGCGCCACCAGCAGGCGGTCGCCGTTCGCGGTGAGGTCGCCGATGACCTCGTCGGTCTCGATGTTGTGCACGACGGTGCCGACGGGCACGACGATCGTGATGTCCTCGGCGCCCTTGCCGTACATCTGGCGGCCCATGCCGTTTTCGCCGCGCTTGGCGCGGAACATCTTTTCGTGGCGGAAGTCGACGAGCGTGTTGAGGTTCTCGTCGGCCTGCAGGTACACGTCGCCGCCGTTGCCGCCGTCGCCGCCGTCGGGGCCGCCGAGCGGGATGAACTTCTCGCGACGGAAACTGATGGAGCCGTTGCCGCCGTTGCCGGCGATCACGGTGATTTCTGCTTCGTCGACGAGCTTCATGTTTGATCCTGGGTTTCAAAAACAACGAACCCCGCCGGAGCGGGGCTCGTCGCACACCGGTGCGTCGAATTTACTCGACGATGCTCACGGTGCGGCGCTTCTGCGGACCCTTGGTCGAGAACTCGACCTTGCCGTCGACCAGCGCGAACAGGGTGTGGTCGCGGCCGAGGCCGACGCCGCTACCCGGGTGGAACTGCGTACCGCGCTGGCGCACGATGATGTTGCCGGCTTCGACCGCCTGGCCACCGTACAGCTTGACGCCGAGGTACTTCGGATTGGAGTCGCGGCCGTTGCGCGAAGAACCTACGCCCTTTTTATGTGCCATGGCTGCTGCTCCTTACTTCTTGTCGCCACCGGCGATGCCGGTGATCTCGATTTCGGTGTAATGCTGCCGGTGGCCCATCTGCTTGCGATGGTGCTTGCGGCGGCGGAACTTCACGATGCGCACCTTGTCGGCACGGCCGTGACCCTTGACGGTGGCGGTGACCGAAGCGCCCTTGAGCGCATCGCCGACCTTGACGCCTTCGCCGTCGCCGAGCATGAGCACGTTGTCGAACGTGATCTCCTTGCCGGCTTCGATGTCGAGCAGTTCGACGCGGAGCGTCTCGCCCTTCATCACGCGGTATTGCTTACCGCCCGTGACCAGTACTGCGTACATGACCAAGCCTTCCTCTGTAGTTATTGTGGTCCCTGCCCGCCATCGAGGGCGAACAGAAGCGGAATTCTAGGGGTTTCAGCGGCTTAGGGTCAACCGTGGGCCTCCCGGGGGAACGGCCGGGGGCCAGCGGCCGGTGTGATGCCCGCTTAACCGGCCGGGGCGCCAGAATCCCGGGCCCCGCGAGCAGAGCGCGTGGCCCCCGCCCCCCTCGGAGGTCCTTCGCCATGTTCGAAACCCTCATCGAACAGGTCGCCGCGCGCTTCGGCATCGGCGCCGACAAAGTTCGCATGCTGCTGCCCATCCTGACCGGCCTGATGTTCAACCAGGCCGGCGGCTTCGGCGGCTTCCTCGACCGCTTCAAACAGCAGGGCATGGGCGACATCGTCCAGTCCTGGGTGGGCGGCGGCCCCAACCAGCCGATTTCGCCCATGCAGGTCGAAAGCGCGCTCGGTGCCAACACGATCGGCGACATGGCCGGCAAGATCGGCGCGGACCGCAGTGCGGTCTCGGGTGTCCTCAGCGGCATGTTGCCGACCATGGTGAACGAGTTCACCGAGGGCGGGCGCATCCCCACCGCCATCCCCGACAAGTTCAAGGGCCTGTTGGGCGGCGTGATGGGAACCGGCGCGGCCGCGGCCTCGGCGGGCGCCGGCGCGGTGCGCGCGGCCAGCAGCGGCATGCCCGGCTGGTTGCCGTGGGTGGGCTTGCTGCTGCTCGCGCTGATCGCGTTCTTCGCGTTCCGCAGTTGCCATCGCGAGGCGACCCCGGTGGCGGGCGTTCCCACACCCGCCGTTTCCGTGCCCTCGATGCCGAAGATCGAACTGCCCGACGCCGGCGCCGCGCTGGACGCGCTGGTCGGCAAGACCTTCAGCGCCGACGACCTGGTCAAGGCACTGAACCTGATGGCGATCCACTTCGATACCGACAGTGCGCGCATCTCTGCGGACAGCATGGAAATCCTGTCCAAGGCCGCCACCGTCATCAAGGCCGCGCCTTCGGGCACGCGCATCGAAGTCGGCGGCCATACCGACAACACCGGCGATGCGGCCGCCAACATGACGCTGTCGCAGGACCGCGCCGCGGCCGTGGTGTCCCAGTTGGTGTCCGATGGCGTGGATCCGGCGCTGCTGACCAGCAAGGGCTACGGGCAGGACAAGCCGGTCGCCGACAACAGCACCGAGGAAGGCCGGGCGAAGAACCGCCGGATGGAGTTCACCGTCCTGCGCTGATCGCCTTCGGAGTGCTGTTCAGGAGGATGAGCAGGCGCCTGCGCGCCGCCGCGCGCGCAGGCTGGTGACGGACGTATTTGTCCCCACCTTTTCGGCTACGCTCAGTGGTTCGGCCACGGCTCCCGCTCACGGACTCCTCTTTCGATGGCGATGGATTTCATCCGCATCCGCGGCGCGCGGACGCACAACCTCAAGAACCTGGACATCGACCTGCCCAGGGAGAAGCTGATCGTCATCACCGGCCTGTCCGGTTCGGGCAAATCGTCGCTGGCCTTCGACACCATCTATGCCGAAGGGCAGCGTCGCTACGTCGAATCGCTGTCGGCCTACGCGCGGCAGTTCCTGAGCGTGATGGAGAAGCCCGACGTCGACCACATCGAGGGGCTGAGCCCGGCGATCGCGATCGAACAGAAGGCGACCTCGCACAACCCGCGCTCCACCGTCGGCACCATCACCGAGATCTACGATTACCTGCGCTTGCTGTTCGCGCGCGTGGGCACCCCGCGTTGCCCCGACCACGGCTATCCGCTGGAAGCGCAGACCATCAGCCAGATGGTCGACCAGGTGCTGGCCCTCGGCCGCGACCCGAAGCTCGCCGAGCAACGCTGGATGCTGCTCGCGCCGGTGATCCGCGAACGCAAGGGCGAGCACGCGCAGGTGTTCGAACAACTGCGCGCGCAGGGTTTCGTGCGCGTGCGCGTGGATGGCGTGCTGCACGAAATCGACGCCGTCCCGCCGCTCGCGCTGCGCCAGAAGCACACGATCGAAGCGGTGATCGACCGCTTCAAGGTCCGCGAGGACCTCAAGCAGCGCCTGGCCGAATCCTTCGAGACCGCGCTGAAGCTCGGCGACGGCATGGCCATCGTGCAGGCGATCGACGACACGAACGCCGCGCCGCTGCTGTTCTCGTCGAAGTACAGCTGCCCGGTGTGCGACTACTCGCTGCCGGAGCTCGAGCCGCGCCTGTTCTCGTTCAACTCGCCGGTGGGCGCGTGCCCGACTTGCGACGGCCTGGGCGTGAGCCAGTTCTTCGATCCCTCGCGCGTGGTCGTGCATCCGGAGCTCTCGCTCGCCGCGGGCGCCGTGCGCGGATGGGATCGCCGCAACGTCTACTACTTCCAGCTGATCGCTTCGCTCGCGCGCCACTACGGCTTCGACGTCGACGCCGCGTGGCAGGAGCTGGACGAAGAACAGCGCAACGCCGTGCTGCATGGCAGCGGCAACGACACGATCACCTTCACCTACCTCACCGAAGCGGGCGGGCGCACGCAGCGCAAGCACAAGTTCGAAGGGATCCTGCCGAACCTCGAACGCCGCTACAAGGAAACCGAAAGCGCCGCGGTGCGCGAGGAACTCGCCAAGTACATCAGCGAGCGCGCGTGCGTGGAATGCGGTGGCGCGCGCTTGAACCGCTCCGCGCGCAACGTGTTCGTCGCGGACAAGCCGCTGTCGGACATCGTGGTGCTACCGGTCGATGAAGCGCTCACCTTCTTCCACCACCTCGAACTGCCCGGCTGGCGCGGCGAGATCGCGGTCAAGATCGTCAAGGAAATCGGAGAGCGCCTGCGCTTCCTCGTCGACGTGGGCCTGGATTACCTGACGCTCGAACGCAAGGCCGACACGCTCTCCGGCGGCGAAGCGCAGCGCATCCGCCTTGCTTCGCAGATCGGTGCCGGCCTGGTGGGCGTAATGTACGTGCTCGACGAGCCTTCGATCGGCCTGCACCAGCGCGACAACGAACGCCTGCTCGGCACGCTGACGCGCTTGAGGGACCTGGGCAACACCGTCATCGTCGTCGAGCATGACGAAGACGCGATCCGCCTGGCCGACCACATCGTCGACATCGGCCCCGGTGCAGGCGTGCATGGTGGCGAGATCGTCGCGCAGGGCGTGTTCGCCGACATCCTCAAGGCACCGCGCTCGCTCACCGGCCAGTACATGAGCGGCAAGAAGCAGATCGCCGTGCCGGCGCACCGCCACAAGCCGAACAAGAAGATGCAGTTGCATCTGTCCGGCGCGACGGGCAACAACCTCAAGAACGTCGACCTCGAGATTCCCGCGGGCCTGTTCACCGCCATCACCGGCGTGTCGGGTTCCGGCAAGTCGACGCTGATCAACGACACGCTCTACGCGCTGGCCGCCAACGAGATCAACGGCGCCTCGCACAAACCCGCGCCGTATCGCGAAGTGAACGGCCTGGACCTGTTCGACAAGGTCGTCGACATCGACCAGTCGCCGATCGGCCGCACGCCGCGTTCGAATCCGGCGACCTACACCGGCTTGTTCACGCCGCTGCGCGAGCTCTTCGCTTCCGTGCCCGAATCGCGTGCGCGCGGTTATTCGCCGGGGCGTTTCAGTTTCAACGTGCGCGGTGGCCGTTGCGAGGCGTGCCAGGGCGACGGCCTGATCAAGGTCGAGATGCACTTCCTGCCGGACGTGTACGTGCCCTGCGATGTCTGCCACGGCAAGCGCTACAACCGCGAAACGCTGGAGATCCTCTACAAGGGCTACAGCATCCACGACGTGCTGGAGATGACGGTCGAAGATGCGCTCTCGCTGTTCGAACCGGTGCCCGCAATCGCACGCAAGCTCGAAACACTGGTGGACGTGGGCCTGACCTACGTGAAGCTCGGCCAGCCGGCGACCACGCTCTCGGGTGGTGAAGCGCAGCGCGTGAAGCTGTCGAAGGAACTCTCGCGGCGCGATACCGGCCGCACGCTCTACATCCTCGACGAGCCCACCACCGGCCTGCACTTCCACGACATCGAGCATCTGCTCGCCGTGCTGCACAAGCTGCGCGACGACGGCAATACGATCGTGGTGATCGAGCACAACCTGGACGTCATCAAGACGGCGGACTGGGTGATCGACCTCGGCCCCGAAGGCGGCCATCGCGGCGGCATGATCCTCGCGGCGGGCACGCCGGAGGACATCGCCGGCATCGGGCATTCGCACACCGGGCGCTTCCTCGCGAAGGTGCTCGGCACGGAAGCCAAGCCGACGAAGCCTGCGCCCTCGCCGCGACCGGAAGCCCCGCGCCCGCCGACCAAGGCTGAAAAGGAAGAGGCGAAGAAGGCCGCGAAGAAGGCGGCGAAGGATGCCAAGCCGGGCAAGCGGAAGTCCGCTGCATGAGCGAGCCCGCGCGCACGGCCTTGTTCCGCATGCCCATGGCGTTGCGCTGGCGCGACCTGGACGCGTTCAACCACGTCAACAATTCCACCTTCCTCACGTTCCTGGAGGAAGCGCGCATCCGTTGGTTCGAATCGCTGCAGCGCGAATGGTTGAACGACACGATGATGCCGCTGCTGGCAGCGGTGCAATTGAACTACCGCGCGCCGATTCCCTACCCCGCGGACGTCGAGGTGTCGCTGTTCGCCGATCGCGCGGGCAACACGAGCGTGACGATCGGCCATCGCATCGAATCGCCGGACGGCGCGACGCTCTACGCCGACGGCCACGTGGTGATGGTGTGGATCGATCCGTCGACCGGGCGACCGATCCCGTTGCCGGACGCAGTGCGCGAAATGGCGAACGCCGCCAGCGCGCCTTAGGGCGCGACGGCGTCAGGCGCGCGCACGTCGAACTCGCCGCGCACCACGCGCCCGTCCTGCAGCGGGAATTCGATCACGACCTTGCTGCCGACCTTCAGCGGCGCATGCGGATCCATCAGCATCAGGTGCAGGCCGCCGGGCTTGAGCACGGCCGCGTCGTCGGGTGCGATGCGCAACTCGGGCACCGCGCGCATGCGGTTCACGCCGTCGACGATCTTCGTCTCATGCAACTCGGCGCTGTCGTAGGCGGGACTGCGCGCACCGACGATGGTGGCCGGCATCGCGCACTTGTTCTCGATGCGGCCGAAGCCAGCGTGCATGGGCATGCCGCCGGGCACCAGGCGGATCCAGCCTTCGCGAACGACGGGAACGCAATCGGCCTTGCCTTTCGCGCACGCGGGCGCAACGGCAGAGGCGGCGAGGATGAGGGCGAAGGTGGCGCGGCGAAGGATTTCCATGCGGCCTATGATACCGGTCGCCCCCACGAAAGGATGCCCGAATGTCGCTCGTCGAACGCATCGATCACGGCCCCATCGTCGAACTGAAGCTGGCGCGCCCGCCGGTCAACGCGCTGAATCCGGCGCTGTGCAATGACCTGCGCGAAGCCCTCGCCGCCGCGGTGCGCGACGGCGCGCAGGGCATCGTGCTGTCGGGCGGCCCGAAGGTATTTTCGGCGGGCCTGGACGTGCCCTACCTGCTCTCGCTCGGCGACGATCGCGCCGCGCTGATGACCGCGTGGTCGGCGTTCTTCGATTGCGCACGTGCGATCGCCGAAACACCGGTGCCGGTCGTGGCCGCGCTGGCCGGCCATGCGCCCGCGGGCGGATGCGTGCTCGCGTTGTGCTGCGACTACCGCGTGATGGCGGAAGGCCCCTATCGCCTCGGGCTCAACGAAACCCAGGTGGGCCTGGTCGCGCCGGAAGGCGTGCAATGGTTGATGCGTCGCGTCGTCGGCCTGCATCGCGCGGAGCGCTTGCTCGTCGCCGGCGAAATGCTCGACAGCGCGCAGGCGCATGCGATCGGCCTGGTGGACGAACTGACGGACATCGACAACGTCGCTACGCGCGCGCGCCTGTGGCTCGAAGCGCTGATCGCGTTGCCGCGCGAACCGATGCTGCGCACGCGTGCGATTTCGCGCGCGGATGTCGTGGCGGCGATGCAGCCGGAGCGGATCCAGCTCGCATCGTTCGTGGATGCATGGAGCCAGCCCGATACGCAGGCCGGCCTGAAGGCGTTGATTGCGCGACTCGGGAAGTAAGCCTCAGGCCCCGGTCGCGATCTGCCTCGACGGATCGGAGATCCAACCGCTCCACGAGCCCGTGTACAAGCGCGCGCCGCGCAGGCCCGCGCGTTCCATCGCCAGCAAGTGGTGGCAGGCCGTCACGCCCGAGCCGCACATCACCATCGTTTCCTCCGCCGTCTTGCCGCCAAGCAGCGCGCGGAATTCGTCGGCGAGCTGCATGGGCGTCTTGAAGCGCCCGTGGTCGTCGAGGTTGGTCGGGAACGGACGACTCACCGCGCCGGGCACGTGCCCCGCGACGCGATCGATCGTTTCGTTCTCGCCGCGGAAGCGGTCCGCACCGCGTGCATCGATCAACACTTCGCCCGCAGCGAGGCGTTGCTGCACGTCGTCGGCATCGAGCAGGCGCGAGGTGTCGAAGGTGCCGTTGTAGCGGGTGGTGATCGGTCGCTTCACGCTCGAATCGACGGGCAGGCCGAGCGCCGTCCAGCGCTTCCAACCGCCGTCGAGCACGGCCACTTTCTCGTGCCCGAGTTCGCGCATCAGGAACCAGAAACGCGCCGCGTGCGCGCCTTCGCCATCGTCGTAGGCGATCACCTGCGTCTGCGGCGAAATCCCCCACTCGCCGAGCTTGGTGGTGAAGGTCCCCGCGTCCGGCCACGGGTGGCGGCCGACGCCCTGCTTGCCGATGTTCGACAGGTCGCGGTCCAGGTGCGCGTACACCGCGTTGGGCAGGTGCCCGATCAGGTAGGCGCTTTCGCCGGCACCGGGGTTCTGGATGGAGAACCGGCAATCGACGATCGCGATGTCGGGGCGCCCGAGGGCGATCGCGAGCGTTTCCGCCTGCACGAGGGTGGTCCAGCCGGTCATGTGCCTCTCCTTGTCGGACGTCGCGTCGCGGGCTCAGCCCGGGACGGTGGTCGTGGCAATGCGTTCCCTGAGATTGAAGAGGATCGAGGCGGTCGCGCCCCAGATCCGTTGCCGCGGGTTACCCCTATCCACGAATTCCAGCACCTTGCGCGGCCGTCCGTCGGGAATCGGACGACCCAGGATGGCGGAAACATCGGTGGCGAGCAGGTTGCGCGGGTCGAGCAGGTAGTCGAGCGGAACCTCGAAGACTTCGGCCACCTCGCCCGGATCCGGGCGTGCCACGAACTCCGGCGCGACGATGCCCACCACGGGCAGCACCCGGAAGCCGGTGATCGTGCACAGCGGATCCAGGAAGCCGACGGGCGAGACGCGTTCGGGCGACAGGCCGATTTCCTCGAAGCTCTCGCGCAACGCCGCGGCGATGGCGTCGCGGTCGTCGGATTCGATGCGCCCGCCGGGGAAGCTCACTTGGCCGGCGTGGTGCCGCAGGTCGTCGGTGCGGCGCGTGAGCAGCACCTGCCATCCCGCGTCGCGCGCGACCAGGCCGACGAGCACCGCGGCTTCGCGCCAGGGAAGATCGGGCAGCAGGCCCACGAGTTCGGCGTGGTTCCAGCCCGGCCCGGTCGGCGGATGTTCGACCGGATGCAACACGGCGCGCAGGTGGGGAAGGTCCAGCCCGATCATCGCGTGTCGGATGGCGCGCGCATCGGCAACACCACGTCCATCAGGCGCAGGCGCTCGTCGTCGTTCATCTGGCCCCAGCGCGCGATCTCCGCGGTCGTGCGGCGGCAACCGACGCACAGCCCGCGCTCGTCGAGCTGGCATACGCCGATGCAAGGGCTGAGGACTGCGCGGAAGGACGACGAATACACGTGGGGAGTCTGCAACAGGTCCGTGTTGAAAAAGAGAACGCCGGCGCGGGGCCGGCGTTCTTTGTACATCGTGCTGCTGGCGATTACTTGACGCTGACCAGCTTCACTTCGAACGAGACAGCGACGTTCGGCGGGAACGGCGAACGCGGGTTCGCACCGTAGGCCTTGTCCGGCGGGAGGAAGACTTCCCACTTCGAACCGGCCGGCATCTGCTGCAGCGCTTCGCGCATGCCGGTCATCTCGACGTCGCTCATCTTGATGCCGGAGAGCGGCTGGGCCTTGGCGTTGGCGGCTTCCGGCGGACGCTGGCCGTAACCGAACGGGCCGAGGACTTCGAGGTCGACGGTGCTGCCGGTGGTCGGCTTGGCGCCGGTGCCGCTTTCGATCACGCGGTACTGCACGCCGCTCGGCAGGGTCTTGATGCCGGGCTTCGCCTTGTTCTGGGCCAGGAACGAGTCGCTCTTGGTCTTGTTCTCGGCGGCGGCCTTTTCATACGCAGCCTTGGCCTGTTCCATCTTGGCCTGCTGGCGCTTCTGCATGGCCTGCACGGCCGGGCGCATCTGTTCTTCGGTGACGGACGGCTGCTTCTTGGCGTAACCGTCCTGCATGGCCTTGTACACCGTCGGCAGGTCGACCTGCTCGCCGCTGTCTACGAGGTCGCGGCCGAACTGGTAGCCGAAGTAGTAACTGACCTTGCCCTTCTCGGTCGTGGTGTCCTGTGCGGACGCGACGCCGGCCGTCAGGGTCAGGGCCGCCATGGCGGCGGCGAGCAAACGCAACTTCATTCGGGTACGACCTCTCTGAAAAAGGAATGCCCGTCCGTTGGTCCCGGAAGGGCGCGCTAGGATAGCGGCGCCAGCGCTGAATCGCTACTGACGACCGGGCCCTGTGACCGGGCCCCGAGCGCGAAGTTCCGCACGGTTTGAAAACCCCGCATTCCGACCCTCACGAGCCTCCTGGAATCCCCATGTCCGACCCCGTCCTGCTCACCGCCGACCGCGGCGCCGTTCGCGTTTTCACAGTGAATCGCCCGGACAAGCTGAACGCCTTGAACGCCGCCACCCTCGATGCCCTGCACCAGGCCTTCGACACGGCCGCTTCGGATCCGGCAGTGCGCGCCATCGTGCTCACCGGCAGCGGCCCGAAGGCCTTCGTGGCCGGCGCCGACATCGCCGAGATGAACACCTTGTCCCCGGTCGACGGTCGCGACTTCTCCCTGCGCGGGCAACGGATGATGCGGCGCGTGGAGAAGATGCCCAAGCCCGTCATCGCCATGATCAACGGCTTCGCCCTCGGCGGCGGGCTGGAGCTCGCGATGAGCTGCCACCTGCGCATCGCCGCGGACACCGCCAAGGTCGGCCAGCCCGAGATCAACCTCGGCCTGATCCCGGGCTTCGGCGGCACGCAGCGCCTGCTGCGCCTGGCCGGTCGCGCCGCGACGCTCGAGCTGTGCCTGGCCGGTGCGCCGATCGACGCCGCGCGCGCCATGCAGTTGGGCATCGTCAACCGCGTCGTTCCCGCTGCCGAACTCGAAGCGCAGACGATGGCGCTGGCCGACCAGTTCGCCAACGCCGCACCGCTCGCGCTGCGCGGCATCCTGGATTGCATCAACGTCGGCGGCGAGTGCGGCATCGAAGAAGGCCTGGAATACGAAAGCGCGCAGTTCGGCCTGATGTTCTCCACGCAGGACATGCGCGAAGGCACCAGCGCGTTCCTCGAACGTCGCAAGCCCGCGTTCTCCGGCCGCTGATGGTCGCGTGCGTGCAATGCGGATGCGCGGCGGCCGACGGGCACGCCGCGCATCGCATCGTCGCCGCACTGCGCGTCGACGACCTCGATGGCGCGATCGACGCCGGCTTGCTCGATGCGATCGAATGCAGCGCGTGCACGCCCGCGTGCCGCGCAGCGCTTGCGCATGCACGCGAGGAACGCCACAACGCCCTCGCGGCACGCGAACGCTTCCGCGACCGCACGCTGCGCCTGGCACGTCGCCAGCGCGAGCGCGATGCGAAGCGTGCACCGCTGCAAGCGACCGCCACCTCCGCACCCGCCCTGCCCCCGGCCGCCGCCGCCGCGCTCGCGCGCGCCAAGGCCCGCGCCGCGCAACACAAACCCGACTGACAGCATGGCCGTCGCAAAGAAGAAGCCGCGCACGCGTCGCAGCAAACTTACGCGCGCCGAAATCACCGAACTCTTCACGCGCCTGCGCGAGCTCAACCCCAGGCCGACCACCGAACTCGAATACACCACGCCCTTCGAACTGCTGGTCGCCGTCGTGCTCTCCGCGCAGGCCACCGACGTCGGCGTGAACAAGGCCACGCGCAAGCTCTTCCCCGTCGCCAACACGCCGGCCGCACTGGTGGCGCTCGGTGAAGAGAAGCTCAAGCGCCATATCGCGACCATCGGCCTGTTCAACACCAAGGCCGCGAACGTGATCGCACTCAGTCGCACGCTGGTCGAGCAATACGACAGCCAGGTGCCGCGCACGCGCGAAGCCCTCGAAGCCCTGCCCGGCGTCGGCCGCAAGACCGCGAACGTGGTGCTGAACACCGCGTTTGGTGAGGCGACCATGGCGGTGGACACCCACATCTTCCGCGTCGCCAACCGCACCGGCCTTGCGCCCGGCAAGGATGTGCGACAAGTGGAAGACAACCTCCTTCACGTCGTCCCGGAGGAGTTCCTGCGCGACGCCCACCACTGGCTGATCCTGCACGGCCGCTACACCTGCACCGCGCGCAAGCCCAATTGCCCGGGCTGCCCGATCCGCGATCTATGCCGCTACAACGAGAAAACGCTTGCACCAGCTTCTGACGCGCCGGTGTCACGCGGTCGCAACTTGTCACAATAACGAAAGATTCACGCCCTACGCTGCGCGGCGTCCTCACCCAACCCGCCCGAAGGGCAATACCATGAATCTGACCCGCAGCACCCTGTCCCTCGCGCTGCTCGGCGCGCTCGGCTTCTTCGCCGCTCCTGCCGCCCACGCGCAGGTCGCCATCGACGTGATCGGCGATTCCGAAGTGACGTTCGAAGGCCTCGTCCAGGCCGACCTGGACTGGTATTCCGAAGACTTCGCCCAGCTCAGCTCCGACGGCCCCGACGGCGGCGACGGCGACTATGAAATGCGCCGCGCCGAACTCGTGCTCAAGGGCAAGGGCCCGGGCAACATCGAGTGGGTGGCCGGTTACGACGCGAAGGCCGACAAGTGGCTCGACCTCAACGCGAAATACAAGATCCAGGGCAACGCGAACCACTTCTTCCAGATCGGCCAGTTCAAGCAGCTGAACTCGTTGGAAGAACTGTCGTCGACGAAGAACAATGACTTCGTTGCGAAGGCCTCGGTCACCAACACCTTCGGCATCGCCCGCCGCCTGGGCGCGATGTACCAGTACGGCGACAACAACTGGGCGATCGCCGGCAGCTGGTTCACGCGCGAGCTGACCGAGCACCCGTCGCCGACGCCGCACGGCAACGGTTGGGGCGTGCGCGGTTACTGGGCGCCGATCAACACCGCCGGCTCGATCCTGCACCTCGGCCTGTCGTACAACGACTACGACACCGACAGCGACACCGTGCAGTGGCGCGCCCGCCCGCTGGCCGACCTGTCGAACCGCATCGTCGACACCGGCAACCTGCGCAACACCGACCGCATCTCGACGCTGGGCTTCGAATCGTTCTGGGTGACCGGTCCGTTCAAGCTGCAGGGCGAGTACATGAAGTCGGACACCTCGCGCTACAACTCGGCCGCGGGTGACTTCTCCGGTTCGGCCGGCTACATCTCGGGCCTCTGGAACATCACTGGCGAGACCTGGGGTTACAAGAACGGCACGCCGACCACCCCGCTGCCGAACAACCCGGCCGGCGGCATGTGGCAGGTGGGCCTGCGCTACGACACGATCGACCTGAACGACGGCGAGATCGTCCCGGGCGCCACGCCGACGTCCCCGCCCCGCGTGGTCGGTGCGCTCGGCGGCGAAATGGACTCCTGGACCTTGGGCGTCAACTGGTACTGGCGCTCGAACTTCAAGTTCATGCTGAACTACGTGATCGTGGACAGCTCGAAGTTCATCGGCACCACCAGCGCGACCTACGCGAACGACCCGGCCAACAACAACGTTGCCTTCAACCGCATCGTGAACGACAAGCCGGACATCCTGGAAGCCCGCTTCCAGTTCTACTGGTAAGCACACGTTCGGACCGACGATCAGGGGTCCAGGAAGGGGCGCGGCGAAAGCCGCGCCCTTTCCTTTTGTAACGCGCCCCTGCTGTGTCACACGCCTGTCATCCACGAAACATCGGGCTGTCATCCAATCGTTATGGAATGCCGACATCCGGGCGACAGAGCCCGTGTCCCGCTTCTATCAAGCAATAAACCTCCAGGAGACATCCCGTGTCCCGCTTCGCTCCGATCCGCATCACCGCCCTCTCGCTGGCCCTCGTCGTCGCCGGCGGTTTCGCCTCCGCCGCCAACGCCGCCGACGTCACGGGTGCCGGCGCTTCGTTCGTCTATCCGATCATGTCCAAGTGGTCGTCCGACTACGCGAAGGCCTCCAACAAGAAGGTCAACTACCAGTCGATCGGCTCGGGCGGCGGCATCGCCCAGATCAAGGCCGGCACGGTGGACTTCGGTTCGTCCGACGCCCCGATGAAGCCGGAAGAACTCGCCAAGTTCGGCCTCGCGCAGTTCCCGTCGGTGATCGGCGGCGTCGTGCCGGTCGTCAACGTCCCCGGCATCCAGGCCGGTGCGCTGAAGCTTGACGGCCCGCTGCTGGCCGACATCTTCCTCGGCAAGGTCACGATGTGGAACGACCCGCGCATCGTCGAACTCAATGGCGGCCTGCAGCTGCCGGCGAAGAAGATCACGATCGTGCACCGCTCCGACGGTTCGGGCACCACCTTCAACTTCGTCAACTACCTGTCCAAGGTGAGCCCGGAGTGGAAGGCGAAGGTCGGCGAAGGCACGGCCGTGAAGTGGCCGACCGGCATCGGCGGCAAGGGCAACGAAGGCGTCGCCGCGTACGTGAAGCAGATCAACGGCGGCATCGGCTACGTCGAAATGTCGTACGCGCTGCAGAACAAGATGACCTACTCGCGCATGAAGAACTCGGCCGGCAACTTCATCGTGCCGAGCAACGACAGCTTCCAGGCCGCCGCCGACAGCGCCGACTGGGCGAACGCGAAGGACTTCTACCTGGTGATGACGAACGCCCCGGGCGCGCAGGCCTGGCCGATCACCGCCACCAATTTCATCCTGATGTACAAGCAGCCGAAGAACGCCGCGGGCGCCAAGAACGCCAAGGAATTCTTCGACTGGGCGTACGCGAACGGCGACAAGGCCGCGACGGACCTCGACTACGTGCCGCTGCCCGACGCGCTGGTGAAGCAGATCGAAGCGTATTGGTCGCAGAACCTGAAGTACTGACCGGAACCCCCTCCCACGGTCTGGTGACGGGAACGCGGGCTTCGGCCCGCGTTCTTTTTGCCCGGCGCGGGCCGAAACCGTAATCCCTCCCGGCTGTAATCCGGGTGTCACGGAACTGCCACACGCTAACGCGCATGAATTCCATCGCCCTGCCCACTGCCTCCGCCCATGACGATCGCGCCGCGCGCGACGTCCGCAACGACCGCCGCTTCGCCTGGATCGTCGGGACCGCCGGCGTGTTCGTTCTGGTGTCGCTGATCGCCGCTGCGTTCTCGATGCTCTGGGGCGGCCGCCTGGCCTTCCAGACCTTCGGGCTGAAATTCCTCTGGACCGACGCGTGGGACCCGGTCAACCAGGTCTTCGGCGCGCTCGTGCCGATCTACGGCACGGTGGTCACCGCCTTCCTCGCCATGCTCATCGCCGTACCGGTGAGCTTCGGCATCGCGATGTTCCTCACCGAGATCGCGCCGAAGTGGTTGCGCGGGCCGGTGGGTGCCGCGATCGAACTGCTCGCCGGCATCCCGTCGATCATCTACGGCATGTGGGGCCTGTTCGTGCTCGTCCCCGTGCTCTCCGAACACGTGTATCCCTGGGTCGACGAACACATGGGCCAGTGGCCGCTCGTCGGCCAGTTCTTCGCCGGCCCGCCGATGGGCCTGGGCATGGGCACCGCGGGCCTGGTGCTTGCGATCATGGTCATCCCCTTCATCGCCTCGGTGATGCGCGAGGTGTTCCTCACCGTGCCGGGCCGCCTGAAGGAATCGGCGTACGCACTCGGCTCCACGCGCTGGGAAGTGGTGTGGGACGTGGTGCTGCCCTACACGCGCTCGGCGGTGATCGGCGGCATCTTCCTGGGCCTGGGCCGCGCGCTCGGCGAAACGATGGCGGTCACCTTCGTGCTGGGCAACGCGCACGAACTCACCACCTCGCTGCTGATGCCGGGCAACTCGATCGCCGCGACCATCGCCAATGAATTCGCCGAAGCCGATTCGGAGATGTATCGCAGCTCCCTCATCGCACTCGGCTTCGTCCTCTTCCTCGTGACCTTCACCGTGCTGACCATCGCCCGCCTGATGCTGCGCCAACTGTCGAAGAAGGAGGGCAACTGATGTACACGCTCTCCGCCGACACGCTGTACCGCGCGCGCCGCGCGAAGAACATCGCCGCGCAGGTGCTCGCCACCTTCGCCACCCTCTTCGGTGTGTTCTGGCTCATCTGGATCGTGTGGACCACGCTGACCAACGGCCTCAACGCGCTCGACATCTCGCTGTTCACGGAGATGACCCCGCCGCCGGGCGAGGAAGGCGGCCTGCTCAACGCGATCTTCGGCAGCATCGCGATGAGTTTGCTGGGCATTCTGTTCGGTGCGCCGATCGGCGTGCTCGCCGGCACCTACCTGGCCGAATTCGCACGCACGCGTTTCACCGCACGCCTGGGCGAGACGATCCGGTTCGTCAACGACATCCTGCTGTCGGCGCCGTCGATCGTGCTGGGCCTGTTCGTCTACACGCTCGTGGTGGCGCCGATGGGGCACTTCTCCGCGCTCGCCGGTGCGATCGCGCTGGGCTTCATCGTGTTGCCGGTGGTGGTGCGCACGACGGATGAAATGCTGCGCCTCGTCCCCGCGCAGATGCGCGAAGCCGCGCTCTCGCTCGGCGTGCCGCAATGGAAGGTGACGGTGCAGGTGCTCTACCGCGCGTCGCTGCCGGGCATCGTCACCGGCATCCTGCTCGCGCTGGCCCGCATCTCCGGCGAAACCGCGCCGCTGCTGTTCACCGCCCTCAACAACCAGTACTGGACCACCGACCTGAACCAGCCGATGGCGAACGTTCCGGTCGTGATCTTCCAGTACGCGATGAGCCCGTTCGATAGTTGGCACACGCTCGCGTGGGCCGGTGCGTTCGTGCTCACCGTGTTCGTCCTCCTCGTTTCGCTTGCGGCACGCGCCATCGTGTCCCGTTCCCGCATCTCCCATGACTGACGTGACCATGACCCGCCTGGATCGGATCGACTCCATGAACGACGCTGTCCGCCCCTCCATTGCAACGCCGAACCGCGACGGCAGCCCGGTGATGTCCTCGCCGATCAAGCTGTCGGCGAAGGGCCTGGACTTCCATTACGACAAGTTCCACGCCGTGCGGAACATCCACCTGGACATCCCCGAAAAGCGCGTGACCGCGCTGATCGGACCGTCCGGTTGCGGCAAGTCCACGCTGCTGCGCGTGTTCAACCGCATCTACATGCTCTATCCGAAGCAATTCGCGACGGGCCAGGTGCTGCTGGACGGCGAGAACGTGCTGGATCCGAAGTACCCGCTCAACCGCCTGCGCAGCCGCGTCGGCATGGTGTTCCAGAAGCCCGTGCCGTTCCCGATGACCATCCACGAGAACGTGGCCTACGGCATTCGCCACCACGAGCGCCTGTCGAAGGCGGACATGGATGCGCGCGTCGAAGAAGCGCTGCGCCATGCCGCGTTGTGGGACGAGGTGAAGGACAAGCTGAAGCAGAGCGCGCTGGGCCTGTCCGGCGGCCAGCAGCAACGCCTGTGCATCGCGCGCGCCGTGGCGCTGCGCCCGGACGTGCTGCTGCTCGACGAACCGACCTCCGCGCTCGACCCGATCTCCACCTCGCGCATCGAACAGCTGGTGGAAGAACTCAAGCAGCGCTACACGATCCTGATCGTGACCCACAACATGCAACAGGCCGCGCGCGTCTCCGACTACACCGCCTTCATGTACCTGGGCGACCTGGTCGAGCACGGCACGACGGAAACCATCTTCTCCAACCCCTCGAAGCAGCAGACCGAGGATTACATCACCGGTAGATTCGGATGAGCACCATGCACGAACACATCGTAAAGAGCTACGACGACGAACAGCGCCGCCTGCTCGACGACATCCTGCGCATGGGCACCATGGCCGCCGCGCAGCTGGAAGCCGCGCTCGACGTGGTGGAGCGGCGCGACGACCGCGCGGCCGAACGCATCGTCGCCAACGACGAAGCGATCGACGCGATCGAGCGTTCGATCGACCACGACGTCATGCGCCTGGCCCTGCGCGGCCCGCTCGCGCGCGACCTGCGCGTGATCTTCGCGGCGACGAAGGTCGCGGCCGACATCGAACGCATCGGCGACTACGCCGCGAACGTGGCCAAGCGCTCGATGGCGCTCAACCTCTCCCCGCCGCTGCCGCACACGCGCGGCCTGGGCGCGGTGGGTCGCCTGGCCTTGCAGCAAGTGCGCGACGTGCTCGTCGCCTATCGCGACAACGACGCCGAAGCCGCGCAGCGCGTACGCGCCCGCGACGCCGAACTGGACACGCTCTACACCGGCCTGTTCCGCGAACTGCTGACCTACATGATGGAAGACGCGCGCGCGATCACGCCCTGCACGCATTTGCTGTTCATGGCGAAGAACCTCGAGCGCATCGGCGACCACGCCACCAACATCGCAGAGAACGTGTGGTTCCTGGTGCACGGCGAAGACGCCCTGCCCCCGCGCGAAAAGCGCGACGCCACCAACAGCGCCTGACCCCTCCCAAGGGTGGCACCGGGGACCGGAAGCAGACCGGAAGCTGCTTCCGGTCCCTTTTCTTTTGCCCGATCGCGGGCTGCCTCGATCACCCCCGCGCTGCTAGGCTTGCGCGATGACGGAAACCGATCCCCTGCAGTCGTCCTCCCCCGACACCGCCGCCCCGCCGTTCCGCCGCATGGCCGAGCGTTTCCGCGGCTACCTGCCGGTCGTCGTCGACGTGGAAACCGGCGGCTTCGAGTTCCAGAAGCACGCGCTGCTTGAAATGGCGGTGGTGCCGATCGACCTCGACGCCTACGGCCGCTACGTGCCTGGTGAAGTGGCGAGCGCGCATTTCGAACCCGCGCCTGGGCTGGAGATCGATCCGAAGTCGCTGGAGATCACGGGGATCCGACTCGACCATCCGTTCCGCTTTGCGAAGCAGGAGAAGGAAGGACTCGACCATGTGTTCGCCGCCGTGCGTGCAGCGGTGCGCAAGCATGGTTGCCAGCGCGCGATCCTCGTCGGACACAACGCGCACTTCGATCTGAACTTCCTCAACGCGGCCGTGGCGCGCACGCAGCACAAACGCAATCCGTTCCATCCCTTCAGCGTGTTCGACACGGTGACGTTGGGGGGCGTGGCGTACGGGCAAACGGTGCTGGGGCGCGCGTTGGCGGCAGCGGGGATCGCGTGGAACGGCGAAGAAGCGCACTCAGCGGTGTATGACGCCGAGAAGACGGCGGAGTTGTTCTGCAAGGTCGCGAACCAATGGGGAATCGGCTTCAGTCCGGCAGCTTCAACTTCCTGAGGAACGCCTTGTAGCGCGGATCGCCGATGATGCCGCGCATGAATCGGTCGCCCTTGATCTCCGTGGCGCCTGGGTCGCGCTGGTCGTAGGCGCGATCGAGCCACGCAAAGGCCAGATCTGCGTCGCCGCGGTAGGCATGCGCGCTTGCGATCTGATAGGCCGCCTCGCCGGCGTACTGGGCCTCGAGCGCCTTCAACGCCGCGTCCGACTCGCTGCGCCGGCCGCGTGCATTCGTCAGCGCCAGACCGTAGAGACGCCAGATGTCGTTCTTTTCCAGCTGCACTTCCTGCAGGGCGGCTTCGGTCTTGCCCTGCAGGAGCAAGGCTTGCGCGAGCGACTGGTGCCGCGCGGCGCCATCAGGATCGATGTCCATCGCCTTGCGAAACGCGGTCTCTGCCTCCGTGTCGCGGTTGACAGCCAGCAATGTGAGGCCGAGGTTGTTCCAGGAATTCGGCCGCAGCGGATCGCGTTCGATGGCCTTGTTCGCCAAGTCGATCGCTTCGTTCCAGCGTCCGGCGGTGGCCGCCACGCCGCTGAGCCGCCTGAGGGCTTCCGAGTTGCCGGGCTCGAGATCCAGCGCCCTGCGAAGACTGGCATCTGCGGCTGTCCAGTCCCAGTCGAACGAAAGTTGGACCTCGCCCATCGCCACGTGCGCGTCGGCGAGCCGTGGGTCGAGCGCCAACGCTTTTTCCGCGGCTTCGCGCGCGCGCTCGAATCCGCCCGCAGTCGGCACGAAACCGGAGTCGGCTTGCCGCGCGTAGGCCTGCGACAGGCCCGACCAGGCCGGGGCGTAACCGGGATCGCGCTCGGTTGCGCGCTGGAAGTAATCGACTGCCTTCGCGATGTCCTCCTTGCCCCGACGCTGGAGGAAGAAGCGCCCCTGCAGCACGAGATTGTAGGCCTCCGGATCCACCGGCCTGGAACGCGTCGCGGAGGTCGTGCCGAGCAGACTGACCTTCAGCGCCTTGACCACCTCGCCTGCGATGTCGTCCTGCACGGCGAAGATGTCGTCGAACGTGCGGTCGTAGGTCTGCGACCAGACGTGGTAGCCATCCGACGCCTTGATCAACTGCGCGGTGATGCGCACTTTGTTACCGGACCTGCGCACGCTGCCTTCGAGCACGTGGGCGACGTTGAGCTGCTTCGCCACGTCCTGCAGGTCGACTCGCTCGCCCTTGAACTTGAAGGCCGACGTGCGCGCGGCCACGCGCAGTTCGGGCACCTTGGCCAGCAAGTTGAGCAACTCTTCCGACAGGCCATCGGCGAAATATTCCTGGTCCTTGGCCGCGCTCATGTCGACGAACGGAAGCACCGCGATGGACTTGGCGGCTGCCTGCACAGTCGGCTGCGTGGGCCGCGCACTTGCTTGCGTGGCGGCCGCGATGGGCGTTGTACGCGGAGCGAAGCGCTGCCCGATCATCATCACGATGGCGATCGCCGCCAGCGCACCGATCAGGTAATTGATCTTGCGGCCGGTTTCGCGAGTGATCGACGCGTTGCGATCGACTTCGTGCTCGCGCTTCAGTCCTTCAGGGGTCAGCTCGTAGACCCAGGAAAAGATCAACGCCAGGGGGAAGCCCAGTACGAGCAAACCGAAGACGAACTTGCTGGTCCACGCGGGCAGCGCGAGCACACCGAAGAGCACCTCGGCCACCTGCAGGATGACCCAGGCCACGACGCCGTACAGCAGGGCGACGCGCACCACGTTGCGACGCTTGAGCTCCGAGACAATGGACACGGGTCCCGCCTTCTGGTGTCCCCTTCCGAGGGCAGACGTCCCGGAGGGGCCGAAGCGGCCAAGTCAGCGATTGAAGGCCTCGCGCCCCGACGACCCGCCTGAGTTCATCGAACCAGGAACGGGATCGCGAGCATGGCGGCGCACACGATCAACGAAGAGGTGAAGTAAGCGACGATCAACCACCAGTCGGCGCCATGCACGCGCCCTCGCATCCGCAACATCACCTGGAAGGGGAGTCGGTCCGTCGGAAGGTAGACGCCCCAGTCCACGAACTCGGCATAGTGCCCGGTGCGCTTGAGGCACAGGATGACCTCTTCGCGCAGGAACAGCGACGACACAACGCCGACAAAAAGGAGTGCGATGGCTGCAAGACCCAGCAGCACGGTCAGGCCGCGTCCGCTCGACGCTTGCGCCCTCGCCACAACCCATACGCACTCACCAACACCCACGCACTCTCCAGCACGAACACCGACACGTTGAACGTGCCGAACAACGACACGAGCACGCCCGCGGCGCCGAAGAGATTGAGCAACTGGTACGGCACGCCATCGCCACGCAGCTTCCCCATCTGCTGCCCCGCGAACGCGCCCAGGATCATCAACGTGCCGGTGAACCCGACGACGTCGTACCAGGCGAACGTCATTGCCGCTGCCTCACCGCTTCGAACAGCGCCACGCCGGTCGCGACCGACACGTTGAGGCTTTCGAACTCACCCGGCATCGGGATGCGCACGAGCTGGTCGCAGTGTTCGCGCGTGAGGCGGCGCAGACCGTCGGCTTCGCCGCCGAGCACGAGCGCGACGTTGCCCTTGAGGTCGAGCTTGTACAGCGAGGCCTCCGCGTCGCCGGCCAGGCCGTAGATCCACACGCCCTGCTGCTGCAGGTCGCGCAGGCAGCGCGCGAGGTTGGTGACGCGCACGACCGGGATGCTGTCGGCTGCGCCGGCGGATGTCTTGCGCACGGTGGCGTTGACCTGCACGGCTTTGTCCTTCGGGATCACGACCGCCGTGACCGCAGCGGCCGCGGCACTGCGCAGGCAGGCGCCGAGGTTGTGGGGGTCCTGCACACCGTCGAGCACCAGGACGAGGGCCTTGCCTTCGGCCGCGGCGACCAGCCCCTCGAGTTCGTCTTCGCCCCAGGTCTTCGCGGCCGCATAGCGGGCCACGGCGCCCTGGTGGCGCAGGCCGCCGGCGACGCCGTCGAGCGCGTTCTGCGCCACGCGGCGGACCTCGATGCCGGCCCGTCGGGCCTGGGTTTCGATCTCGCCGATGCGGGGGTTCTTGGCGCCGGCTTCGAGCAGGACCTCACGGACGTTCTCGGCGTCGTGCTCGACGGCGGAAGCGACGGCGTTGATGCCGGCGATCCATTGCGATTGCTTGTTCATAGGGGCGGCATTGTGCCCGAACCGGGGGCGCGGGCCATGCGAAGCGGCTGGTGGGTCAGCGAGCGGTTACACAGCTACGGCATCCATCCCGGCAGTTTCGCGGCCTGCTTCACCCACGTCGCCATCTGCTTCTCGTCGAACCCATCCTCGAACACGTCGACCCACCGCGTCTCTTTGCTCTTGGCGGTAAAGCCCGGCGGCATGGGCTTGAGCGATGCACCGTTGAAGAACGTCACCTTCACGAAGCGGTTGAACACGTGGAAGGACAGGAACCACCCCTGCCCTTCAATGCCGTAGAACGGCGAATTCCACTTCACTGCCTTGCGCGCCTTCGGCGCATTGCGCGCGATCAACGAATCCAGGCGTGCGCCGATGTCCTGCTTCCAACCGGGCATCGCCGAGATGTATTCCTGCACGGGCGCGTCGCCATCGGCCTTCGAGACCTGCGGGTTACCGCCGGAGAGCAGCCGCACGCTCTTCGCCGCAGGCTTGGCGGGTGCCGCCTTCGTCGCCTGCTTCGACTTGCCAGCGTTCGTCGCCACCGCGGCTTTGATCAACGCCTTGAACGCGCGCGCGTCGATCTTCGCGCCTTCACCGATGTCGATCGCGCGACGCGTGCCGCCCGTCAGGCTGGAATTGAACAGCCCCGTCGGATCCGGAACGCTCGCGCCCTTGGCGAAGGTGAGCTTCACCGCCTTCTGGTACGCCTCGCCGGTGCACACGATGCCGTCGTGCGACCACACGGGCACGCCCCACTTCCACTCCTCGGTGATCGCGGGATCGGCTTCGTGGATGAGCGCACGCATGCGCGCCAGGGTGTCGCCGCGCCAGCCCACGAGGTCCTTGATGCGCTGGTCGATCAGGCGCGGGGCGTCGGAGGCGGGGGCGGAGGCTTTCTTGACGACGAGCTTGGGGGCCTTGGTGACGGCCTTCTTTGCTGCGGGCTTCTTGGCGGCTGCCTTCTTTGCCGCGGCCTTCTTCACAACCTTCGCGGTCTTGCTCGACGTCTTGCTGGCCATCGCGGGGGGCTCCGACGGGGACGTAAGAGCGGCCGATTGTGCCTCAAGTGGCGGTGTTACATTTCGCCCGGTTCGCCATGCCATGGAGGCTGCCGTTGAAGACTTCGATCAGCGCGAATCTCGCGGAGCATCGCGTGGACGTGGCGTTCTACGGCCCGGTGAGTTTCAAGGACCGGATGGACGCGCTGGATGTCATCTGCCAGTTGCTCACGGAACATGCGCTCCATCGGATCCTCCTGGATTTCTCGAACGCCTGGCCGGGCACCGACGTCGACGTCAACGAAGAGCAACTGATGCAGAAACTCCTCGCGCAGCCTGTGTTGCAAGGGTCGTACATGGCGTTCGTCAACAGCCAGGAGTTGCAGGGACTGCCTTCTGCCTCGCCTGAAACGCCCGTACCGAACTTCGTTGTGGGACGGTTCGAGAATCACGCGGATGCGGTGGCTTGGTTGGCGGAGCGCGGCAAGTGACTCGCGGCGCGCCCATTCCACCCCCGATCGCGATGGTGTTGGCGGGCGTCGTCGCGTGGCTGCTTTCCCTGCTCGCCCCCGGCCTGGCGTTGCACGTCCCGCTGCATCGCACGCTCGCCGTGCTGATCACGCTCGCCGGCATCGCCCTCGCGATCGTCGCCAAGCGCACGTTCGACCGCGCAGGCACCACGGTCAATCCGCTACGCCCTGACCAAGCGACGCAACTAGTCACCACGGGCGTGTTCCGCCACTCACGCAATCCGATGTACGTCGGCCAATGCCTGTCGCTCGCGGGTTGGTGCATGTGGTTGGACAACGCGCTCGCGTGGGTCGCCGTACCGATGCTCGTGGCTTATCTGACGGTGTTGCAGATCAAGGCGGAAGAGCGCGTGCTGTCGGCGAAGTTCGGCGAGGCCTATGCGGTGTATCGTTCGCGCGTGCGGAGATGGATCTGACCACGGGGAAGGACATGCGGACCACACGACGCGTCGAATGCGCCGTCATGCTTGCGCTGGCGGTGACTGCCATGCCTACGACGGCCTCAGCCATCTGCATCGAGACACCCCTCGAGCCTCAGGTCGCAGCCGCGCAAGCGATCTTCATTGCGACGATCACCAAGGCCACGCTGGACCTGCCCGCGGACGCAAAGGAGGGCACGTGGTTCAAGGTGCGATATAACTTCCGGGTGGACCGGCGCATCAAGGGCGATCCCACCATCGTGACGTCGTTGATCACCGGTGGTGCATACAACGACCCCAACTCCGAGCGCTTCGTGACGTTCGCAGAGCAAAGTCGCCTCGTGCCCGGAGACAACATCCTGGTGGTCGCGGACAAGCCGGGGGAAGTCGGCGTCAGTACGCTTCCCGGGTGTACTGCCTCGCGGCCTTGGAACCAGGAGACCTACGACGAGACGAGATCGCTTCCTGGTTTCTAAGCCTCGAACGCAACAACGTCTGGATCGACCGGAATCACTACGTTCTGAATATTCCCGTCATCGAGGTCGAAACATGAAGTACACAAATTTCGTGGTCGCCGCCCTGCTTTGCATTGCCTCTGCAAGCGCCTTGGCCGCCCAGGACGCCAATGGGTACAAGCCCTTGCACGGCAGCTACTCGCTCGCGTCCAAGACCCTCATCGATCCGGCGCCCACCGAAGCCAAGGACCGCATGGTCTTCTTCCTCGAAGGCGACGCGGCCGCAGACATGTTCAAGCGCCTGCCCGGCCCGGCGACGCGCGATGCGTGCAGCGATGAGATGACGATGAAACAGGCGGGCGGTCTGGTCTGCCTGAAGGATGCCAAGGGGAAATACACCTGCTCGTTTGGGATCATCTTCAAGACAGGCGTCCTTGTGGACGCAACGGCCTGCTGAGCATGGTCCGTATCCGATTCGGAACGCCCAGCTTTCGCTCAGCTGGCGAGCCGACCGCAGAGATTTGGTTCGAGGCCGACGGCCCCTTTCCGACTGCCCATTGGAACGACTTCGCGCTGGCGATCCTGTGCGAATTGATCCACGCAATCGATGCGAGTACCTCGACGCGTGGGCCTCGTGAAGTCTCCTTGTACGAGGGAGACTTCACGGTGATCGTTCACTCAAGATCTCCGCGCGAGGGGTCGATCGAATTCCGTGACGCCGACCAAGTCGTCTACGCAGGCGAACAGGATCTGGCAAATCTTCGAGACCAGGCATTGCGGGCGTTGCAGCAGTTGCTTGCGTTGGCACCCGACGATCTGAAGCACTCCGACGTCCTCAAGCCGTACCTGGCGTTTTGTCAGGGCGGGAGCTAGGCAGAACCGGAATCATCGCGACGGGAATCGTCGTCGACCCGACCGTCACCATCAACGCCAGGTACGACACGCCGCCCTGCGGCGCGGGGCAAGGACTCCTTCCCTGCCCACTCGCGCCCTGGTCCATCACCTCATCACGCATTCGCCGTCATCGCGCGGCGCGGCGCTTCCGCCACCTTCGGCCCGCACTGGCACGGCTGTCCCGCCTGGCAACCGCACTGACAGGTCGACTTCACGGCCGCCGGCGTCTGGCAACCGCAGGTGCACGCGGCGCCGATGCAGTCGGTGCAGGTGCAGGCGTTCTTCATCTGGGTGTTCATGGGGGAACTCCTTGGTCTTGGGCATGGGCCGGATCGGCTTGAGGCGTATTCTGCGAACCCCCGCCCCGGCACTCTTGAACGAAAGGGCTGACTCGATGGCCACCGCCGCCGCCCCCGTGGTCCTCAAGCGCCCCGTCGCGGGCGTGGGGCGCGTGATCGGTTGGCCGGGCGGCGGTGTGTGGATCGGCCGCTTCCTGGGCCCGGTGCAGGAGCACGCCCACCACGCGATCCAGATCTCGCTCGCCATGGACGGCGCTTTCCGAATTCGCGGCGCAGGCTGGCCGGAAGCGCGCGAGGCACGTGGCGTGGTCGTCATGCCCGATCGGCACCACAGCTTCGACGGCTGCGGCGCGTCCGTCGCCACCTTGTTCGTCGAACCCAATTCGTCGCAAGGCGCGGCATTGCGGGATCGGTTCGCGGGCTTCGATGTCGCGATCCTTCCGCAGGAAGAAGCGCACGCAGCCGTGCAACATCTGCACAAACAGTACGACGAGGGCGCGCCGGACGATTTGCTCGCGCAATACGCGCAAGGCGCCGTGTGCCGCATCGCGGGCAATCCCGCGATGGCGCCGAGCGACGATCCGCGCATCACCGCGGCGCTGGCGTGGATGCGCGCGCGGTTGTCGTCGCCGATCCGGCTGGAGGAAGTCGCGGCCGCGGTGCATCTGTCACCCGGGCGCTTCCGTCACTTGTTTGTTGCGCAGACAGGTACGTCCTTGCGTGCATGGCTGCTCTGGGCGCGCGTGGACCAGGCCGTGCAGGCCGCTTTCCATGGGCGCTCCTGGACCGAAGCGGCGCATGAAGCGGGCTTCTCCGATGCGGCGCACCTGACACGCACGTGCCGCCGCGTGTTCGGTCTGGCGCCGACGATGCTGGTCCCGGAGGAACCGGTCGGGAGAAACTGACCGCTATTCCTCTACCGCTTCGACCACTTCCCCACTCGACTTCCGCACGATCAAACTCGCCGGAATCATCTGGCTTTCCACCTTCTCGTCCCGGATCTGCCGCAGCAGCGACTCCACCAGCATCTCGCCCGCACGCTGCGTGTTCTGGTAGACGGTGGTGAGCGGCGGGTTCGCGAAGCGTGCCGTCGGGATGTCGTCGAAGCCCACCACCGAGACATCGTCCGGCACACGCAACCGATGCTCCGCCAATGCACGCATCGCGCCGATCGCAATCAGGTCGCTCGCCGCGAAGATCGCATCGAACGGCAAGCCACGCGCGAGCAGCGTCTGCGCCGCTGCGTAGCCGTCTTCTTCCGAACTCTCCGCATCGACCTGCAACGCGGGATCCATCGTGACGCCCAGGTCATGCAGCGCCACGCCACACCCGCGATAACGGGCGAAGAACTCCGGACAGCTGGTCGACGCACCGCCAAGGAACGCTACCTGGCGACGCCCGACGGAATACAGATGCTCGCCCACGAGCTGCCCGCCATGGAAGTTGTCGCACCCGATCGACACGAACGGCTGCCCCGGCAGCACCGCGCCCCAGCGCACGAAGTGCGTGCCCTGGTCGACCAGGCGATCCAGCGTGCTCTGGTACAGCAGGTAATCGCCGTAGCCCAACAGGATCAGGCCGTCGGCCTTCATGCTGTTCTCGTAGTCGGCGTGCCAGTCGTCGCTCAGTTGCTGGAACGACACCAGCAGGTCCTGCCCTTGCTTCGCGCAGGCGCGCGTGATGCTGCCCAGCATCGACAGGAAGAACGGATTGATGTGGGACTCGTCGGGCGTCGGGTCTTCGAACAGCAGCAGCGCGATGCAGCCCGCGCGTTGCGTGCGCAGGCTGGAGGCGTGGCGGTCGACCTTGTAGTTGAGCTCGCGCGCGACGGCTTCCACGCGCTTGCGCGTCTCGATGTTCACCAACGGGCTGCCGCGGAGCACGCGCGACACGGTCGCCTGCGAGACGCCCGCGCGGTATGCGATGTCGACGGATGTGGCCTTGGTCTTCTTCCGCATGCTCTCCCCCAACCCCGGCAAGTGTATTGAAGAGTGACCGGCGGTGGCGGCTCCCCACCCAAAATAGATCGGAGGGCCGTTGACGGGGCCCATTCACCAACTCCCGGTACCATGCCCGCCATGGCCAAGCACCCCAGCAATCGCGGCAAACCCGGATCCAAATCCCCCAAATCGGCAGGCAGCGGCACCGCTCCCAAGGGCGGGCCCAAGCACAAGGCCGCCAAACGGCCCGGCTGGTTGCCCGAATCGCCCGCGCATTTCCGCGGCACGCCCACCCACCAAGCCGCCGCAAAACCCGTCCGCACCAGCGCGCCGCACCGCGACCCGCACGCCGCGCGCGAAGCCCAACGCTACGAACAACCGATCGCCAGCCGCGAGATGTTGCTGCGCATCCTCGAGGCCAATGCAGGCCCGATGGACGCCGATGCCCTGGCGCAGAAGCTGGCGCTGACCGAACCCGATCGCTTCGACGCGCTCAGCAAACGCCTGGGTGCGATGGTGCGCGACGGCCAGCTGCTGCAGAACCGCAAGGGTGGCTACGCGCCCGCCGAACGCATGGACCTCATCCCGGGTTCGGTGATCGCCAATCCCGATGGCTTCGGGTTCCTGCGTCCCGAGGCGGGCGTCGGCGGCGACGATCTGTTCCTGCCGCCCTTTGAGATGCGCAAGGTGATGCACGGCGACCGCGTGCTCGCCTGCGTCACCGGCATGGACAATCGCGGGCGCCGCCAGGGCGCGATCGTCGAAGTGCTGGAGCGTCGCCTCAATCGCCTGATCGGTCGTTACACCGTCGAAGCCGGCATCGGTTACGTCGTCCCCGACGATCGCCGCATCCAGCGCAATGTGCTCATTCCGACCGGTGAGTCGGCCGATGCGAAGCCGGGGCAGCTCGTCGTCACCGAACTCGTGCACGCGCCCGACAACACGCGTCCGCCGATCGGCAAGGTGCTTGCGGTGCTGGGCGACAAGCTCACGGCCTCGCTCGCCGTCGAAGCGGCCATCCATGCGCACGAGCTGCCGCACGAATTCCCGCAGGCCGTGCTGGACGAAGCGACGTCCGTCCCGCTCGTCGTCGAGCCCGCGATGATCGAAGGCCGCGTGGACCTGCGCCAGGTGCCGCTCGTCACCATCGACGGCGAGGACGCCAAGGACTTCGACGACGCCGTCTACTGCGAGCCCACGCGCGATGGCTTCCGCCTCGTCGTCGCGATCGCCGACGTCTCGCATTACGTCAAACCCGAACACCCGCTGGATGACGAAGCGCAACTGCGCGCAACGTCCGTGTATTTCCCCGGTTTCGTCGTCCCGATGCTGCCGGAGACGCTGTCCAACGGCATCTGCTCGCTGAACCCGAAGGTCGATCGCCTGTGCTTCGTGTGCGACATGCTCGTCGACCGCGATGGCGTCGTCACCCGTTCGAAGTTCTACGAAGCCGTGATGAACTCGCACGCGCGCCTGACCTATACGCAGGTGTGGAACGCCGTAGGCGACGACGCACTGCCGGAGCATCGCGAAGAAGCCTTGCAGGTGATCGGCACCCTGATGCCGCAGATCGAGCGCCTGCACCAGCTCTTCCAGATCCTCAAGCGCGCCCGCGCCAAGCGGGGCGCGATCGAATTCGAATCCTCCGAAGTGCGCTTCGTGCTCGGCCCGCAAGGTGAAGTCACGCAGGCCGGCATGCTCCAGCGCAACGACGCGCACATGCTGATCGAGGAATGCATGATCGCGGCGAACGTGGAAGCCGCGAAGTACGTGCTGAAGAAGCGCATCCCCGCCCCCTTCCGCGTGCACGACAAACCGCCGGAGCAGAAGTACGCCGACCTGCTGGAATTCCTGAAGGAGTTCAAGCTCAAGATGCCGCCGTGGGCGAAGGTGGAGCCGCGTGACTTCACCGCGCTGATCAAGAAGATCCGCGAACGGCCCGATGCGACGTTGCTGGAATCGGTGCTGCTGCGCAGCCAATCGCTGGCCGTGTATGCGCACGAGAACCTCGGCCACTTCGGCCTGGCGCTGGAGGCCTACGGGCACTTCACCTCACCGATCCGCCGCTACCCCGACCTGCTGCTGCATCGTGCGATCAAGCATGGCTTGCAGGGCGGCACCGCGACGAACTTCCGCTACAGCGACCACGAGATGGCCGCACTGACCTTGCAATGCTCCGCGCGCGAGCGTCGCGCGGATGAAGCCGAACGCGAAGTGGACGAGCGTTACCGCGCTGCTTGGATGGAGCAGCATGTGGGCGGGCAGTTCGCCGGCACGATCAGCGGCGTGACGAGCTTCGGCTTGTTCATCGAACTCGACGACTCGAAGGTCAACGGCCTGGTGCATGTGACGCAGCTGCCGAACGACTACTACCACTTCGACCCGGTGCGGAAGACGCTGAAGGGTGAGCGCATGGGGCGCGAGTTCCGCCTGGGCGATCGCGCGGAGATCATCGTGCTCAAGGCGAGCGTGGAGGATCGGAAGATTGATTTCCGCTTGGTGGAGGAGCGTGGGATCAAGCCGCCGCCGGCGCGTGGGACGCCGGCGAAGAAAGTGAAGCAGGCGTACTAGCCGCTGCGCCCCGCAAGCTTCGTCGCTCGTGCGGAGCGACGAAGCCCGACCTTCCTTCCCCCTCGGTTCATGGCACACCCAACGAGAGTCTTCGTTCGAGGAAGAAGGTTGGTCGGTGAGGTGAGTTTGCGCGGATTGATGGGGAAAGCACTTGTACGTTGGGGCAAGCGGGACGATGCCTCACATCTTCGGCACCGTGGCTTCGGTCAACACGAAAATAGGAACGGCGCCCATGCGCGAGAGGTCGATCAGATTCGACCTATTGCCGCGAGAAAGTTGCCCACCCCCATCGGCCTCCCGATCCCATGCCCTTGGGCGAGATCGCATCCAGCCTCCCCCAACCACAAAAGGGTCGCCCCATCTTCCACGCCTTCCGCTGTCACGACTGCGTTGACCCCATGCGCCAGCTGGATCGTGCTCCGCACAATCGCCCGATCCGCCTCTGACGCCATCACCCCGCTGATAAAGCTCCGATCGATCTTCACCTCTTCCGGCGCCAGCCTGCGCAGGTAAGTCAGCGACGCATTCCCCGTCCCGAAGTCGTCCAGCGAGATCTTCACTCCACCCGCCCGCAGCCGATCCACCGCGGCGAAAGCCTTGTCGGGGTCGCGCATCACCGCGGTCTCCGTCACTTCCAGCATCAGCGCGCCAGGCACGTCGGCCGCGAGCTGCACGATGCGATCCACCAACATCGTGTCGCTGAAGTCGTTCGCGGAGACGTTCACCGAGAGCGTCAAGTCCAGCCCCTGCGCCCGCCACTCCTTCAGATGCGCCACGGCGCATTCGACGAGATACAGCGTCATCTCCCCGATCACGCCGGTGCGTTCGGCCAGCGGAATGAAGTCGCCCGGCGGCACGTCGCCATGCTTCGGGTGGTGCCAGCGCACCAGCAGCTCCGCGCCACAGATGCGATTGCGCGCGATGTCGAGCTTGGGCTGCACGAGGTAGCCCAGCGTGCGTTCGCGGATGGCGGTCCGCAGTTCGGTCAGTTGCGTCAGCCTGCGCGGGTCCGGCGCCAGCGCGTCGTGGTAGACCACGCCATTGCCAGGCCGCACGGCACAGGCTTCACTCGCCAGCCCCGCGGCGCGCATCAGTTGTTCGGCGGTGTTGCCATGCGCGGGATACAACGCGGCACCCGCGCAGGCCACTTGTTCGATCGGCAGCCCACTGATTTCGATGCGCGCGCCCACCGTGGCGAGCACCTCGTCCATCACGCGTTGCGCACTCTCCGCGTCGTGTGCATCGCGCGCAGCCACCATGAAGCCGCGATCGTGCACCTTTGCGACGATGGGGTGTTGCGCCTGCAAGCGCGCAGCAATTCCGCGCATCAGTTCGTCGACGAAGGCGTGGCCGGCGATGGCTTCCACCGCGCCGAGTTCGAGCAAGTCGATGCGGATCACGGCAAAGGGTTTGTGCGTGGCGATCAGGTCCGCCAGCGTGCGGCGGAAGCTCGCGCGGTTGGGCAGTTGCGTCACCGGGTCGTGGCGTTGCAGGTGCTTGGCGCGGCGTTCGGCGCTGCCTGCACGGTTGCGCGCGCGATTGCCCGCCACGAGCAGGATCACCGCCAGCGCGAGCAAGGGCACGATCACCCAGGCGGCGCGCAGCATCCCCGCGCGGAAGGTCTCCTCCGGCGGCGTGAGGTTGGCGAGCCACTGGACGTACAGGCGGCCGGCTTCGCCGCTGCTGGTCGCTTCGCGCAGGCCCTGGTTGATGGTCGCAACGAGATCGGGCCGCTGCGGGTTGATCGCGAAGGCGTACTCGGTGTCGAAGAACGCGGGGCTCAGGGCCACGATGTCGCCGATGCGGTAGCGGCGCAGCGCTTCGTAGCCGATGTAGCTCGGGACCAAGGCGTAGTCGGCGCGGTGTTCGGCGACGGCGAGCAACGCCTTCGGTTCGTTGTCCACTTCCACCAGGCGCACGCCGGGGCGGTGGCGCAGTTCGTCCCAGGCCAGGCCGGCGCGTTGCACGGCCACGCGCTTGCCGTCGAGTTCGTCGAGGGTGGCGATGTAACGCCCGCCGCGCGCGCCGAAGACGAGGTGGTAGAAGTGGAGATAAGGCTCGCTGAAAAGCGTCTGGCGGCGGCGCTGTTCGGTGACGAGCATGGGCACGACGTCCGCCCTGCCTTGCTTCACGTCGTCGACGGCCTCCGTCCAGTTGCGCAACTGAATGTCGGGCTGCAGGTGCGCGTGCTCGGCGACCGCGCGGAAGAGTTCGACGTCGTAGCCGGTGGCATTGCCGTCGGCGTCGCGGCGGCTGAAGGGCGGATAGTCCTGGTCGGCGGCGAAGTGGACGACGTGCGCGGCGGGCGCGGCGTCCTGGCTGGACGCACGCACGCCGCGTGGCAGGTGCCAGGCACCGATCGCCACGATCGCGGACAACACCACGATGACCCACGACCGCGCGAACCGCGACCGTGACGCTCCCTTGCGCATGCCACTTCATCCCTGCTTCGGGATGCAATGAATCAAGAAGGAGGCGGAGTGTCAATGCACGGCGCGATGCACCCCGTGAACGTGGGTAGCGGCCGTATGAAACCTCAGCCCGGATTGATGCCGTGGAACTGGATCAGCCCCGTATACGCCGCGAGCGCGACACCGAGGATCAACACCACCGACAGCGTGATGCGCTTGGTCAACGCATTGACCGTCCGCTTGCTCGTCGATTCGTCGACCAGCATGTAATACAGGCCTGCGCCCAGGTTGTAGAGGATCAGCCCGAGGAAGCCGACGATGATCAGGGTCTTCATTGCACGAGTGCCTTGCGCGCGCGGGGACCGGTGAACCAGGCGTGGCGCGCGATCCATGCCAGGGTCATGACGGCGAGGAACATGCCGTAACAGACAGACGTTGCGAGCACCTGCTGCCACATGTGGCCGTACTGCAGGCTGGCGTTGAACATGCTCCAGTACATGCCGAGCGCGGACGCGAGGACCGACAGTGCGAGCGCCGCTGCGTCGAACGCGCGGCGCCTGGGCGTGCGCGGGGTGCGGGGGTAGATCCAGTAGAGCGCGCCGAGGATCAGGTACCAGGGGAGGAACAGGATCAGCGCGAGGTTGCGTTGGACTTCCGGATGCATGGCGGCAGCTTAGGCAGCCCGGGGCCTTCGCGGCAGGCACAGTTCGGGCGGAGAATGACCGGATCAGATGGCCGAAGGACCCGTGTGAAGCGCTACGAAGCCCTGGCCGCGGATGTGGCGGCGTCGATCGAAAGTGGAACGCTGAAACCCGGCGACAAGCTGCCGTCGGTGCGGGCTTTGCGCGCGAGCCGCAAGGCGAGCCCGGCGACGGTGTTCGAGGCGTATGCGTTGCTGGAGGCGCGGGGGTTGATCGAGTCGCGGCCGCGTTCGGGTTACTACGTGGCACGGCCGGCCCGCGCGATGCCCGCCGAGCCGCTGCCCCACCCTGCCCCGGACGGCGAACCGCGCACCGTGCAGGTCGCCGACATGATCTACGGGATCCTGCAGGCGGCGGCATCGCACGAGGTGGTGCCACTGGGATCGGCGTTCCCGAGTCCCTTCCTGTTTCCGTTGCAGCGTCTCGGCCGTGCATTGGCGGCGAGTGCGACGCGCATGGATCCCTGGAGCACGGTGGAGAGCCTCACGCCGGGGCACCTGGAGCTGCGACGCCAGATCGCGCTGCGCTACCTGCTCGATGGCGTGCGTGCGGATCCGGACGACATCATCGTGACCAACGGCGCGATGGAGGCCTTGAACCTGTCGCTCGCGGCGACGTGCAAGCCGGGCGATGCGGTGATCGTGGAGTCGCCGTGCTTCTACGCATGCCTGCAGGCGCTGGAGCGCTTCGGTCTGCGCGCGGTGGAGGTGGCGACCGATCCACGCACCGGCATCGATCTCGATGCGATGGAGGCGGCGATCCAACGCCACAAACCCAGCGCCGCGTGGGTGATGACGAACTTCCAGAATCCCTTGGGCAGTTCGATGGACGAAGGCAAGAAGCGCGCGCTGGTCGAACTCGTCACGCGCCATCGGCTTCCGCTGATCGAAGACGATGTGTACGGCGAGCTGTACTTCGGCGATCGGCGACCGGCGGCGACCAAGGCCTTCGACACCGAAGGCTGGGTGCTGCATTGCAGTTCGTTCTCCAAGACGCTCGCGCCCGGGTATCGCGTGGGCTGGGTGTCGGCGGGGCGCTTCACGCGCGCGGTCGCGCAGCAGAAGCTGGCGGCGTCGCTCGCCACGGCGGTGCCGGTGCAGATGGCGCTGGCGCGTTACCTCGCGCGCGGTGGCTACGAGCGGCACCTGCGTGCGTTGCGGGCCACGATGCGCACGCAGCGCGATCGCTATGCCGAAGCGATCGGGCTGGCCTTCCCCGGCGGAACGCGCGTGAGCCGGCCTGGTGGCGGTTACTTCCTGTGGGTGGAACTCCCACAAGGCGCCGATGCGATGGCGCTCGGGCGCAAGGCCATGGACGCGGGCATCAGCCTGGCGCCGGGCCCGATGTTCTCGCCCTCGGGCGGATTCGCGCATTGCGTGCGCATCAATGGGGGGCATCCGATGACGCCGCGCATCGAAGAAGCGCTCCAGCTCATCGGGCGCAGCGCTGCCGTGTAACACAACATACGCAGAGGTGTGGACGTTCGCCGCGCTAAAATCGCGCGTCATGCCCACCAACCTGCGACTGTCCCCGGACGCCGATCTCTTCGAAATTCGCTACGTCGGCGCATTGACGTTCGCGCAGCGCGCCCGCGCCATCGAGGAAACCCAGTTCCGCCTGAAGGATTGTTGGGTGAAGAAGGTGCTGATCGATTTCACTGCGGCCTACCCTGCGGAATATGCAGGCAGCGCCGCCGACGAAAAGCGTTTCCGTGCTGCGCTGGAGCGTGCGACGTTCACCCGCGGCGCGCGCATCGCCTTCCTTGGCGCGCCCTCCGACCACGATGCGGAGATGGTCGAGTTCTCGAAGAAGAAGGGCTACAAGTTCCGCTCCTTCTTCGAGCGCCAGCACGCGCTGGACTGGCTGTTCGGCGACCAGCCCTAGGGTTGGTTTTCGTAGGGCACGATCTGCCAGGACTGGCTGCTCACCGTCCCCACGCCCATCGGCAGCGAACTGTTGGCGCGTCGCCAGATCCCGTTCGCGCCGGTCTGCACGTTGCGCCACAGGACGTCGGCGTAACCATCGGCATCGAAGTCGCCAATCGCGGCCACGCGCCAGGCGAGCGCGGCCGCGGACACGTTGATCTGCGTCGTGTTGTTGCCTGCGCGCCAGACGGTGTTCGCGCCCGTGCTGCCGTTGCGCCAGAAGATGTCGGCGGTGCCGTTGTTGTCGAAGTCGCCGACGCCGACGACCTTCCACGCGTTGCCCGTCACGCCGACCACCGCCTGGGTCGTGGCCGCATTGCCCGAGCGCCAGATCGTGTTGGCGCCGGTGGACACGTTGCGCCACAACACATCGCTGCGGCCGTCGCCGTTGAAATCGCCCACGCCCACGACCTGCCAGTTGAGGTCGGTGACCGCGCTGGCCGCTGTCGTGGCGTTGGCATTGCCAGAGCGCCAGATCACGTTGGCGCCCGAGTTGACGTTGCGCCAGAACAGATCCGCGCGGCCGTCGCCATCGAAGTCGCCGGCACCCACCACGCGCCACGCCTGGCTCGTCACCGCCGCCACCGCTTGCGTGGTCGCGCTGTTGCCCGAGCGCCAGATCACGTTGGCGCCCGTGCTGGCGTTGCGCCAGAACACATCGCCCTTGGCGTCGCCGTCGAAGTCGCCCTGCGCCACCACGCGCCAGGTGTTGCCCGGCACGGTGGTCATCGGGGTTTGCGCGGCGTTGTTCGCCGAACGCCAGATCACGTTGGACCCCGAGGCGCCATCGCGCCAGGCGATGTCCGAACGCAGGTCGCCGTCGTAATCGTGGTTCGCGCTGAAGGGCCGCACATTGAAATACACCGCGCTCGGCGTGCCGGGGCGGCCGGAGGCGTCGACACCGCGGACGTACACCACGTGGCGGCCGTACGCGAGGTTGGTGGTGTTGATGTTCACGGTGACGAGTTCGCGGCTGCTGTTGAAGGCGCCGTCGGAGGCGGTCATCGCGAAGTTGGTGCCGGCATCCCACGGCGCGTGGTCGAGCGACGCCGTCGCGCTGGTGATCGACTGCACCGGTTCCGCACCGTTGCTCTGGTTGTAATGGCTGTCGTCCACGTAGGCCGACACCGCGAAGCCCTGCCCGCGCATGATCGACGTCGCCGATGCGGCGATCGAGGTCGTGTCCGGGCCGCTCGGCGACAGGTAGGGATCATGCAGGTTGCGCGCGGCGTACTTCAGCGCGTTGAAGTTCTGCGGGTACGTGGAGGACGTGAACGTCGCGCAGTCTTCGAAGAACTGCTGCCCCAACTCGATGGTGTAACTCGGCGCGCCGGTGCTGCCGTACACGGTGTCGGTGTTGGTGCCGTCCGCCAGGTACAGGCCGTTCCACTGCACGGGGCGATAGTTGTTGAAGTACGCCAGGCGACGGCCGAGCGTTTGCAGCGCGGGCGCGTTCGGCGCATCCGTCGCGGTGTAGGCCCACGGCCACAACACCAACTGCGAGAAGCTGTGGATGTCCAGGAAGATGCCGCGGTAATCACTCGGCGCCATGCCCGTGTCGGTGCGGCGATCCGGGAACACGCCGCCGCTGAACGTCCCGCCCGCGCCCGCTGTGCCGATGACGTAGCGCAGAATGTTCTGCGTTTCTTCCTCCGATACCGCCCCCGTTCCGCGGTACTCCACGTTGCACGGGTCGCCGCTGGAGCCATCGGCCACGCCGCCGAACTGCCAGCTGAAGTTGCGATTGAGATCCACGCCATACGCATTGGCAGGACAGGTGCCGTCGTCGTTGTCCGTGTTCTTGCGCCACGACAAGCCGGATTCGGCTTTCTTGCGGCCGTCCGGATTGCCCTGGAGGATGAAGTGGAAGCGGAAGTTGTCGAGCAGCCAGGTCGCTTCCGGATCGGTGCCGTAACCGTTCGCCAGGTATTCCGCGAAGCGCGTGGCGAGTTCGGCGGTCGTGTACTCGCGCGCATGGATGGCGGCGAGGACGACCATGTTCGGTTTGTCGGGAATCGCGGCGTCGGTCGCGCGGTTGGTCAGGCGCAGCGCGCGCATGCGGTATCCGGCCGGGCCACCGGCGTGGGCGGCATCCCACGACGGACCGATGTCGACGACGCTCGCGAGCGAGGGTTTCGCCGCCACGAGTTGGTCCATCGTCGCGTAGGTTTCTTCGACGGTGCGGTAGCACGCGAAGCCGGGGATCGATTGCTCGGCCGTGAGCTTCGAGGACGTCAGCCCCAGCGGATCGCGGTTTGCCATCGCCGATTCAGCCGTGCGCATGCGCTGTGTGGCGGCATCGTCGATCTCCACGCGGATGCCCATGCGGCGCAGGCGGGCGAGATCGTCGCTGCTCGCTTCGATGCGCGCGGTGCGCGCCTTCTCGTCGATGATCAGATGCTGGAAGTTGCCCGCGATCTTCTGCAGCTGCGCGCGGTTGTTCCAGTGCGCGGTCGCCATGACGAGGCGGTCGGGGTCGGTCTGGAAGTTCTGCGCGGGGGTCGCCCCCACGAGCAACGCAGCGGCGGGCAACACGCAAACGGCCGCCGCAAGGCGGGCCAGCGACGGGGGGCGGAACGTACGGCGAAGCTCCATGCGGGGGCCGGATTCCATGGCGGTGAATCCCCGCACTCTTCCGGGCGGTTCGAAAAGCCGAGGTGAAGGCGCCCGTGGCGTTCAGTTTCGCGGGGCGCCTGACAAGGCCCTGCACCCCGCTTCCGCCTTACATGTTGCGGCGATATTCCCCGCCCACGTCGTACAGCGCGTGGCTGATCTGGCCGAGTGAATGCGTCTTCACCGCTTCCATCAGCGAAGTGAAGACGTTCTGGCGGTCGCGCGCGGTCTTCTGCAGGTAGGCCAGGCCCGTCTCGCCGTTGCGCAGCTGCTGGTAGCGCTGCACGTTGTCGATCTGCTGGCCCTTCTCGCCTTCGGTCGAACGAATCAGTTCGATCTCGGTGACGATGTCGCCGGCGTGGTCCTTCGGCAGGAAGGTGTTCACGCCGATCAGCGGCAGCGAGCCGTCGTGCTTCTTGTGTTCGTAGTACAGCGACTCTTCCTGGATCTTGCCGCGCTGGTACATGGTGTCCATCGCACCCAGCACGCCGCCGCGCTCGCTGATCGCCTCGAATTCCTTGTAGACGGCTTCTTCGACGATGTCGGTGAGCTTGTCGACGATGAAGCTGCCCTGCCAGGGATTCTCGTTGAAGTTCAGCCCCAGCTCCTTGTTGATGATCATCTGGATCGCGACGGCGCGGCGCACGCTCTCTTCCGTCGGGGTCGTGATGGCTTCATCGTAGGCGTTGGTATGCAGCGAGTTGCAGTTGTCGAACAGCGCGTACAGCGCCTGCAGCGTGGTGCGGATGTCGTTGAACTGGATTTCCTGCGCGTGCAGCGAACGGCCGGAGGTCTGGATGTGGTACTTCATCATCTGCGAACGCGCGCCGGCGCCGTAGCGCTCGCGCATCGCGCGCGCCCAGATGCGGCGGGCCACGCGGCCGATGACGGTGTACTCCGGGTCCATGCCGTTGCTGAAGAAGAACGACAGGTTGGGCGCGAAGTCGTCGATCTTCATGCCACGCGCGAGGTAGTACTCCACGATCGTGAAGCCGTTGCTCAGCGTGAAGGCCAGCTGCGAGATCGGGTTCGCGCCCGCTTCGGCGATGTGGTAACCGCTGATCGACACCGAGTAGAAGTTGCGGACGTTCTTGTCCACGAAGTACTGCTGGATGTCGCCCATCATGCGCAGGGCGAACTCGGTGCTGAAGATGCAGGTGTTCTGCGCCTGGTCTTCCTTGAGGATGTCCGCCTGCACGGTGCCGCGCACGGTGGCCAGCGTTTCGGCCTTGATGCGCGCGTAGGTGTCGGCATCGACCACCTGGTCGCCGGTGACGCCCAGCAGGCCGAGGCCCAGGCCGTCGTTCGTCGCGGGCAGCATGCCGCTGTATTCGGGGCGCTTGCGCCCTTCGAACATCTTTTCGATGCGCTCGTGCGCTTCGTCCCAACGCGCCTGGTCGGCGCGGAGGTACTTCTCGACCTGCTGGTCGATCGCGGTGTTCATGAACATCGCGAGGATGATCGGCGCCGGGCCGTTGATCGTCATCGACACCGAGGTGGTCGGCGCGCACAGGTCGAAGCCGGAGTACAGCTTCTTCATGTCGTCGAGTGTGGCGATGTTGACGCCCGAGTTGCCGATCTTGCCGTAGATGTCCGGGCGCACGGCGGGGTCTTCGCCGTACAGCGTGACCGAGTCGAACGCCGTGGACAGGCGCGCGGCCGGCTGGCCGACGCTCAAATAATGGAAACGACGATTGGTGCGCTCCGGCGTGCCCTCGCCCGCGAACATGCGGATCGGATCTTCGCCGGTGCGGCGGTACGGATACACACCGCCGGTGTAGGGATACGCGCCCGGCAGGTTTTCCTTCTGCAGGAACGTGAGCAACTCACCCCAGCTGCGGTACGTCGGCGCCGCGATCTTCGGGATCTTCTGGTGGCTCAGCGACTCGCGGTAGTTCTCCACGCGGATCGTCTTGTCGCGCACCTTGTATTCGTTCACCTCGTCGGTGATCGACTTCAGGCGCGCGGGCCATTCGCGCAGGAGCTTGATGGCTTCCGAATCCAGCGAGTGGATCGCGTCCTGGTAGCGCTGGCGCAGCGTCGAGAGCGTGCGGTCGTCCTTCGCCAGCAGGTCGTCGGCGGCAAACAGATCGAGCGCCTTCGGCAGCTTCGCGTCATCCAGGTCGCGCAGCGATTGCCAATAACTCTGCGCGCGATCGGCGATCTCGCTCTGCGCTTCGATGCGCGTGTTGATGCCGCGCCCCTGCTCGGCGATCTCTGCCAGGTAACGCACGCGCGCGCCGGGGATCAGCACGGTGGCGCGCGGTTCCTTCAGCGTGGTGTCCAGGTGCGGCGACCACTTGCCTTCCGGCAGTTCCAGCTTGGCGCGCAACAGGCGGCACAGGTTCACGAACATCCAGCTGATGCCGGGGTCGTTGAACTGGCTGGCGATGGTCGGATAGACGGGGACGTCTTCATCCTTCGTCTGGAAGGCGACGCGGTTGCGCTTCCACTGCTTGCGCACGTCGCGCAGCGCATCTTCCGCGCCGCGCTTGTCGAACTTGTTGAGCACGACGAGCTCGGCGTAATCGAGCATGTCGATCTTTTCCAGCTGGCTCGGCGCACCGAAGTCGCTGGTCATCACGTACATCGGGAAGTCGACGAGGTCGACGATCTCCGAATCGCTCTGGCCGATGCCCGCGGTTTCCACGATCACCATGTCGTAGCCAAGCGACTTGAGGAAGGCGATGCAGTCCTTGAGCACGATGTTGGTGGCCATGTGCTGGCGGCGCGTGGCCATCGAGCGCATGAACACGCGCTTGGAACGCAGCGAATTCATGCGGATGCGGTCGCCGAGCAGCGCGCCGCCGGTGCGGCGACGGGTCGGGTCGACCGAGATCACCGCGATGCGCATGTCGGGGAACGAGGCGAGGAAGCGATTCAGCAGTTCATCGGTGACCGACGACTTGCCCGCGCCACCCGTGCCGGTGATGCCCACCACCGGCGTCTTGCCGCCGGCGAGCTGCCACTGCTTGCGCAGGTGCTGGAGTTCGGATTCCTCGAGCGCGCTTTCTTCGATGGCGCTGAGCATGCGGCCGATGGCGATCTCGTCGGAGAGGTCCACCAGGTGCGGCTTCTCGACGGGCATGCGCGCGGCTTCGGCGCGGCGCACGACATCTTCGATCATCGCGACCAGGCCCATGTGCATGCCGTCGTTCGGGTGGTAGATGCGCTCCACGCCGTAGGACTGCAGCTCGCGGATTTCTTCCGGCGTGATCGTGCCGCCGCCACCGCCGAACACGCGGATGTGCGAGGCGCCGCGCTCGCGCAGCATGTCCACCATGTACTTGAAGTATTCGACATGGCCGCCCTGGTAGGACGACAGGGCGATGGCGTCGGCGTCTTCCTGCAGCGCGGCGCGCACGACGTCTTCCACGGAGCGGTTGTGCCCGAGGTGGATGACTTCCGCGCCCTGTCCCTGGATCAGGCGCCGCATGATGTTGATGGCGGCGTCGTGGCCGTCGAACAGGCTGGCGGCGGTGACGAAGCGCAGCGGGCTCGTCTCGGTCTGGGGGGTCGAGGCGGGAACGGTGGCGGCGGGGGTGCTCATTTGGCGGCGCTCAATACGGGTCCGGCGAATCCCGCATTGTAGCGCTGCGGTGGTTAAGGCCCCTTCCCCTCCCGGAGCAAAGCCTCGGCTCCGGTCAGGACGGACCGACCCGCCCTCGGTTGTCGCGCCTGTCGGAGCGCCTACAAGCCGCATCCATGCAACCGGAGCTCCGCCCGGGTGGCCATCCATGGCCGCCCTGCAGTCGCGACAACCGAGTGCGTGTCGGTCCTCCACCACGATTTGCGAGTGCGCTGCGTTGGAAGCCTTTCACCGAAGCCGCAGACAAGGATTTGCGGTGGAGGCCTGGCACACACTCGATGAGCGCGACTGCAGCCCCGCCATGGATGGCGAGGCGGGCGGAGCTCCGGTTGCATGGATGCGGCTTGTAGGCGCTCCGACAGGCGCGCTCATCGAGTGGGTGACAGGCCGTGCCTTCCGCAGCCGAGGCTTTTGCCTTCAGGCGCGCAGTTGGCGGACAAGGAGGTTGTGCTCGGCGCAAAACTTTTCGTAGCCGGCGCGTTGCGTTTGGACGTTTGCGACAGCGCGCACCTCGCCACCGGGACCGATGAATTCGACCTCGCCGATGACGACCGCGAACGCAAGCATGTCTTCCTCGCCCACCACCTTCCACCAATCCACGTTGCCCGCCGGTTCGAACACGTAATCGCCCGGACCGACGATCTCGCCCGTGTTGAGTTGGCGATGGCCGCTCAACTGGTGCACGTGTACCTCGCCGGTGTGGCGGTGGAGCGGCATCACGGTGCCGGGGGACATGCGCAGCAATTCGACGAAGCCGCGGTCGCCCAGGAAGCGCAGCGGCTTCGCCCATTTGCCCTCGCCTTCCGGCACCCAGGGCAGGTCGTCGCTGGCGACGAGATGCGTGGGGAGTTGGCCGCGGAGGGCGTCGTGGAGGAAAGCGTTCATGCGGCCACCTGCGCGAGGAAGTTGTCGAACGAAGCTTCGACGGCGCGCTTGCCGCCGCCGAGGATGTTGCGACCCCAGGAGAAGCCGTAGACGTCGTCGTAGTCGTATGGGGCAAGCAAGGCGCGCATGCGGCGCACGGCGGAGGGCTTCATCGGCATGAAGTTCGGGACGCTGTGCATGAAGGTGACTTGCTTGCGGTCCTGTCCGACGTGCGGTGCGTCGCCCGGGAACAGCGCGCCCTTGCCGTGCGGGCCCGTTTTCCAGTGCAACGCGGTGCTGCCGGGGAAGTGGCCGGCGACGTTGATCAGGGTGATCTCATCGGAAAGTTGGAGTGTGTCGCCGCGCCAGAAGCGGATGTTGTCGCTCGGGCGGCGAACCCATTCGCGGTCGGCTTCGTGCAGGAGGATTTCCACGCCGCCGAGCGCTTCGCTCCACTCGACCATCGAAGAATAGAAATGCGGGTGCGAGACGATGATGCGGTCGACACCGCCTGCGTCGCGCAAAGCACGCACGGCGTCGTCGTTCACGAAGCCCAGGCTTTCCCACAGCAGGTTGCCGGCGTCGGTGCGCAGGTGCAGCACGCGTTGCGGGATGGCGAACATGGGATCGACGGCGATGGCGAGCAAGTCGGCGTCCTGGTCGATGCGCAGTTTGTAGCGCTGTTGAAGTGCTTCATGCGTGGTCCATTGCTGGCCTTCCCACGCGACGTACTGGCGGTCGTCTTCGCACACCGGGCAGTGTTCGGGCGGGTGTTCGCTCGCGGCGTATTGCGTTGCGCAGGTCGGGCAGATGTACGGGGTCATGCGACTTGCTCCTCGATCGCCGGGTGGCGCACGCGGGCGTAAGGGTCGACGTAATGTGCGAAGGCGCGTTGCGTCGCAGGGCGTTGGCGAATGGCCTCGAACCAGCGCGCGATGTCCGGGAAGTCCTCGAGCGACTGGCCATGGCCCGCGTGTGAGTAGATCCACGGCCAGCAGGCGATGTCGGCGATCGAATACGCGTCGCCGGCGATGAATTCGCGACCCGCGAGGTGGCGATCCAGCACGCCGTAGAGGCGATGCGTTTCGCGCACATAGCGGTCGATGGCGTAGTCGTCGCGTTGTTGCGAATGCACGCGGAACCAGCCCGATTGCCCGGCCATCGGGCCCAGGCCAGCGACTTGCCAGGTCAGCCACTGCAGGGTTTCGATGCGCGTGCGCGGATCGGGCGCCAACAACTTGCCGCTCTTCTCCGCGAGGTATTGCAGGATCGCGGCCGATTCGAAGATCGACAGGGGCGCGCCGCCATCGACGGGCGCGTGGTCGACGATCGCGGGGATCTTGTTGTTCGGCGAGATGGCGAGGAACTCGGGGCGGAACTGTTCGCCGGCCGAGAGCTTCACCGGGATCAGGCGATGCGCCAGCGGCGCGCCCTGTTCCGCGACTTCCTCCAGGAACAGCGGCAGCTTCATGCCGTTGGGCGATGCCGCGTAATAGATGTCCAGCATGGGGGTCCTTCCTGTGGTGGGCACGAGGCCATGGTCGGCGTAATCTGGCCCCGTGTTTGGACCAGTTCGCGGAGATTCCATGGAGCCAGTCCTGCCCTTCGCGCCCGACCTGAGCGGGGCCGCGGGCCATCTGATGGGCACGCTGCACCAGCAGTTGCGGGCCGCGATCCTGGACGGGCGACTGGCTGCGGGCGCCACGTTGCCCGCGTCGCGCAAGCTGGCCGCCGAGCTGGGCATTGCGCGCAACACGGTGACCGGGGCCTACGACCTGCTGGTCGCCGAGGGCTACGTGGTGCCGCGCCAGGGTGCGAAGCCGGTGGTCGCCGACTTGCACACGCGACAGCGCGTCGCGGCCGCGCCGCCGACGATGGAAGATCCGCGCCTCGCGCCGTTCTGGCGCACGCCCTGGTTGCCGCCCGCACCGCGCGCCTTGCCCGAGCGCAGCTTTCGATTGGGCGTGCCGGACCATCGCCACTTCCCGCATGCGTTGTGGCGCAAGTTGACGGCGCAGGCGCTGCAGGCGTTTTCGAAACGTCCGTTCACGTATCCGCCGTCACAAGGCTTGCCCGAATTGCGCTCGGCGATCGCGCAGCACGTGGCGTTTGCGCGCGCGGTGGCCTGCACGGGCGAGGATGTCGTCGTGACTTCCGGTGCGCAGCAGGCCTTCGATCTGCTCGCGCGCTTGCTGGTCACGCCGGGCGAAACGCGCGTGGCCGTCGAGGAACCCGGGTATCCGCCCGTGCGCGCTGCGTTCGCCGCGGCGGGCGCCGTGCTGGTGCCGACGCCCGTCGACGACGAAGGCCTGTGCGTCGAATGCATGCCCGACGACGTGCGCGTCATCAGCGTGACGCCGTCGCATCAGTCGCCCACGGGTGCGGCGCTGTCCTTGCGTCGTCGCATGGCCTTGCTCGATTACGCACGTGCGCGCAACGCGGTGGTGATCGAAGACGACTACGACGGCGAGTTCCGCTTCGGCGGCCGCCCGCTGGACGCGCTGCAGACGCTCGATCGCGATGGCTTGGTCTGTTACGTCGGCACGTTCACCAAAAGCCTGTTCCCTGCCCTGCGCAAGGGCTTCGTCGTCGCGCCTGCGTGGGCGCGCGCGCCCTTGGCGGCGATCAAGTACGGCGCCGATCCCTACGCCGATGCGGTGACGCAGGCGGTGCTCGCCGCGTTCATCCGCGACGGCCACCTGGCGCGGCACGTGCGGAAGATGCGCTCGATCTATGCCGAGCGGCGTATCGCGCTGCTCGAGGGGCTCGCGGCGATGGACGCCTGGATGACGCCGATTCCCTCCGAAGCGGGCCTGCACACCGCCGTGCGCATCCGCGATCCCGAACAGATGCCGCGCATCCTCGCCCTGGTGCGCGAGCACACCCCTGGCGCGCAATCGGCGGCCGAGTATGCGATGGGGCCGTTGCGCGAACCGGTCATCGCGTTCGGTTACAGCGTGATCGACGTGGAGGAAATCCGCGCGCGCATGGCCGCGCTGCGGGCGGCGCTCGCGCGTCAGGTGCCGGTGTAGTCGCCCAGACGTTCGCGCAGCGGGGCGAGGTGCGATTCGTAGCGCTTCCACTGTTCGAGGAAGCGCTGGTGGATCGGTTCGCGCACCTGCATCGCGCTGGCCGTCGACACCGTGCCCGTGCGTGCGCCGGTGTCGGTGATGTTCGCCACGTCCGGCAATCCGCAGAACGCCAGCACTTCGGCTGCGACGCGTTCTGGCTCCGTGACCAGCGCGCTGTAATGCACGTCGAGGATGCGATCCGGCCAGCGCGTGCGCCACAACGCCATCAAATCGACGTAGCGCTTGTAGTGGTCCGCCATCTCCGCCTGGTCGTAGCTGTGCGGATAGCTGCCGGCGAACCATTCCTTGAGGTTCGAGAAGCAGGTGTCCATCGGGCCGCGCACCATGTGCAGGAAACGCGCCTGCGGCAATGCGCGCGCGATCAGGTCGAGCGCAAGGAAGTTGTGCGGGGTCTTGTCGGTGTAAGCGCGCTTGCCTTGCGCACGCCACGCAGTGTGCTCGAGGTAGCGGCGGCCGAACCGTGAGAGGTCGGCGTTGCGCAGCGCGCGGGCCAGCGGCAGGTCGAGCACCGCGGGGCCCGGCAGTTCGCAGCTCCAGCGCAACTGGCGCACGACGTCTTCAAGTTCACCGGCATCGGCCACGTCGGGGTGGTTGCCGAGAATCCGTTCGAGCAGCGTGGTGCCGGTGCGCGGGAGGCCGACGATGAAGATCGGGCGCGGGGCGTCCGGGTCGTCGTGTGGAGCGGGCGCCACATCGAGCGTGCGCAGCGCATCGAACAGCGTGGCATCGTCCGCCGGATCGAACGCGAGTTGTTTGCGCCGCGTGCGCATGCCGGTGTCGAGCGCCTGCCAGGCGTCGTCGACGGCATCGCGCTGGTCGAGTTCGGAAAACAGCGCGAATTGCAGTTGTGCGGCGTCGCTTTCGTCGCGCGCGTGCGTCAACGCATCCCGCAGACGTTCCACCCGGCCATCGCCCGCCTGCGGGCGGCGCCGCAGCCGCGTGAGTCCGCGCAACGCAGCCGCATGGTTCGGCATCTTCGCCAGGCACGCCTCGAACGCCGCTTCCGCACCCGCGACATCGGCGCCATACAAGCGACACAGGCCGATCAGATAGTCGAGGAAAGGGTCGGCGAAGCCGCGCGCCTTCGCGTGCTCCAGCAGGCGCAGCGCGTCTTGGTGCAGCGTCGCGTTGCTCAACAGGCGGCCGAATTCGGCGACAACTTCAGGCCGCCCTTCCGCCAGCACCACCGGATCCAGCGCACACGCGCGCATCGCCTGCGTTTCGCCCAGCACGTCCAGGCGCTTGGCGATCATCTCCAGCAGGTCCGGATCCGGTTGCCGCGCGGCGAACGCGGCCATCGCATGCGCCGTCGCCGACTGGTGGCGACGCGCCTTGGTCTCGATCAGCGACAGGCGCAGGTGCGCCATGGGCGCGAACATCGGATCGTTCGTCAGGCGCTCGTAGCCGCCGCGTGCTTCCTCCACGCGTCCGGCCTGCAGCAATCGTTCCGCGGTCTGCCAGGCCGCCAGCGACTGGGGTTGCATCAACTGCGCGCCGAGTACGCGTAAGAGCCCAGGCGCTGGCGCAGCGGTGCGAGGTGTTCCTCGTAGCGCCGCCAACGACCCTGCGTGCGCACGATGGTGGCGTCGACGATGCCCGGCTGCCACGGCAGGCCGAGGTGTTCGAGCATCTCGCGCGTCGTGCCTTCCGGTTCGTTGACCAGGTCGGCGTGGCGCACCTGGTGGATGCGGCCGGGGAACATCGCGGTCCAGTGCGCCATCAGCTGGCGATAGCGCTTGTAGTGGTCGGCCATGTCCGCCTGGTCGTACGTATGCGGTGAGGCGGAAGCGAACAGTTCCTTGAGGTTCGCGAAACACGTTTCCATCGGGTCGCGGATCATGTGCACGATGCGCGCGTTGGGCAGCGCGCGCACGATGTGGCCGAGCTCGAGGAAGTTGGGCGACCAGGTGTCGAGGTAGACGGCGGGCGCCGGGGCGTCGAGGCGCGCGGCACGCCAGCGGGTGTGGTCGAGATAACGCTCGCCGAGCTGCGCCCAGTCGGTGATGCCATCGGCGCGTTGCGCCAGCGCAAGGTCGAGGTTCGGGCCACCGGGTGCGTCGCACATCCAGCGCAGCTGGTAGGTGAAGTCGCGCAGCTCGCCGGCATCGGCGATCTGGTCGTGGCGCGCGAGGAATCGCTGCAGCAGCGCCGTGCCCGAGCGCGGCAGGCCAACGATGAAGACCGGCATGGGACCTTCGGATTCGGTGTGCGTACCCGGCGCCACCTTCAAGCGTTGCAGGTGGTCGAACAAGGCCTGCTCCGCCGCGCCGTCGTACGGCACCTGCGCGCGACGCAGTTGCATCCCGGTGTCCAGCGCCTGCCAGGCGCCGTCGATGTCGTCGAGGTCGTCGAGTTCCTTGAACAGCGCGTAGTAGAGCTGCGGTGCGTCGGCATGCGTATCGCCCAGGCGCGCGAGCGAGGCGCGCAGGGCGTCGACGTGGTTGCGCTCGGGCGTCTGCTTGCGCAGCGTCGACAGCGCGCGCGCGGCGCGGGGGAAATCCGAGCCGCCTTCGAGCGCGCCTTCCAGCTCGCCTTCGGCCGCGTCGTCGTTGCCCAGTTGCATCTCGGCGATACCGGTGAAGCAACGGATGCGCGCCGAATCCCAGCCCTTCGAGCGCGCGGTGCGCAGCACGCGCAGCGCGGCCTCGGGCTGCGTGTAATCGATCAGCGTGCGGCCGAGCTGCGCGAGCGGGCCCGGGCGCTTGCTCAGCATCACCGCCGGCGAGCGCGTCAGCTGCACGGCCGCTTGGGCTTCGCCCAGCGTCAGCAGCCGCTTGCAGACCATCTCGGTGATGTCCGGGTCTTCGATATGCGCCTTGGATGCGGCGAGGGCATGCGCCACCGCATCGCGGCCGCGCCCTTCGTGCGAGGCGATCAGGGACAGGCGCAACTGCGCGAGGGCGGCGAAGGCCGGTTCATCGGCGAGCGTGAGGTAGGCGGTGCGGGCGTCGTCCCGGCGGCCTTCGCCGAGGTGGCGCTCGGCGGACTGCCAGGTTTCCAGCGAAGGGGTCGGCATCGGTCGGACAGGTCGTGGGGGCGATCGAGGGCGTCGATTGTAGGCGCGCGCGGCACGGCCCCGCCCTACGCCCGCGTACACACGACTCTTTCCGGGGATCGGAGTAGACTGCGCCGCCTGCGTTGGCCTGAACGTCTCGTCACACGCCCGCAGTCCCCAGGATACTCAACGACTTACCTCGATTTGTTGGCCCCGCTTGCCATGCGCAGCCATGCGCAACCGGCCGCCGACCGGAGCCCCCGATGATTTTCGAAACCCTCGATACCTACGGCCACGAGCAGGTCGTGTTCTGCCACAACAAGGATGCGGGCCTGAAGGCCATCATCGCCATCCACAACACCGTGCTCGGCCCCGCGCTGGGCGGCACGCGCATGTGGCCGTACAAGACCGAGGCCGACGCGCTCAACGACGTGCTGCGCCTGTCGCGCGGCATGACCTACAAGAACGCGGTCGCGGGCCTGAACATCGGCGGCGGCAAGGCCGTGATCATCGGCGACCCGGCGAAGGACAAGTCCGAAGCGCTGTTCCGCGCCTTCGGCCAGTTCGTGGAATCGCTCGGCGGCCGCTACATCACCGCCGAAGACGTCGGCATCGACGTCAACGACATGGAATACGTGTACCGCGAGACCGAGTACGTGACCGGCGTGCACCAGGTGCATGGCGGCTCGGGCGACCCCTCGCCGTTCACCGCCTACGGCACGCTGCAGGGCCTGATGGCCACGCTCAACAAGAAGTACGGCGACGAAGAAGTCGGCAAGTACTCCTACGCCGTCCAGGGCCTGGGCCACGTGGGCATGGAGTTCGTGAAGCTGCTGCGCGAGCGCGGCGCCAAGATCTTCGTCACCGACATCAACAAGGCGCTGGTCGACAAGGCCGTGACCGAATACGGCGCCGAAGCCGTCGGCCTGGACGAGATCTACGACGTGCCGGTCGACGTCTACTCGCCGTGCGCCCTGGGCGCCACGGTCAACGAGCAGACCCTGCCCCGCCTGAAGGCCAAGGTCATCTGCGGTGCGGCGAACAACCAGCTCGCCACCACGCAGATCGGCGACGAAGTGGAAAAGCGCGGCATCCTGTACGCGCCGGACTACGCCGTGAACGCCGGCGGCGTCATGAACGTCTCGCTCGAAATCGACGGCTACAACCGCGAACGCGCGATGCGCATGATGCGCACGATCTACCACAACCTCGCGCGCATCTATGAAATCAGCGAGCGCGACGCGATCCCGACCTACCGCGCGGCCGACCGCCTCGCCGAAGAGCGCATCACCGCGATCGGCAAGCTCAAGCTGCCGCTGGGTCGCGCGCAGCCGCGCTTCCAGGGCCGCATCCGCGGTCACTGAAACTGGGCGAAAATGGACGGGGCTTCGGCCCCGTCCTGCTATCTGCAACCTTTGAAATGAATTGGAGTCGTGATGCGCGCTTTTCCGCTGGGTGAAGACATCGATGCACTGCGCGAGGCGGTCCGCCGTTTCGCAGACGCGGAAATCGCGCCGCGCGCGGCGAAGATCGACGAAGACAACGTCTTCCCGCAAGACCTGTGGCCCAAGCTCGGCGAGCTCGGCCTGCTCGGCATGACGGTGCCCGGCGAATACGGCGGCAGCGACATGGGCTACCTCGCGCACCTCGTGGCGATGGAAGAGATCTCGCGCGCCTCCGGTTCGGTCGGCCTGTCCTATGGCGCGCATTCCAACCTGTGCGTGAGCAACCTCTACGCCAACGGCAACGAAGCGCAGCGCAACAAGTACCTCCCGAAGCTCTGCTCGGGCGAATGGAAGGGCGCGCTCGCGATGAGCGAACCCGGCGCGGGCTCCGACGTGGTCGGCTCGATGAGCTGCAAGGCGGAACTGCGCGGCGACAAGTGGGTCGCGAACGGCAACAAGATGTGGATCACCAACGGCCCCGAGGCCGACGTGCTGATCGTCTACATGCGCACCGCGGGCAAGGACGCCGGCAGCGCGTGCATGACGGCCTTCCTCGTCGAAAAGGGCATGAAGGGGTTCAGCACTGCGCAGAAGCTCGACAAGTTCGGCATGCGCGGCTCCAACACCTGCGAGCTGGTGTTCGAGAACTGCGAGATCCCGCAGGAGAACGTGCTTGGCGAGGTGAACAAGGGCGTCAAGGTGCTGATGTCGGGCCTGAACACGGAGCGCCTGGTGCTCACCGGTGGTCCGGTCGGGCTGATGCAGGCGGCGATGGACATCGCGCTGCCCTACGTGCGCGATCGCAAGCAGTTCGACCAGCCGATCGGGACGTTCGGGATCATGCAGGCGAAGGTGGCCGACATGTACACGGCGTTGCAGTCGTCGCGTGCGTTCGCCTACCAGGTGGCGCGGGATTTCGATGCGGGGCACAAGTCGCGCATCGATGCGGCGTCGTGTTTGCTCCACGCTTCCGAAGCTGCGGTGCAAGTCGCGCTGGAGGCGATCCAGGCGCTCGGCGGCAACGGGTACATCAACGAGTATCCGACGGGGCGGATCCTGCGCGACGCGAAGCTTTACGCGATTGGCGCCGGCACCAACGAGATTCGCCGCATGCTGATCGGGCGGGAGTTGTACGACGGGCGGAGCTGAGCTCCACGAGATCGGCGGATCGCCATGAGGTGTCGTGTGTGTCTTGTCCACTCCATACGACAAGTCGCGGCCAAGACACACACGACACCTCACGTCGCTCCGCTCGCGATTTGATGGCCTCGCGGAGCGTCTGGGGTTGTGGGCGCGTCGCAAGCCATCGCTTGCGCGCCTACACCGTAAATTCTGATGGACGGCCCGCTGCCCACCTCGGCGCTGCGCCGTCGCGTGCGTCACCTTCGGCAGGCAACGTGCCTAGCGACATTTGTGGGCACGCGCCCCTTCGGACCGAAGGGGCGTTCCCCTGAATTGATATCTAGGCACCTTGCCCTCCGAAGCGGGACGCACATGCCGATGCAGCGAGCGAGGGGGCAAAGTGCCGACCCTCCGCAGCCGGAAGTTGGCGCACGCGTTCGCATCGCGGTGGCACGCGGCTCCCAGACGCTCCGCGCAACGATCAAATAGCGAGCGGGCCGACGTGAGATGCCGTGTGCTCCTCGACGGGAGCTTGCTGTATGTGAGCGGCGAGGAGCACACGGCAGCTCGCGGCGGAACGCCCGTCTGGTGGAGGCTCGCGGCGGAACGCCCGTCTTGTGGCACGGCTGCCACACATTTGCGGCACTGCAACATCGGGCCCTAGAATCGGGATCGACCCGGCACCACTTAGCCGGCCTGACCCCTTGAGGCACGTAACCCCATGTCCGACATCGTCATCGTCGGTGCCAAGCGCACCGCCATCGGCTCCCTGCTGGGCCAGTTCACCGGCGTCCCCACCCCGACGCTCGGCGCCACCGCCATCGCGGGCGCCCTCGACCACGCAGGCCTCGCACCCGACCAGGTCGATGAAGTGATCATGGGCTGCGTCCTCCCCGCCGGCCTCGGCCAGGCGCCGGCCCGCCAGGCCGCCATCGCCGCGAAGATCCCGACCGCCGCGGGCGCCACCACGATCAACAAGGTCTGCGGCTCCGGCATGAAGGCCGTGATGCTCGGCCACGACCTCATCAAGGCCGGCTCGGCCACCGTCGTCGTCGCCGGCGGCATGGAGTCGATGACCAACGCGCCGCACCTGCTCAACGGTTCGCGCACGGGCACCAAGTACGGCAGCGTCGAGATGCTCGACCACATGGCGTGGGACGGTCTCACCAGCCCCTGGGACAAGCAGGCGATGGGCGTGTTCGGCGAAGCGTGCGTCGCCAAGTACGACTTCACCCGCGAAGAACAGGACGCCTACGCGGCGGAAAGCGTGCGTCGCGCGCAGGCCGCGCTGCAGTCGGGCGCGTTCAAGTCGGAGATCGTTCCGGTGACCGTCGCCGGTCGCAAGGGCGACGTGGTGTTCGACACCGACGAACAGCCGGGCCGCTGCGACATCGCCAAGATCCCGACGCTCAAGCCGGCGTTCAAGAAGGACGGCACGATCACCGCCGCCTCCTCCTCGAGCATCAACGACGGCGCGGCCGCGACGGTGCTGATGTCCGCCGACGAAGCGAAGAAGCGCGGCCTGGCGCCGCTGGCGAAGATCGTCGCGCACGCCACGCATTCGCAGGCGCCGGAGTGGTTCACCACCGCGCCCGTCACCGCGATCGCCAACGTGCTGAAGAAGGCCGGTTGGGATGCGAAGGACGTCGACCTGTTCGAAATCAACGAAGCCTTCGCCTGCGTCGCGATGGCGCCGATGCGCGAACTCGGGATTCCGCACGACAAGCTCAACGTCAACGGCGGTGCGTGCGCGCTCGGCCATCCGATCGGCGCCAGCGGTGCGCGCCTGATCGTGACCCTGTTGCATGCGCTGAAGGCACGTGGCGGCAAGCGCGGCGTGGCCGCCCTGTGCATCGGCGGTGGCGAGGCCACGGCCATCGCTGTCGAGATCGCGTGACGGGTTTCGTCAACAACTCGTAAGCGTATTGTCGAGGTTGCGTGAAGCGTAAACGTGGGTGGCCAAATATTCCGGCCACCCCCCTTGACACGCGACAACCGGCGGTTGAGATTGGTATTGGCGCGCAACTGCGCGTTGCCAAATCCAACGACGAGGAATGATCACTATGTCCATCAACAAGGCTCTGCTCGCCCTGGCGCTGGGTCTCGCCCTGGTTGCGTGCACCAACAAGCAGCAGGCCGCCGACGCGGCTGCCGACGCGAACGCCGCTGCCGGCGACGCGCAGCAGGCTGCCGACAATGCCGCCGCCACGGGCAATGCCCCGGCTGCCGACGCCGCCCAGCAGGCTGCCGATTCGGCCGCCGCCGCTGCCGACGCCGCTGCCACCTCGGCTGACGCCACCGCTGCTGCCCCGACCGGTGCCGCTGCCGGCAATGCTGCCGACGCCGCCGAGAATGCGGCCGACGCCGCCGAACAGGCGAAGGACTCGGCCGAACAGGCTGCGACCTCCGCTGCCGACGCGACCAAGGACGCCAAGCCGGCCGACGGCAAGAAGTAATTTCGATTCGGCGCCTTCACGGCGCTGAATTGTGGTTACAATGAACAGGCCGCCGGTTCGCCGGCGGCTTTTTCTTGGAAGCGGATAACCCGTTTCCCGGAACAGCTGTAGTAGTCAGTGAACGAATGAAGCCGGCCGCACCTGCAGCCGGACTGCCGCGCGCACTGGCGTTGCCTGACCCGCTAGCATCCTTCAGACAACTCCTCGGAGAGATTCATGAACACCAAGCTCTACGTCCTCCTCGCCGCCGGCGTCCTCGCTCTCGCGGCCTGCAAGAACGAAACCGCCACGGCCCAGACGGAAGCCGCCCAGGCTGCCGACGCCACCGCCGCCGCCGCCGACCAGGCTGGCCAGGCTGCCGACGCTGCCGGTACCGCCGCCGCTGAAGGCGCCGAAGCCGCTGCCGCCGCCACCGGCGAAGCTGCCGGCGAAACCGCCGCTGCCGTGACGGAAGCCACCGACACCGTCGCCGCTGCCGCCACCGCCGCCGCTGCCCCGGCCGTCGACGCTGCTGCCGAAGCCGCTGCTCCGGCCAAGGCCGACGAAGCCAAGAAGTAATTCTTCGCTTCAAGCTGCATCTGAAGACCCGCTTCGGCGGGTCTTCTTTTTTGGATCGACCCACCCGCCCCGGCGGGTTTTTTTCTTAATGGGCCCGTGCGCCCGCTATCCTTGCCGGCATTCGCCTCACGCCTGACCGACCATGCCCACGCTGACCTCGCAACTCGATCCCCGCTCGCAGGACTTCCAGGACAACGTGGCCTGGCACCAGGCGCTCGTGGATGAGCTCGACGCGCGCCTGGCGCGCGCAGCGGAAGGCGGCGGCCAGAAGGCGCGCGCCAAGCACACCGAGCGCGGCAAGCTGCTCGTGCGCGATCGCATCACCGCCCTGCTCGACCCGGGCTCCCCCTTTCTGGAAATCGCGCCGCTCGCCGCCGAAGGCATGTACGACGACGCCGCACCCGCGGCGGGCATCGTCGCCGGCATCGGCCGCGTGCACGGGCAGGAAGTAGTGATCGTGGCGAACGACGCCACGGTGAAGGGCGGCACCTACTTCCCGATGACGGTGAAGAAGCACCTGCGCGCGCAGGAAGTGGCGCGCGAGAACCGCCTGCCCTGCGTCTACCTCGTCGATTCCGGCGGCGCGTTCCTGCCGCTGCAGGATGAGGTGTTCCCGGACAAGGAACACTTCGGCCGCATCTTCTACAACCAGGCGCGGCTGAGCGCGGAGAACATCCCGCAGATCGCCGTCGTCATGGGCTCGTGCACCGCCGGCGGTGCCTACGTGCCGGCGATGTGCGACGAATCGATCATCGTGCGCGAGCAGGGCACGATCTTCCTCGGCGGCCCGCCGCTGGTGAAGGCGGCCACCGGCGAAGTCGTCGATGCGGAATCGCTCGGCGGCGCCGACGTGCACACCAGCGTGTCCGGCGTGGCCGACCATTTCGCCGAAGACGACCGCGACGCGCTCGAGATCGCACGCAGCCTCGTCTCGCACCTCAACCGTCGCAAGACGCTGCCCGTGGTCACCCATCCCGTGCGCGAGCCGCTGTTCGCCGCACAGGAGCTCTACGGCATCGTGCCGAAGGACACGCGCCGCCCCTTCGACATCCGCGAGGTGATCGCGCGCGTGGTCGACGGCAGCGAGTTCCAGGAGTTCAAGGCGCGTTACGGCAAGACGCTGGTGTGCGGCTTCGCGCACATCCACGGCTACCCGGTCGGCATCATCGCCAACAACGGCATCCTGTTCTCCGAGAGCGCGCTCAAGGGCGCGCACTTCATCGAGCTGTGCAACCAGCGCAACATCCCGCTGGTGTTCCTGCAGAACATCACCGGCTTCATGGTGGGCCGCAAGTACGAGAACGCGGGCATCGCGAAGGACGGCGCCAAGATGGTGACGGCGGTGGCGTGCTCGCACGTGCCGAAGTTCACCGTCGTCATCGGCGGCAGCTTCGGCGCCGGCAACTACGCGATGTGCGGGCGCGCCTACGGTGGCCGCTTCCTGTGGATGTGGCCGAACGCGCGCATCAGCGTGATGGGCGGCGAGCAGGCCGCGAGCGTGCTCTCCACCGTGAAGCGCGACGGCATCGAAGCGGCGGGCAAGGCGTGGTCGCCCGAAGAGGAAGAAGCCTTCAAGGCGCCGATCCGCGACCAGTACGAGTCGCAGGGCAATCCGTATTACGCGACCGCGCGTTTGTGGGACGACGGCATCATCGATCCGGCCGATACGCGCCGCGTGCTGGGCCTGGGCCTTGCTGCTTCGCTCAATGCACCGATCGAGCCCGGTCGCTTCGGCATCTTCCGAATGTGATCGCGCGCACCGATGAATGCGCGGATGCGGAAATGT